>JAUNDC010000053.1 GCA_030526355.1 Bacillota bacterium | reverse complement strand
TGAGAAAAAATTAACAAATGTTTTTGTGAATTATTGTTGACTATACCATTGCTATACAAGGTATAAGTATATTGTTGGGAAATAACTTTTTCGTAATTTTATTTGGAAAGGATGAAAGATATGGATTTTTCATTAACAAAAGAACAGGCTATGCTTAAAAAACTGGCTGCTCAGTTCGCAGAAGAAGAACTGGAACCAGTGGCAGCTGAAATCGACGAAACTCATGCTTTTCCTGTAGAAAACTTTGCTAAGATGGCAAAGCTGGGATTCACAGGAATCGGAGTTAAGGAAGAATACGGCGGTACAGGCGGCGGAATGCTGGAAAAGGTTATCGCAGTATCAGAATTTGCAAAGAAGTGTATGGCTTCAGCAGCAACTCTTTCAATTCACCTGATCGCACCACATGCAATTCAGGACTTTGGTACAGCTGAGCAGAAAGAAAAGTTCCTTCCAAGACTTACAGTTGGCGGTGAACTGGGTGCATTCGCTCTGACAGAACCAAATGCAGGATCAGATGCTGCAGGCGTTAAGACAGTTGCTGTATATGATGAAGCAACTGATGAATATGTAATCAACGGTACTAAGTGCTTTATCTCAGGCGGAGCAAGAGCAGGCGTACTGGTAATCTTCGCTATGACAGAACCTAAGCTGGGAACAAAGGGAATGTCAGCATTCATCATCGAAAAGGGAATGCCTGGATTCACTTACGGCAAGATCGAAAGCAAGATGGGTATCAGAGGTTCAGAAACTGCTGAGCTGGTATTCGAAGACTTAAGAGTTCCTGCTGCTAACCTGCTTGGCAAGAAGAACGGCGGATTCAAAATCGCAATGAAGGCTCTCAACGCTGCAAGAATCGGTGTTGCTGCACAGGCACAGGGTGTTGCTGATGAAGCTATCGCTCTGGCAGTACAGTACTCAAAGGAAAGAGTACAGTTCGGCAAGCCAATTGCTGCTTTACAGGGTATTCAGTGGTACATCGCAGATATGGCTACTAAGTCAGAAGCTGCAAGAAACCTTACTTATTATGCTGCATGGCTGGCAGATTCAGGCAAGGAATTCATGTGTGAAGCTGCAATGTGCAAGTACAACGCAGCAGAAAACGCTCGTTTCGTAACTAACCTGGCACTCCAGATTCACGGTGGATACGGATACATGCAGGATTATCCACTCGAAAGAATGTACAGAGACGCTAAGATTACTGAGATTTACGAAGGTACAGCAGAAATCCACAAGGTAGTTATTTCAAGAGCTGTAATGGGCAAATAGGAAGGGAGAGCACTTAAAATGAGAATTTATGTTTGTGTAAAACAGGTTCCTGATACATCCGGCGTTGTTGCTGTAAATGAAGACGGTACTCTTAACAGAGCTTCAATGCAGACTATCATTAACCCAGATGACTTGATCGCAATGGAACAGGCACTTATGATTAAGGACGCAACAGACTGTCAGGTTACTGCAGTAACAATGGGACCTCCTCCTGCAGAAGGAATGCTCAGAGAACTGCTGGCTATGGGAGCTGATGACGCAATCCTGATTTCAGCAAGAGAATTCGGCGGATCAGATACATTCGCTACATCACAGATTATCGGTGCTGCAATCGACTTCACAGGTCTGAACGAAGATGACATGATCTTCTGCGGAAGACAGGCAATCGACGGAGACACTGCTCAGGTTGGACCACAGATCGCAGAAAAGCTGAATCTGCCACAGATTTCATACGCAGCTGAAATCGTTAAGGAAGGCAACGATGTAACAGTTAAGAGAATGCTGGAAGATGGATACATGATGATCAAGCAGCAGACTCCTTGCCTGGTAACATGCATTGCTGACCAGGACAAGAAGGCTAGAATGATGTCACTTGCAGGAATCAACGCAGCTTACAAGAAGCCACTGGTAATCCTCGACTTCGAAGCTCTTAAGGAACATCCATTCATCGAACTGGACAAGATTGGTCTTAAGGGATCTCCTACAAACATCTTCGTATCATTCACACCTCCTCAGAAGGGTATCGGCCAGATGCTTGAAGGAGCAGATAAGAAGACAACAGATACGTTAGCGTCAATTTTATTAGAAAAACACGTTATCTAAGAGAAAGGAGACTAAATCATGGCTTACAATAGCAGTGATATCGGAGCTTTTAAGAATATTTGGGTATTTTGCGAACAGAGAAACGGCGTAATGATGAACACATCATACGAATTGATCTCAGAAGGTAGAAAGCTCGCTGATGAAAGAGGTTCAAAGTTAGTAGGTATCCTTCTCGGACATAACATTGAAGGACTTGCTAAGGATCTGGGCGGCTACGGTGCTGACGAAGTAATCGTATGCGACGATCCTTCACTTGAAATTTACACTACAGATGCTTACACTAAGGTAATCTGTGACGCAGCAATGGAAATCAAGCCGGAAGTTATTCTGCTTGGTGCATCAAACATCGGTAGAGACCTTGGTCCTAGATGTGCTGCAAGACTGACAACAGGTCTGACTGCAGACTGTACTCACCTGGACATCGACATGAACGTATATACTGACTTCCTTAGAGGAGCATCAACTCTTCCAGAAGCAAGATATGAGAAGTTCAACATGGAAGATGTTAACCTGAAGATGACAAGACCGGCATTCGGCGGTCACCTGATGGCTACAATCATCTGCCCTAGATTCCGTCCTTGCATGTCAACTGTAAGACCTGGCGTAATGAAGAAGGCTGAATATGATGAAGCTAAGGCTGCTGCAGTTGAAATCACAAAGTTCCCTGTAAACGTAACAGAAGCAGATCTTAAGACTCAGGTTCTGGACGTTGTTAAGGCAACTAAGAAGATTGTAGACCTGATTGGTGCTGACGTAATCGTATCAGTAGGAAGAGGTATCAGCAAGGATATCGAAGGCGGTATCAAGCTTGCAGAACAGCTTACTGAAGCATTCGGCGGCGGCGTAGTTGGCGGTTCCCGTGTAACTGTTGACTCAGGCTGGTTATCATCAGACCACCAGGTTGGACAGACTGGTAAGACTGTACATCCTAAGGTATACGTTGCACTCGGTATTTCAGGTTCAATCCAGCACAAGGCAGGAATGCAGGATTCAGAACTGATCATCGCAGTAAACAAGGATCCTGATGCTCCAATCTTCGAGATTGCTGACATCGGTATCTGCGGAGACCTGTTCAAGGTAGCTCCTCTGATGATTGAATCACTCAACGAAGCAAGAGCTTCAAAGTAGTTTAGAAATATGCTCCATTCAGCTGAATTAAGCTGGATGGAGTTCCCATTAGATAATGATATAAGGTTAAGAGATCTATATAAAAAGGAGTATTATTATGAAAAGTGTATTTGAAGGTTTAAAGGTTATCGACCTCACTTCAGCGCTTAATGGACCTCAGTGCACAATGTTCTTAGCAGACTACGGTGCAGAAGTAATTAAGATTGAGCCTCTCGGCGGCGAACAGTGCCGTACATGGGGACCTTTCGAAGAAAAGTCAGGCGAGAGTGCTTTCTTTGCATCATTCAACAGAAACAAGAAGGGTTGTACACTCAACCTTAAGTCAGAGAAGGGTAAGCAGATGCTTTACGATCTGGTAAAGGATGCTGACGTTCTCGTAGAAAACTACAAGGGCGGCGTTACTAAGAAGCTGGGTGTTGATTATGAAACAATCAAAAAAATCAACCCTAACATCATTTATGCTTCAAGTTCCGGCTTTGGTCAGACAGGACCTATTTCACACAGACCTTGTTATGATATCGTAGCACAGGCAATGGGCGGAATGCTCAACCTGACAGGTTTCAAAGATACTGCACCTGTTAAGGTTGGTCCATCAGTTGCTGACCACGTATCAGGCATCTATCTTGCAGTTGGCGTAATGATGGCTCTTTACCATAGAGAAAGAACCGGCGAAGGTCAGATGATCGACGTTTCAATGCAGGATGTAATTTTCTCAATTCTGGAGAATGCTATTCCTACATATACTGTTGCGGGCGAAATCCCTGAGAGAAACGGTAACATCGACCCTTCAATCGCTCCGTTCGACGTATTCCACTGCAAGGATGGATATGTTGCACTTGGCGTTGGTAACGACAGAATGTTCAACAATTTCTGCCACACTATCGAACACGAAGAACTGGCAGAAGATCCAAGATTTGCAACTAACGACTTAAGACAGAAGAATTATCTTCCTGACTTAAGAGGAACAATTGAAGACTGGTGTATGCAATACACTAAGAAAGAAATCGAAGCTATCATGGATGAAGCAAGCATTCCTTGCGGACCGGTTCTGAATGTAAAGGAAGTTATCGAACATCCACAGATTCAGGCAAGAGAAATGATGGTACACATGGATCACCCAACTGCTGGAGATCTTTATCTGCAGGGTTGCGTAATCAAACTTTCTGAAACTCCAGGAACAATCAGAACTGCTTCACCACTGGTTGGACAGCACAACCGTGAAGTATTCGGTCTTACTGAAGAAGAAGAAAAGCAGCTTATCGAAGAAGGAGTTATCTAGTTAACTCTTCCTTTGGAAATATTATTACTACAAAAATATTTGAAAAGGAGAAAAGAAATGAGAAAGGTATCATACTTAAGCTACAACATGACTACAGCTGATGCTAACAGCCCTGACGGTATCGTTCCAGTTGGCAGACAGTTTGACTTCATTGGCGACGTTGAAACAGAAAACATGATTCTGGTTGACGGAGACGAGTCACTTTGTCTTGGTTACACAGGCGTTGAAATGTTCGAAGACGTTTATGTTGGAGACATGATGGAATACAAAGCAACAACAGTTAAAATCGGTAACACTTCAAGAGACTGCGTTATCGAAGTAATGAAGCTTGCTACATCAGCTACAAGAGCCGGTGTTGAAGGCGCTAAGACTGGCGACATGATCTGGTTCGACGAACCTGTACTCTGCTCAAAGGGTAATGTAAGACTGGTAGTTAAGAAGCACCTGCAGAGAGGCGAACAGCCAGACGGTACTGTTGCTGATCCATGGTTCGAAAACGAAGACTTCCCAGGCCTCGGATTTGACGAAAATCACCCTAACCCAATCGAATTCAGATACAGAATGTCAGACAGAGACGTATTCTACCTTGGCGGCGTTGTAAACGGCGCAAGAAACCTGACTCTGATGGAAGATGCAGCTAAGAGACTGATGGCTAGAGAATTCGGTAACACTGGTCACATCGTTAAGGTTGAAAAGGTTAGACTGTATGAGCCATGCTACGCTGGTGACTACCTGGTATACTATGCAAGAGTTAACAAGGTTGTAGGTGACAAGATTGTAATCGAAGTTAGAAACTTCAAGTACATCGACCTTCCTGAAAATCCTGAGTTCCCAAGCTCAATCGACGTTCTGGAAGAGCCTAAGTTCTGCACAAACGTACAGTTCGTATTCGAAACTTACAAATAAGAGCAATAGCCTAGTATTATATAATATGAATGAAAAAAGAGTCCTTGTGGACTCTTTTTTCATTTGTGACTGCAGTAAAAGTCTACATTTTTTAAAATAATGTAGACTTTTTGTTAAATCCATCAAAATATTATTCAAAAACATGTAAAAAATGCTATAATGACTTATATTGTTGCTTTAAATTGGAGGATATTGATGGAACAGAAAGAATACTACTGCATAGGCGAAGTATCATCAATTTGTAATATTTCTATAAGAACGCTGCGTTATTACGATGAAATTGAACTTATTGTTCCTGAAATCAGAAAAGAGGACAGTAAGTACAGGTATTACAGCAAGGAACAGATGGTTACCATCATAATCGTTCGCAAGCTTAGACTTATGGGATTCGGCCTCAAGGAGATTAAGCAGATTGTGACTCATAATGAGGTGGATATGCTCAAAGAATGCATTGAAGAGCGTCTCTGCAAAATAAATCAGGAGATTGAAGAGCTTCATGCCAGGGCTGAAGAAGGTGAAGATTTCCTGAGAAGGCTGAACAGCGGCCGTGAGGTTCTCAATCTTTATGATGAAGATGAAGCTTTTGAAGATAAGCCGATAGACCAGATAAAAATTGAAGAAATTCCGGAAATCAGCATTTACTATGATAGAAGAATAATGAATTCATATAGGAACGAAGAAGTGTCGCTGGAGCGATGGGTTGGAATTAATGAAGAAGTATCCAAGCTGGGACTTAAGGCGATAGGTCCTATTATTGTAACTTTCCATACAGGCCTGCTTGATCAGTTCATGTCCAAGGATTGTGATATTGAGTTCGGCATACAGGTTGCTGCAAGCGACAGTAGCAAGGTTAGAAGCTTCGGCAATTTCAAGGCAGTGACAATATATCATGTCGGCCCGTATAAGGATATTATTAAGACATATATCAAGGCAATTCAGTGGATAAACGAACATGGATATGCTGTTAGCGGTCCGGTATCGGAGGAGTTCATAATATCTCCGGTTGATGTTACCAACGAGAGCGAACACGTTACTAAGGTACTGTTCCCGATTTCATAAATTAAGGAAGCTGCGAAATAAATTCGATAATAAGTATAATGAACACAACCCTCACATTGCGTGAGGGTTTTATATTTGTACTGCTTTAGCTGAGGTTCCGACCCGAGTTAGGGGAGGAACAAAGAACCACCGGCTATGCCGGTGAGTTTAGTTAGCTTTAGCTTCAAGCAAAAAGAAAACCTCCATGTTACTATAAATGTGGTTCCCCAACCGCACTTTGAACAAGGAGGTAATCATCATGATAGATAATAATAGTTTAGCACACACACGTTGGAATTGTAAGTATCACATCGTCTTTGCACCAAAGTACAGAAGACAGGCAATCTATGGCAAAATTCGTGTGGACATAGGCAAGATTCTGAGAATGCTATGCCAAAGAAAAGGGGTAGAAATAATCGAAGCTGAATGTTGTACTGATCATGTTCATATGCTTGTTGCGATTCCACCAAAGTACAGTGTGTCTTCAATTGTAGGATATCTCAAGGGAAAAAGTTCTCTGATGATTTTCGATAGACATGCAAATCTGAAATATAAATATGGAAACCGACATTTCTGGTGTCGAGGATACTATGTTGACAGCGTGGGGAAAAATCAGAAGCAGATTGAGGAGTATGTACGAAATCAACTCCAGGAAGACATCATGGAAGATCAGATAAGCATGAAAGAATATATTGATCCGTTCACTGGAGAAAAAACTAGTAAAAAATAAAGAAGAGCCTTAAGGCTCTCCGAGAAAAAGACGTGCGGTTGGTGGACCTTTCAGCACGTCTTAAGACGTTGCAGGTATAGGCCCCTTTGAGGGGCAGAACAAACTGCCGGCTGAGCCGGCAGTTATGAT
>JAUNDC010000022.1 GCA_030526355.1 Bacillota bacterium | reverse complement strand
TTTTGTAAACAAAAGAAAATATGTGCCTAAGAGGTTCAAAAGCGATAAGCATATAGAAGAGATAAAAGGCGTATATGTTCCTTTCTGGCTATTTGACGGTGACGCCGATGGCGATATGAGCTTCAATGCAGAAAAGATTAAAACATGGACCGAAGGTGATTACGAATATACAGAAACTGAGCATTACAATGTGACTCGATCGGGAAATGTGAGTTTTAACAACATACCGGTGGATGGCTCTGAGAAGCTGGCGGATGATCTTATGGAATCAATAGAGCCGTTTCATTTCAATGAAGCGGTAGAGTTCGAAACTGCTTATCTTGCAGGATATCTGGCAGACAAATATGATGTGGATGAAACTGCCAGTGAAAACAGAGCAAATGAAAGGATAAAGTACAGTGTTGAGGAGGCTTTGGGCGATACGGTCAAAGGCTACAGCAGAGTAAACGGCAGAAGCAGCAACATAACGATAAAAGGCGGAAAGGCAAAATATGCATTGTATCCTGTATGGCTGCTGAGTGCCACCTACAACGGGAACGCCTATACCTTTGCCATGAACGGGCAGACCGGAAAATTTGCTGGAGACTTGCCTGTTGACAACAAGGGACTTTGCAAATATTTCGGAGTGATGACGCTGATCTGGACGGCTGTGATTTACGGCGGGAGTCTGCTGATCAAGTTTCTATTATAAGGAGGCAGTGAAATGAAAAGAAAAATAATTACAATTATCGTTTCCCTGATTTTCTGTATGACGCTGGCTCTTCCTGCTGCAGCCATGGACGGTGAGGAGCATCCTCCGAGACTTGTGGACGAAGCGGAGCTTCTGACTGATGAAGAGGAGAGCTCCCTTGCTGATAAGCTGGATGCTGTCAGCGATAAATGGCAGTGCGATGTGGCCATTGTAACCGTGGATTCTCTGGGTAGCAAGACGGCAACGGAATTTGCCGATGATTATTTCGACTACAACGGATACGGATATGGTGACAATGATGATGGAATAATGCTGGTGATAAGCATGGAAAGCCGCGACTGGGCCATAACGACCCATGCTTTCGGGATAGAGGCCTTCACCGATGCAGGACAGGAATACATCATGAACAAGGTCATTCCGCCTCTCGGAAATGAAAGCTATTCCAGTGCATTCAGCATATTTGCCGATCAGTGCGATGTTTTCCTTGAAAAGGCAAGAGCAGGTGAGCCGTACGATTCACATAATCTGCCTAAGGAATCTCATGCAAAGCTTTACATACTGTGGATAATACCGTGTCTGATAGCCGGAGCGATATTAGCGTTTGTATTGACGATAAAAGAGAAGAAAAGCCTTAAGAGCGTCATGAAAAAAGCCGGAGCCAGAGAGTATATCGGAAAAGTTGAAATCAATGAGAAACATGACAAGTTCCTGTACAGAAATCTGGATAAGGTGCTTATTCATGATGACGATGATGACAGCGGCAGCTCTACTCACGTAAGCTCGTCAGGAGAGACCCACGGAGGTTCATCCGGAAAGTTCTGATATTGCATATATCAGAATGCAGAAATTACATTTAATGGTTTGGTGTTTTGTTTTTTAATTAAGAAGGGAGAAAATATGAAAAAACAAATCAAGAAATTTGCGGCAATTATTGTGGTTGCGTTGATGGTGATGTCATTTGCTTCGTGTGGAGGTACGGATATGTCAGACAGTCCTTACATTGGCACCTGGACTGCAACTACAGCAGAGTATTCGGGGATAGAGGTATCAGTTGAAAGTATTTTCGGTGGTGAATTTTCATTCACACTGAATGAGGACGGAAGCTGTAAGCTGATTGTCGGTGAGGAAAATGAGACCGGCAAATGGTCTGAAACAGAGACAGGATTTAACGTAGAGGATGAATTTGACTTTACGGTTGATGGAGATTCTGCCTCACTGGATTATGATGGTGTAAGCATCTATTTTGAAAGAAAATAGCATACAAGGAGGCGGAGCGTGTCTGTGAAGAAATAAATGAAACGTTAATTTATGTATTAATTAAAAAAGGAGAAAGAAAATGAGTAAGAATCTGAAAAA
Organism: Bacillota bacterium; assembly: GCA_030526355.1. Taxonomy (GTDB): domain Bacteria; phylum Bacillota; class Clostridia; order Peptostreptococcales; family Anaerovoracaceae; genus Lentihominibacter. The sequence continues at coordinate 41,747 of JAUNDC010000022.1, read as the reverse complement.
ACTGTTAGTAGCAGTCATGGTAGTGATCATGGCACTGGCATTTGCAGCCTGTGGCGGTGGCGGTTCCGGTGAAGAGGAGCCGGCAGAGGTTCCTGCAGTTTCAACGGACAGCGGAGCTATTTCCGTGACACCACTGGACATCCCGGACTATATCACTGAAGCAGAAGCAGGAAAGGAGAGGATTCTGATGGCCAAGGAAGGCGATGGGGCAGGATCCGGAGCCTATGTATATATTGACGGATCCAAAACAGAGGGAGAAGACATTACCTGGGAAATGAGATGCCCATCCTGGAAATCCGGTGAGGAATACACTCTTGACATGATGCTGGCTGATCTTGGAGATGAGTCTGAATATACCAAAACTACAATCGGAGGTCAGGAGTATCTTGCGTATGAAGCAAACTCCACATCCATGAATTATTACACAGTAGCGAACAACCATCCTGTGCTGGTTCAGGTCGTTGGCACCGATGAAATGGATGAAGAAGCTGTTATGAATGCAATAAAATCGATTAAATACAATTATTAATTCTAAGTTTCCAAGCTGTATCACAAGCTTGCAGCAGTGATGTTAAGGAGCTGAAGCAGCTTGTCCTCAGACAGTGGCTTCGAAAAATAATAGCCCTGAATCATTTCGATACCGAATGATTCAAGCAGTTCAACTTCCTGACTGTATTCAACGCCCTCGGATATGACATCGTATCCGAGGCTTTTTAATGCTGTTACGATATTCTTGTAGAATAATTCGGATTTTTCATCATCAAGTATTCCGTTAAGCAGTGACCTGTCAAGCTTGATACATGAAAACGGAAGCTTAAGCACTGTGTTAAGGTTGGCGTAGCCCGAACCGAAATCGTCAAGGCTGAGACCCATTCCATGCTCCTTGAAGTCTTCTGTGAGCTGATAAAGCCTGCTACTGTATTCCGTAGCTACAGTTTCGGTGATTTCCAGATTGAAAAATGAGAATGGAAGTCCAGCTTCACTGATTATGTCTATCATCTGCCGGCTATGACCTTCTCTCAGCAGCTCCGCCGGTGAAAGGTTGATGTTCACATGGTGAAGCTTTGACATAAGGGCAGGATTATCACTGATGAAGCGACAGATACGGCGAAGCTGCAGAAGACCGATCTGGGCAATAAGTCCGCTGCGTTCTGCAATGGTGATGAATACCTCGGGCGAAACAGTACCGTAGGAAGGATGCTTGAGTCTGCTTAAAGCCTCGATAGCGATTACTTCCGTACCTTTTACAGAAAAAACCGGCTGATAGTAAACCTCAAACAGGTCATCAGCTATAGCGGTGAGAAGGAATTTCTCGATCTCCTTGTTGTATTTAAAGCTTTTCATAGTGTGCTCGTCGCTCTGTATCAGTATGGAATCTGAAGACACAGGAGGCAGAAGAGCCAGATAGTCCATATATGTCAGCAGCATATCTTTGTCGTTCAGCTTCTGAGCATCAAGAATGCCACAGATAACAGCACGCAGCTGTATGCTTTCGCCTTCCAGAATAATACGTGAATTAAACATAGACTTCATTTCATCACGAACATGCTCATATTCGCTGAGGGAAAAAGTGAGCAGAATAAAGCGCTTGCTTGATACGCGGAAAACGTACGGTGAATTGAGTATCCTGTGGAGTCTGTCTGATATTTCACAGAGGTACATGTCTCCGAAGCTGAGCCCGAACAGCATGTTGACCTGCTCCAGATTCTTGATGTTTACAGCAAGCACATGGAAATGCTTTCTCCGGTCATAGAGGTATTTGATCTGTCCCAGAAAGCTCTTGATGTTGTAGTCCTTTGTGAGATGATCGGTGTAATCCGAAGGGTTGTTGATTGTGAGGTATAATACAGTGATTCCAAGTCCAAGTCCCAGTCCGGTAGTAAGGATATTATTACATACAGCCTGAACGGCAACGCAGACTCCCATTATTAAAAGAAACTCAAAGATTACACGGAAGCTGCTGCTGCCGATTCTGCTGTATGTCAAAATGCTGAGAATCAGGACAACCAGCACATATAAGCCGGCATATACGTACATGCTCAGATATAATGGACCATGTATATAGTTCCCCTGATGATCTACAGTAAATAAAATTCCAAAGCGGCAGTTGATAAGCACCATAGCGGCAGCAATAACAGCGGGAAGTGAGAGCACAAGAGTTATTTTCCTGTCAGCAGGTGTTGTTGTCATAAGCAGCGTGCGCGAATAGATAAAAAGCGAGTAGGGTACAAGCACCTGAAGGAAATAGAAAACCGTGAGCATTACGAAGGTCAGTGCTGACAGCTCCGGAATTCTGTATTCTGTCAGCAGGGTTGTAATGATATCAAACGCGATATCTGTAATGCCAATAAAGATGAAAAGCCTAAAAAGCCTGCTGTTTGAATCATCAAGATTCCTGCGGTTAAGAAAATGGTAGAGAAGCAGCAGAAGAAATATCAGTGCTGTCAAAAGAAAATCTAGATTATATGTCATAATTACTGCACTCCTTCCTTTGAATATTTTACCCAGCCCTTGTCACGGTACATTTTCAGGTCGGCATCCTTTTTCCAGTCGCTGACGGTCTTGAGATTACCGTCATCATCTCTGATATCGCTTATACCTTTGGCAAGGGTGAGCCTGAGCTTATCGTTCATGCTGTTGTAAAGGGCAAGCTCCTTGTCAAGAAGCTGTGACAGTTGCTGCTCGGACAGATCCGTATCAGGCAGTACAGCACAGAATTCATCACCACCGATACGGAAACATGGCCCCAGAGAGCCATAAGCTTTATAAATACATCCGGCCGTAGCCAGAATAAGCTCATCGCCTGTTGAATGACCATAATTGTCATTTATGTCCTTAAGCCGGTTTACATCCATGAATATGAGGTAAAGGCTGCTGTAGGAATCCAGTATGCCCTCTATACGTTCAATTTCCTCATTGAATGCACGTCTGTTTTTTAATCCCGTCATAGGATCCTCTTTCGAAAGTCTTTCGTAAACCTCGGCTTCTGTTTTGAATCTCATGTTCTGAACCATTGTGTTGATAAGCATTCGTATCAGAAGGATGATGAATGCCACGATCCCGAGCTCAAAGAGCAGTTCATAGTATGACAGCTTAAGAAGCCAGTAAAGTATCAGAGAGAGTACACCTCCGCCTGCAACTACAGCAAAGGCTGCAAGGATGGAGCGAAGCTCACCCGAAGGGTCTTTTTTGTAGACCTTCAGCAAAAGCAGCATTATTGTAAGGCTTCCTCCGAAAAGGAGAAGGTGAGTCACAAAAAGCATATCGATGAAATCAAAAATTCCCAGATAATTAAGTACACTTTGTATTATGGCGTTGCCGTAAAAGAGATAGCTGATTATATCTACAATACGGTACTGATTCATGCCGCTGGTGTTTTTTATAAAATGAAGCATCGGAATGGCAAGCAGCATGAAAGCATAAAAGGATACATAGCGGGTTATCGCAGAAGAGCCGCTGAACAGCTGTGCTGTCGAGGAATCTGTGAGAAACCAGCAGGCACATAGCAGCAGGAACACAGAAATATCAGCGAATCGTTTCTCATGAACGTTCATATATCTCAGATACAGTGAAATGCATACTGTTATAACAGCGAGTATTGCAATCACAAAAACAATAATCAGTGTACCGGCATCACGAGAGCAGTGATAGAGGAATAGAGGAAGAGTGTCCCCGATATATACTTCTTTGATATGGAAGGTGTTGTTTCCGGTGTTATGGTATGTAAAAGCTACAGGCTCCCCGTCGTATGATGAAGGCAGCGCCGCAGTGCAGTTGACTTTTGATAACATCTGATCATTGCGGGGAAATGAAGTGTCGTCATAGCTGTAGAGGGTATGATTATCCAGAGAGATACTGATATGATACAAGGCGCCGCGCGTTGTAACCAGCTGGCCTGCATTCTGCTTCGTCAAACTGTCACAGTAAAGAACCAGATCATCGCCTTCTTCTGCAGTTATGTCCGCCGGAAGCTGAACATCTATTCTCTGATCGTTGTCAATGTAATACCATCCGTCGGTTATTCCATCAGGTTTCTGAAGAAATTCCGCCTGCCCGGATTTAGGTTGGCTGCTCAGCAGTATGATTCCTGCTGTCAGAATCAGAAGTATAAATATTTTCTCGATTGCTGAAGTTCCTGCAAAGCGCATATGTTCACCTCCGTATATCTTTTGATAATAATGTTACCATATTTCAGCTGGAAATAGAATACAAATGTTATCGAGTTAGTTAAAAATAACTCTTGACATATAAAAGAAGAAGTGTTATTTTAATATAGAGTTAGTTAATGTTAACTAACCAGAAGGGAGACAGATATGAATTTGAATAATGCACATATCGGGGAAGAATACATCATTAAAGAGATAATAACAGATGATGAGGAAATGGATGCGTTTCTGTTTTCTCTGGGATGCTACAGCGGAGAACCCATTACTGTGATATCACGCCTGAGAGGCGGGTGTGTGGTTTCAATCAAGGACGGAAGATACAATATAGACAATCAGCTTGCTGGAGCCATTGCTATTTAGTTTTAATATGAAAGAACAGGAGGAAAAAATAAATGAGAATTGCGTTGGCAGGTAACCCTAACAGCGGCAAGACAACAATGTATAATGCACTGACCGGAAGAAATGAACGTGTTGGAAACTGGGCAGGTGTTACCGTTGATAAAAAAGAAAGCCCTATTAAGAAGAGGTACTGTGCAGGAGATGAAAGCCTGATTGCAGTGGATCTTCCGGGCGCATATTCTATGTCCCCATTTACATCGGAAGAAAGTATTACGAGTTCGTATGTAAAACACGAGAATCCCGATGTGATAGTGAATATTGTTGACGCTACCAATCTAAGCAGAAGCTTGTTTTTCACAACTCAGCTGATGGAGCTCGGAGTACCTGTGGTAGTTGCTCTCAATAAGAGTGATATTAACGAAAAAAAGAAAAATGAAATAGATATAGATGCGTTGAAGGAACGACTTGGATGTCCGATAATTAAAACGATATCCACATCAGCTGAAGGACTGGATGAGGTCGTGAAGGCTGCTGTATCTGCTGCCGGAAGCATGCAGTGCCCTCCATATGTACAGGGAAAGGTAGATCTGCATGACAAGAATGCTGTTGATGCTGCTGACAGGAAACGATTTGCGTTTGTCAACAGTGTGGTTTCAGAGGTTGAAACCAGAACTCAGCTGACAAAGGAAACAAATAAGCAGGATATGATAGATGCGGTGCTTACCAATAAGGTTGCCGGAATAATTATTTTTGCTGTAGTAATGTTTCTTGTGTTTGATATTTCACAGTCGAAGGTTGGACCGTGGTTTGCTGATATTTTGGTTGGATGGATAGAAGCCTTTCAGAGCTGGGTGGCAGGTCTCGTAGAAAATGCATCGCCATTCCTGCAGGCACTTCTTGTGGATGGTATTATCGGAGGAGTAGGAGCAGTTGTGGGATTTTTGCCTCTTGTTATGGTAATGTATTTCCTTATTGCGCTGCTGGAGGACTGCGGATATATGGCGCGTGTCAGTGTTGTACTGGACCCAATTTTCAAGAGAGTCGGACTTTCGGGAAAATCAGTTATTCCTATGATAATAGGTACAGGATGTGCCATACCTGGAATCATGGCCTGCCGTACTATCAGAAACGAGCGGGAAAGAAGAGTTACTGCCATGCTGACGCCGTTTATGCCATGTGGTGCCAAGCTGCCGGTAATTGCACTCTTTGCAGGCGTGTTCTTTGCTGATGCATCATGGGTGGGTACATTGATGTATTTTGTCGGGATTATTCTGATACTCCTTGGAGCTCTGATGGTAAATAAAATAACCGGATACAAATTCAGAAAATCGTTTTTCATTATGGAACTGCCGGAGTACAAAGCACCAAGCCTTAAGAAAGCTGCGCTGTCCATGTGCTCGCGTGCCAAGGCTTATATAATCAAGGCAGGTACTATAATCCTGGTATGCAACGCTGTTGTTCAGATAATGCAGACATTCACATGGAAACTTCAGGTTGTTCCGGAAGGTATGGAGGACAGCTCGATTCTGGCAACAATAGCATCACCGTTCGCTCTGCTGCTGGTTCCTCTCGGATTCGGTGCATGGCAGCTGGCAGCGGCAGCCATAACAGGCTTTATTGCCAAGGAAAATGTTGTAGGAACACTGGCCGTAGTTTATGGATTGTCAATGTTTATAGACACAGAAGAACTAGCTCTTACAGGAGGAGCAGGAGAGGTGGCAGCAGCCATGGGGCTGACTAGTGTATCGGCACTGGCTTATCTGATGTTCAACCTGTATACTCCGCCATGCTTCGCCGCTATAGGTGCGATGAATTCCGAGATGCAGGACAAAAAATGGCTGTGGGGCGGAATAGCACTTCAGCTTGGAACAGGATATACTGTTGCATTCCTGGTTTATCATATAGGCACACTGATTACAGAAGGAAGCCTGGGAATGGGATTTGTTCCGGGACTTATTTCAGTCTTGATTATGGTGGCGGTAGTAGTGTATCTTATAAAGAGAACAGATAGGAAGCTTGATGAGGAATACTCTCTAAAGAAGGCTGCGGCATAGAAGAGATTCGAGAGGAGTGATGTCATGGTCGACATAATAATCGGAGTAATAATACTGGCTGCAGTTGCAGCTGCAGCAGTATATATAATAAAAGAAAAGAAGAAGGGTTCACGGTGCATCGGCTGTTCGGCAGGATGCAGCTGCGGAAATAATAAAAATAAAGAATCAGGACATATGTGCGACCGTCGTATTGGATAAAATCCAATGCGGCGGCTGCTTTTTATTGAATTGAAATTCAATGTTCACTTGACTGCTTTAGTATAAATATATTATTATGTAGTATAAGTATAAATTTATGAGAATCAGATTCGTATGGAGGCACTTTACAAGTGGCTCAGATAATAAATGAATTGAGAAAAAAGGAGGAAAGAAATGAAAAAAATCATCAGTTTGTTACTTGCACTGGTAATGATGCTGACTTTGATGACCGGATGCGGCGGTTCAGATTCAGCAGATAGTTCGGGAGGAAAGGAAAAAGTAAAAATAGCTTTGTGGGGAAATCAGCTATTGGAGAACTACTCTAAATATCTGTGCGATACTTTCCCTGATGTTGATTTCGAGTTCACATTAGCGACAAATTCAACAGATTATTATCGCTTCCTTAAGGATCACGATGATATGCCAGATATTCTGACAGTGCGCCGTTTTGCGCTGAAAGATGTAGTAGTGCTCAAGGATGAGCTGTATGACCTTGGTGATACAGAACTAGCGTCGACATTTTATGATACATATCTTGAAAACTACACATATGATGATGGTACAGTAAACTGGCTTCCTGCTTGTGCGGAGGTTGACAGTATCATTATCAACGAAACATTGTTCAAGGAATACAATGTTCCGATTCCTACAGATTATGATTCATTCATCGCAGCATGCAAGGCCTTTGAAGATCAGGGAATACGCGGATTTGTATCTGATTTTTCGTCTGATTTTACATGCATGGAGACACTTCAGGGATTTTCTATTGCACAGCTCCTGTCAATGGAAGGCCGTGAGTGGAGACAGAAGTATGAAAGCGGTGCAGTAGACCAGCTTTCGAAAGATGTATGGCTGCCTGTATTTGAAAACTTCTTTGATGTAAAAGAACAGATAGGTCTGGGAAAAGAAGATGCAGAAATGATCAATCAGGAACCGAAGGATCTGTTCTCACAGGGTAAGGCTGCCATGTACAGAGGAACGGGTGCCGATGTAATCACATTCAAAGGCAGAGGAAATGACAGCATTCAGCTTCTTCCATACTTCGGCGCTACAGAAAACGACAACTGGTATCTCACATATCCTGCATTCCAGATAGCTGCCAATAAGACAGCTGCAGATGATCCGGAGCGGGAACAGCTGATTCTTGATATTATGGAAGCTATGATGAATCAGGAAGGTCAGACGCATATAGCATACGGCAAGAACATGGTTCCATATAACAAAGGAGTTGATCTGGAGCTTCTTCCGGAGCTTGAGAATCTTAAGCCATATATAGATGAAAACAAGATGTATATACGTCTTGCGTCAAATGAAATGTTCAGTATTTCACAGGCTGTAGTACAGCAGATACTGACAGGAGAAGTAAAAACACCTGAGGAAGCTTTAAATTCATTTAATGAAAAAATGAAGGAAGGAGATTCTGATGACAAGGTTGTTGCTCATATTGATACAGCATATTCCAATGATTTTACAGAAGAACACGGTAATCAGGCTGCATCTGCTGTATGCAACACAATTCGCGAAGAAGCGGGAACAGATCTTCTGTTTGCTCAGTCATGCTATATAAGTAATGATATTTATGAAGGTGATTACACAGAAAAAGATCTGGAATATTTATGCAGAAACGATGGTGGACATCTGGCAACGGCGGAGCTTACAGGGGAACAGGTATACAAACTTGTTGAATCAACTCTCTCACTTGAGGGAAACAGAGGTGCTGTATGCAATGACAGTACGCTTTATGTGTCGAGCGGATTTGAGATGGATATTGCCAGAACTGATGATGGATATTCTCTCAATGAACTTACAATCAACGGTGAGCCACTGGATAAGAAGGCTACATATTCAATGACTGTATACAGTGAGCTTGAATGGTACATGTCTGAAATCATGAAAGAAATCGGATGCAGCGATTATGACAAGGATGAACCTCAGAGCTATGAGTATGTAACGCAGCATATCGTCGAGAAAGGCGGTCAGCTTGAAGCGCCTACTGATTATATTACCATTAAGTGATGTTGATATATTTATGCACAGCAGATTTTAGTTACGAAAGATAAGGTAGTTAAGATGTCAAAATTGCAATATGCAAAAAAATACATAGCGCCCATTCTGTGTGCAGTTACATTGGTAATAATTCTTGTGATAGGCATAGTGTGGATTCGTTCATATATGGCACAGCAGGCTGTACAGGAGCGTTCATCGCAGTTGGAAGAAGTAAGCAGTCAGATTAAAGCCAATCTGGGTTATGGACTGGAATTTCACTGGAATCTGGTATCCGGAATTGAGCATAGTATTGCTGAAGCGTATTCCGATGATAATGCTCTGATTAAAGAAATAAAAACTCTTGAAGAGGATTATTGTACAGAAAAGTATGGCTGCCGACTCATGTTTATAGATACACAGGGAAACACTTTTTTAGATGACGGCACTGCGGGAATATGGGATGACATCAACCGTTTTGCTGATGGTAAGGATCGTCATACCTTCGTTTCGGAGACAAGTAATATAGATGGGGCATATATTGCTTTCGTTCAGAAGATTAAAGAACCCATAGTTATTGAATCTACGAAGGTCACAATAACCCATGTTGTCTTGCTCAAAGATATCAGGTCTCTGAAAAAATACTATACTACCGAATCTTACGGTGGAAATGCGGCTACATATATTATTAAGGATAATGGTACTCTGGCATTTTATGATTCAGAGGATAATATTATGGGGGTAAGGAATATCTTTAAGGCTCTTAAGGAAGCCGAGCATATACAGGGTCGTAGCTTTGACGTTATAAAACAGCAGCTTAAGAGCAATGAGATTGCAGCAGCCAATATTATCCTGAACGGGACTGAATACTATTACTGCCTGACAGCTCTGCCGGAATATGATATGACATTGATGCTTCTGATTCCGGCGGAATACGTAGCTGTCAGCACTATGAATATGATGTCTTCAAGCTTTAAAGCTCTGATATTATTTGCATTTATAATGATGCTTGCGATCGTGATGCTGATAATAAGTATTATCACTATCCAGCGCAGAAATGAGATTGTAAAGTATGAACAGGAAAACAATCGTGAACTTCATAAGCTGAAGCTGGCTGCAGAGGATGCATTGGGTATGGCGGAAGCTGCCAATAAATCAAAGAGCACGTTCCTTTCCAATATGTCACATGACATAAGGACACCGATGAATGCTATTATTGGGTTTGCCACGCTGGCCATGACTAATGTGGGGAATACAGAAAAAGTCAGAGATTATCTGTCAAAGATACTTTCATCGAGCAACCATCTGCTGAGCCTGATTAACGATATCCTTGATATGAGCAGGATAGAAAGCGGCAAGATAAATCTTGAGGAAGCAGAAGCCAACCTGTCAGACATGCTTCATGACATCAAGACGATTATCGGAGGGCAGCTTCATGCCAAGCAGCTTGAGCTGTTCATGGATGTTATTGACGTGACGGATGAGGATGTTTACTGCGATAAAACAAGACTTAACCAGGTGCTTCTGAATCTGCTGTCTAATGCAATCAAATTCACTCCTGCCGGTGGGCTGATATCCGTACGTGTGGCACAGATACACAATGCACCTGAAGGTAAGGGCTTATATGAGATTCGCGTCAAGGATACCGGAATTGGTATGAGCCAGGAATTTGTAGAGAAGATATTTGAGCCGTTTGAAAGAGAAAGCACATCTACTGTCAGCAAGATTCAGGGAACCGGTCTAGGGATGGCAATTTCTAAAAATATCATTGATATGATGGGCGGGACAATTGAAGTTGTAACCGAACAGGGAAAGGGCACGGAATTCATTGTCCGGCTTACACTGCGTCTGCAGGAAGAGCGCAGGAGTCTGACGCAGATTAAAGAGCTTGAGGGTCTGAAGGCACTTGTAGTTGATGATGATTTCAATACCTGCGACAGCGTGACAAAAATGCTGGTCAAGGTGGGTATGCGTTCAGAATGGACATTGTCAGGCAAGGAAGCGGTTCTTCGTGCTAGACAGTCTCTGGAGATGAATGATGGCTTCCATGCATATATTATCGACTGGAGACTCCCGGATATGAACGGAATAGAGGTGACAAGACAGATTCGAAGTCTGGGAGATGATACGCCGATTATTATTCTGACTGCCTATGACTGGGATGATATTGAAGCTGAGGCAAGAGCAGCAGGCGTTACTGCATTCTGCTCCAAGCCAATGTTCTTGTCGGATTTGAGAGATGCTCTACTGACATCTCTGGGACAGCAGCCTGCCAGAAAAGAATATAATCTGCTCAATGTAGATGATGCTAACGGATTTGAAGGCAAACATCTCCTGCTTGTTGAAGATAATGAGCTAAATAGAGAGATTGCCGTTGAAATCCTTAGTGAACATGGATTCCATATGGATATTGCTGTAAATGGAGCGGAAGCTGTTGAGATATTATTGAAATCAGAGCCTGGTGACTATGATGCTGTTCTGATGGATATTCAGATGCCTGTTATGGATGGCTATGAAGCTACAAAGAGAATCAGAGCTTTCGATGATATGCAGATGGCTTCAATTCCAATAATAGCTATGACCGCAAATGCATTTAATGAAGACCGTAAGGCTGCACAGGAGTGCGGGATGGACGGCTTCATGTCAAAGCCTATTGATATGGATGAAGTTGTCAAGGTGCTGCAGGATGTGTTTGGCAGGAGATAATTAAATTATTCTATACTATTGACAAGCAAACGACCGTTTACTATAATTTGTGGTGAACGGTCGTTTATTAATGATAGGAAGGAAAGTTTTAAGAAAAAATGAACATTGGCAATATTATTATACGTTTAGAGAAAAAAGAAGAATATCGGGAAGTTGAGAATATGGTAAGGGAAAGCTTCTGGAATGTATATCGTCCGGGATGTCTGGAGCATTATGTGCTGAATCAGCTTAGGGATGATCCGGCATTTGTTCCGGAGCTCGATTTTGTTATGGAACTGGATGGCAAACTGATTGGCCAGAACATGTTCATGAGAGCAGAAATCAAGGCAGATGATGGCAGAGATATACCGATTATGGCTATGGGGCCGATATGCATTACACCTGAGCTGAAGAGAAAGGGATATGGGAAAGCTTTATTAGATTTTTCCCTGGAAAAAGCACAGGAGCTCGGCTGTGGTGCAGTATGCTTCGAAGGAAACATTGACTTTTATGGGAAAAGTGGATTTGTGCAGGCGAGTGAATTCGGCATTCGATATCATGGACTGCCTGAGGGTGAGGATGCATCGTTCTTTTTATGTAAAGAACTGATTCCGGGATATTTAGATGGTATTTCCGGCGAGTATGCTCCGCCGCAAGGATATTTCGTTGATGAAGCGGAGGCAGAGGAATTCGATAAGGTATTTCCTGAAAAAGAAAAATTAAAGCTTCCGGGGCAGATATTCTAGGAAAATGTTATACCAATCGTTTGAAAATGTTTTAAGTATAAATATTGATTTGTTTCAGTTGAACATTGAATATGTGTAAAAATAATTGTATGAGATAAATAATTACACAATATTTTTAAAAGACGCCTTTTAAGAGGGGGTATATGCTATATAAACCATCATTTAAATAGAAATTTATTGGAATAATGGTATAATTTTACAAAAAAATAATAGCTGATTGACCTTTCTGCGGTTTTAAGTGTGTAATTATTTTCAAAATTAATTGAGTTTTGCACATTTTCGCTGTGCAGTACTGTAAATATACCCTCAGGGGGTATATCTTCTAAGCTTAAGACGTTTTCTTTTTAGTCGCTTATATTTATGCCAGAAGGAGAAAAGCGTATGAACAATACAAAAGAGGATATTCTGATAACAGCACTGCACCTGTTTGCTGCAGATGGCTATGAGGCCGTATCAGTAAGCAGAATAGCAGGTGAACTTGCTATGACAAAGGGTGCGCTTTACAAGCATTACAGGAATAAACGTCACATTTTTGACAGCATTACAGAACGGATGGAGCAACGGGATGCTGAGCAGGCAGTTGAATACAGGATGCCGGAGGATACACGTGAAAATGCTCTTGCGGAATACGACAGAGCATCTCCTGTTCAGTTTATTGAATACAGCAAGGCTCAGTTCAGGTACTGGACCTGTGACGATTTCGCAGCATCATTCAGGAGGATGCTTACTGTGGAGCAATACCGAAACGGTGAGATGCAGCAGCTTTATCAGCAGTATCTGGCATCTGGACCGGAAGGTTATGTTGCAGATCTGTTTGAGTCTTTGGGAATTGATAACCCGGAAGAAAAGGCAGCGCAGTTCTATGGCGTCATGTTCCTTTTTTACAGCATATATGATGGTGCTGAAGATAAGGATGAAATACTGCAGCGATTTGACAGAACAATTGATGAGTTCGCTGGGTTATTTACAGAGGCTTCCGGAAAATTTGGATATTAACGTGCTTCAGAATGTTATCAGAAGCGGACTTTATATTGTGACAGCAAAAACCGAGAAAAACTATCATAGTCTTTCTCGGTTTTTTCGTGTTTGTTAAAGCAGGAGATTTAATATTTATTAAGGTTTAGTTTATAAAATATTAAGATGTCAATGGGATAATATGTTTAAACTAAAGAAAAGGAGGGGTAATTTTTGAAAAACGTACTGGAATATATTGAAAACTCGGTGGTGCTTCATTCAGGTAAAACAGCAGTTGATGATGGTGAAAAAAGCTTCAATTATATGGAGCTTATGGTTGAAGCTATGAAAATAGGAAGCAGCCTTCTGAAAGTGCTTATTGAAAATGAGGATTCGGATAGTATAAATAACACCATTGATTATGGACAAAGACCTATTGTTATTTTTGCTGATAAAAGTTCAATGACACTGGCTGCAATGCTGGGAGTTGTATATAGCGGCAATTTCTATGTGATTATTAATCCTGAACAGCCGGAAGAACGCATTAAGAGCATATTTCAGATATTACAGCCTATGATAGTTGTTACAACAGAACATGATGCAGCGAAAATAACGCAATGCGGAAATGATTTCAGGGTCTTATTCATCAATGAGCTTGTAAAAGGAGAAATCGATGAGGTCAGACTTAAACAGGTGAGGGAGAGAACCGGCAGTTCAGATATTCTTTATTGTGTATTTACATCAGGCTCTACAGGTAAACCAAAGGGCATTGTAACTACTCATCAGGCGGTGCTGGATGTTATTGATTGTTTTGTAGATATTTTTGACATTACAAGCAGGGATATTATGGCAAATCAAGCACCGTTTGACTTTGACGTGTCGGTAAAAGATATATATGGAGCGTTGGCAGCAGGTGCTTCAATCGTGATTATTCCCAAACGATATTTTGCCTCGATTGGAGTGTTAATGGATTATTTATGCAGTAAAAACGTAACTGTGTTAGTCTGGGCTGTATCGGCGTTATGCCTGGTTTCCTCTATGAAGGGTCTGGAATACAGGAAGCCTGAGAATATCAGAATGATTATGTTCAGTGGTGAAGTTATGCCAGATAAAGAACTGCAGAAATGGATGAAAGCCTTCCCGGATGTAACGTATGTGAATTTATATGGCCCGACAGAGATAACTTGTCATTGTACGTACCATATGTTTAAGAAAGATAATAAACCTGAAATTGGAATGCCGCTGGGTGAGGCATTTCCCGGCAGGCAGGTATTCCTGGTTGATGATGAAATGCGGCTGATAACTGAATCCGGGAAAAAGGGAGAAATATTTGTTTCAGGCAATTCATTGGCTCGAGGATATTATAATATGCCTGAGCTGACGGAAGAAAGCTTCATTGAGTACAGAATAGACGAGAGAAACTTTGGCAGAACCTATAGAACCGGTGATATCGGGTATTATGGAGACGATGGTATGCTCAGATTTTCCGGAAGAAAGGATTTCCAGATTAAAGTTATGGGTCATAGGATAGAGATTGAGGAAATAGAGCTTGCTGTTTCATCATTGGAAGAAGTAAGCCGTTGCTGTTGCGTTATAAATAAAAAAGGAAAACTGTGTGCTTATTTTACAGGTGATATCGAACCGCAGGAGCTGCATATGAGATTAAAGGCTTTGCTGCCGGATTATATGATTCCTGCCAAACAGATCAGAGTGCGGGATATGCCAATGAATAAAAACGGTAAAATAGACAGGAAATATTTTGCAAATGTGTAGAAAAAGGAGATATTAAGGATGGAAAAGCTTATAGAAATACTGAATGAAATTGACGATACAATTGATTATGAAAATGAGAAAAAGCTCATAGATGCAAGGCTTATTAATTCAATGGCCGTTGTAGAGCTTGTAGGAGAAATTGAAGAAGAGTTTGATGTTGAAATTACAGCTTCAGAGTTGAAGCCTGAAAATTTCAATTCAGTGGAAGCAATGATGAAAATGATTACAAGATTAAGGGGCGAATAAAAATGTCTTATAACAGTGTTCTGTATTTATTACTGTTCCTGCCGTGTACACTGCTGTTTTATCAGATGACGCCGCAGAAATGGCGCTGGGTGACATTGCTGACTGCAAGTTATTTGCTATTTTGGAGCTTCAGCGGCAAGCTGCTTATTTATCTGATAGGAATGACATTGCTTACATATACTGCAGGTATAGCATTACATAAAGTATCAGGGAAATTACGAAAAACGGTGATGTTAATATGTGTAATACTGCTGGTGGCAGGATTAGCATATCTGAAGTATTACAATTTCTTTGTGAGTAACTTCAATCTGATTTCAGAAGAAACCGGGAGCATCGTAAGGCTTCAATTACATAAGCTTGTGGCACCAATAGGAATATCATTTTATACGTTGCAAGCAATCGGTTACATTATTGACGTTTATTGGAAAAACATCACAGTAGAACGTCATTTTGGTAGGCTAGCTTTGTTCCTTGGTTTTTTCCCTCAGCTTATGGAAGGTCCTATTGCCAGATATTCTGATGTGGCAGAAGAATTACAGAGGAATGAGGACATCAAGGGAGAGAATGTAGCATATGGTGCTGTCAGGATTTTCTGGGGGCTATTCAAAAAAATGGTTATTGCTGACAGGTTGGCGATTCCGGTCAACGCAATATTTGATAGTTATCAGGATTATAGCGGTGTGGTCATAGCCCTCGCGGCAATAGGATATACGATTCAATTGTATATGGAATTTTCAGGGTGCATGGACATAGTAATAGGCAGCGGCCGAATGTTCGGGGTCAGACTCCCGGAAAATTTTCGTCAGCCGTTTGCGTCAAAGAATGCATCTGAATTCTGGAGACGTTGGCATATTACACTTGGTGTCTGGTTCAAAACGTACATTTTTTTTCCGGCATCCACATCACATGTAGTGAAAAAATGGAGCAAGTATTCACGAAAAAAGTACGGCAAGTATGTATCAAATATTGGCACATTAGCAATGACGCTGTTTCCGGTATGGCTGTGCAATGGTATATGGCATGGAGCTGCATGGAACTACATATTTTACGGAATGTATTATTTTGTATTAATTCTTGCAGGTGAAGCGGTGGCTCCAATAAAAAAACAGGTAGTAAACAGGTTGAACATTGATGAGAGCAGAAGATATTGGCAAACATTGCAGATAGGTAAAACATGGCTGATTATTTTCACAGGCGAGCTGTTTTTTCGTGCTAATGGACTCAGCGCAGGATTCTCGATGATAAGCAGTATGATAACAGGGTTTACGATAAGTGGTCTGTCAGAAGATCTAGGCGCGATACCATTTGTGGATGCAGCTGATATATTGATAGTAATTATCGGTTGTATCATTGTTGCAATAGTTGGAAGCATCAGAGAAAAAAGAGGTGCAGTGGTGGCATCCATCGACAATTTGAAATTGCCTGTTAGGTGGTGCATTTATTATGCTTTGATATTCAGTGTAGTAATATTTGGTGCATACGGAGCAGGGTATCAGAAGATAGATCTTATATATGCGGGATTTTGAGGTGCAATATGAGTTGGGTTAAAAAAGGCAGCCTGTTTCTGATTATATTATTTGTTCTGCTGTTTGTGTTATCACAGGCTTTTTTGCCTGAAAACATATATGGTCTGAAGCATGTGTCAAAAAGGAACAGAGCCGTTATCGGAATTTCACAGGAACCGGAGAATTCAATACAGCTTCTTATTGTCGGTGACAGTGAGAGCTATACATCAGTATCCACTATGCAGCTTTGGAAGGAAACAGGTATTCCTACCTACATATGTGGGCAGCCGGGACAAAGAATATCGGAAACATATTACATAATAAAAAAAGCATTGGAAACACAGAATCCAAGGGTAATTATGATAGAAACTAATCTGATGTACAGGTATAATAACAAAATGAAAGAGACAGAGAGCTCAATTAAAGAAATGATAAAATACTATTTCCCTGTCTTCATGTATCATGATATGTGGAAGGCAGCAATCAAAGGGAAAGAAATGGCAAGACCTGATTACAAAGGCTTCCAGATAAGAACTCATGTCAAGCCATACAACGGTGGAGAATATATGCATGAAACAACAAAAACTAAGAAAGTGCCTGAATATGTCTCGGAGTATTTTGATAAAATTATTGAATTGTGTAATGAAAATGGTGTTGAAATTCTTTTGTACAGTGCTCCCTCTCCCAAGAATTATAATTATATGAAGCATAATGGAATTGCAGCATTCGCAAAACAGAAAAATATATCATATGTAGACCTGAACCTGCATCTTGACGAACTGCATATTGACTGGAGTACGGACAGCTGTGACAGTGGTGATCATTTGAATGTTTCGGGAGCCCATAGGGTAAATGAATATATGAATGAATACCTTGTTTCGAATTATAATTTTGCAGACATGAGAGCAGATAAGAGGTATAGTAAATGGAACGAAATGCAGGGAAAATACGAAAAAAGGGTGAAAACTGTTATAGAAAAAATAAGAGGAATCGGGAATTGTCTTTACCGGAACACTGGAATTTATTATACTTATGACAGAGATAGCGGGTGATGTATAGATGGAGGTTGTTAGGGTGATGGTATATGAATAAGGCGAAAATACTTATTATCGAGGATAATGAAGATATAAGGGAAGGTGTTCGTATTCTGCTTGAAAGCGAAGGGTATGAGATACAGGAAGCTGCCAATGGTGCGGAGGGTTTGAGCTTGCTTAGTGAAGATACAGATTTGGTAATCCTTGACATTATGATGCCGGGAATATCAGGTCTTCGAACCTGTGAGGAAATAAGGAAAAAATCATTTGTTCCCGTACTGTTTCTGACGGCTAAATCGCAGGAATCTGATAAACTGATAGGGCTGATGGCCGGCGGCGATGATTATCTGCCGAAGCCGTTTTCATATTCGGAGCTACTGGGGAGGGTAAAGGCTCTTATAAGAAGATATCAGGTGTACAAAGGCAAGAATGGTGACGGTGAAAAACGGGAAAAAAGTATTGAACTGGCAAATATTAAAATCAATGAAGAATTCAACGAAGTGTTTGTCGGTGGTGATGAAATTCTGTTGTCAGATATTGAGTATAAAATACTGAGATTGATGATGAAGAATCCTCGCAGGATTTTTTCTGCACAGGCATTGTATGAGAATGTTTGGAATGAACCGTATTTCCATAATTGCAGCAGTACAGTAATGGTACATATGAGGAATATCAGGGTTAAAATAGAAAAAAATCCACAGAAACCTGAACATATTAAAACGGTGTGGGGGAAAGGTTACAGATTTGAACAGTAACATTAACAGAAGAAATTCAATATATTTTGAAATGCTGAGGCTGATAGTGCTTGCTCTGGTGATTTCAGCATGTGTTTTCGTGGCAATGTGGTATTTTGATGGATGGCTGATTGATAAATATTATCTGACTTCAGACATGTATAGCAAGCAAGATATCGAGCATGTCAAGAAGCTTCAGGCAGAAATTGACAAACAACAATTATCAACTGATGATGTATATCAGATCGGATATTGGGTTAAAGAGGAGGGTATCTCTGAGCTTAGAATATATAAGGACAAAGAGCTAATATATGATTCAGAGTGTGATGTGTCACAGCTAGAAGACGATCAGAAGGCGATGTTGTACTGGGAAAGCTATTATCCGGTAAAATTCAGTGATTGTGAAGTACAGGTATCAATATTTGGATCGTATAATTACCGTATATATAATTTCGCACTGGTTGGAGAAATATTGATGGCTTTTATTGCCTTTCTGATAGTCATTGTTGCGGGGATGAAGAAAAAAATGAATTATATTAGCAAGCTGTCAAAGGAGCTGGAGATACTTGAGGGTGGTGATCTGGCATACAAAATTACAGTAGAAGGAAAGGATGAACTTGCAGCATTGGCCAGGGGTATTGATGATATGAGGGTCTCGTTCAGAATGCAGATGATGCAGGAGACCCTTATCGTGAATGAAAACCGGCGCATAGTAACTGAAATGTCCCATGATTTAAGAACACCTCTGACTTCAATAATGCTGTATTCGGATATTCTTAAGTCAGGAAAATATAAAAGCAAGGAGCAGATGCAGGAGTATTTAAATATTATCAACGAGAAAACCCTGAAGCTGAAGCAGATGACTGATCACCTGTTTGAATATGCACTTATAACAGATGATATAGATATCAAGATGGAGGAGCCACAGCTGCCTGAAAATGTTTTTTATGATCTGATTTCAGAGCTGTATGGATATCTGGAACATAACGGTTTCAAATTAGAAACGGAGTTTAACTGGCCTGATGAAAGTATCAGGATAAACACTGAATACATAGCCAGAGTTTTTGATAATATTTCATCTAATATAGTGAAGTATGCCGATCGAAATGATGATATAAAAATTGTTTGTTGTCAGAGTAATGACTGTTTTAGACTTCAATTTGAAAATAAAATCAACTATGCAAGTAATGAAGAGGATAGTTCAGGTATTGGGCTTAAGAGTATTGAGAATATGATGAACAGGATGGGCGGAAACAGTATTGTCAAAAAGGAACAGGATATTTTTGTTTTGAAGCTTTACTTTCCCATTATTTAAGGATGATTGCAGATTATGAATCAGAACCTGACACGCGGGCCTGTGATGAAATCCATGATTATCTTTGCAATACCATTTATTGCAGGCAATATGCTGCAGCAGTGTTATAATATTGCAGATACATGGATTGTAGGCAGGTTCCTCGGCAGCAGTCCGCTGGCTGCTGTCGGATCGTCATTCACATTGATGACATTTATTACATCTATATTGATAGGACTATGTATGGGAAGCGGAGCAGTGTTTTCCATCAGGTTTGGACAGCGTGATGCACAGAAGCTGGGTGAGAGCATTTGTGCATCTTTTGTGTTGATTGCGGTTCTGACAGCTGTTATTAATATAGCTGCATACTGCTGCCTGGGCAGCATACGCAGTCTGCTGAATGTTCCCGCTGATGTATGGGAATACATGAGAGAATACCTGATGATCATATTCAGCGGAATAACTGCGTCTTTTTTATATAATTATTTTGCAGCGTTCTTAAGGGCAGTGGGGAATTCAGTGATTCCTCTTGTATTTCTGGGAATGGCATCAATACTGAATATTGTGTTGGATCTGTTCTTTGTAATTGTGCTTGAACGCGGAGTCACAGGCGCTGCAGAAGCAACGGTTGTTGCACAGTATGGGTCAGGCATCGGGATAGCTGTCTATGCGCTGATGAAGTGTCCGCAGCTTAAGGCTGCAGTCAGAATACGGAGAATAACCAGGGAATCTCTTCGGGAGATTACAGGGTTTTCACTGCTTACATGCGTTCAGCAGTCTGTGATGAATCTGGGCATTCTAATGGTGCAGGGAATAGTTAACAGCTTCGGGACAGTTGTTATGGCTGCCTTTGCCGCTGCTGTAAAAATAGATGCCTTCGCATACATGCCTGTTCAGGATTTTGGAAATGCGTTCTCTACCTTCATAGCCCAGAATTACGGGGCTGCGAAAAAAGATCGCATTCGTGCTGGAATTCGTGGAGCCATGATACTGGTAATGGCATTCAGTGTTTTTGTTTCAGCAGTTGTATGGATTTTTGCGGAGCCGATGATGGGGATTTTCGTCGCTCCTCAGGAAACTGAGATAATTGCCGAAGGTGTGAGATATCTTCATATCGAGGGTGCGTTTTACTGCGGCATAGGCATACTGTTCCTTTTATACGGCCTTTACCGTGCACTTGCTAAACCGGCTATGTCGGTAGTGCTGACAATAATTTCTCTGGGAACCAGAGTCGTGCTGGCGTATGTACTGTCGGCAGTTCCGTGTATCGGAGTTGTGGGAATCTGGTGGGCGGTGCCTATAGGGTGGTTCCTTGCTGATGTGACAGGATTGTTGTATAATAAGTCTGTCTAAAAAAACAAGGAGGCGGATACAAGGATGGCACAGAATTCAATTATATATGATTATTTCGGAGGCTTGTACATAAACCTGACCAACAGATGTCCATGCAGATGCGAGTTCTGCGTTAAGAATTATACAGACGGGCTTGGGAGTGCTGATTCTCTGCTGCTGGAGAAAGAGCCGACAGTTGAAGAGGTTATTGAAGAACTGAAACGATGGAATGTTGATAAATACGATGAGGTTGTGTTCTGTGGTTACGGTGAACCTACCGAGCGCCTTGATGCACTCCTGGAAATAGCAGAATATATTAAAAGCACATACCATAAGCCTATACGTATCAATACTATAGGTCTTGCCGATCTTATCTGGGGGCGTGAGACTGCTCCGGATCTGGAGGGACTCATTGATACAGTCTCTGTAAGTATGAATGAAGCGGATGCGGAGAAATTCAATGCGCTTTGTCATCCAAGGTTTGGCATTGGCTCATATGATGCGATGATAAAATACATTAAAGATGTAAAAAAGTACGTTCCCCATGTGGCAACATCAGTGGTCGGATGTATAAGTGAAGAATCTATTGAACTTTGCAGGAAAAAAGCAGAGGAACTGGGAATCGGATTCAGAGTAAGGTGAATCATGCGTAGATAAATTAACAGATACAGAAAGGGACGTTTAATGGGGATGATATCTGAAAATAAACCAGAAAAACATATATGCGCTGCTCTGCTGGCACATGTGGATGCCGGTAAAACAACGTTGTCTGAAGCATTGATGTATGAGGCAGGGGCAATACGAAAGCCTGGGAGAGTGGACCATGGCGATGCGTTTCTTGATACAGATGCAAGAGAAAAGGCTCGCGGGATTACCATTTTTTCCAAGCAGGCAGAGTTTACATATGGAAATACAGCTGTTACACTACTGGATACCCCGGGACATGTGGATTTCTGTGCTGAAATGGAGCGTACTCTGCAGGTCCTGGATTATGCAGTACTTGTAATAAGCGGCAAGGATGGCATACAGGGGCATACAGCCACATTATGGAGACTGCTTGATAAATACGGAATTCCTGCGTTTATCTTTGTAAATAAAATGGATCTGGACGGTGCCGACAAAAAAACAATCATGGATGAGCTTCACAGAAGTCTTGCTGCAGGTTGTTCTGATTTTACAGCCGAAAGAAACGCTGTATGGCTGGAGGAGCTTGCGATGTGCAGCGAGGAGCTGATGAATGAATTTCTGGATACTGAGAGCATCAGCACAGAGAGCATGGCAAGAGCAGTCCAGTCGAGGGAAATTTTCCCGTGTTATTTTGGATCGGCATTGAAGCTTGACGGTATCACAGAGCTTCTTGACGGAATGGCGGAGTTCACTTTGCAGCCCTCACTTAATCAGGAGTTTGGAGCGAGGGTCTACAAAATAACAAGAGACGATCAGGGAAACCGACTGACTCATCTCAGACTGACAGGAGGCTCACTGCATACCAAGGAACTTGTAGGAGAAGAAAAGGTGGAGCAGATACGTATTTATTCCGGAGCCAGGTTCACTGCAGTGGAAAGTGTACGCGGTGGAGATATATGTGCGGTGACAGGTCTCAGGAATACTTATGCAGGGCAGGGGCTCGGTGCAGAAAAACAGATGTTTGAGCCGCTTCTGGAATCTGTGCTGCTTTATCAGGTTATTCTGCCGCCTCAGATAGACGTCCATACGGCTTTGACTCAGCTCAGACAGCTGGAGGAAGAGGATCCTCAGCTTCATGTAATATGGAATGAACAGCTTCAGGAAATTCAGATGCAGCTTATGGGAGAAGTGCAGATAGATATACTCAAGGATATAATTAATGAACGGTTTGGATATGACATAGAATTCGGCCAGGGCAGTATAACATACAAGGAAACAATAGAAGCACCGGTGACAGGTGCAGGGCATTTCGAACCACTTAGGCATTACGCTGAGGTTCAGCTGCTTCTGGAGCCGGGGGAGCGTGGCAGCGGGCTTGTTTTTGATTCAGTGTGCAGTGAGGATGTGCTGGACAGAAACTGGCAGAGACTTATAATGACACATCTGATGGAAAAGGAACATATCGGTGTGCTGACAGGTTCTCCTGTCACGGACATGAAGATTACGATTCTGACAGGAAGAGCTCATCTGAAACACACAGAAGGAGGAGATTTCAGACAGGCTACATATCGTGCGGTGAGACAGGGGCTTCGAAAAGCCAGATCTGTCCTGCTTGAACCATGGTATGAATTCAGGCTTGAGGTTCCTTCTGAATCTGTCGGCAGGGCAATGTCCGATATACAGAAAATGGGCGGCAGCTTTGCAGAACCGCAGCCGTCAGGCGGTTCGACGATCCTTACAGGCAAGGCGCCTGTATCGGAAATGAAGGACTATTTTATTGAGGTCACTTCATACACGAAGGGCCATGGACACCTGGCATGTTCTCTTTGCGGATACGAGCCGTGTCATAATTCCGAAAGGATTATAAGTGAAATCGGATATGACCCTGACCGGGATATCGAAAACCCTGCTGATTCTGTATTCTGCAGTCACGGTGCAGGTCACAACATAAGATGGGACGAGGTGGATGAACATCTTCATACATCAGCAGAGCTGCCGGGAGAGGATTCCAGGACGGATGATATTACGGTGCGTTCTTCAGGGTATACTTACAAAGGAACAAGGGAAGAGGATGCTGAGCTTGACAGGATATTTGAGAGAACCTATGGTAAACCGAAGCAGCGGCATTTCATAGGCAAGCGGGAGATAACAGCGGAGCAGCCGAAGGTCAGAATCGAGCCGGCGAAGGTTCTGGAGGAATATCTGCTGGTAGACGGGTATAATATTATTTTCGCATGGGATCAGCTTAAGGAGCTGGCTAAGGTAAATATGGATTCGGCCAGGGAGGCGCTTATCCAGATTCTATCAAATTATCAGGGCTATAGGAGCTGCCATGTGATAGTGGTATTCGATGCATATAAGGTTAAAGGCGGAGAGAGACGGTTTGAAAAACATGAAAATGTTGATGTCGTCTATACAAAAGAAGCAGAAACTGCAGATATGTACATCGAAAAAACGGCTCACAGAAAAAGTGGTGAGTATATGGTGAGGGTTGCAACCTCTGACAGACTTGAGCAGCTGATAATAATGGGCGGAGGAGCCTTCAAGGTATCTGCCGAGGAGTTCAGGCTGGAAATAGAACAGGCTGAAATGGAGATATCAGCTCTGATTGAGGAAATGGCAAGAAAGAACAGGCTGGAGAATAAGAACGGAATAGTCTTTAATGATAAATAGGAGGCAGAAGTGGAATCATTACGTGAATTGTATAAATCAGGGGCAGGTCCTTCATCGTCACATACTATGGGTCCTCAGCGGGCGGCAGTGGAAATCAGAAAAATGTACCCTGGATGCTTTTATGAGGTAATATTGTACGGATCACTGGCGCTGACCGGTAAGGGACATATGACGGATATGATAATAGAAAAGGAACTTGGATGCGATAACACCAGAATTATATTTAATTCAGAGAATCTGCCGTATCACCCCAATGGTATGAAATTCAGGATATTTGACGGAGAAAAACTCGTTGATGAAAAAACAGTTTATTCTGTAGGCGGAGGTAAAATTGTATTTGACGGGGAAGCTGTTGCTGAGGCAGAAAATATATATCCGCACAGAAATCTCAAAGAAATATATGAATATGTCAGGGAAAATGATATGTCGCTATATGATTATGTGCTTGCTTTCGAGGATAATGACATTGAGAAATATCTTTACGACATTCTTGATACTATGTTCCGATGTGTTGAGAGGGGGCTAGAGGCCGATGATATTATTCCGGGCAGGCTGGGACTCAGGAGAGTTGCCGGAGACATGTATCAGCATGCTGTTATTGCATCTGGTGGAGGTGAGCGTGACAGGATGCTGATTTCCAGCTATGCGTATGCGGCAAGTGAAGAAAATGCTTCAGCGCATGAGGTGGTAACAGCACCGACGTGCGGCTCATGCGGAGTTATGCCGGCTGTTCTATACTATGCTCATAAGCAGCTGAAGTATAAAAAGCAGAGGCTGGTTGAAGCATTGGCCGTTGGTGGAATTTTTGGAAACTGTATAAAAACAAATGCTACTATTTCAGGTGCCGATGGTGGTTGTCAGGCTGAGATTGGAAGTGCTTGTGCCATGACTGCTGCAGCTTATGCATATCTTATGGAGCTCAGCGATGAGCTTGTGGAGTATTCGGCTGAAATGGGAATGGAGCATAATCTTGGGCTGACATGTGATCCTGTGTGTGGGTATGTACAGATTCCATGTATAGAAAGAAATGGATTTGCAGCGCTTCGTGCCATGGATGCAGCTCATTATGCGAAACAGCTGGGTTTATTCAGGAAGAATAAGGTATCATTTGACAGAGTTGTGCAGGTTATGTATGAGACCGGCAAGGATCTTAACGCCGCATACAAGGAAACCTCGCTGGGTGGGCTTGCAAAGGATTTTGAACTGCCAAACAAGTAATTGTCGAAAAATGTCGAAATAAAACACTTGTAAATTTCTTACAGGTGTTTTATTATATTGGTGAAAGGAAATAAATGTAATTAATGGAAAAATATATGCAAACAAGTAACGGGTTAAACGCTAAGAAAAGCTTACCGGACCATAAAAATCTTCTCCCATATACTAATGAAGAAATAAAGAGCTTTATAGCCGAGATAAGACTGATACTTACTGAGAATGAAGGTATTATGACGGATGCTGCTGCCCTTGAGAAAATTGAAGAATATGTGTTTTCATTAAAAAAATCACAAAGCTGCAGCCATATTCAGAATGACAGGCTGATACAGCGCATTTTCCTTTCACTGCGAAGAGAAATGGATATTCTTCAGCCATATATTGATGATAAATCCATTTCCGAAATCATGGTCAATGGTAAGGATAATATTTTCGTTGAACGTGGCGGCAGGATAGAGAAACTGCCTTTGAGTTTTGACAGCACAGAAGATCTGGAGGAATTAATACGAAGGATTGCTTCAAGGGTCCACAGAGAAATCAATGAACTTAATCCGATTGTGGATGCAAGGCTTTCAGACGGATCGAGAGTTAATGCCGTATATAAGAATATTGCACTTAACGGACCGATTCTGACTATCAGGAAATTCCCTGACAGGGTTATGAGGATGGAAGACCTGATACGTAACGGGACGATAGAAGAAGCAGCTGCGGAGTTTCTCAGGATACTGGTAAAAGCAGGGTATAATTGCTTCGTGTGCGGTGGTACATCTTCAGGCAAGACTACATTGCTGAATGTGCTGTCACAGTCTATCCCGGCTGATGACAGGGTTGTGGTTATAGAAGATTCTGCAGAGCTGCAGATAGATCAGGTGGATAATATTGTAAGACTGGAGTGCAGAAATGCGAATGTCCAGGGAAAGGGGGAGGTGGATATGGCCCAGCTTGTAAGAGCAAGCCTACGTATGCGTCCGGATCGTATTATTGTAGGAGAGGTCAGAGGCAGAGAAGTGATGGATATGATACAGGCGATGAATACCGGTCACGATGGAAGTCTGAGCACGGGTCACGCTAATAATATTGAAGGTATGCTGAAGCGACTGGAGGCAATGTTCCTGCAGGCAGCAGAGCTTCCGGTGGAGGCGATTCGAAGCCAGATTACAGAAGGGATAGATATTATGATACATATGAGCAGAATGCCTGACGGCAGTAGGAAGGTAATGGAGATAGCGGAGCTTGAAGGAATGGAAAACGGGATTATAAAAACAAACAGCATCTATAAATATGGATATGGGGTAACAAATAATCGGCTTATCCATAGAGAAAAACTGATTCTATCAGGGTGCGGCACGGATATGTTTATGGGAGAAAGGTAACAGCAGGGATCTGGCATGATAAGAGATTATTCTGTATATGAGTTGTCCTCGAAGGAAAAACTGATATTTTATGTGGGAGGGTATATCTGCATATTTACTGTCGTTTATCTGTTTTATCACAGTCTGGTGCTGTCTGCGGTATCAGGGGTATTGATAAAAACTGCAGTTCCTTATTTTCAAAGGCAGCTGGCGGCAAAACGGATGAACAGGCTAAATATGCAGTTCAAAGATATGCTGTATTCGCTTTCGGGTTCTATTGCCTCAGGCAGACAGATGGAGGAAGCTATTATTGAAGCTGAGGAAAACCTGTCGGTGCTGTATGATGCATCTGAGCCTATTATGCAGGAGCTGAGGTATATGAAGATAAGCATAGTCGAAAACAAGGAGAGTGACAAACTGCTTCTGAAGGATTTTGCTTGCCGCAGCAAAAGCGAAGATATCAATAATTTCGTGCAGGTTTATATTACCTGCAGAAATATGGGAGGGAATCTTGAAAAAATCATTGGACATACTACAGAAATTCTGACTGATAAAATCAATATCGAAAGAGAGATTAAGGCGGTTACATCACAGAAAAAAATTGAAGGGAGGATCATTTCGCTGATGCCACTGCTGATGCTCCTGTTTCTTAATCTGATGTCATATTCGTATATACAACCATTATACAGTACGCTGGCTGGCAGGTTGATTATGACAGGATCATTGGCGGCAACAGTGTACGGGGTATATCTTATGGAGAAAATATCGGATATCAAAATATGATATAGTACTATGAAAAAAACAACAGATCATATAACAGAAGAAAAAAACAACAGAAGAATAAAAAAGCAGATTACAGCTGTAATAGTTGTAGGTATATTGATAATACTGGCGGACATAGTTTCATCTTCATCAGGAACTATAACCTTCATAGAGGAGCATGGTAGATATTACATGATCCGTCCTGAAGAGGACGAAGCTGCAGGACACCTGAACCTGAAAGCAACTGTTCAGACAGATTCCGGCAGCATAGATAAAACTGTAAATATAAGACTGGATCCTTACAGCAAAACAAACAAAAAAGAAGGAGCAGATAAATATAAAGAAGCAGAATCTGCTGAAAGCGACGAAGAACGCATCGGGTACGAATTAAGGTCGATGGCAGGAGAGCTTAATGCTGACAGCAGAATGAAAAAGATTGAGCTTCCGGCAGCTCTGGACTCCGGTGAAAAGATTTCCTGGGAAATACAGAGACAGACCAATACACTTGTAATTCTAACCGGTATAACAATGCTGTGTGCAATAATTTTCTTTAATAGAAATGCTCCGTTAAAAAAACAGCGGAAGGAACAGGAAGAATCCGTTTTAAGCGGGCTACCTGAATTTGTTAACAGGCTTGTGCTCCTTTTAAATGCCGGTCTTGTCATCAACAGTGCTTTTGAGAAAACAATTGAAGAAAGCTTCGGATTACAGAATAACAGTGGTGACTATTTTACGGAAAAAATGCGTGAGATTTACATATCCGTAAACAGAACGAATGGTGTTATGCATTCAGAGCTTAGAAGCTTTGCCAGAGAGTGCGGAGTAAAGGAACTGATCCGTATTTCCAATATAATAAATGATAATGTAAGCAAAGGAGTTGAACTGACAGATAAGCTTAGAAACGAAAACGATCTGCTATGGATGAACAGAAAGAAAAATTGTGAGGAAAGGTGCAGACTTGCAGAGACAAAGCTTACTTTGCCACTGGTTATATTTTTGGTGGTTCTGATTGTAATTGTCACGGCTCCGGCAATGCTTGAGCTGTGAAGAAAGGGGTAAAGGATGAAAAAGAGAATAGTAAATGTAAAAAGCAAAAAGGGAATGGAGCTCGTACAGGTCGCAATCCTTGTTGCACTGGCGGTTGCTCTGGGTTTGATTTTTAAGACGGAAATCACAGATTTTGTAAACAAAACCTTTGAAGGGCTGAGTGATTTCAATTGAGAAACAGCAAGAAAGGCAGCTATATAATGGAAGCTGCTGTGGTTATGCCTTTGATAATAGTTTCCGTTATCACATGTGTGCTCGTTATCATGTTTTTTTACAGCCAGATGTCAGAAAGGAGCAGCATGCATATAATGCTTCGCAGTGAAGCGGGACAGCTTACCAGAAAGACAAAGTATATACATGAATCAGGGTTTGATATGGGTGAACAGGGTGAGATGTATGTGAGACAAAACGGTATCGATACAGTAGTATATGGGAAAAAGTATCTGATGATGTCACATAAGGGCATCCTGGCGAGAAAAGGCGCGGCTGTGATACAGGGAAATTATTATGCAATGGATGCAGTTCGTTTCGTAAGATATTGCGGTATTATTGAGGATTTGAGAAATGAACAGTAAAAAGGGAAGCAGCTCGGTATTTCTAATGGTTATACTGGGAGCTTTGGTTTCAATTGCACTTCTTCTTATATACAGTGTCAGAGATTACAGTGTCGCAAGCAGAGCAGACGGAGTTATAAACCTGGCGGGAGATTCTCTCATGTCTGAATTTGACTATTATGTTCAGAAGGAATATGGTCTGTTTATCCTGAGCGGATCTGACAGCCAACTGACAAGGAAGCTGAGAAGCTATGTGGGTTATTCGCTGGATGATATGGAGGATGTAAAGGTAGAGGACGTTAATGTATCGGGCAGCAGGTTTTCTGTTGTAAACAAGGAGCTGATAGAGGAGCAGATTATTGAGCATATGAAGCTTACTGAGGCAGAAGGATTATTAAAAGCTGCTGTCGGAGGCGATAAAAAAGAAGAGAACATGATGGAGGAAAGAAGTTTGCGTGATGGCCCTACGGTTGTATCTCTTCCTTCAGGGATGGTTCCGGGGAAAAAACTTACAACGCTTGCAGCGGAAATTGCCGAAAGCGTAACTGATGCTGAGGAAGCTTTCAGAGAGGGAACAGAGAAATATCTTATGAACTGCTATATAATGATGTATTTCAACAACAGGACAAGACAGAATGATGCAGAGCATTTTTTCAGGAATGAAGCAGAATACATACTGGCGGGGGAGCTTTCTGACAGAAAAAATGAGAAACGGGTGGAAATAGCTTTGAAGGCTATGAGATTTCCGCTGAATCTTGCACATATTTATTCCGATTCTGAAAAGAATGCAGCAACAATGGCTATGGCACAGATGATGACTCCGGGAGCGGGTGCGGCAGCAACTCAGGCAGCACTTGCGGCAACCTGGGCATATGCTGAAGCAGATAATGATGTGGAACTGCTTATGCAGGGAAACAAGGTGCCGTTAATAAAAGATAAAACAACATGGGCTATAGACCTGAACAGTGCTGTTGAAGGTATCTTTGGAGGTACAGTAAGGCCGGCGATGGAGAAAGGATATGACTACGAAAAGTACCTGCAGATAATGTTGTTTTTTCAGGATGAAAATATCAGAACAGCCAGAATTCTTGACCTGATACAGATAAACTGCAGAAAAAACTACAACAGAAATTTTATCATTCAGGAGTATTCATCGGGTGTAACAATAGAAGCTCGTGTAAACGGAAAGCGTTTCAGATATGAAAAACAATACTAGAGGGTTCTACTCTCTTGAAGCATCAATATTTCTGCCTTTTGTTATTCTGGCAGTTCTTTCTCTGGGATACTTCATGAAAGTGGACGGAACATGGGAAAACTGTATCCATGGTGCAGTGGATGAAAGCGGGAAGGCTGCGGCAAGATCGTATCCGTCAGGAACAGCTATAATCAGCAGCAGTACTGTGCGTGATCGACTGCTTGATGATAATGACTGCCTGGATAATGTAAAGATAAGCAATATCAGAACTGGATATTCCGACAGATACTCTGATAAGCTCACTTCATTCAGAATCAGTGCAGAGATAAAAATGAAGCTGCCGTTGGGATTTGGAAGACAATTCACGTTTGAGTCCGGAATTAAATTCAGAGGGTTTACCGGAAAGAAACAAACAATCGACCCTTTGGGAGCTGATGGGCTTGAAACTCAGACTGATGGAGAGCCTGTTTGGGTCTTCCCTCATTCCGGAGAAAAATATCATTCAGAGGATTGTACATATGTGAAGGCAGCGGTTGTACAGAAAAGGCTTAACAGTACAATCAGAAGGCAATATAAAAGCTGTCAGCTCTGTAATTCCGAAAATATTCCGTCAGGCAGCATAGTGTTCTGTTTCAATGGAGAAAATACTGCATACCATAGAGGGACATGCCCGACCATTAACAGACATACAGTTATTATGGATAAGAATGAAGCTGTCAAACGGAATTACGTGGCGTGCAGTAAATGTGGAGGTGGTCAGTAAATGTGGAATGACAGAGAATACAGTATCAGGCTGGAAGAAAACTCAGTGCTGGATTATGAAAAAATAATACTAACTTCAGGAGAATGCAGTCTGTTTATGCCGATGGGATTTATAAGTGCAGATAATGGAGAGACTGTATGCTATGACTGCAGCGGGTTTATTCCGTTAAGCAGATATCAGATAGAACGTACAGATGATGCACTTTATATTCTCGAAAACACCTTGCTTATCCTGGGAAAGGCAGTGGAGTATCTCTTGGATCCGGCAAAAGTGACTCTAAGCACAGATACGGTTTTTTACAACAAGGATACTGGAGAGGTGAAGATAGCTTATGTCCCGTTAAGCGGTGGAAACCCGAATCTGAAGAAAAACATTGTAGGATTTATCGGACAGCTCAAAGCTGATATTTGTGACTGCTATTCAGAGTACTTAACAGAAGCAGCAAAATGTATATACTATTATAATTATCATATATTGGATATTGTAAATAAAGTCGGCCTATACCGAAGAGAGATATACCGGAGAAACAGTGATAATCAAAGTACAAAAGATGCTTGAATTATCTGAAAAATATGATAAAATTAAACAAAAACTGGTATAATTCTGGAGGTGAAAGAATGAGCCAACAACAAGTTCATGGCGTAGCAGGATTGAAAAAACATGACATCAAAGTATCCGGAATAGTATTTATGCTGTACTGTCTAGTGGCTGCTGGTGCTTTTGGAATTGAAGAGATGATTCCTGAAGCAGGACCGGGCATGACGCTGATACTGCTTATCATTTTCCCAGTAATATGGGCGTACCCGATAAGTAATATGGTTGCTGAATGTGGATCCGTACTTCCGTCAGAAGGTGGGGTATATGTATGGGTCAAGGAAGCCTTCGGGGAGTTCTGGGGTTTTCAGGCCGGATGGTGGGGCACTGTATCAACCTATATTACGAATGGTGTATATGTGGCTCTTGTTGCAGGATATGTGAGTCAGATGATTCCTATGTCGGAAATAGCGGTTCACGTTCTGAAAATTGGTATGATATTGATTTTTACTGTTATCAATCTGCTTGGGCTGAAGGAAGTGGGCAAAGTAAGTACGATATTATCAATACTGATAGTGCTTGCATTTGCGCTGGTGGCTCTGGTGGGCTTCCTCAACTGGAACACCAACCCTATGGATCCTATAATGCCTGAAGGATACAATCTTATAGATGGTGTTGGCGGAGGAATCTGTATATGTGTATGGATGTACTGTGGTTATGAATGTATTTCAAATATGGCAGGAGAGGTGAAGAATCCGCAGGTGATTCCTAAGGGCCTGCTTATCGCTATGCCTCTGGTTGCACTTACATATGTTCTGCCTACTCTTGGTGGTCTTGCTTCTCTTCCTGCAGGCAGCTGGGAAAACTGGTCTACTGATGGAGGATTTACAGGTGAGACAGTAGGATATGCAACAGTGCTTACGGCTAATCTGGGTTCTGTATGGGGATATGTTTTCCTCGTAGTGGCAATCGTATCACAGTGTGCTATTTTCAATACATACCTGGCTTCAGGTTCAAGAGGGTTCTTTGTACTTGCAGATGATAATCTCTGTCCGAAATTCCTGGTAAAGGTAAGCAAAAAAAGAGGAGTGCCTTATGTAGGTATTATTTCACTGGCAATTGTTACTCTTATCCTTGCTCAGAAGGATTTCACTACACTTGTGAGCATGGAGGTTGTATTCATGCTGGCTTTATATATCATACTGCCTCTTGCTGTAATAAAACTGAGAAAAAAGCTTCCGGTCGAGGAAAGAAAGAAGAGAAATCTGTTCGTGATGCCGGGAGGCAGACTAGGTCTGGTATTTTATTGTGGTTTCCCGATTGCTATAGCTGTAATAGCACTTCTTATTAACGGAACAGATTATTTTGTAATGGGGCTTCTAGCTACAGCATCCGGTCCGGTCGCATATATAATAGTGAAAGCAATTTATGGAGGGCTTTCTAAAAATGAACCGGAACGTTATCCGTTGAATAAAAAGACGAGACTTGCAGTTGGAGATACTGTGAGAATAGGAGTATATCTTATAATTGCAGGCGCTTTTGGTTTCCTGGGACAGTTCTGGCTCAGATGGTA
This sequence comes from Bacillota bacterium, assembly GCA_030526355.1. Classification (GTDB taxonomy): domain Bacteria; phylum Bacillota; class Clostridia; order Peptostreptococcales; family Anaerovoracaceae; genus Lentihominibacter. Next base: position 8,412 of record JAUNDC010000022.1, on the reverse strand, counting down.
TGAAATTGACTATGGTGAGTGGGGTCCGGACGATTATGATATGATGGGTGATATCATTCCGCATGTGTTGGATATACTTAAATGGGCAGGGCTGATAGCACTGGCAGCTGGCATTGTTATTGCACTGATAGGGCGCAAAACTGATAAGCCGGTTCCTGAACCTGAAGCGGATATTGATGCATTGCTGGATAAGTATCTTAACGAAGAAAAGCATGAATCGTTTTTTGATGATTAATTAATAAGTTTGTTCATATAATGGCCGGGCTGCACTGTGATATGCCGTAAGTCAGCAGCATATCACAGTGCAGCCCGGTTTATTTTTATAGGATATTGCCGGATTTCCTGTTATAATGTAGCATATAGCTGAAAACAGGTTTTGGCGTATGTAGCTGTAGGAAGCATAAAGTTTATCCTTTTTTAATAGTATTATGTATGTACAAAATGCAGATGCTGTGAACTGGATACAGTCCAGTAAAGGAAAGGGATATCATATGAATAATAAGAAAGCTTTCGGAAATCGTTACAGAGGACGCGGCACATCACGGAGAAGAAGTGCAGGCTCGTCATATAAGCTTGTTGCAGTGATACTGTGCATATCGGTAGGCTGTGGATATGCTGCGGCAAAGTATGTCGTTGAACCGGTTGTAAATTATGTGCCGAGTTTAAAATCAGAACAGAGCGGGAAAGCAGATACCAGTGAATCTGTCAATGTACTGGAGGATGACGTAGAAGTCATGACCGAAGGAAATGTTTCAGGATATGCAATACAGTATGGATGTTATTCCGGCAAAGCCGCAGCAGAGGCTGCCAGATCAAATATAGATGTTAACAATCTGCAGATAATCAAGCAGGATCAGATGTACAAAATCGTTGGCGAGATATACGATGACAAGAATAAGGCAAAGAAAGCTCTGGGGCAGTTGCCTGAGGGTGTAAGTGCATTCGTAACAGAAATATACAAACAGCAATAAGAAAAGGACAGGAACATGATACCATTATCCACAAAAATGAGGCCCTCGAAGCTGGAGGATTTTGTCGGACAGACACATTTTATGTTTGAAGGGTCGCTTTTTTACAATTCAATCAGGAACAGGACATTCGATTCTGCAATATTCTATGGTCCGTCAGGTACAGGCAAAACAACACTGGCAAGAATAATAGCTGCGGAGATAGACAGCAGCTTCGTTGAAATCAATGCTTCAACAACAGGTACAAAAGAACTGAAAAATATACTGGAAAATGCCTCGGTAAGATTTTATGGGCTACAGCAGGAAACGACATGTCTGTATGTTGATGAGGTTCACAGATGGAACAAGCTGCAGCAGGATTCGCTGCTCAAAGCTCTGGAGGAAGGCATAATCAAGTTTATCGGAAGTACTACTGAAAATCCGTATTTCTCTATTAATAATGCAATAATAAGCAGAGTGAGAAATATATATGAATTTCACAGACTTTCTTCGCAAGAACTGGTTATAATACTGACGAGAACCTTGAAGGATAAAGAAAAAGGATTTGGTGGGCTGAAAATAAGATACGATGAGGATGCGCTGAAGATAATGGCTGATATGAGCAACGGCGATTGCAGGGTAGCACTTGATACGCTCGGGTTCATAGTGGACAATCTTTCGGAAGGTGCTGTGCTGGATAAAAAAATCGTTGAAGAGGCAATGCAGCAGCAGACAACATTTTATGATAAGGAGGAAGATAAATATAATCTCCTTTCGGCTCTTCAGAAATCTGTAAGAGGAAGTGATCCGGATGCAGCAGTACATTATCTTGCCAGGCTGCTTGAAGGTGGAGCTGATATAATGATGATAGGCAGAAGGCTTATGGTTATGGCCAGCGAGGATGTCGGGATGGCGTATCCGAGTGCTGTTTCCATCGTGACCTCGTGCGTTCAGGCAGCACAGATGATAGGGCTTCCAGAGGCAAGGATAAACCTGGCACAGGCTGTAATTCTGCTGGCATCATGTCCTAAATCAAACGCATCATATATGGCTCTTGAAAAAGCCGTGGCAGATCTTAAACGCAGAAAGGTAGATGATGTTCCTTTACATCTCAAGGATTCTCATTATCAGGGTGCTGCTGGCCTCGGGCGGGGACAAGGATATCTGTATCCGCATGAATTCGGTGGATATGTGACACAGCAGTATCTGCCGGATAATCTATATAAAGAAGGTGTGCAGTATTACGAACCTACGGAGAACGGCAGTGAGGCCGCATTCAAAAAATATCTTAAGGAGCTGAAACGTATTGATGAAAAAAATAGTAAGGGCTGAGAATGCAGGTTTCTGCTTCGGTGTAAGACAAGCTATCGAAAAAGCAGAAAAGGCTGCTGAAAACAGCAGTGATAATATATATTCAATGGGCTCTCTGATTCACAATGAAAGGGTAACAGAGGATCTCAAAAACAAGGGTATCAGAGTGATAGATTCCCTTGATGAGGTTGAGCCCGGAGATAAAGTTATAATCAGATCTCATGGTGAGGGGAAGGCTTTGTATGATGAGGCCGATGCCGCGGACATAACGTTGGTGGATGCTACATGCCCCTTTGTTGCCAAGATTCACAAGCTGGTATATGAAACAGATAAGCAGGTGGTAATTGTTGGAGATCGGGAGCATCCTGAGGTGCTGGGTATATTCGGTTGGTGCAGAACACCTGCAATTGTCGTAGGAACATATGATGAGGCAGCAGCAGTTGAGGCTGATGACTTTTTTATTGTGACTCAGACAACGATAAGAGAGGAGATGCTGCAGGATGTGGTAAGGGCTTTTAGCGATAACGGGAAAACATATGAAGTGCATAACACTATCTGCAGTGCGACTTCCAAAAGACAGGATTCATGCCGGAAGCTTGCTGCTGAATCGGATCTTATGGTGGTGATAGGCGGCCGTCATAGTTCGAATACTAAAAAATTATATGAAATTTCAAAAAAATATTGTGCAAATACGTATTTTGTTGAAAATATTGAAGATTTACCGTTGAAAGAAGTTCAAAAATGTAATAGAATAGGAATAGCAGCGGGTGCATCGACGCCCGAATGCACTATTAAGGAGGTTATTGCCAGAATGAGTGATGTAACACTTGAAAACAATGAATTAAACATGAACGATCTTATGGACGAAATCGAGAAGTCCCTGAGATTACCAAGAGGTGGCGAAATTGTCACAGGAAAAGTGCACCAGGTTACTGATAAAGAAGTCATCGTTAACTTAGGATGCAAAAAGGACGGTATTCTTCCAGCTTCAGAAGTAACACTGGAAGATGGTCAGACATTAGCAGATGTCTTCAAAGTTGACGATGAAATCCAGGCAAAGGTTATCAAAACTGATGACGGAGACGGCGGCATTTTACTTTCAAAGAAAAGATTGGAAATAAGCGCCAACTGGGATGAAATAGTTAAGGCGCTTGAAGATAAAACAGTTCTTGAAGTCAAGGTAACGAGACCTGTTAATGGCGGAGTTATTGCAGAGTACAAAGAAGTATCAGGCTTCATTCCTCTTTCACAGCTTTCAGATCACTATGTTGAGAATGCTGAAGAATTCGTTGGACAGACTATGGAAGTCAGAGTTTCCAGAGTTGACCAGAGAAGAAACAGAGCGGTATTCTCACATAAGCTGTTCTTAAATGAAGAAAAAGAAAAGCTTATCGCTGAAATCTGGGAAAACCTCAATGTGGATGATGTTGTAGAAGGTACAGTAATGAGATTTACTGACTATGGCGCATTCGTGGATATCGGCGGAATCGATGGACTTCTTCATATTTCTGAGATTTCATGGGGCAAGCTTAAGCACCCTCAGGAAGTTCTTTCAATCGGTCAGAAGATAAATGTCAAGGTTCTCTCAATGAACAGAGAAAAAGGCAAGATTTCACTTGGTCTCAAGCAGAATCAGCCTGAGCCTTGGAGTGTTATTGATGATAACTATCAGGTTGGACAGGTTATCGAAGGAAAAGTTGTTCAGATTAAGGAATACGGTGCTTTTGTTGAACTGGAACCTGGCCTTGACGGACTTGTACATATTTCAGAAGTAGCTCATAAGAGAGTTGGAAATATCAGCGAGGAACTGGAAGTAGGACAGACTGTTACAGCTAAGATTCTCGAAATCGATAAGGACAGAAAGAGAATCAGCCTCAGCATCAGAGAAACTATCGAAGCTCCTGCTGAAGAAGCAGAAGCTCCTGCTGAAGAGCCGGCAGAAACAGAAGAAGCGTAGTGCTTAATAGCAGAAATTATCTTAAGAGATGGCTTGGCCATCTCTTATTTTTTTGAAATACCGAGGGGCATTTAGGTGAACCTCAATGAAACAGACCATTGTGAGGTGGTAAAATGAAAAAAATCCTTGTCAGCATGTGCCTTTACGGCGGTGAACCCGTAAGGTATGATGGTAAATCAAAAGAAGAAACCGCTCCTGTATTTATCAGGTGGAAGGAAGAAGGACGGCTCGTTCCTGTGTGTCCTGAGGTCTTTGGAGGGCTACCCGTTCCGAGAAGCGATGCTCAGAGAACAGGTGATAGAATAATTGCAAGAAACGGCAATGATGTGACAGCTGAATATCTCAAAGGTGCAGAAGAAGCTGTCCGGCTTGCGAAAACTGAAAACGTAATATGTGCTGTAATGAAAGAAAAGAGCCCGTCTTGCGGGAGCAGCAGAATATACGACGGATCTTTTTCAGGCAGAATCATTGAAGGAGAGGGTATGGCTGTCGAGCTTCTCAGAAAAGCAGGCGTCAGGGTGTTTTCTGAGGAGCAGCTTGATGAGGTGCAGAAGCTTATTGAGTTAGAAGGATAACATAATACAACAAGAGGGAATACAATTGAGCAGAAGAAAAAATATAGTTCTTATTGGTATGCCTGCATGCGGGAAAAGTGTGACAGGTGTGGTTCTGGCAAAGGCACTCAGAATGAAATTTATTGATACGGATCTTCTCATACAGGAAAAGGCAGGCAAGGGTCTGCAGGAGATCATAAACGAGGATGGAATAGATGCCTTCAAGCAGCTTGAAGAGCAGGTTCTGTGTTCTGTGGAGCAGGATAATGCTGTAATTGCAACAGGCGGAAGTGCAGTATATTATGATTCGGCAATGAGACATCTGAAAAAGAATGGTGTTGTGGTATACATTGAGGTATCGCTGGAAACAGTCAAAAAGAGACTTGGTAATATCAAAACGCGTGGAGTAGCAATGGGAAAAGGACAGACTCTTGATGAGCTGTATGACATAAGAGTGCCGCTTTATGAAAAATATGCAGATATTACAGTACTGTCAGATAACAGCTGTACAATGGAAGATACAGTAGAGAGAATAATTGAAGAAATTAAGAAATGAGCATAGATATGTTTCGAGGAAAAAAAGCTGTAATATTTGATATGGATGGAACCTTGATAGATTCCGTTGGAATATGGAACGAGGTTGACAGGCAGATACTTGGCAGGTATGGAAACACCGCGGCTGCCGAATTGACGGAAAATGAAATTCAGCAGCAGCGTGATGAGCTTCTGAGGTATCACAGGGAGGCGGCTGATCCATATAGAGAATATTATATCGATTTAAAGCGGATGTATGATTTTGAAGTGCCTGCGGAAGCTGCCATAAATGCAAGGTATGTTCTGGCACAGGATATGCTGGCTAACAGAATAGATTATAAGCCAGGTGCGGATAAATTTATAAAAGAGCTGAAATACAGAGGTTTTAAACTCGTGATTGCTTCTACGACCAAGAGAAGCAATATGGAGGTCTACAGAAAGAACAATCATAACATCATACGTAAAGCCGACATAGATACAATGTTTGATCTTGTCTATACTAGAGAAGATGTAAAGCGTATGAAACCTGACCCTGAAGTATATATTAAGGTTATGGATGTGCTTGAAGTTACGGCTGATGAATGTCTGATATTTGAGGATTCACTGATAGGAACTGAGGCTGCGAAAGCATCAGGCGCAGAGGTGGCTGTGATTTATGATAAGTACTCTGATAATGAAAGAGGACAAATCAATTGCCTTGCAGATTATATCGTTGATGATTATTATCATGCACTTAAGGCGCTGAAGAATTGTTAAAACAGACAGAGGGCATCATTTTGACTAATGATACCCTTTTTGATTATTCGGATGCATCAATCAGCTCTCTGGCTGATTTCAATGTTGTTTCGGTTATGTTTGTTCCTCCCAGAAGCCGTGCGATTTCATGTGTTTTTTCGTCTTCTGACAGCTCGGTAACCGTTGTATACGTCATAGTGTCATCCGAGCTTTTGGCAATTTTGTAGTTGTGCTGACCGAATGCTGCTATCTGTGGCAAGTGTGTGATACAGATAATCTGATGGTTCTGTGCGATTTCGGAAAGCTTATGACCTACTACACTGGCAGCGATACCGCTGATTCCGCTGTCTATTTCATCGAATATCATAGTAGGTATTTCATCATAATCGCCTATGATTTTCTTGAATGCAAGCATGATTCGGGACATTTCACCGCCTGAAGCAATTTTGCTCAGCGGTTTCATAGGCTCTCCGCGGTTGGTACTGATTTTGAATTCAATAAGATCTGTTCCTTCCTGAGTGAATGTTTCGGAATCACTGAATTCAATGGAAAAATCGGCATCGTTGAAGTTAAGCTGCGAGAGCTCGTTTTTTATTTTTTCTTCCAGCTTGCGGGCTGATTCCCTTCGGATTTCAGATAATATTCTACATGCTTCTTTAAGCTCCGCTTCGATGGAAGACAGCTTTTTTTCAAGCTGTGCCTTTGCAGCATCGAGGTTGTCGATATCGGAAAGCCGGCACATAAGCTCATCCTTATAGCTGATCAGCTCATCAATGCTCATACCGTATTTGGATTTAAGCTTGCTGATGAGTTCATAACGTGCTATTTTGCAGTCCAGCTCCTCCGGTGAAAAAATTGCATTGTCACGGCAGTCGCGTATTGAGGAGCATATATCTTCAAACTCATAGTACAGCTCATTTGTGCGCTGACTCAGTTCTTCAAGCTCTCTGGAGTATCCGGAGGTTTCTTCAAGCATGTCAGAAACCTTTCTGAGAGCGGATAGAATGGAGTATTCATCCTCGGAAGCCGTATGATAGGCACCACCGAGATTTTCGTAGATTTTTTCGCTGTTCTGCAGAATATTGATTTCATCTTCAAGGGAATCATCTTCACCGGATTGAAGTGATGCTGCTTCAAGCTCCTGAAGCTCGAAGGCCATGAAATCACGTTCTCGTTTCTGCTTGCCTGACATTGAAATAAGATCACTGAGCTCTTTTCGAACCTTGGAATACGCTTCAAAGCATTCAGAAACACGTTCCTTTGCAGGGATGGTTTTATCCTTCTGATAAAGGTCAACGAGGTGAATGTGATACTCAGGGTTTAAAAGTGACTGATGATCATACTGACCATGTATATCGGCAAGCTTTCTGCAGAGCTTGCTGAGATGTCCCAGAGTGACTATTTCATCGTTTATCCTGCATATATTTTTACCGGAGGCTGAAATTTCTCTTGTTATAATATATTCTTGTCCGTCATGTTCAGCAATCATCTGAATCACAGCCTTGTTTTCTCCGGAACGAACAAAAGCAGTATCTGCCCGACTTCCGAGAGCCAGACTTACTGCTTCTATTACGATTGATTTGCCGGCGCCGGTTTCGCCGGTAATTATATTCAGGCCATCGTGGAAGTCCACATCGGCGTTTGATATTATTGCAAAATTTCTTATGCTGATATGTCTGATCATTTGATACCTCGCATTATACAGAATCTGCAGCAGCTATTTTTTCAGCATATCGTTGAGCAGTTCAACAACCTCCGGAGAGTTTTCGGGATCATCTACAACAAACATTATTGTATTGTCTCCCGCCACTGAACCAATAACGTGAGGAAGGCACATGGAGTCCAGTGCTTCGGCAGCAGCATTCGCACATCCGGATAATGTTTTAAGCAGTACGATATTGCCGGAGTAGGAAGTTGATTTAACGGTTTCTCTATATATATTTGACAATCTGTCGGATACCGGACCATCCTGGTTGGCAGATGCTGCATATTTATACTTTCCAGTAGAAGACAGTATTTTAATCAGCTGAAGCTCTTTGATATCACGTGAAATCGTTGCCTGAGTTACTTCATAGCCATATTCACGGAGAAGCGCAGCAAGCTTATCCTGCGTTTCGATTTCGTATTTTTCAATAAGCTCGAGAATCTTGTTCTGTCTGGAAATACGCATAATAATCCCTCCAAGCCATTCTGATAATTTCAGTTATGAAAGCCTCAGAATATATTTGTGTAATAATGAATAATTTTCGAGTGTATTAATAATTATACCACAAAGTAAAATTGTTTTTCAATAGACAAACATATGTTTGTATGATATACTCTCATCTTTGACACTTTATTGTTAAAAAAATCTTGCAATCCATTGGTATTACAT
>JAUNDC010000052.1 GCA_030526355.1 Bacillota bacterium | reverse complement strand
TTTTAGTTTGTGCATTTAATAATTCTTAATAATTAGCTTACCACTGCTGTAGTATAATAAGACCAGTAAAGGAAACCTGATAACCATGAGCAGAAACAGAATCCTCATAATTGAAGATGATGAAGGAATTCGTGAAGGTGTGCGCATACTGCTTGAAAGTGAAGGATATGAAGTTGCTGAAGCCGGAAACGGAACAGATGGACTGAATCTTCTGGATGAGCAGACAGATCTTCTGATTCTGGACATAATGCTTCCGGACATCTCAGGACTCGAGGTTTGTGAGGAAGTCCGCAGGTTTTCTTATGTCCCGATTCTGTTTCTTACTGCAAAAGCAATGGAATCAGATAAGCTTACGGGACTGATGGCGGGAGGAGATGATTATCTTACTAAGCCGTTTTCTTATACGGAGCTGCTTGGCAGAGTCAGTGCTCTCATACGTAGATACCACACATATAACAGCGTGCAGTCAAGTGACAGAGAAACAGACAGGTATATTACTGTAGACGAAATTCATATTAATACCATAAGCAACGAAGTTTACAAAAACGATACGGAAGTATCCCTGACGGAACTTGAGTACCGTATTCTGCTGATGCTGGCAAGACAACCCGGAAAAATATTTTCTGCTGAAAGTATTTACGAAAACGTATGGAAAGAAACATATACCCATTGCTGCAACGGAACCGTCCTTGTCCACATAAGAAATCTTAGAGTAAAGCTCGAAGATGACCCGGGAAATCCGAAGTACATTAAAACCGTATGGGGGAAGGGGTACTGCGTTGAGAAGAAATGAAGCAAAATCAACAACGACATTAAGACAGTACCTGAAGTGGTTTCTGATTGCTCTCATAGCAGGCATTATTGCTTTTGCATTAGTGTATCAGATGGGAATGTTTATGATAGATCGTCACATGAGCGGCGATGCGTATCAGAAGAACAACAAACAGACTTATGTTGAACCATTCTGTGATTATGTAACAGCAAACAGCATAGAGTCCACAGACAGTAAAGATATAAACGGCTGGATCGAAAGTAAAAAAGATGTTGCGGTGAAAATATTTGACGGTAAAAGAGTAATCTACGAAAACTATTACTTTGATTACTCCAGGCCAACCTACTCAATGACGGAGTTCCTGCACACTACAAAGCTTGAGTATCTTACTGTATATCCGGTAAAATTTGCAGACGGAACATTTGATGTCTACATTAACTCTGCCAAGGGAGACAGGGTTTACTATGTGCTTTTATTCCTGACAATGATTGTCGGAATAGTAGTATTATGTGCAGTGTTCATTACCGGAATAACACGTCGCGCAAGGTACATAACACAGCTTAAGAATGATATGGAGATTCTGGGCAGTGGAGATCTTACTCATAAAATCACTATAAAAGGCAATGATGATTTAACTTACATAGCTGAAAATCTGGAGCAGATGAGAGCAGCTCTTCTAAAGCATACGGAAGAAGAGGAACGCCTGGCAAAAGGAAATAAAGAAATCGTTTCGAAGCTTTCTCACGATATCAGAACGCCGCTTACTTCAATGACGCTGTTTGCGGATCTTCTTAAGGACGGGAGATACCAGAACGAAGAGCAGCGCAATCATTATATAGAGAGAATTCACAGTGGTGTAACACACCTTACGCAGCTGACAGATCAGCTGCTTGACTATACGAGAGGCGAAAAGCCGGCAAATCGTAATGCAAAGGCAATACAGACTGATTTTAGTCAGCTCATTGAGCAGGCAACTGAGGAACTGAGGCTCAGAGGGTTTATAGTAGAAACCGACTGTAAGGCATGTGCTGCCAATATTAATATAGAGATCAGCGCAGCAACCAGAATAATGGATAACATTATTTCAAACATTGTCAGGTATGCGGATGACAAGGAGCCGGTAAAGATCTGCAGTCGTAGCGAAAATTCCGGGCTGATCCTGGAGTTCAGCAACGCAATTGCAGATACGGTGAATGATTTCAAAGGCGAAGGTGTTGGCCTTAAAAGCGTTGAAACAATAATGAACCGGGCCGGAGGAGAAGCAAGCATAAATACAATAAACAATCGTTTTATTATCAGATTAACGTTTAACAATACAACTAAGTGAGGTGCATAAATATGAGCAAATATATGTCCCTGTTTTTTTTATACGAAAAATCCGGGAAAAAGAAGACATTGATTGCATTTTTTATCATTCCAATATGTTTTCTTGCAGTATTTCTCGCAAGAGTCGGAGATCCGAGCAAGGCTGCTTCTTTAATGCTTATGGAACGAGGATTCGGGGGCATGTGGGATGTAATAGCCTTCGTATTAGCCAATCTTCTTGCATACTATTTTGTAGTAAATGCCTTGAATGGAAAGAAAGCGCTGAAGGCAGCCCACTCAACAACGGGTTACACCATAAGAAGAATGAGCATATCTCCAATAGAGTCATACCTGACGATGTTAGTATACAGCCTTGCAATTGTACTGATACTGTGGGCAACAGCGATTGTCTCAATATGCGTTATTGGAAAAGCAGCTCTTTCATTGTCTGGTGCAACAGGGATTAATACTAAAATTGCATTGGGATTAATGAGAACAAGAATAGGTGCAGCATTGATTCCGGTTGCAAATCCAATCGTTCTTGTGTTTGATGTAATCGCTATTATAGCCCTGGCTGGAGAATGTGCAAGGTCGTGCTATCTGGGATGGCACAATGGATCTCCTTCAGTTGGAGTTGTTTTGATAGCAGTATTAATGTTTATAGCCTGGTCATTTGAATTAAGTGCCGGTTACCTTCTTCTTGTTGTAATCATTGCAGGTTCTTATGCGGTATTCTCGATTCTGGATGTGATCTTTAGAGAGAAACGTCCAAAGGGAGATCCTTTCAGAGTGAACAAATACAGCGGAATAATTGATATGGACAGCGTGGATTTTGAAGAGGATGTATTCATGCAGGTAAACAGCGGGGCAGACGCTTACGAGGCATGGTCTCCGGAAACATCAATTCTTAACAAGTACGGCAGAATAGACAGTAACGAAAAGAAAAAGGGTATGCACAAGATAGGCATCTGGTCCAGACGACAGAGGTTTATGCCTATAGGAAGCAACATGGAAAAAGCAAACTTTCTCTTTGGCCTTTGCGTCTGTATAGGACTTGGTGAGCATATACTGTTCCTTACAAGATACATAATGCATATGAGAGAAATAACTGTAAATATAAAGGGCGTGACCATTGATCCTGACTTCATGATGCCGTATTTCTGGGAACTTCAGAACCACACCCTTTACGGCTACTTTGCAGCCATACTGCTTGTACTGTTTGTACAGGCATACTGGAATTATGCCTATTACAACAAAGAAACAAAAAGCATGTACGTAATGAAGAGGCTTCCTGACAGGAAGGAGTATTCCAGAACTATATGGACAGCGCCAAAAATTGAGGCATTTATTATATTGATAATTATGCTTGCAAATATATTTCTGGACTTCGGTATTTATGCTTTTGCAACACCTGACGTTGCACTTAAGGCAGATTATTTATCACACCTGTTACCGTTTTAGGAGGTTGTTATGATTGAAATGAAAAATGTGTCAAAAAAATATAAGGACAAAACGGCGCTTTCAAACTGCAGTCTGCAGATTCCTAAAGGGCAGATAATCGGTTTGTTCGGCGCAAACGGCGCGGGAAAAACCACTTTCATGAAGTGCCTTCTGGGGTATTTGAGTTTTGAAGGAGAAATAACTCTTGATGGTAAAAAAATAGATGGAAACAATATCTCTAAACTGTCCTTTGCTACCGGTGATCATTCTTTCTTCCCTTCAATAACAGCGAGCGATCATAAATGGTTTTATCAGATGCAGTTTCCGAATTTTAATGAGAAAAGATATGAAGCACTGATGGAATTCTTCGAACTTCCGACAAATAAGAAAATCAGCGAGTTCAGCCTGGGGCAGCAGAACCAGTTTGAAGTGGTTCTTGCAATGAGTCAGGGAGCCGAATATATCATTATGGATGAACCTTTCGCCGGAAATGATGTATTTAACAGAGAAGACTTCTACGAAGTACTGACCAGAGTTGTAAACGAAGATGAAACCATAATCGTATCAACGCATCTTATTGAGGAAATTGCTGACTACATAGACAGAGCTATTCTTATTCGCAAAAGTGAAATAATAGATGATCTGAGCGTTAAGGAAATTGAAGAATCAGGGAGAACGCTGATTGAAATCGTTAAGGAAAGATATGATTACAGAGCAGATCGCATCAATAAAGCAATTGGAGAAATGAAATGAAGAGGATATCAACATACATTTTTTTGCTGACTTCAGTTCTTGCGATTGGAGTTATCGTTGGCAGTTGGAACTTCTTAAGCAAAGAAATCGGAGCGGCACAACTGACAGAAAAAACTTTTGCAGGTGATCGTAATGCAGCGGATGGACTTGTTGTAGCTTTTCGTGCGGATTCTGCTGATAGCCTGCACTGGCTAAACGGATATGATTATACTGAGAACAGCACCGTGTCATCATTTTCAAGAGGGGACATGTCTCAAACTAAAGAGGTCAGCGTGTATAGAGATTTCAGATTCACAGGATGGTCTACGGAATCCTTTTATACGCAGTTGAAATATGACGCTCTGAACGGTTTGCAGGATAAAAGCATCCAGAGCTTCTATAGTGACATGCAAAAGCAGGTGGCAGGTGATAAGTCTGAAAAGAAAGGGGAGATTTTGCTTAAGAATCACCTTGACTATTATCCTGTAAATTTCCGTTTCCAGTTCGGCGAGAAAGTATATAATTCAGCTACCATGCTTCAGGGATTAAAAAAATACGCGGATAAGGATGAACTTACTGAAGAGAATGCAAAACCCTATGAAGGCGATATTGAACTGTACAAAGTGTTGAACGACCGTTTCAGAATACCGGTAATAGAAAATGAATATCAGCAGTACAAGGTTTCAAGCAGCGGGAAAACAGAGGTTCATAAGTCACTGGATGACGGGAAAGACTATTATGAATTTGATCCTGTTATAGTATTGCAGCAAGAGAATATCAGAGACGGAAAGAACTGGGTGCATCCGGATACAATTAAAGAGGCCGGGACAAAAGACAATGACAGTGCTATTGAAATGGCATCAAGCTATGGATTAAAGAACAGGATGCTGTTTGTTGTAAATAATACTACGGCAAAGAGGAAACCCGTAGACCTTTCACAGATCAAAGACGGTTTTGGAATATATGAGCTGCCGATTGATTCTGCAGCAACAATAACCATAGGAAAAGGACGAAAGAATCTTTTTATTCCGGACCCTAGGCCTTTGTCTGATCAGCTGAACATGGTATATCCGCTGGATGAAAATGCAGAATATGTTGAGATGAGTCTGTCCGGTGATCACAGGCAGCTGGCAGTTTTTTATATCAAGGACGATTCATACTGTATAGAAATAGTAGATGCCGACACCTGGGAATCCAAACTGAGAGAAAAGATTTTCCCGGCTTCAGAGAAGATGTCGTATTCATGGGGAGATGATGGAACGCTGGCAGTAACTGATTACAATGGGCATATTGCACTTCTTACAAAAAACGAAAACAGTGCAAAACCATATGAGATTTTTTACAAAGGCAGCGTATCCGATAATGTTGACCAGGAACTGTTTGCAGCAGAAATGGTTACAAAAAAACATTCATATGGCAGATACGCATATGGAGTTGATAAGGGGCTTGCCATCGTAGCAGAGAAAGACAGAATTGCGTTAGTTAATAACTCACCTATTGGTAATTCGGGACTAAAAAATCCCGATCTCATATGCGCAGTAATAGATAGGACCGGACTGGTCTATAAAGGCATATTGCAGAGTAACCTTGTGGATATAGACTACGGAATCACAAATGCAGAGCTGAAAGAAATACTGCAGATGGATGAGGAGTCAGCAGTTCAAGACATAATAAAGCCTGTCAGTAATGAAAATAAAGCTGCGTGGAAAACACAATAATGGTGGATATGCTACAGGCAAAGGAGTATAATTTAGACAGAAGAGATAATGTAACTATAAGCCGTTATCTTTCTGGCAACATTTTGGCAATAAAAAATCGCATAGCCCAAATTGTTAATAGAATTATGCTCATATGAATACCAAGATCAACGAAAACTTAAACAAATTTGTTTAAGTCGGGTATCATTAAGTAGAGTGGGAATAAAGACAAATGTGAACCGTATTGAACACAGTGAATCTATTTGACGGACATTGAACAGGGTGTCCGTCATTTTTATATTGAACTGAGAAAATTGTATGCAGGTGCGTCAATAGGAGATAGACTTTGGAATAGGGCTGCAAGATACTTAAGCAATTAACATGACAGAACAATGAATTTAAATTAAATTGCAATTGTATTAGATACAAATACAAATATAATTAAACTAAAGCGTTTTATTTGAGTATTGAGAGGGGAGTGGGAATGGATACAAAATTTTCTGTTGCAGTACATATATTGATTCTTATTTCAGAATCTCCATCACCGATAAATTCTGATCAGATGGCAGAAAGTGTGGGAACAAATGCAAGTTATATTCGCAAAATTCTAGCGTTGTTGAAAAAAGCAGACATAGTTGATGGTCACAGAGGTGTAAGCGGCTATGATATGACGGTTTCACCGGAACAACTTACATTGCTTCAAATTTATCAGGCGGTTACAGAAGGAACCAAAGTACACATCTTAGATATACACCGGAATCCGAACGACAAGTGTGTAGTCGGACACTATATTCAGCCGGTGCTATCTGGTATCTTCGCGGATGTGGAAGATACATTTGCGAAATCACTTGCCGGAAAAACTCTGGCTGATTGCATTGACGACATAAAGAAAAGAATGAAATAACGAGGAGGCAACCATATGAATACAGTAGAAATTATATTCAGCCCTACAGGTGGCACAGAGAAGGCGGCAAATATCATCAGTTCCTGTTGGAGTGAGAGGGTCACAAAGATCGATTTGAGTGAAGCCAAAACAGATTTTTCAAAGTGTACTATCGATAAAGATGATCAGGTATTGATTGCAATGCCTTCCTTTGGAGGACGTGCCCCTTCAGTGGCTATTGATAGATTAAAACAGATTTCAGGAAATGGTGCAAAATGTACTCTTGTATGTGTATATGGAAACAGGGCATATGAGGATACTCTTGTCGAAATGGAAGATGCGGCAAAAGAATGTGGATTCCATGTAGTCGCTGCAATTTCTGCTGTTGCAGAACATTCTATTATGCCACAGTATGCAGCCGGCAGACCTGATGAGTCTGACAGAATGCAGTTAGAAAAGTT
This sequence comes from Bacillota bacterium, assembly GCA_030526355.1. Classification (GTDB taxonomy): domain Bacteria; phylum Bacillota; class Clostridia; order Peptostreptococcales; family Anaerovoracaceae; genus Lentihominibacter. Next base: position 247 of record JAUNDC010000052.1, on the reverse strand, counting down.
TGCAAAACAGATTTTAGAAAAGACAGATGCTGTGAAGAATATTCCTGGTAATCGTCCATATAAAAAGGCCGGTGGAGCAGGTCTTGTTCCAAAGCCTGCAAAGAACTGTGTAAGGTGTGGCCTTTGCGTGAAAAACTGTCCTGTTCAGGCGATTGATCCGGCAAGTTTCAAGGCAGATTCTAAGAAATGTATTGCGTGCATGCGCTGTGTGAAGGAATGTCCTGAAAATGCAAGAAAAGCAAATGGC
>JAUNDC010000005.1 GCA_030526355.1 Bacillota bacterium | reverse complement strand
ATACCAATGGATTGCAAGATTTTTTTAACAATAAAGTGTCAAAGATGAGATTATAACCTAAAATAAAGCATCTTGTCAATTGCTTGCCGCTCAGTAAAAGTTGTTGTTAAATTCGGACAATTGCATTTAATTAGCAGTATTAAAATTATCCCGTGTGTCGATACTAAAAACAGACATTAAAATGCAGGAGGCGAATAAACCATGAGACAAGATAAAGACAAAAAGAAAAAAGACAAACCTGCTGTTGCACTTATGCTGTGCTTCTGTATAATGGCTCTTGTTTCTTTTTTTGCGGTCAAAGCCAATATAGATAAAGTAAGATCCGGTATGGACGAAAACAATGCGGCTGATGTTGTAAAGGAAAAATCCGTGGATGAATCCAGCAGCATCGTTGACAGTGCAGATAACTCCGGAAACGATGAAAGCAATTCATCCGGCAGCACCGGAGAAGGCTCCGACAGCGAGTATACAGCTCCTCTCAGCGGAGAAATCATCATGAAATACTCAATGGACATGCCAATATACTGGAAGACTCTGGATCAGTATATGACCCACGGAGGAATTGACATTGCTGCGCCTGCAGGCAGCACCGTCAAAGCATGCGCTTCCGGAACAGTAACAAGGACCGGCGAAGATGACAGATTCGGCATCATTGTTGAGGTTAATCACGGAAATGGCATAACTGCTGTCTACGGCAACCTGTCAGCGGACGATCTCGTTGAAACCGGAGATGTCGTGCAGCAGGGCGATACTATCGGTAAGGTGGGCCAGAGCTCCATGTTTGAATTTGACAGCGAACCCCATCTTCACTTCGAAATGAAAAAGGACGGCAGCGCTGTCGACCCGGGAAGCTATATTGATTTCCGGTAAGCATTCACATACGTCACAAAGCCCAGACACGAAGCATCACGTGAAACCGCTAAAAAAGGCAGTGGCATCACACCACTACCTTTACATAATTTATATTTTTACCTCGGCTTCTGAATTTTTCTTCGTATTCAGTTGTTGTAAGCCTTGATTCATATGAGCTGCTGTGCAGGTCTGTTGTTTTCTCTGCAACATCAAGACCTGCCGCCTCGATTTCGTCCATAGTGAATTCATAGAGCTGGTCGTTATCTGATTTGAATTCTATAAATCCGCCTGGCTTCAGCGCCCATTTGTAATCCATCAGTCTGCCTCTCCATGTCAGTCTTCTCTTGGCATGGCGCGCCTTGGGCCATGGATCGCTGAAGTTCAGATATATTCCATCCAGCTGACCCTCTTCAAAAAATTCATCCATGCTGTGGATGAAGGTCATCATGAATTTCAGATTAGGTATACCTCCCGGAACCTCCATTGCCTTCTCAAGAGCTCTCAGCAGAACTGTCTCCTGACCCTCGACTGCAATGTAGTTTCTGTCCGGATTTTCCAGTGCTTTTTTTATTATGAAGCTTCCTTTGCCACAGCCTATTTCCAGAAACAGAGGACCTTCACCGTCAAAACACGTCCGGCAGGCTTCCGGGCACGGCGCCTCAATAATATATTCGCTGCACCGTTCCAGCTTTTCTTTAAGGTTTTTGGCTTTTCTCTGTCTCATCTCGTTCCTTTCCGGTTATATATGTTACATTATTATCCTCTGAGTCACCATAACTGCAATAAACAGTACAAACAGCACCGATGCAGCAAAATCGCGCTTCTGCAGCTTCATTCCATTCATTCTCGTTCGTTTGCTGCTTCCACCGTAACATCTGGCTTCCATAGCCATTGCAAGATCCTGTGCAATCCTGAACGCGCTTATGAACAGCGGTACCAGAATAGGCACCAGAGCTCTGGCTCTTTTTATGATATTACCGCTTTCAAAATCAGCACCTCTGGCCTGCTGAGCTTTCATTATCTTATCAGTCTCCTCAAGAAGCGTAGGTATGAATCTGAGCGCGATAGTCATCATCATTGCCAGCTCATGAGCAGGCAGCCCGAATCTCTTAAATGGAGACAGCAGCGCTTCTATCCCGTCCGTAAGACTTATCGGCTTGGTCGTAAGTGTAAGCATCGATGAACCTATAATGAGGATCACCAGCCTCACCGCCATGAAAACAGCTGTCCTGAGTCCTTCCCTGCTTATGGAGAATATCCACAGCGATACCAGAACCTCTCCCTTTATCATGAACATGTTTATCACGAAGGTAAACAGTATTATCAGAAACACCGGCTTGAGCCCTCTGAGTATAAAGCTGAGAGGAACCTTTGAAATCGCTATTACAATTGCAAGCCCGGCGAAGGCTATGGCAAATCCGATAAAATCATCAACTATAAAAAGCGCCACTATGTAGATTATTGTAGCCATTATTTTGACCCGGGGATCGAGCCTGTGTATCCACGAGCCTCCCGGGTAGAATTGTCCAAGGGTAATATCTCTTATCATTTTGTTAAAACCTTCGCTATCTCATCTGCCGCTTCATCCATCGTCAGGCAGCTTTTTCTTATATCCATTCCGGCCTTGCGCAATGCAGATGCTATGACCATGGAGTCAGGCAACGCAAGACCCATGCTGCTGAGCTCCTCCTCCCGTGAAAACACCTCTTCAGGCGTTCCATCCATGGCAAGCCTGCCTCGGTTCATCACGAGCACCTTGTCCGACATGCGTGCTATATCATTCATATTGTGGGAAACGAGAAAAATAATATTGCTTTCGCGCCTGTGTATTGTCTCCACCATATCCAGAATATCCGCATGTGCCTTGGGATTCAGTCCTGCTGTCGGTTCATCAAGTATAAGCACTTCCGGCTTCATTGCTATAACTCCTGCTATGGCAGCGCGGCGCTTCTGCCCCCCCGAAAGGTCAAAGGGCGAAAGATTCTTCACGCTTTCATAATCAAGACCTACCATTTCGATGGCCTCTCTGACGCGAAAATCGATTTCCTCCTGTGAAAGACCAAGATTAGCCGGTCCGAATGCCACATCCTTTGCCACCGTTTCTTCAAACAGCTGATACTCCGGGTACTGGAAAACAAGTCCGGTTTTTCTGCGGATATCTCTCATAGGCACACCTTCTGCAGTTATATCCTGACCGCTGACGATTATCTGCCCGGATTTAGGCTTCAGCAGTCCGTTCAGATGCTGAACCAGTGTCGATTTGCCCGATCCGGTATGTCCGATTATTCCTACAAGCTGGCCGTCTTCGGCTGTAAAGCTCACATCCTCTATCGCCGTCGATTCATGCGGCAGCCCTTCGCTGTATATATGTGTCAGATTTCTTACTTCTATTGACATAAGTATTTCACCATATCATCTATCGTTAAAATGCCCTCAGGCACATCAATATCTCTGTCTCTGAGCTTCATGGAAAGCTCTACTGCCGGCGGTACATCCAAACTGAGTGCCCGAAGCTCATCCGCTCGTATGAAAATCTCATCGGGAGTTCCCGTCATGCTTATCACTCCGTTGTTCAGAACAACTATTTTATCAGCCTGTGCCGCCTCCTCCATAAAATGGGTTATCAGCAGAACCGTTATGCCCTTGCTGTTGAGCTTCTTTATTATGGACATCACCTCTCTGCGCCCTCTGGGATCAAGCATTGCAGTCGGTTCGTCAAACACTATGCAGTCCGGCTCCATCGCTACCGCCCCGGCAATGGCAATACGCTGCTTCTGCCCGCCCGACAGCATATGGGGTGCCTTTTTCCTGTATTCGAACATTTCAACACCGGTAAGAGCTTCATCTACTCTCCTGCGTATCTCTGCAGGATCAACTCCCAGATTCTCCGGACCAAATGCCACATCATCTTCTACAATCGATGATACTATCTGATTGTCCGGATTCTGGAAAACCATGGCAACTCTCTGCCGGATGTCCCATATGTTTTCGGGAGCTGCTGTATCCAGTCCATCCACAATCACCCTGCCCGATGTAGGCGTAAGAAGCCCGTTGATATTCTTGGCAAGGGTTGATTTGCCCGAGCCGTTCTGTCCGATTACAGCAGTGAAGCTGCCCCTTTCAACTGTGAAGCTGATATTATCTATCGCACGAAACGGCTGACCGTCCTCACTTTTGATATATTCAAATACCAGATTTTCCACCGTAATAAAATCTGTCATCAGAAATCCTTTCTCCGACTGTTATTCTCCGTAATATTTATCAAGCCATTTTTTCATCGTAAACACATCCGCCTGTCCCGGCGCAGAAGCCTGCGCACCTGATGCAAATGTCATACAGGAACCGTATTTGCCTGCAGCGACTCTGGTAGTCGTCCCAGCTTCGCCCATAGCCATGGTCACAAGAGGTCCGATACCCTTCCTTGTAAGAAAGGCTGTGGCTTTGAGCAGAGTTCTGGCATCCTCTTCACTGTTTGCCATTGCTGCAACCTTGCACACGTCAGGGCCGAGTCCATGCATAACGCTGATCAGGTTCACCATCTCCTCCGGAGACGGCATTCCATTGAAATCATGGTATGACAGAATCACCCTGCTGCCGTATTCATGTATCTGGTCAATCTGCTCCTGCAGCTTGTATTCATCCACTGTATCGTTTTCGTCAAACAGCTCCACATCTATGAAATCAGCCAGCTGAGACTGAGCAACAAGACTCCAGATGCTGTCATTCTGCTCCTTTGTTATGGAGACCTCACCGCCCTGACCTTTTCTGCGCACAGTAAAAATCACAGGCTTGGTGTCCGCTATGTAATTCACATCGTCAAGTATCTTTACCAGATCCAGGTATGCCTCCTTGGTTCTGAGGGCATTTTCCAGCTCCGGTATTGCTGCCAGATAATAATCTGCACGCCATTCTATCACATCGCACGGCATGGCTGCAGCCTTTTCGCATTCTTCAATAATCTTCTCCGGGGTGTTCCCTGTGATCGGAACCACTACCTTAGGTCTTCCCGGCTTAAATACAGTATTTTTAACTTTTAAAACTTCCATGGTCCTTTCCTTTCCGATCTGTTAAACGCAGGCCTGTCTTTGCCCGCTTTAATTAAACGACTCTCAATTATACCGCATTATTGTGAAGATTATTTGTTATTTGCCATGATACTGTTTTTTATGCGGAAGCCAGTATGTTACCACTTTTCAAATCAAGCCTTCTGCATTATACTATAATACATGAACAGTGTATATAAATAAATATACAAAAATAAATTTTTTTATATATACAGCGAGGAGATACTATATGAAAGCTATCATGCCGATACTTGATTCAGATAAAAAGCGACCTTACTATCTGCAGCTTTATGACTATATCAAGGAAGCCATAGTGAGCGGTGAAATAATGACAGACGAAAAGCTGCCATCACTTCGAAATCTTGCCAGATCAACGGGGCTGAGCATCACTACAATCGAGCAAGCATACAATCAGCTGCTGGTTGAAGGATATATTTACAGCAAAGCTCAGTCAGGCTATTACGTCGATGACGTGTTCTCTCATCTGGGCAAGGCTGTCCCTCTGAAAAACAGCATTTCATCACCGCAGCTGTTCACACATGGAAATAGCACCATCGATGAAACGCCTTCTCTATACTGTGATCCCGGCTGCTTTGACTTCAACAAATGGAAAAAATGCATGAATAAAATAATCAACGATTTTCCTCAAACGTTGTTTTTTGAAAGCAATCCCCAGGGAGAGCTGAAGCTGCGTCAGGAAATCGCCAGATACCTTTACATGTCACGTGGAGTTTCCTGCAGTCCCGAGCAGATTGTTATAGGTGCCGGCACACAGCAGATAACCAATCATCTGGCAACCCTGCTGAGAAAAATGCACATAGAGCATGTTGCACTTGAGAATCCGGGCTATATGCCTGTAAAGAACATTTTTCGCGACAGAGGCTTCGCCATAACCCCTGTTGATGTGGAAAGCGATGGACTTGTAATAGAAAAGCTTCCTACCAACATCAGGACAGCTGTCTACGTCAGTCCCTCCAACCACATGTTCACAGGCTCTGTCATGCCTGTAGGCAGGCGATATGAGCTTCTGAACTGGGCATCACACAACAGCAGCTATATCATAGAGGACGATTACGACAGCGAGCTGCGTTACTTCGGAAGACCCATACCTGCCCTCAAGAGCCTGGATCATGACAGCCGCGTAATATATCTCGGCTCCTTCTCCAGCACATTGTTTGCCGCTGTCAAAATCAGCTACATGGTGCTGCCCGAAGAAATGGCAGGTATATTCTCATCAATGGCAGCAGATTATTCACAAACCTGCTCCAAGCTGGAGCAACTGACCCTGGCAATGTTCATGGAAACTGGATACTACCAGACTCATATCAAAAAGCTTCGCAAGCTTTATTCACAAAAGCTTGCGGCCACCATCGACGCCCTGAACCACGCTGCAGGAGATTTCATCAATATCAGGAATACATCCTCCGGTATTAATATCCTGCTGGAAATAGATTCCGCCAAGGCATCTGCAGAATTAAAAAAGGAAGCCGAAGCTATCGGCGTTCCTTCTGCAGTTATCAAAGATAACGGTGTTCTGGCTCTGTACTATAATCAGATTCCTCTTCAGGATATTCCAGACGTGATCGGAAAGCTGGCAGAGGCCTGGAAGACACCAGTCTTTTCCTCCTGATAATTTCAAAAGCTGCGAGCAGCAGCGCACATGCTGCTGTCAGCAGAAGTCCTGCAATAATGCCCGGTGGTCTGAAATCAAGCTGTATTTCATGACTGCCGGCGTCCAGCGGTACGGAAATAAACACATCCCCTGTGAGCTCAGTTATAGCTTTCTTCTTTCCGTCAACCTTCAAAGTCCAGCCTTTTTCATACGGTATGGAGGTCACAAGCACACCCTCTTCCTCAGCCGTCACCGTGCCTTTTACATGAGTATCGGACCATTCAGTCACCTCAAGCATACTGGCTGAAAGAATATCGTATGCTTCATCCCACGCGTCCTGGTTAAGGGTGCATACATGACTTCTGATATTGCCAATATCGCCCTTTTTATAATCGATTATTATCCTGAAGGTTTCACCCTTTTTCACAACTCCTGCATTGATGATTGAGCCGCAGTCGTTTCTTACTTCAAGATCGTCGATTTTGTCGCCCTTGTTGATAACAATGACATCAGCATTTCCTGCCTCAACGAATACATAGTATTTCTGTGTTTTTTCGGCTTTGTACTCCAGCACCACTCTGCTTTTCCTTGTTTCATCGTCAAGTGTCGCGGTGAAATATCCGCTGCCGTCCTTTGTTACACTCACATTGGCGCCGGACAGACCAGACTCCTCCACTCTGCTGAACACATCGCCGCAGCCGCCTCCTGTAGCAGCTCTCACGTAATCCTCCAGCACAATAAATGGATCTGAGTTCTCATGATTCCATGTTCTTATCTCATTACCTGTCATATAGCCTATGGAAAGTGGATACCTGCTCTCATAAAGCCTCGAGTTACCTTCCTGCTTCACCAGAGTGAAATCCGGGTCATCCATTGGCATGTTTTTTGTTATTATATATTTGATGTTGAGCATGGCGTTTGTCACAGAATCTGTCAGGTTGTAGTTGAACCTGTTCTTTCCAGGTTCGCCTTCAATACCGATTTTTTCCATTATTTCAGTTGTATTGGCATTTATTGATGACGAAAACTGGGAAATTCCTCTGTAATGATACAATGCCGGGCAGTTCAGAATGTACGTGTCATCCATTTCAGTCCGGACAAATTCTTCGCGTGTATAGTCTGCAAGTGATTTGACATCCTCATAGTTTTCGAAATATGTGCTTCTGGCTGTATTGCCTACCTTGTCAAAGGAGCAGCATGCCCCTGATGCCATCTCCATCAATATAAGCATTGTTATCAGAAGAGAAAACGAACCTCTGACGATATATCCCTTTCTGTATAGAACCATAACTATACAGTAAAGAGCCAGCCATGCTGCACCGCTGTAAAAGAACAGATTGATATCATCTATATCCTTTGCGAAGATTTTCTGTGCGAAAACATAATATGCCATCCCTGCCGCCAGAACTCCCCACAAGGTTTTTATCCTGAATTCATCATACCTGTTAAAGGTTCTATATGCTATACCTACCAGCACAAAGCAGACTACGAATGAATATCTGAAAGGAAGCTGATTCGGGAAATGAAATCCGTGCCATATAAAATCAAGCTTATTGAGATTGAGGCTCATGAACATGAAAGCCAGGAATCCAAGATTCAGTGCCTTTTCTCTTAATGCTATGGTTCTGCTGCTGACATAGAATACCAGCATTATCACTACAATAAGCCCGCAGTAAAGATTAGGCAGCCCCTCTCTGAAGGTGAGCTCCGCATTAGGGAGCAGCTGGTTCAGTATATCCAGCGCATCATTATAGAAATGCCACTCATCCGGCATGTCTGCAGATATATAATAGGTGTCCTGCATGCTGATGTAGGTCGGCAGAAGCATCACTGCAGACATTACAACACCAAGCAGTGAAAATCCGACAGCCTTGCCTGTCGTCACAACGCACCGCTTTACTCCGCCGTTTCTGACCTTGAGAAAATAAAGCACAGGATAGTAGCACAGTATGAAAATACATACCATAATTGCTATATAATAATTACAGAATACGATAATCGCCAGACTCACTGTGTACATCACCGGTCTGCCGCTGTCGATAAGCCGGTTGAGTCCCAGAATACAGAGAGGCAGCAGCACCACTGCATCCATCCACATGATGCACCAGTAATATGCCATAACATATGAACAAAGCGCATACATTACGGCAAAGGCAACTGTAACCATACTGTATTTTTTCTCAACATTGCCAAGGTATATAGCCATGAAGCTTCCTGCAAGGCCTATCTTTATCAGGAGAATAACCGTAACAGCCTCCATTATCAGCTTTTCTGGAAACAATGCAAGCAGCAGATTGAGAGGGCTTGCTCCGTAATATGCCAGCAGATTCCAGAAGTTGCTGCCGCCTGCTCCGTTCCAGGTATAAAAAAGACTTCCGCCTTCATGGAGCTTGCTCTGGAGCTCGCTCAGAAACGGAATATACTGGTGATACATATCTATCACCGCGATCTGGTTATCTCCGAATGGATATATTCCTGTAACGGCAAATGCCAGTACTGTTATCAGCACCGGCACAAAAAACGCTGCAGCGATATACTTGCTGTTATGAAGCAGGCTTGATTTCTTCATCTATATTGCTTTCCTTTTCTATATATACAGGTCTCCCCTTTGTTTCAAGGTACATCCTGCCGATGTACTCTCCGATCACACTCAGTATGGCAATTATCAGTCCGCCAAAAAACAGTATCAGGCATATTGTCGATGCATATCCCGGTACATCCTTGCCTACGATTATCGTCTTGATGATTTCAGCTATAAAATATACCATCGAGCCCACTGCTGTTATGCCGCCGAAAACCCCTACAAACTTCAGAGGTGATACAGCAAAATCTATGAATCCATCTACAGCATACTTGGCGAGCCCCCATACAGACCATTTACTTTCGCCTGCAATGCGTTCCACGTTCTCGAATTCTATCCAGCAGGTTTCAAAACCGACCCATGCGAATATACCCTTTGAGAACCTCTGATTCTCAGGCATGCTGACGATTGCTCTGACCATCTGCCTGCTCATGAGTCTGAAATCGACTACACCGTCCACTATCTCTATATCACTGAATCTGTTCATTATTTTATAGAACATTCTGGCAAACACACTGCGTATACGCGGTTCCCCTTTTCTCGACACTCTTCTGGCCGCACAGCTGTCGCTGCCTGTCTCCTCCAGTTTATCTATCATCTGCCGAATCAGCTGCGGGGGGTGCTGCAGATCAGCATCCATGATAAGTGCATAATCTCCACGCGATGCCTTCAGTCCTGCATACATTGCAGCCTCCTTGCCGAAGTTCCTGCTGAATGAGATATACCTGACCTCAATTCCCGCAGCCTTACCAACATCCTGCTCAGTAGCTGCCGTGTGCTCCTGGCATGCGAAGCTTCTGATTTTCTCCAAGGTGTTGTCCGTGCTGCCATCATCAATGAAAATGTACGTGAACCGATAGCCCGCCACACTGCTTACGGCACGTGTCACCTCGTCAACGAATATGTCCAGCGTCCTGCCTTCATTGAAACAGGGCACTATTATGTCTATTTTCTTTATAGTTTCCATTGGCTCCTTTACTCTTTGACCAGCTCAAGCTCCATACCGTCAGTCTGGGTTATTTCATCATTTTTGTCTATCAGCGCCGCCTCAAGCTTCATCTCCGGATACTCCTGCTGCAGTTTTCTTATCAGCTCCATAGCATCATCTCTGCCCATAATGAGACACGCTGTAGACAGTGCGTCACAGAATCCCGAATTTCCCTTGACCGCTGTAACGGTAACCGCTTCAAGGTCCGTCTCTGCTGGGTATCCTGTCTGAGGATCCAGCACATGATGATACCTGACTCCGTTTTTGACAAACTGCCTTTCATAGATACCTGAGGTGACAATTGTCTGATCCGCCACCTTGATGGAGCCTATGATTTCGCTTCTGTCACTGTAAGGTCTTTCGATTCCTATATTCCATGGTGTATTATCTTCCTTCTCGCCGATTACAGAGATATTTCCGCCCAGATTCACTATCGCTCTGGTCACGCCCTGTGCCTCAAGGTATTCACCGGCGCGGTCAGCAATATATCCCTTGGCGACACCTCCAAGGTCGAGAAGAGTACCTTTATCGTCCAGGCTGACGCTTGTGCCGCTTACATGAAGCTTACCCAGGCCTACCGTTTCAAGTGCCTTTTTTATATCCTTATCTGCCGGCACATCAGGATTCTCGCTCTTGAAATCCCAGAGCTCTGTCAGGCTTCCTACCGTAATATCAAAAGCCTTGTCGGACAGCTCTCCCATCAGCAGTGCCGTATCCAGCACCTCCGCAGTTTCCGCAGAGACCTCCGTGGTTCTGCCCTCTGCGTGGTTTATTCTGTACACATCGCTTCCTTCTACTGTTTTGCTCAGAAGGTTTTCATATCCGCGTATCTGTTCATATGTCCTCTCCAGCGTCTGTTCCGCCTTGTCCTGTGACATATCCTCCATATCATAGATAGTTATTTCGCACGATGTATCGAGACAGAAGTCCGATTTGGAAACAGGCTCTTTATTACTGCATCCCGTCTGTGGTATAATTACGAGAACCGTTAACAGTAAAGCAGTCAATATACTGACAATATGTGAAGACTTGATTCTTCTGCTGTATTTTATCATATAACCCTCCGGAGGTATTAATGTTTAAGAAAGCTGATATCGTTCTGGCAGCTCTGCTTATAGCTTTGGGACTTGCCGCCTCGTATATCCTCTCCTTTGGCCAGTCCTCAGGTGACCTCCTGACGATCACTGCGGACGGAGAGGTCTTCGGAACTTATTCCCTGCTTGAAGACAGGGAAATCACAGTTGAGCAGAACGACCATATAAATAAGGTTACCATAAGTAACGGTAATGTTTCAATGAGTTTTTCCGATTGCAGGGGGCAGGATTGTGTAAATCATTCGGAAATATCGCTGACCGGCGAAAATATCATCTGCCTTCCCAACAAAGTGGTTCTGGAAATCTCAGGGGGACAGTCCGGCTATGATTCGGTAGCCAAATAGCACGGCCGCCTGAATTTATTTCATTTTTATGACTCTGCTGCTTATATGATTCACCATCGGCAGGTCGTGAGCTATAAAAAGCACGGTAAGCGCTCTCTCATCGGCTAGCCTGCGTATAAGGTGAACTATCTGTGCCTGTGCAGATACATCAAGACCTGTAAGAGGCTCATCTGCAATGATAAAATCCGGGTCTGCAATCAGTGCTCTGGCAATCGCCGCTCTCTGTCTCTGACCTCCCGAAAGCTCGTAGGGTTTTCTCAAGGCCAGCTCACGCGGAAGCTCAACAGCATCCATGACCTCCATCACACGTTCTCTGAGGTTTTTCCTGTAAGTTCTGCGATTCTTTCCGGCTTCCCTGCGGCTCCTCTCTCTTCCTTTTATTCTCAGCGGCTCCTCAATAATCTCCTCTATCGTCATTCTGTCATTGAACGCAGACTGTGAATCCTGAAATATCATCTGCATGTTCATTCCCGGTTCAACGAATATCTCACCTCTGTCAGGCTTTTCAAGGCCTGCTATGCATCTGGAAAGTGTGGACTTGCCGCAGCCTGATGGACCCACAAGCCCGACAATCTCACCCCTGAATATGTCCATACTGAAATCATCCACTGCTTTGTGGATATTCCTGTCCGGAAGCCTGAAGCTCTTGCTGAGATGCTTTATTGAAATTACAGGGTCGTATTTCTGCTCCGGTTCCTGCCTGTGATTATGTCCGCGGTTTTTTGTGTAATCCAGATATCCCAGCAGCTTTCTGGTATACTCATGCTGTGGTGCGGCAAATACATCGCTGACCTTGCCCTCCTCTACGATACAGCCATCCTTCATAACAGCCACACGCTCCGCAATTCCTTCCACAAGGCTCAGGTCATGTGTTATAAAAAGCATTGCAGTGCCTGTAGTCTGCTGTATGTCCTTGATAAGCTGCAATATTTCCATGCGGCTTTCTTCATCAAGAGCCGTTGTAGGTTCATCCGCCAGCAGCAGCTCAGGTTCTCCTGCAAGGGCTATTGCGATTACTATTCTCTGACGCATGCCGCCAGAAAACTGATAAGGTCTCTGATCATATCTGCTGTCAGCATCATCTATGTTTACTGCCTTCATTAGTCTGAGAGCTTCATGCTTTGCTTCTGCTCTGCCAAGTTTCTTATGGATACGCACTACCTCGGCAATCTGTTCTCCTACGGAAAACGCCGGGTCCAGAGCTGTCATCGGATCCTGAAATACCATTGCAATCTCTCCGCCTCTGCAGCTGCGCATCCTCTCCTCATCAAAGCCTGTCATATCCTCTGATTCCAGAAGTATTTCTCCATCCTCCACCCTGCCTCGCCGGCAAAGTATTCTCAGCATGCTTTTACACAGCACAGTCTTGCCGCAGCCGGATTCTCCTACAAGTGCCAGAGTCTCACCCCGCCCGAGACGGAGAGAGACTCCCTTTACCGCCGTAAGCTTGCCGCCCGGTGTTTCAAATGCTACTTTTAAATTGTTTATCGTCAGCAGTTCATTCATATCTTCAGCTTACTCTGTGATTTCCCATTCATTGATGTTCCAGAAGATGCCGACACCATGATGTCCCAGCACCGTATCCTCTGTTATTCCTGTAATATTCGATGCCCCTGCATATATGGCATCTATATATGCTATAAAAGTATATGCAGGATCCTCTGCCAGCTCCTCCTGAAATTCAGCATAAAGCGGTTTTCTGTCTTCAGGATTCTCCAGACGTCTTGCCTTCTCCAGCAGCTCATCCACCTTGCTGTTTGAATATCCGCTGTAGTTGGCACCCTTTCCTGTTCCAAACACCTTATAGGTATGATCGTCAGGATCAAACGGGCTTCCCCATCCTATAAGGAACGCCTCCTGACCTTCCCAGTCTATTTCAGCCGGGCTTGCTACCGTGACCTTTACACCTATATCTCCAAGGTTCTGCGCACAGATATTAGCCATATCGATTCTGACCTGGTCTCCCTGGCTGCAGTTGATGGTAAACTCAAGCTTCTGTCCATTCTTTGCGTATATACCGTCCTCGCCCCTGGTCCAGCCTGCCTCCTTCAGCAGTTGCTCTGCCTTTTCCGGATCATAATCGTACTTTTGGATATTTTCATTATTATACGGTCCTGCCTGAAGCGGTGAATAAGCCGACTGACCATGGCCAAGCAGAACGCTGTCTATTATCGCCTCTCTGTCAATGGCATAGCTCAGTGCAACAGGAAGCTCTCTGTTGTTTTTCCACAGGTCATTATTGAAATTATACATTATACCCCTGTAGTCGGCTGTCGTCATTGAATATACCTTGAAGCCGTCCTTTCCTGCGAAATTCTTCTCTGCCTTCGGAGTAATCTGCGCAAAGTTGAGTTCGCCTGACTCCAGCTGCAGAGCTCTGGCATCAGTATCTTCGACTATTTTGAATATAACCTTATCGATTTTAGGAGCTCCCTGATAGTAATCATCGAATTTTTCCATTGTTATGCTCTGACCCATTTCCCAGGCTGTCAGCTTGTATGGACCTGCACCAACCGGATTCTGGTTGAAATCAGCAGTTGTCATATCCTGTCCCTGAAGAAGATGTTCCGGCAATATTCCTATGGTCAGATAGTCAAGCATGGCAACATCAGGTGCGTCAAGCTGTATATCAACATGTGTATCGTCTATTACCGTTACAGCCTTTACATCCTCGAAATTCGATGCATTCTCGGAGCCGTTTTCCGGATTCATTATTGCTTCTATTGTGAATTTCACATCAACAGCAGTCAGCGGCTGGCCGTCATGGAATGTAAGACCTTCACGCAAAGTGAACTTGTATGTATTTGTGCTTTCGTCAAACGTCCAGCTTTCTGCCAGGCCCGGCACCACGTTATTATCCTCATCGTGCGCTGTAAGGCCTGCAAAAAGCAGCAGGTTTATTTCACCATGTTCATATAATGCAGGGTTAATTGCCGTGTAATCACCGCTGCCGTATACAAGGGTATTTCCATCTATGCTGCTGTCGCTGCCGCAGCCGCTCAGAGCAGCTGCAAGACACAATACAATTGCGGCTGCCAGTATAGCTGTTATTCTATTCAGTGTTCTCTTTTTCATCGTTCTCTCCTGTTTCTGCCTCTAAGATACTCACCGATTTCGGTAACACATATCAATGTGACCACCAGGAAGCATCCCGGTATGATGAGTATCCACCACGAACCCGTAAGCATCGCCCTCTGCGACAGGCTCATCAGGCTTCCCCATGAAATGACATTGGTGGGAAGTCCCAGCCCCAGAAAGCTCAGCGTCGATTCCGTGATCATTGCGCTTCCTATATTTGTAACTACCATAAACATTATTGCTGACATAAAATTCGGCATCAGATGCTTCCTCAATATGTAAAAGAATCCACCTCCCATTGTCCTGGCTGCCAGAACAAAGCCTGAATTCCTCAGCTGTCTAACTTCGCTTCTCACCATCTTTGCTACCGACATCCAGCCTGTCACGCCGATAACAGCTGCTATAGACAATACCGTCGCTTTACCTATTATAGCCTGAAGAAACATTACCATAAGCAGCTGTGGAATACTCATCAGTATCTCCGCAAATCTCATCATCAGATCATCTATTCTATCTGATGCCAGCCCCGAGGCTGTCCCGTAAATCACTGCAGCTGTTGTTGATATCAGCGTTGCCAGCAGTCCTATTGCAATCGATATTCTGCCGCCGTATAGTATCACCGAAAACAGATCTCTTCCCAGTGTATCTGTGCCGAAAATATGTCCGTCTCCCGGCGGCATGTTTATTTCCTGCAAATTCATGTATGACGGATCATACGGCATCAGCAGCTCGGCAACCAGGCATGCCAGAATCAGAACAGTCAGTATTCCTGCCGATATGTATGGTTTTCTCACAGCATCTGCCCCCTTTCTTCAGTGCTTTCGGGAGCAAGCTTTTCATTTATCACCTGAGCTATGATATTTGCTGTTATCACTATGGCTCCTGTTATCAGTGTAACCAGCATAAGCATATTGTAGTCATGATACTGTGCGCTTTCCACGCCCAGCTTGCCTATGCCCGGATATGAAAACACTATTTCCACCACATATGCTCCACCGAGAAGATGTGGCAAAAATATGGCCATTATGCTGACTACTGCAGGCATTATATTTCTGAGACAGTGCCTGTATATGATCTGCTTCTCGCTGAGGCCCTTGACTCTGCATAGGAGCACATATTCCTTATTCACTTCATCTGACAGCTTGTTTCTCATCAGATATGCACAGTACCAGAGGTGGGAAATGACAATTGCCGCTACAGGCAATATCAGATGCTCCAGTCTGTCTGCCAAGCCGCCGCCTCCGAGGGAAACCGCTCCGCTGTGCGGAAGCAGCCCGAGACCTGCAGAAAATATCATAACAAGCAACAGCGATATGAAAAATTCCGGTATACTTCCTGTGGCAACTCCTGCTTTGCAGATAACCCTGTCCGCCAGACTGCCTTCATGCCGTACGCAGAATACAGCCACCAGTATCCCGAGCACCATGATGAGCAGAAACGAGATTCCCGTAAGTATCATGGTATTTCCAAGCACCTGCGAAATCACATCGGCTGCCGGCTGCTTATACTGATACGAAATCCCGAAGTCACCATTAAGTGCTCCCGATGCCCAGTTCAGATACTGGGTAATCAGTGACTGGTCAAGACCTAGTCTTGTCTGGGCTTCTTCAAGCTGCTGGACGGACATCCGCTCAACTGCTTCTCCGTAATAAGCTCTCAGCGGGTCACCCGGAGCCAGTCTGGACATAAAAAACACTATCAGTGACAGCACAATAAGGGACAGTATAAGCTGTCCTGCTTTTTTGACTGTATACCTGATAATGCTGTTATCCATTGCTGCCTCCTGCTCATTGATGCTGCTGTTTGCCACCAGCCGGTAATGGTTATCCGAATCTATGTCAAAATGTTTTTACTCCACAAAAAAAGCCACGACAAAATCAATGCTCCTTGCGGAGTATCGACCTTCGTGGTCATCCTTCTGCGCTTCCTGCGCCTGCTTTTTAATATTACCAGATTCATGCAGCCTATGTCAATATAATTCATAATGTGAAATAGCATCTCTACAAGGCTGCGAAATCAGTAATTATAGAAGCAGCAAAAACTTATTATTTGTTTCAAGGTGTTTTCTGGTATATAATATCATGTATGGACAGATATAACAAAACACAAAAATTAACCATATCCGCATTGTTTGCGGCTCTGGCACTTATATTTTCATACATCGAGGTTCTT
This sequence comes from Bacillota bacterium, assembly GCA_030526355.1. Lineage (GTDB taxonomy): Bacteria > Bacillota > Clostridia > Peptostreptococcales > Anaerovoracaceae > Lentihominibacter. The sequence continues at coordinate 120,254 of JAUNDC010000005.1, read as the reverse complement.
ATACCCTTCAATCCGGGCATCCCTGGCATCAAGCTGGGCATCGCCAATCTTGTGATAATCATTTCTCTTTATTATCTTGGGTCGGGATATGCACTGACAGTAAACCTGATAAGAATTCTGATTGCAGGTCTGCTGTTCAACGGGTTTTTCGGGGCTGTCTATTCTCTTGCCGGCGGCCTTCTCAGTCTTGTCATCATGATACTTCTCAGGAAAACCGGTCTGTTTTCTGTTACCGGTGTCTCCATGGCCGGAGGTGTCGCTCACAATCTGGGGCAGCTTCTTGTAGCTGCATTTCTGGTATCAAACATCAAGGTATTCATCTATTTCCCTGTGCTGCTGTTTTCAGGAATGATCTGCGGCACTTTAATCGGGCTTCTCTCACATGTGATTCTGAAAAAACTTCCTGCATCAGGGCGATCCGGTATTTGATGCATCAGAAAACAAAAAACGAACCGAAAAGGATATAGCTCCCTTCCGGTTCGCTGGTGTTTTATTTATCTAAGGTCGTAACTATGCCTGCTTAGGCAGCTTTGTACGCTTGATGATTGCGCCTGTCGGACATTCCTTTACGCAGAGGCCGCAGTTTTTACATGCTGCCAGATCAATCTCAGCAACGTTATTGTTTACTTTGATAGCATCAAACTTACATGCCTTCTGGCACTTGCCGCAGCCGATACATCCGTTTTCGCATATCTTTCTTGTTACCGCACCCTTTGCAACTGACTTGCAGGCTACAAACACAAGATTCTTGATATTTACCATTGAAATAATGTTGTTTGGACATACCTTTGTACATGCTCCGCAGCCTACGCATTTGATTCTATCTATCTTGGCCACGCCGTTTTCTATTCTGATTGCGTCGTAATTACACTGTCTTACACAGTCACCTAATGCCAGACAGCCATGAGGGCAAGCCCACATTCCGCCATAGAACTGCTTTGCAGCTTTGCAGGTGTGAATTCTGGAAGCTTCCATAATCTGCTTCGTAACACCGTAATTACCATTACACATTACCATTGCAACCTTTTCTTCTACGTCGCCTGCTTCAACACCCAGAATGCCTGCAATCTGAGTAGCACATGTGGATCCGCCAACAGGGCAGAGAGTTGTGCTCATATCAGGATCATCAGCAAATGCTGCTGCGTAATCATCGCATCCTGCAAATCCGCATGCTCCGCAGTTTGCTCCGGGAAGAACCTCTCTGATGGCTGCAACCTTCTCATCTACAGGTACGAACATCAGCTTTGATGCAATTGTCAGGATGATACCGGCGATCAATCCTATTACTGCAACTATTATTGCCGGTAATACTACTGTTCCCATATGTATCCTCCTTCCTTAACCGAAAATTCCATCAACTACGCCTGAGAATGCCATGAATGACATGGAAAGGATAGCTGCAGTTACTAAAGTGATAGGTATTCCCTTGAAGCATTCAGGTATACCCTTGCAGTCTTCCAGTTTTTCTCTGAGGCCTGCAAACAATACCATAGCCAGCAGGAATCCGATTCCTGTTCCTATAGCACATACAATGGATTCACCATAATTGTATCCGTTATCGATAACGCTTATAGCAACACCCAGTACTGCACAGTTGGTAGTAATCAGCGGGAGGAATACTCCGAGTGATTTATAGAGAGGTGGCATATATTTCTTCAATGTCATCTCCACCAGCTGAACCAGTGATGCGATAACGAGGATATATACTACCGTCTGCAGATATCCGATATTATAAGGCTCCAGTATGAATTTCTGGATAGGCCATGTTACTGCTGTTGCCAGCAGCATTACAAATGTTACTGCAGCACCCATACCTACTGCTGAATCAAGCTTCTTGGATACGCCCAGGAACGGACAGATACCGAGGAACTGAGACAAAATACAGTTATTTGTAAGTACAAATGTCAAAATGATGATCATTATCTGAGTCATTATTTGTCAGCCTCCTTTCCCTCTTCTGCTGATTCACAGCTGCCGCCGCACATTGAAGCCATAGCACAGCCTTCGCAGCCGATTTCCTTTTTCTTTATTGCCTTACCCTTCGTGAAGAAGTTTACTGCAGCGATAAGGCATGCGAATACGAAGAATCCGCCCGGTGCAAGCATGAATATTCCAGCAGGTGTGATTGCTGTTCCTGCATAAATAGGAATATCAAATGCAGTTCCTGCTCCCAGAAACTCTCTGATAAGACCCATAACGCCAAGAGCCAGTGTGAAACCTATACCCATGCCGAGTCCATCAAGAGCGGAATCCAGTACGCTGTTCTTTGAAGCAAACATTTCTGCTCTTCCCAGAATAATACAGTTTACTACAATCAGCGGGATGAACAGACCGAGAGCTGCATCCAGTGCCGGTATATAAGCCTTGAGAAGCAGCTGAACTATTGTAACGAAGCCTGCGATAACTACAATATAGCAAGGAATTCTTACTTTACCAGGGATCACATTCTTCAGTATTGAAATAACGATATTCGAGCATATAAGAACCGCCATTGTGGATACGCCCATACCAATGCCGTTAATTGCACTTGTAGTAGTTGCCAGCGTAGGACAAAGTCCCAGCAGCAGTACCAATACGGGGTTCTCTTTAATAATGCCTTTTGTTACTATTCCTAGCTTATTCATTATTTAACACCTCCGCATTTCTTAAACTGATCTAAAGCTTCCACAACCGAGCAGTAAACTGCATTTGATGTGATAGTCGCACCAGTGATGGCATCGATGTTCTCATCATTGTTGATATGTCCTCCGACAGCATCGGCAAAACCCTTATACTGTTCCAGATATTCAACAGTCATAGCCTTGGTTCCAAGTCCCGGTGTTTCTCCATGCTCTGTTACTGTAACACCTGTTACTTCACCGTTGGCATTAATTCCGATCATTACTTTAACTGCACCGCCGAAGCCTTTGTATTCGGAGGTTACTGCCATTCCAGCTTTGTTATCCGCCATATAGCAGTCCGAAACGCCTTCAGCCAGTTTGCCGTCATAGGCTGTGAAGCTGTCACCGTCAGGAAGCACCAACATTCTGGCTTCATCAGCGGCTTTCTGCTGGTTGTCCAGAATCTTTGGATTTGCTACGCTGTAGGTACCTGCAAGTGCCAGTGTAACTACCAGACATATGCATACCAGAACGATAGCAGGGAAGATGTTTTCTTTAAAATTACTATTTTTCACTTTCATCTCCTCCTTTCGCTTTCTTCGGCATTGGATACATTCTGCCTTCGCAGAGTCTGTCTATGTACGGAGTAAGGATATTCATAAGCAGTATAGCGAATGAAACGCCTTCCGGATATGATGCGAACAGTCTGATCAGCATCGTGAACAATCCGCACCCGATACCGAATATGATCTTACCTAACGGAAGTGTAGGTGATGTTACATAATCTGTAGCGCAGAAAAATGCTCCCAGCATAACTCCACCTGCGCAGAGATGGAATATAGCTCCGTCCAGACCTCCCCAGATGAATCCGCATACAGCTACGGTTGCCAGGAAGGTTACAGGGATGTGCCATGAAATAACGCCTGTTACCAGCAGGATAACTCCGCCGATAAGAAGTGCCAGTGCACTTACCTCACCGATACAGCCTCCTACATTACCGATAAACAGATCCCAGTTGCTTGCTGTTACTGCATCTGCTCCGCCTTTAGCCAGCTCACCGAGAGGAGTTGCGGATGTAGTAGCATCAATACCTGCTCCTCTTGCTGTCGGCCATGTTGTCATTTCTGTAGCAAATGCTATGAACATGAAGATTCTTGCTGTTACAGCAGGGTTTACCAGATTCTGTCCGATTCCTCCGAACAGCTGCTTAACAACTACTATAGCTGCGAAGCATCCTACAATTGCAATCCAGTACGGCAGCCCTGCAGGAAGGTTGAATGCCAGCAGAACACCTGTAACCACTGCACTTAAGTCACCAACAGTCTGCTGTTTCTTAAGAATCTTGTTCATCAGATATTCGAATAACACACATGCTGCCACACATACGATTGTAAGTATAGCTGCTCTGTATCCGAACTGGATTATACCTGAAATAAATGCAGGTATAAGAGCTATCAGTACGATAGCCATTATCTTCTGTGTGCTGATCGGACCTACCAGATGCGGCGCCGATGACACAGTTAAATTGCCGTGATATTTGTTATCCATTATTTACTTGCCGCCTCCTTTAAAAATCCTTTTGCCATCTTATGAGTAAAGCTCAGAGGTCTTCTTGCAGGACATACGTATGAACAGCTTCCGCATTCCATACACTGCATAACCTTCAGTGCCTCAAGCTTCTCAACATCTCTCTTCTCGTATGCTGCCACCATGGATACAGGAAGCAGATCAAACGGACATGCTCTAGTGCATATTCCGCATTTTATGCAGCCTGTCTCCTCAGGAATAAGTGCCTGAGGTCCATCAAATACCAGTATAGCATTATTGTTTTTGACAATCGGGAATTCATCCGAATATACGGCTCTTCCCATCATAGGTCCTCCCATGAGGATTTTCTTCGGCTCTGCCTTGTATCCGCCGCAGGCATCGATAACATCTGCTATTCTTGCACCGATAGGAACCAGAATGTTCTTTGGCTCATTCACTGCATTGCCGTCTATTGTAACTCTCTTCTTGGTCAGCGGCTTGCCTGTTCTCAGATACTGACCTATGAAAGCTATAGTTGTAACGTTGGACAGGATAACGCCCACCTGTGCAGGAAGCATTCCTGCATCAAGAGTCTTGCCTGTAACCTCGTACACCATTACTCGTTCTGCACCCTGAGGGTATCTTGCTCTGAGCACCTGAACCTTGATCACATCTGATTTGCCTCTATCTGCAATTGCTTTGTTCAGAGCTTCGATTGCATCCGGTTTGTTCTCTTCAACACCGATATAGCCCATCTTAAGGTCGAGGTATTTCATTATGGCAATAATACCATCCATGATATCCTCAGTGTTTTCGAGCATCAGTCTATGGTCAGATGTAATAAATGGTTCGCATTCTGCTGCATTGACAATAAGAGTATCAACTTCATCCAGATTCTTAGGATTCAGCTTGATATGAGTAGGGAATGATGCGCCTCCCAGACCAACCACTCCGCTCTCTCTTACTGCTGCGATAAATTCCTTCATATCGTTTACTACAGGAGGCTTGATCTCTTCACTGAGCTCCTGCTTACCGTCGGCTTCAATGATTACTACCTGATCTGAGCCACCGGTAACAGATCTAATATTAGTTATCTGTTGTACTGTTCCTGAAACACTTGAGTGAATCGGTGCACTTACGAATGCATCTGTATCACCGATCTTCTGTCCAACCTTTACATAATCGCCCTTCTTTACCAGCGGCTGGCAAGGAGCTCCTATGTGCTGTGACATGGAGATACAGACAGTTTCAGGCACAGCCATTATTTCAGTCTCGCATGATGAAGTATGCTTTTCGTGACTTACTTTAATGCTGTTCAAGTGTTTACCTTGCTGTCCCATACTTAATCCATCCTTTCTTTTCCCAACATCATCTGTCATTGCTTTTAAATAATGCAAAAATTATGCCATCTCAAAGCAACAATCTTGTTTTTAACTTACCTTACTTCATATTCATCAATATACATCGGAAAATCGCTATACGAACAGCATTATACCACAAAAAATGCCCATAATCCATAATTTTCGAAAAATAACGACACTTTTGTATACAGAATACTCGGCAAAAAATTGCCGTATTTCCGAAATAAATTTCTGATTAGTTAACAAGTTTGCTGTCATAACACATTATATGCTGGTACATGACCGGTTTTGATTACAGATTTCCAAACTTCAATTCAACTATATTCTGAAATCAATGATTCTGAAGCTGCCTTTTGGCACGGGCTTCCAGTCATCGTCCACGCGCAGACCCTTAAGGTTGTTCTCGAGGGCGCGTATCACGGCACTGTGAGATACGATGAGAATATCCTCCGCTTCATCCTGCAGCAGTATCCTGCGCAGGGCTTTGACAGCACGATACTGCACATCATAGAAATTCTCTGCCTTATTGCCGGTTTTGAAAAGGAACATGTTCTCACCTCTGCGTATGTATTCTGCAGGGTATTTTTCTCTGATTTCACGAACGGGCTTGCCGTCCCAGCTGCCCAGATTTATTTCTGTCAGTGCCTTGACCCCGCAAATCTGCTCTTCCCGCGGACATATCCGATCTGCCACGATCCGTGCACTTTCCGCTGCACGCTTCAGCGGGCTGGAATATATTCCTGAAATCCCGGGGCTATACATTGCTATTTCTTCTGCAGATCGTTTTATCTGCTCACGTCCCTTTTCGTCAAGCTCCACATCGTATTGGCCTATAAACATTTTTTCGCTGTGCTGCACAGTTTCACCGTGACGCACCAGGAATATCCTTTTGCCGGAGGCAAGCTGCTGTAAATCCTCACGGACACATCCCGATTTTACAAAATCCAGAATCTCACTGTAGCCTTCAGGTGTATCCATATCCATCACGCAGCCTTCATCTGCAACAGGCACACGTATCATTCTGTCCCAATATTTATCTGTTACAGCCTTCAGCCCTCCATGACCTTCATAGCTGCATATTTCATCAATATAGCAATCCGGGATATACAGCGGATGACCCTTCTTGCCCTCAAAAACAGGCACACGAAAGCTGTCATCTGACGGATTTTCCATGACGCTGTTCAATACAGCCTCCAGCACATCACTGCTTATAAGCGGACAATCAACCGGCATCAGCAGAACACCGTCCACCTTTCCATACAGCTTACGGACCGCTTCAAGACCGGTCTTTATCGAAGTGAACATACCCTCCTCAAAACGCGTATTGTATGCCGTCTGCGCACCTGCCGCCTCGACCACCGGCTGCAGCCGGCCCGCCTCAAACCCGGTCACAACAACAACCCGGTCAACACCCGCAGACCCAAGAGCCGCCAGCAGCCCCGAAACAGCCGGAACACCTCTCACCGGCAGGAGCGGCTTGAAATCACCCATACGCGACGAATATCCCGCCGCCAGAACCACCGCCGCAAACATACTAACCCTGCTGCGATCTGACCTGAATAATCTCAGCCACGATGCTGATGGCGATTTCCTCAGGAGTTTCCGAGCCGATTTTGAGACCGATAGGAGCATGAACCTCCGCCAGTTTCTCTTTTGAGACACCCTCCTCCATCAAGGTATCATAAAGCAGCTGATTCTTGCGCTTGCTCCCTATCATTCCCAGATACGCATGATCCTTTTTCACAGCTTCGCGAAGAACCTGCAGATCACCTCTGTGACCTCTTGTCACTATTATTATATAACTGTCCTCATCCGTTTCAATTTCATCAAACGCATGGTCAAAATTATCAACAACAATAGTACGTTCCGCATGGGGGTATCTTTCGGGGTTCGAATACTCCTCGCGGTCATCGATGATAACCGTTCTGAAATCCACATGGCGGAGCACCGGCTCAAGGGCGTAAGCAACATGACCGCCGCCAAAAATATACGCCGTGCTGGCCAGCTTGAATTCTTTTACGAAATCTCCCGGGTTCGCCGCATCGATATAATCAATCTGAACCGTGGCATCACCGCCGCAGCCCATATCCAGCGCACCCTTCTGCTTTTCGTCGAGAGTGAATTCGTATATGTGAGATTTTTCTTTAGTTTCAAAGGTCTTCATGCAGAGCTTCTCCGTCTCCGCCTCCAGCAGACCGCCTCCTACAGTTCCCATAGTTGTTCCGTCCTTTTTCATCATCAGAACGGCGCCCTTTTTTCTCGGTGTCGAACCTTTGGTATCGACCACCTTGGCAATAACAAAATCCTCACCCTGCTCTATGAGGTCTCTTGCAAAATATGATAATTTCTGTGACATAGTGTTCTCCTTTCCTGTTCATTGTGGGCGGCTATCTGCCGCACCCGTACGCCTGCCGTTTCAGGCGAATCCGCCGCACGGGCGGCTATCTGCCATCTCCCTTAAGATATCCTTTGACAGCGTCACGCGACCCCACCTTGGCAAGCCGCTTCAGCTGGCTGCCGCACGGGCATTCCTCCGTAATCCATCGACTGAAGTCTCCTGTCCTGTATCTTACAAAAGGCATCCCCTTGCGTGTAAGAGTCGTGAAAACCACCTCTCCCGGCTCTCCGTCCTCTACAACCCTACCTGTTTCAGGATTTATTATTTCTATATAAAGGTCACTTTCCCTGACGTGATATCCGTCTCCCAGGCCGCAGCTCACCGCACAGCCCAGACCCATTTCCGTCATGCCATAGTGCTCGTACACCTTGCAGCCAAAAACATCTTTTATATATTCCACGGTTTCATCGGGAACGTACTCGGCACTCAGCAGCACGCTCCTCAGCTTTGGCGGTGCGACTGCTCTTCCGGCGGCATGCTCGGCCAGCATTCTCATATGCGTTGGCAGTGCCACAATGCACGTGATATGCTCCGTTTCTATGATATCAAGCAGCTTCTCTGCCTCCGCGGCAGTCTCTTCTGACGCTGTCCCTTCCGCAGCATTCTCTTCTGCCGCTGACCCGGAACCGCTCTGGTCTGGTCTCATCTGCGGCAGTCCGTAATCCACCGTATCCGCGCCGAAATTACGTAAGCCCTCAGAAAGCAGCTTTCCTATGGAGCCCGGCATCCTGGCAGGCATCAATATCAGCACCGTATCACTGCTGTCCACTATCAGCTGCATTCCATTCTGGAAATAATCCACCGTAAGCTGCTGGTCCTCTTCTGTAAAATGCACGCGTTTCGGTTCCCCTGTGCTCCCTCCTGTATCGAGAGTCACAATCCTGCTGATTTCTCCCAGCCGCACGCAGAGGAAGTCGAGGCCCCTCTGCCTCAGCTCTTCCGGCGACGTGAAGGGAAGTCTGCGAAAGCTTTCAAATATATCTGCCTCGTCAAGTTCTTCACCTGCAAATTTCTCGCTGTAAAATGCACTGTTTGCCACGGCATACTCTACGGTTTCCTTAAGCTTCCGCTCCGTATAGGCATCCAGCTGGCGTCTCTCAAAAGCTGTCCTTTCAGGGTCGCCGCTGATTTTGCGGGCTGTCCATATGTCCAGGTATTTCTTTAATCCCACTCCAGCAGCTCCTCCAGCTTAAGCAATGTTGATTCCACAAACATCGGGCATTTTTCCAGCTTTGCCATCGGGTCGTCAGCCAGCAGCTCCTCGCAGTCAAGCGCCCCGAAAGCATCCTCGAACCAGTCCAGATATTCCTGAATAAGTTCCTTTTCCGCGGCCTTACCGTCAGCCAGATATAAAAGGCACACCGCTGCCGATGCTGCGCCGCACATCCTGCCGCACTTTACCCCGTCGCACAGTCCTGCCATGGCTTCAACCAGATCTTCGTTTTCCTTGCCCAGCTGCTCCAGCCCTATCTGCATAACAATCTGACTGCAGCAGTATCCGTTCATTTTTAATGTAAAAATCTTTTCTTTCATTGTGTTCTCCTTGTGCTTTCATAGATCATTGAGCCCGCTGCATGAGGCGGCGGCTCAACTGCTGATCATTCCGGCTTTTGTGCAACCAGCAGGAAATAACCTATGTTCTTTCTGTTAAGCGTCTTCTTGTCTGCGCACAGATTTTCCAGGGTTCCCTCATCCATGAGAGTCTGTGCCACATAATTATCCAGATCCTGAGAACGATCCTCAAAGGCCAGCACCTTGTAGCCGATTTCCTCGAGCTGCGAAATCAACGGCTCCTTAAAGAAAACGCCGTCCAGTCTGAAATCCACAAACCTTGTAGGATGCTCCTCGCACTCGCCGTTTTTCTTTGGAATTTTGCTCTGCCTTTCTGCTTCGATTTTCACTGCCTTCAGCTGCTTCGGATCCGGTTTTTTGTCGTAAAGGTCACTTATTATCAGTTTTCCGCCTTTTTTGAGCACACAATAGGCTTCATGCAGTGCTTCATCCGGTATATTTATCAGGCTGAGCACGCATTCCATAAATACTCCGTCAAATGTAAAGGATGAATATTCGTCCAAAAATTCACCGTCTCCAAATTTAACGTCGATATCAGGGTATTTTGCTTTGGCTTCGCTTATTTTCGGCAGGCTCATGTCTATTCCTTCGCCTGTCATACCCATATCATTTATCAGATGGTTCAGGGTGTCTCCCTCGCCGCAGCCTATATCAAGTACCTTATCGCCTGCCTTCAGTTCTGCTAATTCAACTCCTCTGTCGGTAATATCAAATTCTCCCGGTCTCAAAATTGCCATTTTTTATCCTCCTCCCGGCCTTGCTGAATCTGCTGCTCGGCCGTGTCATGTATTTCAAATTACTGTCTGTATATACTGTTATATGCGCAGAACGGTATCAGCCTGTTGTCATCCGACAGCACCTGAACTCTGCATCGTTTCACTCTCTCGGCGTCAAGGTTCATCACATCCTGAAATGCCATGCCTGTAACCGTAAAGGTGTTTCGCCTGTAGTATCGCAAAAATTCATCCATATCCATTATATCATCGGATGAGCTGTACTCCGGCGTTTCCGGCTGTGAGTCTGCGCCGCAGCAGCTGCATTCGCATTGACCTTGTGCGCCGTCCTCCTGAATCTGAGGGACTGCTATCTCCCACTTGTCCAGCACATAGTCTCTGTCTTTTCTGATTATCTCAAGGGCTTCCTGCTGGCTGATGCTCTGGCCGCAGCAGCATGAGTCCGCCTCGAGTTCTGGTGTGCCGCAGCAGCATGAGTCTGCCTCGGGTTCTGGTGTGCCGCAGCAGCATTCGCCTTCCGACTGCTGCACTGTTCCGATACCCGCCGTATCACAGCAGCTGACACCCTCAGCCTTTTTTCTCGCGGAAAGCGTACATTTTACACTTCCATCCGGCTCCCTGATGTATGTACTGTAAAAGCAGCACAGGGTGTGACCTGTCGAAATCGGACACATGTCATCTGCCTTGAACTGGGGTCGCTGCTTCTCAAGCTGATTGAGAAGCCCGAACATAGTGATTCTTCCCGGAAAATCTCCGCTGTGCTCTTCCGGATGCCTGCCGAAAAAACTTACCGGCTGAAAATGTATTCCTTTGACCACATTCACGTTTTCCACGAGAAAATCCATCATCTCCCCGATGTTATCCGTATTCACTCCATTGACTATAGTCGGCACCAGCGTCACTCCAAGACCCGCTTTCTCGCAGTTTCTTATGGCGCGTTTCTTGATTTCTAGTAGCGGTTCGCCTCGCAGCGCTTCATAAATGTCATCTCTTGTTCCGTCAAACTGCATGAAAATGACTGACGCTCCTGCATCCTTGAGCTTCTGCACATAGCCGTCCTCTGTAGCAAGCCGTCTGCCGTTGGTATTTATCTGAACGTATTCAAAGCCCTTCTGCCGTGCCATACTGATTATCTGCGGTAGGTCATCTCTTACTGTCGGTTCGCCTCCCGAAAGCTGGATATTAAAAGGTCTTTCTTCTCCCAGCTCGAGCAGCAGGTCGTATTTGGCTTCGATTTCCTCCAGCGACAGTTCGCCGCTTCTGTCCGCATCCTGATCTGATTTTGCAAAGCAGTACGGGCAGTGCTGATTGCATCTGCCCGTCAGGTCTATCAGCACGCAGCAGGCTGTCTGCAGGTGGTTCTCACAGGTTCCGCAGTGAAGCGGGCATTCTGTGTTTGCGGCAGCTGGGTTCGCCGGTTCGTTTTGCTTATCATCATCCAGAGCTGCGCCACCTTGTGCGCCTTTAGTTATGGCTTTTTTCGGCGGAATGTTCACCACCGGATGAGCCGTCCACTTTACAAATGCCTCTGCATCCTCCGCTGCCAGCGTCCTGAAGGTTCCGTGTTCATCGCATTCTTTTATAAAATGCACTTGACCTTTTTCTTCAACGTAAAAAGCCTCTATGGGTTTATGACATAGAGGGCATATACTTTGAGCGGTGCTGATTATTCTGCCGTTGCTGGGTTTTCCGCATGGGCTGCCCGGCCGGCAGTTTCCTGTATTTGCTGCACATTCTGCCGGACTGCCGGCCGCACTGCCGACCGCACTGCCGCAGCCGGCGGCAGTGCCATCAGGCAGCTGGCTGCCTGATGGGCAGCTTGACAGACTGTTCAACTTGCCTGCAGCATCGCTGTTCTGGCTTTTATTATTTGCTGTCATATTGGTTCCTCTTTTCTTAACTTCAAGTACCATTGTATATTAACAGCATTTTTTGTGCAAGTAAGTGTTTTATAGCAGGAAAGTTTTCGACGTTTTAACCTTAATACTGGCTAAAACGTCGAAAACTATTTTTGTAATTATAGATTGATGAGAAAATTTCGACGTGTTATGGCTGATATTATCGTCATACGTCGAAATTTTCTTCAGCATTTCTGCTGCAGCATCCAGCCTCAGGACTGCATCAGTATATTTTCGACGCAACAGCTCGTCTGACGACAGTATACGTCGAAAATAAACCTAACAGCCGCTTCACGGGATCAGTGTTTTCGACGTATGAGCCTGAAATTTCAAAAATACGTCGAAAACAGCCTTTACAGTCTCTATGAATCATCAACCATCTGCACAGACTGTTATTCAGCACAGACTGATATACTGACGGGCGCGCCTATGGCGCGCCCGTCATACGTTATATCATTATAATTTTTCCGGCATTTTCTGCACTATAGCCGCCCAGCTCCTCAATTCTGCCTCTGAATTCTTCGCTCTGCAGAATTTCTATGAACGCCTTGATATGAGGCAGCTGCAGATACTCTGCCGGTATGGCGAAATCATATTCTTCAGGACCGACCTCGATGAAATCAAGCTCCATTGCTTTGGCTGCCGACAGGACGCCCATTCCGGCATCTGCTCCATCGCTAGCTACTGCGGCTGCCACAGCCATGTGGGTTGCCATTTCGCGGTCGTAGCCTGTTATTGATGATGGGTCGATGTTTTCCTTCTTCAGTCTGTAATCAAAGAGCACTCTGGTTCCTGCGCCACGCTGTCTGTTGACATAACGGATTGAACCGCCTGAAGCTGCCAGATCAGCAATTCCTTTTATTCCCAGCGGATTGCCCTTCTTCACCATGATACCCTGTATTCTGTGAACACCCTTGATGAGAGCCATAGGCTCCTTGAACATTTTCTTTATATACGATACATTATACTCACCGGTTGCTTCATCAAGCAGATGGATAGGCGCCATATGAGCCTCGCCGCGCCTCAGAGCCATGAGGCCTCCCATGCTGCCCACATGAGTACTGGAAACGAACATATTTCTGTATTTGTTCGGCATTATATCCGCTATGACATCAAGTATCAGATCGTGGCTTCCGATAATCACCACAGTGTTTTCTATCTCATTACGGCTGCGATAAAGATCTATGTTCACCTTTTCCCCGGCTTCCACGCCTTCACTGCTCTGATCTATCACACAGAAACCGTCTGCGCGAACCAGCGACATTGCTGCACCAGCACCTCTGGCAAGCGGTGCAGCAACAAATTTATCGCCAACCTTTCCAACCTTAACACGAACATATTCCTTGTGCTTAAGACTTGAAACAAGTCTCTTGGAAATATGAGCCTCAACGGTTTCAGTAAGCTTTTCCGTGCGTTTTGCCATCATCTGAATTATAGGCGTCACGAAATTTTCGAATCCGATATATGCAGATACCGGATAACCCGGAAGACCGATAACCGGCTTGCCTCTGACGATTGCCAATATCACCGGCTTACCCGGCTTTACAGCAACTCCGTGTACCAGCACCTCTCCCAGCTCACGGAGCACATGAACAGTGAAGTCCTCAGTGCCCGCACTGGAGCCAGCGTTTACTATGACCATATCATGAGTATCAACCGCAGCCGACACCTGATCTCTAATCTGCTCATAATCATCTATTATCGGAGGGAATCTATGACCGATACCGCCAGCTACAGTCACCATGTTTTCAAACATTCTGGAGTTGGATTCTATAATGCTGCCATCCTCTATCTCCGCATCCGGCTCTATAATTTCAGTGCCCGTAGGGAAAATAGCCACCTCGGGCTTTTTCACCACGTCAATTTTCAATATGCCCGCGGAAAGGAGCACGCCGATGTCTATAGGTCTTATTTTGTGACTGCTTGGGAGTATCATTTCTCCTGACACTATATCCTCTCCTATCGGTCTGATATGCTGCCACGAGTGAGCCGACGCGTTGATTCTGACGCCTTCATCAGTTTCAACAATATCCTCCGCCATTATGACTGCATCGCACGGTGGATGAATCGGATCACCTGTATCCACTACCACATACTGGTCCTCGCTGAGGATCACAGGATTGGTTTCTGTCGCCTCGCTTGTATCTGCAGCCTTCACCGCTATGCCGTCCATGGCCGATGCGTTAAAAAGCGGCGAGCTGTATCTGGCATAGACCGCTTTAGCTGTAACCCTGTCAAGGCTATCTATCACATCTATTGTTTCGAATTTTACATCTATAATCCGGCTCACGGCAGATAAATACTTTTCTCTGGCCTCTTCAACCGGTATCGTCTGTAAATAAAGATTTCTTTTCTTTCCCATTTTTTCTCCTAATGCTGAAAGTTCAGCTTCCTGATGCTCCGCGCCTAAACTTCGAGATGGCGGAGCATCGCACATTTAAATCTATACTTTAAAACAGAATGACTTTTATCTGCTGACCTTCCTTGAGGCCTTCATCATTTACATCTATCATTGTATATCCGTCAGCTCGCGTCAGCGTTGTCATAAGCCCTGACTTTCCAAAGATAGGGTACGCTTTGCATACACCGGTCCTTTTTACATCATCCTTAGGTTCCTGCTCCTCCAGCTCCACTAGAAGACATGTTGTCCTCCCGCCTGCCGCAGCAACGTTTTCGGTAATTTCAGCAATCGTCGTCTTTGGCTCAGGCTGGCATGTCAGCTGCCTGTAAAGCCACACTGCCGTAAGCTCGAACACCATCAGTGCCGCCGCCGGGTGTCCTGGTAGTCCTATCATCACCGTTTCGGTTTTATCGTCGTAACCGAGTATCGTCGGCTTGCCTGGTTTCAGCGCAATGCCGTGGGTAAAAACACCGCCGCCCGAAAGCCTGTCCATCACATCTGCAGTGTGATCCTTCTCGCCCTGTGAACTGCCTCCGGAAGCTACAACTATATCGCTGGTTTCCATAGCCTCCCTGACTGCCGCCTCAAGCAGCGCCTCGTCATCCTTTAGAACCTTCATGTCAACAATTTCAAAGCCATGCTTCATTGCCGATGCCATGACAGAATATGTGTTAATGTCGCGAATCTGCCCTTTCTGTGGGGTTTCATCGGCTCCTACCAGTTCATCGCCTGTGGATATTATGGTTATTTTCCATGGCTTGAATACCTCTGGTCTGCTGACTCCTGCCGACGAAAGCACTCCAACCTCCTGCGGCCTAATGCGGCTGCCTTTTTTGAGAAAAGCCTGCCCTCTGCTTATATCTTCGCCTTCTGAAATCACATTGCGTCCCGGTGAAACTGCGTCATATACGGCGATGCTGGTTTCATCAAATTTCTCGCAGTATTCAATCATCACCATTGCATCTGCCCCTTCAGGAAGCATCCCTCCGGTCGGTACATATACTGCCTGCCCCGGTCCAACCGTTTTGTCCGGTGCGCTGCCGATTGCCACTTCCTCGATTACGTCGAGAAATACCGGTATGCTTTCTGTCACTCCCTGTGTATCCGCCGCTCTTACTGCATATCCGTCAACGGTGGATTTCCTGAAGCCGGGGATGTTTTCATTTGATTTCAGGTCGTCTGCCAGCACTCTACCCAGGCTCTGTGTAAAATGAACGGTTTCGGTCTGCAGTATTTTGCTGGCCGTGGCCCGAAGCAGCTTCTCTCTGGCTTCATCTAATGTGTCTACTTTTAATAATCTCATACTATAGTTTTTTCCTTTCCTGGCGAGGTATGCGTGTACGGTTTTGAGTGCGCAGTTTTAAATGCGCAGGTTTTGCGTACCACCCGGCTGAAACGTATAATTGTTTTATTACAACTTTTCTATTTCTTCGATTGTCAGACCTGTGGATGCTGCAATCATTTCAACGCTAAGACCTTGCTCCTTCAAGCTGGCAGCAATTTCACAGGATTTCTGATCTGCCACCTCCAGCTTCGCAAGCTCCAGTTTTTCTGTCATTTCGTTACGCACTTCTTCTCTGGCTTCTTGCTTCGCAAGCTCTATTTCTTCCCACATTTTCTCACGTAGCTCTTCTCTGACATCCTGCTTCGCAAGTTCTATTTCTTCCCATGCCTGCATATATCGCACCCCCATTTCTTCACTGGATTTGATACTGGAGATTCTCCGATACATTGCCTGTAGCTTCTCGCTTCCTGAACGAACAGCCACCTCCTCTGTAGGTGTTTCCACAAATTCAAGCAGCGCTTTCAATTCCGGCGTGATGTTTTCAGAATCCGTCCCTCTCGTATTTAAAAATATCCTCTCAGTTCCATCTTCCAGAATCACCTTCGGATTTTCTTTGCACATAGGCCTGAAAGTGTACATATATCTGCCTTCACCGAACAAATCAAATGGCGCGATAGTAATTATCTTCGTCTCCTTCAGTTTGTTGTAGTCAATTTCACCGGGTTCCAGCAGATTACAATCTGTCAGTGCCTGATAATATCTGCTACGTTTAGGAAGATTTCCTGTATTTCTCCCCTGTGATTCCGTGCCATAAATCGTATCTTCAACATCTTCGGACCAGACATCAAATTTCACTGTTTTTTTAAGAGAAAGATTTCTTATTTCCTTTTCAGTCTGCGGCGGATACTTCAGCTCTATTTCGTTATCCATGATTATTGAGAGAATGTTTTCGGCAAACTCTTTGTCCTCCATGGCCTCTGAAAACAGAAAGCGATCCAGTAAATTCAAATCCCTAAGCTTTTTCCTTTTTTTCATATCCAATACTCCTTTCATTATAATTGATTTGATAATGCAATACAATCCTAATCATGTTTCCAGATTAGGACACGAGTTTTTACATATTTTCCCTTTTGTAAAATAATACCATAACACACTATTTATGTCAATAAGACAAAAGACCGGTTCCCCGGTCTTCACGCTTTAATTCTATACTGTAGAAATATCGCAATGCGATATTTCATACATTTCCATCAACTACACATACCATGTAGCCACAAGGTCTGCGCCTGTTCCTGCTATGTCCGATGCCACCACCTGACCCGGCGCAACCGGCGTTTCAGCCTTTACCCGCTTCACAGCCTTCATAACCTTAAAAATATCTGCTTTGTCAATTGGCCTGTCAGTTCTGACCGATACCGTTGAATCCCCAGCCTTCACAATAGCAGTCACGACCCGCTTCGGAGATTCGAGTTCCTGCCTT
This sequence comes from Bacillota bacterium, assembly GCA_030526355.1. Classification (GTDB taxonomy): domain Bacteria; phylum Bacillota; class Clostridia; order Peptostreptococcales; family Anaerovoracaceae; genus Lentihominibacter. The sequence goes on along the minus strand of JAUNDC010000005.1, from coordinate 102,998 downwards.
GCGAAAGCCTCGCCTCTGTCGCACTGATTTCCCGAAACTGTAAAAGGCACACGTTCTACCTGCATTACACAACCTTTTGGGCATACCGTACATATCATATTCCCCTGCTTGCCCGTCAGCTCCGGACTTCTGCCGGAAAGCCCATCTGATACGTAAGACGTTCCCTTTCCGAGATATGCAGCTGCCTGTCTGCCGATATCCATTCCTTCCTCTGTTACATGGTCAGCCAGGTCATGCACCCGGTTTGCATTGCCGCATACAAACAACCCGGATGATCGCATCTCATTCACATCGAATCCGTTACATATCTCAAGCTCAGGTATCAACCCTGTCGCTACAAGCAAGGTATCACACTGTATGTACTGACTGCGCGTTCTGTCAGGTCTGCCGTCTTCGTCGAATGGAGCAATTGTAACACCTTTGAGGCGTTCATAGCCATGAGTTGATACAACTGTCCAGCCGTATCGCATAGGAATATCATAATCCTCAACGCACTGAACTATATTGCGGGCAAGGCCTGTTGCCTCCTGGCCAAGAATCATTTTCACATTTATTCCTTCCAGCGTCATGCGCCTTGCCATGATGAGCCCGATGTCACCGGAACCCAGAACCACAGCACTTCTGCCCGGAAGGTAGTTTTTCATATTCATCATCAGCTGAGCTGCACCTGCCGTAAACACGCCCGCAGGTCTGCTCCCCGGAATAAGCATCTGAGGCAATGTCCTTTCTCTGCAGCCAGTAGCGATAATCACAGCGTCAGCCTCGAGTTCCTTTGCACCCAGCTTTGCACTGACACACTTCACGAGCCAGTCACCAGCCTCAGAACTGCCGGCCGTATCTGCATCAGCTACATTCCGATCAGATGAAGATTGTACGACCTCATCCGGCGTCCCAGGCCTGGAAACCGACAGCACTGTTGTGTTCAGCATCACGTCCACTCCGGCACGCTCGGTTTTTTCTTTCCACAGCCACGCATACTCGCCGCCGGTATAATCCCGCTCATACAACTGTGTGCCGAAGCCATTATGAATACACTGAGGAAGCACACCGCCCAGATAATCATGACGTTCCAGCAGCATAACATCCTCCACACCATGTTCCTTTGCCGTAACCGCAGCAGCCATTCCGGCAGGGCCGCCGCCTATTACTATCAATTTCATGAATCAAGTCCTCCTATGGTCTCAGCCTGCCCTTCACAATGGAGCTGCCCGAACCCTTTTTCAATATTTTTTCGGGAGATACATTCCACTCTCTGCTCAGTATGTCTATTATCTGCGGTGTGCAGAAACCTCCCTGGCATCTTCCCATCCCTGTTCTCAGACGCTTCTTGAGCCCGTTGAAATTATGAGGCGGCAGCGGAGAATCCAGCACCGACAGGATATCACCCTCGGTTATGCCCTCACATCTGCACACTGCGTTGCCGTATGCAGGATTTTGAGACAGCAGCTGTGCCTGAATCTCAGGAGATGTCTTGAGGAACAGCGGCTTCGCCCTGTAAACAGGATCGAAATCTTCATTAAGCTCACATTGCAGCCCCGCTTCCTGCAGCAGACTTATAATCTGCTGTGCAAGATAAGGAGATGCTGTCATGCCCGGATTTTTGATTCCCAGTGCGCTGACAAATCTGTCACTGCTGAGGCGGACGATAAAATCCTTTTCCTCCTTGGGCAGATTCTCGATATTGGCTCTTATTCCTGCAAAGGACGCTATTACCATTCCAAGATCAAGCTCCGGAAGTATTTTCTTCGCAACATGAGTTATATGATTGATTCCGGCCTGAGTGGTTTCGGTACATTTATAGCTTCGTGCATTGTACGAGGTAGGACCTGCCAGCATGTTGCCGTCAACCGTTGGTGCCAGCAGTGTTCCTTTTTCATCATTTTCCTGAGCCTGATAGATAACATGGCGTATCGGCGATGGACAATCGAAGACCAGATACTCACCGCGCTTGGGCTTTATCACAAGGTCTCTTGGGCGCACGAAACGCTCCAGGTCTGCAGCCCCTTCACCTGATGTATTGACAATAAACGATGCTTTAAAGTCACCGCGATTCGTATGAACAAGATAGCTTCCAGCTTCGCTCCGGATATCCTCCACCTTCGTATCGAACATGAACTGCACACCGTTGACCGCAGCGTTCATCGCCGTATGAAGAATCAGCTTAAATGGAGAAATTATACCGGTTGTCGGTGCATACATCGCCCCGATAACATCCCGGGACAGCATCGGCTCAATTTCGCGAGCTTCATCGCCGCTTATCATACGCATATCCGGCACACCATTCTTTATACCTTTTTTCATTTTTTCACGGATAGCTTCCATACCCTCCTCATGAAAAGCCACGAAGAGCGAGCCTATATATTCCATCGGCACATCAAGCTCCGCACACAATTTCTCATGCATACGATTTCCTATGGCACAGGAAATCCCCTTGAGACTGCCGCCGCGCGGATGAAAGCCCGCATAAAGAACGCCGGAGTTTGCCTTTGTCGCACCCTCACCTATATCCGATTCTTTATCAACAACCAGCACATTCAGCTTGTATTTCATAAGCTCACGGGCTGTCAGACAACCCAGAATGCCGGCTCCGACTACTATAACATCATATTTCATTACCGTTTGTTCCTCCTCATATCCATTATCCCCTTGAACGCTGCAAATACCGCAATGACAGCAAGCAGACCAGCAGCAAAAATCAGTATGGCCGGATTGGTTTCCTTCCTCACATCGTTGCTGAAGGTTGCCGTATTGGCGTTTCTTTTGAGTATCTTATTGAGAGGATCCTTGAATTCTTCTTTTTTCTTTTTGGCCTTTTCGAGGCGGCTTTCTTTATTATCGGCCTGCTCCTGCTTTTTCTGAGCCAGCAGATTTCTCATCCGCTCACCTCTTGCCTCGGCCTTTTCCTCCTCTGATGCGGTGCTTCCCGCCAGAACAAAGGCTGACAGCTTCTTTGTCTTGAAGAAATGCATACCATTGGCCTTGGCAGATTTTATCTTGCTCAGATTACCTTTTGAATCTGCCGAATAAACGGAGCTCCCCTTTTCGCTGATAATATCCGGGACAGGCATCTGCACCTCCACACTCTTTGTCGGCTGTATTTTTCTGTCGCCCTGGTAAAACTGTATTCTGTAATAAACAGCTTCTGTCTCTTTCTCCGACAGGTTGTCCTCCATCGATTTATAATCGTCGGTTTCAGTTCCCATAACTCTGACGAACAGCTTGGTATCCTCCGGCAGTGAATCTACCGGTGCCACAACATAAATACCTGTCACCTTATCATAGAACCTCAGCATTTCCTCCATCACCTTGGAAGCAAGCACCTCCGTCATAGCATTGTCAAGAGCTTCAACCTCATTGTTTATCTCGTTCTGAGGATAGTACTTGTCCATCTTTGAAGCCCTGTCTATTTCCTCTTTGAGGTTCTCCACTTCAATCTGCCCGTACTGTCCGATATCTATACCTACATTGACGCTTGCCTTGGCATAGAGTGCCTTAGCCTCTTTCAGCTTTGCCTCCAGCGATTTGGTATCAGCTGGCTCCGGCTTGTCGCTCTGAGCCTTCTGAAGCATGGCATTCAGTTCATTTTTCATTGATTTTATACTGGCGTTCGCAGCTGGCTGAAGTTTAAAGCGCACTTCATCCTTAGCCTTCTTGTTGAGATTCGTCAGCAGGATCTTCAGCTGCTCGACATTGGAGCGCTTGTATTTGCCCTCCTTGAAATCCTTCTCTGTAACAGAATCAAGCCATGCCTGCGCCTTGTCTGATGCCTTCTCCCAGTCACTCAGGTCAGCGTAGGTCTGCACCTTGAATCTCATAGGCACGGTATTTACCGTATATCCCTTGCCATCCTCCTTTTTGTACCAGCTGGAAATGAACTCGAATTCCTTGTTCTTCTCGGCGTTGTATTTAGCTTTTTCCTTGGAGGTGAGTCCCTCCTCAGTCTGCTGTATATATCCCGTGATGTTATGCTCATCATCCTCAGCCAGTACTAATGTTATTCCGTTGTTGGCCTGCATGCCCCTGAGGAACCCGAATTCGTAAAGGCATCCCGGCTCCAGCTCGAAGCCCTCTATCTTGAACACATAGCATGTGCCCTGTCCTGACGGATCCACCTTATCGCCTCTCGTAGCCGGTGTCTGCACATAATCAGTGAAATTTGATATCCTTGCGCCGTTCTTATATGCAAACAGATATTTCTGTCCATAGCCTATCCAGTCCTTTTTATCCGTCCATGGGTTTCTGTCGGTCATGGCATAGAAGGTGTAATTGCTTCCGTCGCTCTTCTTTGCATCCAGATAGTCAACACCGTTCTGAACGCCTGTATATCTGACATAAAACCCGCTGTTGTCATATGTACTGCTGAGCCAGTGCTGTCCTTTTTCCGTATCCACGAGATAGCCTCTAGGAGTAAAAGGATTTTTACCCTGTCCCTCCGTGCCGAACTCCCATACGTCTGCATTTACAACAGCAGCCGCTGAAGTCCACAGCATCAGCAATACTAAAAATATTCCGGTTATTCTGGAAAGCTTACGCATTTTTTCCTCCATGTGTGGTATGATAGATTTAAATATATTTCAAAGGAGATAATTCATGTTAAATCATAAAAGATCCTGCATAATCACGATTCTTCTGTGCATCATCATGGCCTTTGCCGCTTCACCGGTTTTCGCTGACGACGGTGACGGCACAGGTGCCGGTGATGGTTCCGGAGACGGCAAAAACCGCGATATTCCCCTCACTCTGGAAAGCTCCTCCATATCCGACGGAGCGCAGGATGTTGCCCTGAACGAAACCATCCAGCTGGACTTCAACAAGAATATCTGCAATGTCACCGTCCTGGCCAACAACAAACTCTGCTTCCATCTGACCGACGCAGACGGCAATGCAGTTGCCATCAAGCTGATATTCCCTGACAATCAGGTCCAGAAAGAATACAAAAAACAGGTTTTCATCCAGCCGGCTGAGGATCTGAAGCCTGAAACCAGCTACCGCATAGCCGTTGACAATACTGTTATGGCTAAAAACGGAACTGTCATAGACAATGCACACACTATCAGCTTCACTACCGGTACCCAGCGCACCGACAAGGAAAACAAGATACTCAAGGAGCTGGGCGATTATATCATCACCTATGAAACAGCTTCCGGCGAAAACGCCAATTCCGTGCCGGTAAACAAGGACGGCCTCGATGATGTGTCGGAAGAATCAGGTCCCGATATGGCTTCCATCGCACGCATCGCCGCTGTTGTTCTCATTGTTCTGATTATCGCATTCACTGCGGTATTTATCATAATCAGACGTAAAAAACAATAAATTTCATTATCAGCTTCCTGATACGATTCTGTCTGTCATAAATCTGGCTGCCTGTGTGCTTCACATATGCGGCCATTTTTTTGTGCTCAGCTTCTGTCAGACTTACCCTGCCAAAGCGCACCCTGTTGACAAGTCTCAGGAATTCGGCAAAGGTCATCACTGCACCGTCCTCCGCTGAAGCTTCTGCACCCTGCTCTTCACTGCCGTCATAGCATGCTGAGATTTCATCAAGTCTGTCATAAGGATCTGCCGGCAGCTTATGCTTATCAAATGCCATAAGCCTGCTTACATGCTTGTACATAGCATATACCACTGCATCGGTAAACACCGTCTCAAAGGTAGCGTACCTTTTTCGCACATGTCTTCTGCCCGCCAGCTCATAGATAAGAATCGCCAGCAAAATGAACAGTATAAACAGAATCAGAGGATTGATATGCCTAGGCTCTTCCTCCTGATGCTTCTCAGGCTCCGACTCTTCCGGCGCCTGATCCTCATACATCTGATTCGTTTCTTCTTCTATCTTTTCGTCCTCCTGGACCTCACTGGTCTCCTGCTTTTCCATATCGTAGAAGCCCGGTATAACCTCCACAGGGAACCAGCCTATTTCATCAATATATATCTCAACCCAGCAGTGAGCGTTGGAATCCAGCACGTTGTAGCTGATATCGCTCATCTCCGTATAGAGCTTCATCTCCTTCGGTGACAGATAATATCCTTCAGCATATCTGGCCGGAATTCCGGCACACCTGAACATGAGCGTCGCCGCAGTCGCAAAATGCATGTCATTTCCTCTACCCTTCTGCAGGAAATTCTCCAGCTCGTCTGCACCCTCTCCGGCTGCCTCGCACTCGATGTCATATTGATATTTTTCATCAAAAACCGAACGTATGTGATGTAAAGTGTACGCTACCGTCTTTCCCAGGCATTTGTCTGCGTCAACGGCTGCAAGCGCCTCGTGTTCCTTTTCCGGAACGTACACATATGTATCATACACATATCTTCTGTACACAGCTTCAGGCTCTGCATATTCATCCCAATCAGGGCTCTGCTTCACCTCTGCAAGCCACTGGGCGATTTTCTGCTCATCGTAATCCTCCATACGTGCCAGAAACGCCTTGAAGGTATATTCCCTCTGACCGGTAAGACCCTTCGCCAGGGCTCCGTAATCCTTCTCATACTTTAACTTGTCCGGCAATGTATCGCCTGTCAGTGCAGCCTCGTACGGCAGATATATATACTTGCTGCTGCCGTTTACGTTAGTCACATCAACGGATACAAAGTCATAGTTCTTCGACATACGGTACAGCCTCTCCTGCTGCATCCACGGATAGAAATTCTGCTGCTCAAGCCATTCCATCATTCCTGTATATTCACCGGAATAAGCACCATCCTCGGCCTCTGTCCATTTGCCGTCTGCATAACTGCCTCCAACGAAGCCTCGCAGATACATCGGCTGAGGCATCTGCATCTTAAGCTGCAGCACAGTGTTATCGGTGTATTCCATAGGGTGTGTCGTAGTCAGATCACCCCTACCCAGCTGATCTATATCATCGCCGCCCAGCTTATCGTATCTGATATGCTCTTCAGCGGCAATCACGGCAGACTTCGCCTCATCCACGCTCTGCGGAGGTCTGTAATCATCGCCTGAAAACGCCAGTATGTATCCCAGCAGCAGCACCAGTGTTATGCTCATGAAAATGTACGGCAATGTTGACTGCCTTGGGTTCTGAATGTATATGACCCTTCGTTTCCTGCTGCTTGCAGGTCTTGCAACAGCAGACAGCACCATCAGCCCCGTCCAGCATATCAGCATAAGTGCCAGCAGCCACACTGACGGCTCCGCTTTGAGGCAAAGCCCTGTAATTACAGGCAGTGCTGTCATTACAAAGCCTATAAGCGGCTCCTTGTAATATACACTGTAGACAATTGCCGCAGAGCTGAGCAGCGTTACAGGAATAAGCGCCATCATGGTATCTCTGCTCCAGTCAGCAATATCTCCTGTCAGCTCAAATGGTATCAGACCCGCATCCAGCTGGTTGTTCAGCACCTCCACAACGATATTGGCCATAACCAGAAATCCGTTCCATACAGAGCTGTAAAACAGCACGAAAAACACCGCTATGATGAGGAAAATATAGAACACCATAAACCGGCCCAGAAGCGGTCTTCTGCATATACAGTACAGCACTGCAGGAAGCAAAACGATAAGCAGCACCGACACCGTATCATTGACAGGATTAGGGAACATGGAAAAGTACGTGTACCAGCATGCCACAGACATTGCCACGGTCAGAAGCAGCTCAAACAAGGCCCTCAGAATATGACGGCCTTCACCTGCATCTGTTATCTGGATCAGATCCATCGCTGACCCCTGCTGTCTGTTAAACAAATTCATATTAATTAACGCCTTTTAATTCATTGCTCATCCGGCATCACACCGCTGGGTTTATTCCGCCTAAACTATTATCTCAGGCATGCCCTCGGCAGCCTCCTTTACTGAAACCGTAACAGCCTCTATCTCCTGCTCCGCAGCTTTGGCCGCAGTCTCATCCTCATAAATCAGAATCGTCTGCATCCGCTGATATACCTCAAGCTCCGCAATCTTGTCAAGCTTCGGCTCTGTTACCACATACAGCAGAATGTTGTTTCTGCTGCGGTATCCACTGGCTGAATAAAAGTCAAGAGCCGCGCCGCTTTCTTCTGCAGCATAGGATGACAGCACTCCGGCTGCCGCCAGCTCAAGCTCCTCGAAATCATCAAGCTCCTCAACATTGAATCTCTCTTCTGCAGCATCATACCAGCCCATATTGTGACTGATGCCGTTCTCGAGAAGGGTTCTGGAAAGTGCCAGAAAGATCTCAACCTGTGCATCCACCAGCTCCTCGCTTCCCCGTGTAAGCTCCAGCAGCAGAAATACCGAATAGTTCAAAGGCAGACTGAAGTCTCTGACCATGGTCCTGTCCGTTTTACCTGAAAGCTTCCAGTGGATTTTTCTTATCTCATCCCCCGGCACGTATTCACGCAAAGCAAATATTTCACTGACGTCCTGACCTGGTCTGTCAGGGGAATACCTGCTGCCGTCGCCGGTATTTTCCACCGGCTTCTCCATATGCACCTCAACATTGCGCATATCCGGATAAATGATAACTGCCTGATCCGGCAGATCGGGTTTCCTGAAAACAAAAAGTCCGAAGGCATCATAGACACGTATTTTAGTCGTAGATACCACCACTGTCCCCACCTTGCTGTTCTGCAGCGAAAGCTCCGCAGTCACAGTTTCTCTGCTCCCTGCGGTAGCACTTACTCTTCGCTCTCTGGCGGCTCCTGTCATCTGGTTTTCCATCCTGATGCGAAAGGTTATTCTGGCTACAGGATAACGTCCCGGATTATTTATCCGGTATGTGAGGGATGCTGCTTTTTTTTCTGCAGTCTGCGGCAGCGATAGCTCTATTGTGATTCCTCTTCCTGCAATCAGCATGAGCACCAGTGAAACCACCGGCAATACCACACAGACCGCCAGCAGTGTCAGCGTATAGTATGTATTTGTAAAAATGTATATCAGTGCTGCGGCTGCAAGAAGCAGCACATAAAACACTCTGTTCTTAAGCATTTTTACCGTCCTGCTTTTTCTTCCTGTCTATTATCTGTGGAGGCTTGACCTCTGCCATAATGCCCTGCAGCACCTTCTCTTCGGTTTCCTTCCTTATCCTTGCTCTGGCAGTCAGAATAAGTCTGTGGGCGCAAACGTCGATAAACACGCTCTTGACATCCTGTGGTATCGCATAATCCCTGCCGTCCATCAGCGCCGCCGCCTTCGCCATCTGCACCAGTGCCAGCACTGCTCTCGGACTGACTCCTTGTTCCACAGCTTCCTCATTTCTAGTCTTCTCGCAAAGTTCAGCTGCATATCTGATGACCTCATCCTCCATATGCACCATCTGTACGGCCTTTCTCATAGCTTTGATATGCGCCGCGTTGATAAGTGATCTTACAGTATCCATAGGATCCGTCAGCTGTCTCTGCTTGACTATATCCACCTGGCTTGCCAGATCTGGATATCCCATGGAAAGGCGTGCCATGAATCTGTCCAGCTGTGAATCCGGAAGCTTCTGTGTACCTGCGCTTCCCAGCGGGTTCTGAGTTGCAATGCATACGAACGGGTCCGGTGTTCTGTGGGTTACTCCGTCAACCGTCATTCCGCCCTCTTCCATTACCTCCAGCAGCGCTGCCTGTGTCTTGGCCGATGTTCTGTTGATTTCATCCGCCAGGAACAGATTGCACATTGCTGCTCCCGGTTTGTACTCAAGCTCGCCTGTTTCCTTGTTGTATACGGAAAAGCCTGTAATATCGCTTGCCATCGTATCCGGCGTAAACTGCATTCTCTTGTAATCAAGATTCATGACCTTGGAAAGCCCCAGTGCCAGCGTTGTTTTGCCTACTCCGGGCACGTCCTCCAGCAGTATATGGCCTCCTGCAATTACTACCATCAGAACCTTCCTGATTACATCATCCTTGCCTACGATGACCTTTCTCAGCTCGTTCATCACTGCTTCCATTACCTTCTGCATCTGTTCCATAATGTTTCACCTCAATTTACTGAACCGGCGAATTGGACATTCTCATGCCTTCGCCTGCAAGTATTTTGTCTATCGTCTTATCATCGAGCTCAAGCCCGAAGTATTCCTTGTAATAATCCGATGTGTATTCCTTCATATCAAAATCCTTGAATCTGTCAGGATAAAACTGCAGTGCCACTGCCAGCACACCCATATGGGCTTCCATTGAGCCCGGATGACACCAGCGTGTTGCCCCTACAGGCAAAGTGTACACGTTCTTGTTTTTCACGGCTGTAAGCCCGCTCCACTTAGAGTCGGACAGTATGTAATCCGTAACGGAATATTCGTTGGCGATGAAAGCATCCGGATCCCAGTTATATATTTCCTCCAGCGTCACGTATGCGTTCTTTCCTGTAGATAGTGTTCCCTTTGCAATGGAAACATCCTCAACCTTGGCTCTCTCCATAATTTCACCGCAGATAGAGCCTTCCGGGTCTGTTCGTATCGCTTCATTTACCGAATGATATACGCTCGGTGCATCCTTCATATCAACATCGGCAAGCCGATCGTCCACCATCGTCAGCGTGTCGTCAAAGAATTTCAGATAAGCCTGCGCCTTATCCTCTTTGCCAAAGACCTCTCCTGCAACCTTGACGGCCGTCCTGAGCTCGTCTATGGTTGTATAATCTATTACCACGTACGGTATCCCCAGCTCATCAAGCTTGGCCATCTCGCCTTCGCTTGCTGCCAGTGAAAAGCTGACAAGAGCCAGATCAGTGTCTATTCTCAGCAGCTCCTCTGCATTTACGGAACCTTCCTGATGCGGCGTTGCGGTTTCCGTGATTTCAGGATACTTCATCTGCATCAGTACGTCCGACTTGACGCCGTTTGGGCATCCTACTATTTTCTGTTCCTCATCCAGCATTGCCATCATATGAGCTGCTGTGGCATAAAGGCACGCTACATTCTCGGGGTCTTCAGGAATCTCCACCTGCCTGCCTGCACAGTCGGTCACTGTTTTGTCTCCCTGCCCGCTGCTGCCATCTCCTCCGCAGCCTGTAAAGCCTGTGACGGTAAAGGCCATAAGTATTGCCAGTATTATTGATATAATTGTGGTTTGTTTCTTTTTCATAATTACCTCTTGTTACGCAGCGGCAGTATATATTTTCGTACTCCGCTTCCGTCCGATACGATTTCTGCTACTATATTGAAGGTTTTCTCCAGATTCTCCGTCGTGAGAACCTCCGATGGTCTGCCCATCTGTGCGAAATTTTCACCGTTTATCAGTGCCACTCTGGTATCCACGCCTGCATTCTCCAGATAATATGCCTGATTGAGAAAATGTGTCGCCATAATAATCGATATTTTCTTTTCCTTCACCAGCTTCGCAACGATTTCCATAACCGTAAGCTCATGGGTAAAGTCAAGATGTGCCGTCGGCTCATCCATCACCAGAAGCTGTGACTGCTGCGCTATTGCCCTGGCTATTATCACCAGCTGCAGCTCGCCCCCCGAAAGCTTGGTATATTCTCTGTCTTCAAAGCCCTCAAGCCCCACCTGCTTCAGCGCATCACGTGCTATTTCCTTCTCCTGCTCGTCCGGAGGTGAAAACATTCTTGCTGCATATGTTCTGCCCATTGTCACCACGTCAAGTACTGTATATGCAAAAGTGGTCTTGTGTCCCTGGGGAACGTATGCCACATGCTCTGCAAATTCCCGCGGCTTCATCTGTTCAATGCTTCTGCCTCCGATGGTGATCTGGCCTCTTTTGAGTTTTTTGAGCCCCAGCAGGCAGTCTATCAGAGTAGATTTGCCGCATCCGTTGGGTCCTATGATGCAGAGGATTTCTCCCTTTTTTATATCAAAATTTATCCCGTCGAATATCATCCGTTTATTGTCATATGTAAAGGCTGCATCGCGTACTTCCATAAGTTTCATTTTATCACCAGTTGCTTCCTTTCGTTTTCTTCAAAAGGTAGATAAAGAATGGTCCGCCTACAATGGCTGTCACGATACCTAGTGGTATCTCCGCTCCTGTAATGGTTCTGCAGATGGTGTCCACAAATACCATGAAGCATGCTCCTATTGAGATTGCCGCCGGTATGAGCCATTTGTTGTCACTGCCGATTACCATTCTGCACATATGCGGCACTACAAGTCCTACCCAGCCGATGACTCCGCTGACACATACGGCTCCGGCTGTTGCCAGTGTCGCAAAGCCTATGACGATAGCTTTGTTAAGTCCTACGTTAAGTCCGAGGGTCTTGGCTTCTCTGTCCCCCATGGAAAGCACATTGAGCCTCCATCTGAACAGCAGCATCCCTATTAGCCCGATGAGCATAGGGATTGCAGAAAATGCCAGCTCTGTGGTTTTAGTGGAGCCCATTCCTCCCATGAGCCAGAATGTGATTGCCGGCAGCTGGCTGTAGGGGTCTGCAACATATTTTATCAGCGACAGCAGCGCCGAGAAAATCGATTGTATTATGGTTCCGCCAAGCACCAGCGTTATTGTCGGTGTGCCTCCGCTCACTTTACCTACAAGGTATGCCAGTATCACCGCCAGCACTCCGAATCCGAAGGAAAATATCGAGGTCATGACCATACTGTTAAAAAGTAGTATGGATAATGCCGCCCCGAAGCCTGCTCCGTTGGAGACTCCCAGCATCCCGCTCGATACAAGGGGATTTCTGAACAGGCTCTGAAAGCATGCTCCGCTCACTGCCAGAGATGCTCCTACCAGTATGCCCTGTATAGCTCTCGGAAGCCGCAGGTTTATCACCACTCCTATCGTCTGTTCATCAACGCCGAGATCTGCTCCTGTAATAGCTGTCACAAAGCTTTTGAAAACATCGGCCGGACTGACGCTGTATCTTCCGATGCAGATTGTTCCTACAAAGAAGATGACCGGAAGCGCTATCAGTACTGCAGCTTTTATTAAATTGTGATTTTTTTGTTCTGCTGTCACTCTTGTTTCCTCGTTTATTCTGTTATGTTATCTGATTCGGCTTCAATTGTTTGCGAATCTGCTTCAGCAGGTTATTTAACGCAGCGATAGCCTTCTGCGGTCCATCGTCTGTATAGGCAGTTGTAGCATGCGTTTTCCGAATCTTCATAGCATTCCTCTATATCATTATCCTGCTCGAATTTCTCACAGGCTGTTGTCCATTTTGTTATCCGTTTATCACCCTGATAGAGTTCCTTTTTCTTGCAGGCCTTGTAGTGATCGCCTTTTTTTGACGCTATAAGTGTAACCTTGTGATCTACCATTGATGTCTTCAGCTGGTCGCCGACTTCAATCGAGTCTGTGTCTTCGAGAACATTTCCGTCAAAATCAAGGAATAGCTCGATATCCGTAAGCACCTTCCACTCTGCCACGGTATGGGTCTGTCCGTCGAATTTGCCGCCTTTGCCACCTCTGAAAACTCCGTCGCAGCCGGAAAGCCTGAGTCCTATTCCTGCCAGTGCTCCTATAACTCCGCAGCCTGTGCCGCCGTATTCTTCAAGCACAGTACCGCCGATCTGTGCTGCCAGATCATAGGCTTCCTGCTTCTGTATGACTTCGTTCTGAGCTCTTTTGCCGTATGCTATCAGCTGCTCCGGCTCCTCAAGCTGATCCAGTCTGCAAAAGCAAAGTCCCGGATCCGAGCTTGCCGCCATATTTGCCTTGAGCACTTTAACTGCGGCTTCCTGCATCTGCGGAATCTCAACGCCTTCTATATCGATCACCATGCACATGGAGCTGTTATGAGATGTGTAGTCTATGTCATCGTGAAGCAGCAGCTGATGGCGGGTTATCCCCTTGTCCATGGTGCCGCCCATCTTCACTATCTCCTGCGCTATCATATCGGCTATCTTGCCGGTGCTGGTGCTCTTTGTCAGGTCATCTGTATCATCTACGCAAATATATACTCTCATATTTTATCCTTTCATGCTGTTTTATCAGTAACAAAAAACGGAATGGGTGCACAAAAATAAAACTCTTTCCTTGATGCTTCAGACTTGCCGGATAAGCTATGCGGCGATGTCAAAAGCTTCGGAAAGAGACCTTCTTTATCCTTGACCTCATTCCTTTCCAAATACGGGAGGCGGTGCTGTTTCCGGCACTGCCCATCGACGTTCGACCATAAGCCCTGAGACTCTTAGGTCTTCACGTTCGGAATTGTTTCTTTTCATTTTGTAATATTATATCATATATTGTCGGAGATGTTGTTCAGATAACAACATTTTTTGTTTTTTAGGCTTCATATTTTTGCCAAGCTTTTACATTTTAGTGGTTTAATTTTTTGAGAAGGAAATACCGAATGCTGGGAAATGTCATAAATATCGCACTGCGATATTTACTTCATTCCTACATATCAAAAGGCAGCTGTGATCGAGTCTTCCTTTTGAAAGTCTCCAAAGCTTTGTCATAGAAATGTCATTTGGAGACTTTGACGTGTTCCACAGACGTTCCACAGATTGGAGTCTCCAAATAGCAGTTAGAAAGCAACAATTTGGGGACTATTTTCCATTATTATGAAGATATTTACAACAAAGCCTCCAAATAAGCTCATCACAAGCAGTATTTGGAGACTCCACATTCTCTAGATTGCAAATTACAGTTTCTCTATCTCTTCTTTTGTCAGGCCTGTATTGGCTGCTATTACCTCGATATCAAATCCTGATTTTTTTAAATTCATAGCTATAGCACTTGCTTTCTGTCGTTCACCACGTTCAAATCCAACATCTTCGCCTCGCTTGAATCCGGCGGTTTCTCCCTTTTTAAATCCATCGGCTTCGCCCTGCTCATATCCTGAAGCAAACCCATCTGCCTCTCTGACGGCCTCACACTCTTCCCGCGTCATCTTCTCAAACAAAAAACTCATAACATCACCACCATGTTCCTTCAAAAAGTCAGCCAGAATTCCCTCTGACTCACACTCCCTGATACTTTCCTCAATGGCAGCCGCCAGATTTCCATGCGCCTTCTGCTTCTCGCGAATCTTGTAAATCAGCACGCTGTACCCCTGCATAGTCTTGCACTTCGTGAGCAGCTCCGCACCCTTTTCGTAATTCACATTAATGAACTTAACGACTACCTCCAGTGATATTTTACCACACTCAGCCGCATTTGTCATAAATGCATCTGATAGTAGCAGTTCTTGCTCAACCGGCGCATCTTCCGCACCATTATAGAACACATAAAACTCAGGCGTTGGGATCTTCACCAGCTTCTTGCTGTAGATATCCCGCGAAAACACCAGCTTCTCATATTCTCTCGCGATATATACCAGCGACCTCAGTGGCAGGTTCGGGCAAAGCGTACTCTGCTGCTCCGTTAGAATTATCCATCTGTGGTCTATGATAAACGAAAGATCGTTTATGCGATCACCGAAAAAAGTATTCTCCAGCGTGACGATTTCGACCGGGGTGTCTTTATCGTAATTGCTGCCGGTAAGTGCATTATATAGCTCGATAATCCGCTCTTTATCGTTGAAAAGTGTACAGAATGTATTGTCTTTGTATGTATGCTTAGGTTTGTTCATATTTTCCTCCTGCTCCGGGCCTCATTAAAAACTGTAATCAAAACAACGTTGTCCCTTTTGAGGAAATTATACATCATAAGGAAAATATTGTAAACCTTATTTTGCTATTATTTCTATTATTTTACATTTATTGTCTAACATGAATCTTTTCAAAAACAGTCTTTCATCCTTAACCGCCGGAGATGCCTGAGCCACACAAGAAAAAACCGGGTGCTCATTCACACTCCGGTTCCTCTAAATATATTTTATTTCAGCTTGTACTTTTTAGGACTTGAGAAGCTACTGTAGACAGTTTTGCTTCCCACTTTTTTGTAGGCTCGTACCTTATAGTAATACGTCTTACCTTTTTTCGTCTTTATCTTGGCATACGGATATTTGGAAGACGCCATTTTAACGGAAGCCACCTTGCTGTACTTGCCGTTCTTCGAAGTAGCTCTATAAACCTGATAGCCAGTCTCTCCTGAAATGCCCTTCCACTTCACCTTTACAGTTGTCTTTGATGACTTGCTCACTGACGGCGTGGCTGGTTTGGAAAGTGATGGAACACCAGCTCTCAGCGAAGAATAATCACCGTAATAGTTGACTCCGCTCACTGTCTTGTAGGCGCGCACTTTATAGTAATATGCTGTACCTGTTGTAAGCCCCGTATCGGTCAGGCTTCTGGATGTAGAACCCAGAGTCCATGATTTTATTATGGTTCCGGACTTGTTACATCTGAACACCTGATATTTCTGTGCACCACTAACGCCGCCCCATGATACCTTCACTTTGTTATAGGCAGCAGAAGCAGCACTTACTGATGGTGCTGGAAGGTTTCTGACAGTTACCGTGCAGGTTGCCTTGGCAGCTCCTGAAACATCGCTGGCTGTGATGGTTGCGGTGCCTGCTTTTTTGGCAATTATGGTATTAGTTGCTCCTTCTTTTTCTTTTACATCTGCAACGCTAGCGTTACTGGAAGACCAGATAACCGTCCTGCTGTCACCTTTATACGATTTTACAACAGCGGCCAAATTGGCTGTAGCCGGAGCTTCTAGATTCACGCTTGCTTTATCCAATGTGATTGATATGTCAGGTACTACTTCAAAGTACTTCTCAAAGTTTATTCCATAAGCAGCTATAAAAGCAGTTTTATATTTTTCTACGCTTTGAACAGGAACAACAAATGTTTTCACCGTCCCCAAATCAAATGGATTTCCTTCAAAATAAGGTGGATCCAAACATTCAAAATATATTACACTTGGAAGCCTCTTGCATCCACTGAATGCTCCATTATTTATTTTGCCTATTTCGCTTGGAAACTCCACTTCACTTAAATTCTCACATCCACCAAAGGCATACTGACTAATAGATTCTATAGGATCAGGCAGCTTTACCGTTTTTAATGTCACCCTGTTTTTAAATGTATTAGCCTTTATTTTTGAACCATATGCAGCTGCGCTATCCTTCATTGCAGCCTGAGACAAATCCAGCTCCGTAGCATTCATACAATTGACACGAAGCCATTTAATATCATCCCAGTCCAGATAACTTTCTCCTGTTGTTATTATAAATCTGTCTATCTGACTATCATCAAGCTTTAAATTCTGCAACTCTTCCTCTGCACGCTGTTGTAAAGTTCCTTTCTGTACATTTTTAAGTTCCAGTTGTCTTATGTCCGCTTCAGCAATGTTAATTCCACAATTCCATCCATCAGCATTCTTATAATCCCCACTGCTTCTGAAAGGAACTTTTATAGATGTTATGCCGCAGCCATTGAATAGTTTAGTACCTGATATCGTTTCCTGTTCTGTTAATTCCGGAGGTGTAACTCCCCAAACTGAAAGTTCCCCTAAAAGAGCTTTACATCCATTGAAAGCACTGCAGCTTATTGATTTGACAGAGGCCGGAATTTCTATTTTCCGCAAGCCGGTGCAGCCTGAAAAAGCTCCTTCACCAACAGTTGCTAAATTCTTCGGCAAAATTACTGTTTCCAACGAACTGTTTGCAAGCTTTACTTCAGAACAGTCTGCATTAGATAAATCAAGTTTAGTTAATCCATTCAGTCCATTTATATATATAATATCCGACTCTGATAAGGTTGCTCCTGAAGCTGTATATACCTTCAATGCTTCTACCTGCTGAGCTCCAGCTCGTTTATTAATCAATGATTCAAGTGTACCGCTTTCCCTCATGCAAATCTCTACAACCCCGGTTTCACTTTCGTTAACTATTACAGCTTTCTTTATTGTCTTATTATTTGCATTAGATTCATCCCATTTGGTTCCCGAAGTTGATGTTGCTACAATATCAGCACTACCTGCATAGTTTGCACTCCACTCTCCAGTTTCTGAATCAATGCTTACACATCCATCTTCAGGGATAACAGACCATTCAAGCGTTCTGTATTTTCTTTCATCGGGCGTAGTTGATACTTCAGCTTTAGCTGTTCCTGTATCTCCTACGAAAACAGACTCGCCAGGCTGAGTGATTGAAACTGAATTTACCTTTACAATAACTGTTTCTTTAAATTCTTTGAATGCGTCGTAGAGTGCCTTTGCTGCTGCTTCTCGTTTAGCTTTATCGTCTCCTTTCTCAGGATCTGTGTTTTTTTCAATATCTGAGGCTTCATCAATTTGAGGATTAAGCTGATCTACAAGAAAACTATTTGAATAGAATCCGGCAACCCCTTGTTCCCCATCAGTATATGTTTTGAATTTATCGTTATCAATAAATTCATTCACTTCTTTCAGCAGCTCTGCTAGTTCCAACACCACTTTAAGTTCAAAATGGAATTCAATAGGAACTCCTATAATTTTATCAGTATTGTTTCCACATACATTTTTATCAAACTGCAATATGTAGTGTCCTTCAGATAATACACCTTTTTCTACCCCAATTACTATAGAAGCAGTACTTTTATCATCCCCTATCTTTCCATTAGAATCTTCTATATTAAGATATAAATCTCCTTTCCCGCCATCATATTCTGCAGCGATATTTCTATCTTCATCCAATATCTTAATACGATTCATATTGTTACTAATAAACTTATTAAAACTATCTGGATCTTCAGGATTAAGGTTTGACATTCCAGAACTCATCGCAAACGTAAAGCTTACTCCTTCAGACCCATCAATAGGCTCTACAATCCTATTTTCATAGTAATCATCATAATCTCGTGCAACGTGAACCACTTTAATCTGGTCTGCACCAGGAACTTTTAACAATATCTGGTTAATATTTGACGGACTATCCGGATTTCCTAATCCCTGCCATCCGTATGCAATATCAACTTCTTCCGCAAACGAAACCGCAGGAATACTACAGGAAACAAGCAAAGTAAGCGCTATTACAATGGATAAAATTCTCTTTATTCTCTTCATAATAACCTCTGTGTCAATTTATAAAGGAAGCAGACTGTTCAATCCAACACAGCCTGCTTCAAGCTCACTTATTTAGTTCTTATCTTTTTAACTTCTGAGAATTTACTGTATACCTTCTTACCATCTACAGTCTTATATGTACGTATTTTATAATAATATGTCTTATCACTTCTTAACCAGATGCTTGTATATGTATCCGGATATCTCTGAAGTCTTGTTGTTACCTTTTTGTACTTGCCATTCTTGCTGCTAGCTCTGTAAACCTCATATCCGCTGACACCTTTTATCTTTTTGTATTTGATAGCGATTGAATGTTTCTTTGCATAAAGTTTGAACGTTGTACTCTTCGGTATAACATTTATTACAGTCTTGGCCTTAAAGCTGCCATCCTTTGTAGTTACTGTTACTGTTGCCTTGCCTGCTTTAACTGCAGTAACCTTTCCAGTGCTGCTAACTTTAGCTATTTTGCTGTTTGATGACTTCCATGTAACGGCCTTATTGGTAGCGTTTGATGGATAAACTAAAGCCTTAAGAGTTTTTGAGCTGCCAACTGCCACTGTAGTTTTAGAGGTATTTACTTTAACCTTTGATACTTTTACAGGTTTTACTGTAACTTTACACTCAGCTGACGCATTGCCGTCATTTGATGTTGCCTTGATTGTTGCTGTTCCTACACCAACTGCAGTAACTTTGCCGTCTTTTACTGTTGCAACCTTTTCATTTGATGATGTCCATACAATTGTTTTATCTGTAGCATCTTCAGGAGCAACTGTTGCGCTGATTGTCGTTGTAGAGCCATGATAAATTGAAATGTCAGTTTTATCTAATTTGATTGAATCCACTAAAGTTTTAGTTGAGAAATAGAAAACCACTTGACATCCTAATGTAGTTTCGTATTTGCCAGTTTTATTTTGTGGCTTCCCTGCAA
Organism: Bacillota bacterium; assembly: GCA_030526355.1. GTDB lineage: Bacteria > Bacillota > Clostridia > Peptostreptococcales > Anaerovoracaceae > Lentihominibacter. The sequence goes on along the minus strand of JAUNDC010000005.1, from coordinate 83,314 downwards.
CACCATTATCGAATACCAAAGCATATTCTTCACCTGCAGATAATCCATTTAAAGAAATATTCAGATTATATCCTTTTTCATTTTTATATCCGCTTTCTGTTTCCGATTTATTTGTGTATCCAGTTCCTGAAAGTACTTTATTACCGTGAGTTAATTTATTATTCTCATCTGATGCAATTTTTTGCGAAAAATCATTATCTTCGGCTTTGCAAACAAAAATATTCGGCATTGTTTGCTCTTCAATATTTTCGATACTAACACCGCTACACTGTCCGCCACTTAGATTATAGATGAACTCAATTGGCTTCGTGCTATCAAAGGGTTCTAAAATATAATTTCTGTATCCAGTCTCTGCTTTGTCATAGTTAGGGTCAGTCTTAATGGTAAGTTCTGCTATGTCTACCAATTTTAAAGCCTGTCCATTCGGCCCTACCTGCCATCTCATTGCTGAATTTTCGGCAGGATAATCTACAAGGTTTGTCTGATCAACCTTAAGATAATCACTATTATACGCCTCATCCGCAAATGCCATTCCCGGCACTAATGTAAATACCATCATCAATGCTGTCAAAACACTGACAATGAATTTCCTGTTTCTTAACTTCATGTTTTCCTCCTCATTCATAATTAATAATTGTGATTCTTTATACAACAAAACCATCTTCAGACTACAGAAATCATAAAATGCTCCTGTGCTCTAAGGATGGCTCTATTATTGTCTTTATTGAAATTTTGCAGCAAAATGCACGTAATGAATATATTGATATATTTGATTTACTGCTCATAGTCGTGTCAATTCCTTTCCCTTAGCGCATATTACTGATTTGTATTATAACGAAATATATACAAATCAATTGTATACAGCAAAAACAAACTCTTTCCTTAAATACGGGAAAGAGTGGTTTGCTTTTAATACCATTCCTTTCCAAAATGCGGGAGGCAATGCTGTTTCCGGCATTACCCATCGACGTTCGACCATAAACCTGATATGAAACCCGATTTCTTACAACAAATCAAGTTCACTTTACGCGCCCTTAGGTCTTCACGTTCGGAATCGCTCTACTATATTAAATTTATTTCTTCCTTTACGCTATACTTTATCACAGCATACGTTATTGAGACAACACTTTTTTGTTATTTTAATTTGTTTCACATATGATACTGTTTTTAATTTATCTGTGCTAACACTTTATTCTGAAGCTCTTTTCTTCGCATCAGGAAAGCCACAGTGCCGATGAATTATCTCTTTAGGTAAGTTCTTCAGTTAAAAAAATACACAAACCTGACATAGCGAGCTTGATATGCAATTACTTTCGAGGGGTTCAAGAGAATACACTCTCATATCAAAAGGCATCTGCGCTCGAGGTTTCTTTCTGAAAGTCTCCAATTAATTGTCTTAAAGATGTCATTTGGAGACTTTAATATGTTCCACAGCTGTTCCACGGCTTGAAATCTCCAAATATCAGTAAAAAATCATCTGTTTGGAGACTATTTCCCAGTATTATGAAGATATTAACAAAAAAGTCTCCAAATACGCTCATCACAAGCAGTATTTGGAGACTCCACATTCTCTAGATTGCAAATTACAGTTTCTCTATCTCTTCTTTTGTCAGGCCTGTATTGGCTGCTATTACCTCGATATCAAATCCTGATTTTTTTAAATTCATAGCTATAGCACTTGCTTTCTGTCGTTCACCACGTTCAAATCCGACATCTTCGCCTCGCTTGAATCCGGCGGCTTCGCCCTGCTCATAGCCGGAAGCATACCCATCAGCCTCTCTGACAGCCTCGCACTCTTCTCGCGTCATCTTCTCAAACAAAAAACTCATAACATCACCACCATGTTCTTTCAAAAAGTCAGCCAGAATTCCCTCCGACTCACACTCCCTGATACTTTCCTCAATGGCAGCCGCTTTTGTCATAAATGCATCAGACAGTAGCAGTTTTTGTTCGACCGGCGCATCTTCCGCACCGTTATAGAACACATAAAACTCAGGCGTCGGTATCTTCACAAGCTTTTTGCTGTAAATGTCCCGTGAAAATACCAGCTTCTCATATTCCCTCGCGATATATACCAGTGACCTCAGCGGCAGGTTCGGGCAAAGCGTGCTCTGCTGCTCCGTTAAAATTATCCATCTGTGATCAATGATAAACGAAAGATCGTTTATGCGATCACCAAAAAAAGTATTTTCCAGCGTGACGATTTCAACCGGAGTGTCTTTATCGTAATTGCTGCCGGTAAGGGCATTATATAGCTCGATAATCCGCTCTTTATCGTTGAAAAGTGTACAGAATGTATTGTCTTTATATGTATGTTTAGGTTTGTTCATATTTTCCTCCTGCTTAAATCCAAACATCCGCAGGCAGATGGCAAATGGTCATGTGCTCATTAAGTACTATCGTGGGTTGGAGATACAATCATATAAAAGGATTCTCCCTGCAGATGTTTTGATGGTATAATTTTACAATTATGTAATTGGTTTGTCAATACATTTTTGTTATTTTTTTCCTATTTGGTATAGAAAGCTGCACAAAGGGTCAAATTAAACCACTCAAATGTTACCCCGATAACATTTCGCCCTCATTTATGTTATTCCGCGAATTGTTCAGGGGCAGTTTTTGTGCTATTATCAGCATATACAAAAAAACAGTTGACATTTACATCCACATGAAAGTAAAATGTTAGCAGAACAACAATTGAATACTCTCCGATTCTCGTTAGACACACGATGCCGGCGAGGACGTTAGGGTTTCAGAAGCGATTCTGTGGCCTGCCATTGTGCGAAGGAGACTGGAAATTATTATATAATGTTTTTTCTAGCCTGACTGCGCACTTTTTTATTGCAATTCTTTTTAACTGCAAATGTTTCTTAACTTCATAATTTGCTGTTTACTTGCTGATTGTTGCGTAGAAAAGTGCGCAGTCAGGCTTATGTGCATTTTGAAAGAAATCGTTCCGGTAGGCGGAAGGATTTCATATAACGAAAGGTGGAGATACGTATGATAAAAAATGCACGAATTCTATATGTCGACCTGACCGCAAGAGAAACAAGAGTCGAAACCCTTGACGCCGAAACCTACAGAAAATACCCGGGAGGCTCAGCACTGGGCATGTACATAATGCTCAGTGAAATGGATCCTGAAGTTGATCCTCTGTCTCCTGACAATATGCTGATATTTTCTGTATCACCACTTACCGGAACTCCGATAAGTGGGCAGAGTCGTATGTGTGTCACCACCAAAAGTCCTCTTACCGGAACCGCGGGAGATTCCCAGGTTGGCGGATTCATCCCCGCAGCAGTTAAATGCAACGGCTGGGATTCCATTGTATTCAAAGGCAAAGCATCCTCACCCGTGTACCTTTACATAGAAGGGGATAAGGTTGAAATACGCGATGCTTCGGCAATGTGGGGAATGATTACAGGAGATGCGGAGGAAGCTATCGCAGCTGAACTCGGTCACAGAAGTTTCGAATCCTCCATCATAGGACCTGCAGGTGAAAATCTGGTATCCTATGCGTCGATTATGCATCGTCTCAGCAGAGCAAACGGCAGAAACGGCGTCGGAGCGGTAATGGGTTCAAAGAACCTCAAGGCGCTTGTTGTAAAAAAAGCACCTGCTGTTGTACCTGAAGATTTTCCTGCATTCAAGGAGCTTACACTTAACGTCAAAGAAAGAATGGCTGCAAACGATGTCATCGTTGATACATCACTCAACGGATCTGCAGGATGCGTTGACGGGCATGCGGCAGAAGGTTTCCTGCCATCCTACAACTGGGATGAAAACATCATGGAGGACTGGATCAAAACGGCAGGAACAACTATTACGAAAACAGTATTAAAAGAAAGAGACACCTGCTTCGGATGTGCCATCAGATGCAAGGGTGTCGTAGATATACCGGGCAAGGCAGAACCTCGATACGGCGGTCCTGAATATGAAACGCTGGCCACCTTTGGCTCCTACTGTGGCAACACAGACCTAGGAGACATATGCCATGCCAACCAGCTGTGCAACATGTACGGAATGGATACAATAAGCTGCGGAGCCACTATCGCATGGGCAATGGACTGCTTCGAAAAAGGCATCCTGACAACAGAGCAGACAGATGGTCTCGAGCTGAAATACGGAAACGGCGAAGTATTTGATATACTTATCAAAAAAATTGCAGCCAAGGAAGAAGGCATCGGTGCGCTGCTGGCAAAAGGCAGTGCTGCTGCTGCAAAAGAGCTTGGCCCTGAAGCCGAGGATTTAGTTGTTGCATGCAAGGGTCAGGAATGGCCTGCCCATATGGTACAGTTCAAGCCTAATCTTGCACTGAACTATGCAGCTAACCCGTTTGGAGCAGATCATCAGTCATCTGAACATGACCCGGCACTCATGGCACCTGATGATGATCAGAACTGGCTGTGGCCCAACATGCTGGATACCTTTGAAAAATGCGATCGATACGGAGTTCTGGATGACAACAAAGCGAAATTCGCATACGCGACACAGAAATTCTATGCTATGATGGACACCCTCTGTCTCTGCCAGTTCGCATGGGGACCTGCATGGCAGCTTTATGGACCTGAAGAGCTTGTAAAATTCTGCAAGGCAGCAATCGGATGGGATGTCACCATCGATGAGCTGCAGGAAATCGGAGAAAGACGTATCAACATGATGAAGCTTTTCAACCAGAAACTAGGCTTCACAAGAAAAGATGACGTCCTTCCTAAAAAGGCTTTTCTCCCTGTTGAATATACAGAGGGAGAAATCGCACAGATTACTCCTGAGCAGTTCGAACAGACCCTCACTACATATTACAGATATGCAGGCTGGGATCCCGAAACAGGAAATCCGACCGAAGAAACAATTAAACGACTCGGTCTTGAATGGATATAACATATATTACAATGGAAGACAAAATCAAGGTTACAATCAATAAAAAAGAAACATTAATCGACAATAACACCACCATTAAAGACCTTATCCGGATACGCGGCCTCAAAAAGGCTGCGGTCTGGATTAATGGCACTCAGCTTCTCAAGGCTGAGTATGAAACACGCACTTTAACAGAAAACGACGATGTCAAAATCCTGCGGATAATGGCAGGAGGCTGATATCCTGTCACTGACACAGATTCCGACAGAATGAAAGCTGCTGGCAGCGTCGGATTGTTGACATTCTAAACAGCGTGATTTTGCACGCAAAACAAAAAATTCAGATAATATTCAATTAGTATGCCAATCTAAGCTCTTGATAATTTTAAGGGCTATTTCAGCATACTAATTATGGTTTTTGTAGCAAATTAATACCATTTTGCAAAGGGCGTTCGTTGACACTATATGCAAAAAATTGATATTATATAGGTAATAATGTTGTCAAGACATTAACAATCAGCAAGTAAACGTTATTTCTTAAAAAAGAAAGCAAAATGGAGGCAATTATGAATTTGCAGAAAATGACACTGAACATCAACGGTGCAGACCGTATGTTCATTTGTGATCCTGAAAAGGACACTCTTGCTTCCGTACTTCGCCGTCTCGGACTTACCGGTACAAAGGTAGGCTGCGGCACAGGTGTATGCGGAGCATGTTCAGTTATTCTTGACGGAAAAGTAATCCGTTCATGTACCAAGAAAATCAAGAGCGTTAAAGAATACAGCTCGATAATCACTATCGAAGGTATCGGTACTGTTCTTCACCCCCATGCTCTCCAGTATGCATGGGTTCATCTGGGTGCTGTGCAGTGCGGTTTTTGCGTGCCTGGATTTATCGTATCAGCTTTCCAGCTTCTTCAGGAAAACGACAATCCTACAAGAGAAGAAGTAAGAGACTGGTTCCAGAAGCACAGAAATGTCTGCAGATGCACAGGCTACAAGCAGATCGTTGATACTGTAATGGAAGCTGCTGCAATCATGCGCGGTGAGAAGACATTCGAAGACATCACATACGACTGGTCAAAGGATATCGGCAACTTCTACGGCAAGCCGCTTATCAGACCAAACGCTATGGCCAAGGCCTGCGGTGTTTGTGACTACGGTGATGATGTGGAACTCCACATGCCTGCAGAAACACTGAAGGTTGAGCTGGTTCAGCCGAGAAAATACAGCCACGCCAAGATCATCAACATTGACTGCAGCGAAGCAGAAAAGATGCCGGGCGTTGTAAGAATCATCACAGCTAAGGATGTTGAAGGTGCCAACAAGCTGATGACTTATGCATTCTCAGAAAGAACTGTTGAACTGCAGCAGGCTCACCACATTCTGGCTGAAGATAAAATCCTTTATTATGGCGATGTAGTTGCACTGGTTTGCGCTGACACAAGAGAACATGCTAAGGCAGCTGCTGCAGCAGTAAAGGTTGAGCTCGAACCGCTGCCTGAATACATGACATACCTCGAAGCTGTTACTCCTGATGCAGAGAAGATCCATGACTGGCTGCCTGATACATATGGTGCCAACATCTATTCAGAGCTTCCTGTTCTCAAGGGTGACCACGAACACGTTCCTGAGCTCATCGAAGATGCAGCATACTCAGTAGAAGGTTCATTCTTCTCGTCAAGAGAGCCTCACATGTCAATCGAAGGTGACGTAATGCAGGCTTACTACGATGAAGACAACAACCTCTGTGTACACTGCAAGACAATGACATTATACTTTGACAGAGACGATATGGCAGAAGCTATTGGTATCCCTGTTGAAAACCTCAGAGTTATCGAAAACCCTACAGGTGGTTCATTCGGATGGGCAATGAGTGCACACACATACTCAATGGTAGGTATCGCTACCAAGGTTACAGGAATGCCTTGCTCACTCTCAATGGACTACGCTCAGTTCATGGCAGTGTCCGGTAAGCGTTCACCGACCTACTTCAATGCCAAGCTGGCATGCGATAAGGACGGTAAGTTCGTTGCAGGTGAATTCGATGCAGGACTCGACCACGGTCCATTCTTCGAACTGGGTGATGACAAGCTCACTAAGATTTCAAGATTCATGTTCTACCCTTACTACATGCCGAATGCAGTAGGACTTTCCAGAGTAGCGGTTACAAACCACTCCTTCGGTACTGCATACAGAGGCTACGGTGCTCCTCAGGCATTCACTGCATCAGAAGCACTGGTAGATATGCTGGCAGAAAAGGCTGGAATCGACCCATTCGAAATCAGATATAAGAATATAGCAAGAGAAGGTCAGGACAACCTGAACCAGTATCCTTTCCTCCACTATCCAATGGAAGAAATGATGGACAAGATGAAGCCTCATTATGAAGAAGCTGTTGCCAAAGCTAAGGCTGAATCAACAGATGAAATCAAGAAGGGCGTAGGTATCGCATGGGGTGGATACAACGTAGGTCTGGGTGCAGTTGACGAAGCTCACGTAGCTCTCGAGCTGATGCCTGGTGACAGACCTAAGTTCAGAAAATACGACACATGGCAGGATCAGGGCCAGGGCGGAGACCAGGGTTCACTCATCTGTACTCTGGAAGCACTGAAGCCTTACTTCCCTGACGTAACTCCTGACGATATCAAGCTGATCCAGACAGACAGCAAATACTGTCCTAACACTGGTGAATCAGCTGGTTCAAGATCTCACTATGCTAATGGTAAAGCAAGTATAGTAGCTGCAAAGAACATTGCAGATGCTATGAGAAAGCCTGACGGCACTTATAGAACATATGACGAAATGATCGCAGAAGGAATCCCTACAAGATACAACGGAGACTGGGCAACAGTTGACGAATATGATTACTTCTACGACCTCGACCCTAACGATGGAAGCGGTAACCCTACTTATACATATACATATGCCCTCTTCATGGCAGAGGTTGATGTAGAAGTAGCTACAGGTAAAACTACATGTACAGGAATGACTTGTGTATACTGGATTGGTAAACCTGGTAACATCCAGGCAGTAGAAGGTCAGATCAACGGCGGTATCTCACACGCTATCGGATTCGCATTAAGCGAAGACTACAGCGATGTTGAAAAGCACACCAACATGTTCCGTGCCGGAGTACCATACATCAAGGATGTTCCTGACAAGCTGGTTTCAATCGATGTCGGCGGACATGACCCTAGAGGACCTTTCGGTTCATCCGGAGCTTCAGAAGCATTCCAGTCATCAGACCACATGGCAGTAATCAACGCTATCAACAATGCAGTAGGCGTAAGAATTTACGAAATCCCTGCTACACCTGCCAAGATCAAGGCCGGAATCGATGCTCTCGCTAAGGGCGAACCTAACCCTAACGAGCCTGAACCATACTTCCTGGGATCAGACCTGTATGATGCAATCGAAGATATCAAGAACAATCCACTCACACCTTCCAAGCCTGAAAACGTTGAATTCGGTTCACTTGGTAAAGAAGGAATCCAGTGGAAATAGCATGACGTATGATATGCACTGATGGTGTATGTCATCTCGTGCGAAAGAAAAGCTGAAATCGCGGGGCGTGCTGTTCATGCACGCTCCGCTTTGTTCTAAACAACGATTTACAGAGGAGAGAACATGCAAAAATATTATCAGCAGTTTGACACCTGCAGAGAACGCGACATCCCCGCATGTGCAGACGTGTGCCCTTTCAAAATGGACATACTGACCATTCAGGACAGAATTGCCGGCGGACGCTTCAATGCAGCATATAAATCGATTCGTGACTGCGTCGTATTCCCGGGCATCGTTTCAGAGCTGTGCCCTGCATACTGCGAAAATGTATGTGTACGAAAAACAGTCGATACCCCCGTGCAGCTCCGGCTTCTGGAGAAATCTGCAATCGCAAACGCTACACGCAAGACGCCAAATAAATACAATCTACCTGCCAGAAAGCAGCGGGTTGCTGTTATTGGTGCCGGAATTTCAGGAATGGGCTTTGCTTTCCGTATGGCTTCTAAAAAGTACGGTGTTACGGTGTTTGAGAAGAGCTCAAAAATCGGCGGTCATCTGGCTGAGCTGATGGATGAAGCTGCCTACATGGCTGAATTCGAGCTACAGTTCAAAAACGAAAAATATTCACTGGTAACGGACTCAGATATCAGTGATTTACATAATATGTGCCGCGACTCATCTGCTGCCGACGCTGACGACAGATTCGATGTAATCTATGTCGCTACAGGCAGAAACGGCAGCACCTTCGGAGTGCCCCTGCCTGATGCCGACGGAAACGGCGGTTTTATGATGATTGGTGACACCGCGGTGTTTATCGGTGGCGAGGTGTGCGGCAAGGATTTGATGCATGCTCTGGCAGACAGCATTAATATTTCAACGGCAGCGGAGGGATTTCTGAAGACAAAAAAAATTGAATATCCTGGCGAAGCCGCTCCTACGGGTTGTGTCCCTGATCTTCAGGCGCTCAAGGCTTCACCTGCTATAGTGCCTGCCGGCCCTGCTCTCACTGAAGATGAGTGTATCGCTGAAGCCTCAAGGTGTATACGATGCCAGTGCAATGCGTGTGCCACACACTGTGACCTGGTAGCTTATTATGACAAGATGCCCGCAAAAATGCGCGATGAAATATTTCTTTCCTGCAAGCCTGCAGGTTCTCTCGTCCATAAATCGCCTGCCCGGAAATATGTTGCTGCCTGCACCATGTGCGAGCTTATGGAGGAGGCTTGCCCTGAGCACATCGATCTGTGTGGTATGGTCAAATATGCACGTCACAAAATGCACGAGGCCGACAAGGTCCCTGCTGCCTATCGTCAATATTTTATGCGGGATATGGAATTTGCCAATGGAGAGTATGCTGCTGTAAAGCGCACTGCACCTGCGGATGCCGGCTGTTGTTCAAGCTGCAGCACAGCTTCAGACTCAGGCAATGCTGCGGATGTCGACGGTGGCTATGCTTTTTTCCCGGGCTGCAACCTAGGCGCTCTTGACCCGGAATATGTGATAAAACCATATAAATGGCTGCTTTCCAGACGTCCTGATACTTCTCTGCTGCTGAGGTGCTGCAGCATTCCGGTAGACTGGAACGGCGACAGCAGCCTTCACAATGAAGAAATCGCCGGTCTGAAACAGGACTGGGAGGATCTGGGCAAACCAACGCTTATTATGGCATGTATATCATGTCAGAAACATCTCGGAGAATATCTGCCTGAAATCCCTACGGTTTCGCTTTATGAGATTCTCGAAAAATGGGGATTTGGTAGTTCAAATGGCGTTGAGGTCACCGAGGAATCCGAGAGCTTCGCCATATTCGATCCTTGCTCTGCAAGAAATAATTCGGCGGTTCAAAAGTCAGTAAGAAATCTTCTGACTGCTTCGGATATACCTTCAGAGGAGCTTCCTGAGGGAAGCAGCCACGGTTGCTGCGGTTTCGGCGGCATGGGCAGCATAGCTGCTCCTGATTTTGCGGAATACGTTGCACGCCAGAGAATAGAGCTCAGCGATTCCCCATATATTGTCTACTGCTCCAACTGCAGAGATATTTTCTGCGACAGAGGCAAGAAAGCTGTTCATATACTTGACGTGCTTTTTGCAATAGACCCTGAATGCTGCAGGCCTCAGCCTGATGTAACACAGCGCAGACGCAACCGGGTCGAATTAAAGAAACGTCTACTTGAAGAAATATGGAAAGAAGTACCTGAAATGAAATCATACGAAAGCGAGTTAACCCTCATCATGCAGGATGATGTGCGTGAAAAGGTCAACAAACAGCACTTGCTCGAAGAAGATATATGCGCCGTTATTTCCAACGCCGAGACTACAGGCAGGCGTGCTTTTGACCCTGCTACAGGTCATTACAAGGCATACAGAGAAATCGGTCATATCACCTGCTGGGTAGAATACTGCCCTGACGCTTCAGAGGATGGCTGTTTCGAAATATTCAACACTTATACACACCGGATGAAAATAGAACTGGAGGCGGTCTGGAATGGAAGAAAAACAGAAACTGATATGTGATAAATGCCAGGTTGAAATGGAGGAGCTTGATGCTCAGTTTTCATATCTTGGCAAAAGCTTCCGCCACAAGGTCACCAGGTGCCCGGAGTGTGGGCAGGTATGCCTTTCTGAAGAGCTGGTTAACGGCAGAATGAGCCAGGTGGAATCTATGATGGAGGACAAATAATGAGTAATTTTTATGCTCGTGCATGTAAAAACGGGCATGTCAACATAACCTACAGACGGGCCGGAAAAGATGAACACTGTCCTGAATGCGGACTTCCCCTCATCGATTCGTGCCCTGAATGTGGCAGCCTGATAAAGCAGTGGCACTATTACGGCATGGTATATCTGACGCCAAAAAACCTGAAATTTGAGCTGCCGGAGGTGTGCCCGAAATGCGGTGCACCTTTCCCGTGGAGCAGCAGCGCGGATGATTAGACAGCTGCCGATAACCGCTGCGATAATACAGATATATGCAATGACACTAATGCTGATATTTGTAACGAAAGAAACGCTAAGCAAAGGGGTCGTCGCTTTAATGGATAAAATCATTAGGGCGACGCTCATTTTCATTTTCTGATTAGCACTTTGGTACCTACCCTGCCATGGGGATAGATTTGGTTTTTATAATATATTATGATGTATAAGCTTTGATCGCCTGTGGTATGTCTGCAAAACATGCACACCTGAACCGTGTTCATCGGAGGTTTATCGTAAAAGAATCGGGGTTTTATCATAAAAGAAGATGTTACCGATGAAACCAACTAATCCAGCAAGTATCCACAACTCCAACCCCCTCATCCCGACAGCCCCCGCAATCTCAAATACAATCCCAACAGCTCCTACAAGCCTAACAACAAGCCCAACAACAATCCCAACATCTCAACAATCATATACTGCAATTCCAGCAAGTTAATACACTAAATCGCCCTGCCCTTTGTTGACACTGCGCCAAAAAAACTGTTAAAATATATTATCAGAATATTTAAAATCTGGTACAGCAAGTAACACCACAATTTCATAAAAACGGAGGCAATTATGAAGTTAAGAAAAATGACGCTCAACATCAACGGTGCAGACCGTATGTTTATTTGTGATCCCGAAAAAGATACGCTGGCATCAGTTCTCAGACGTCTAGGTCTGACAGGAACAAAGGTAGGATGCGGCACAGGCGTGTGCGGATCATGCTCAGTAATACTGGACGGCAAGGTTATACGTTCATGTACCAAGAAAATCAATAAAGTGGAAGAGTACAGCAAGGTTACCACAGTAGAGGGTATCGGTGCTCCAAACTACCTCCACCCTATCCAGGTAGCATTCATGCATGCAGGAGCAGTACAGTGCGGCTTCTGTACTCCGGGATTTATCGTATCAACATATCAATTCCTTCAGGAAAATCCTGATCCAACAAGAGAGGAAGCCAGAGACTGGTTCCAGAAGCACAGAAATATCTGCAGATGTACAGGCTACAAGCAGATTATAGACGCCGTGATGAACGCAGCCAAGGTGCTCAGAGGCGACTGTGCCCTGGAGGATATCATGGTCAAGATGCCTGAGGACGGCGAATATTACGGCAAAGCACTCGTAAGACCGGCAGCACTCGCCAAGGTATGCGGACTCGCAGACTACGGTGACGATATCGAGCTCAAGATGCCTGAAAACACACTTCACGCATGTCTGGTGCAGCCTAAGGTTGCTTTCCATGCGAAGCTCAAGAAAATAAATAAAGATGAAGCAGAGAATATGCCCGGCGTATACAGGGTTGTAACTGCTGCCGACATAGAAGGTCCTAACAGAATAGGTTTCTTTAACATGACACCGAGATCCACAGCCAAAGGACAGTCCCACCCTATTCTGGTTGAAGACACTATTTTCAATTACGGCGACGTTGTTGCTCTGGTAGTTGCTGATACCAAAGCGCACGCCAAGGAAGCTGCGAAGAAGGTTACTATTGAATGGGAACAGCTTCCTGAGTACAGGACTTATCTTGAAGCAGCAATGCCTGACGCCCAGAGAATCCACCCTGACCACCCGAATGTATGGTCAGAGCAGCCTAATGTAAAAGGCGCAGGATACGACGTGCCTGAGCTTATCGATGAAGCACCGTACGTTGTAGAAGGCTCCTTCTACTCATCAAGAGAACCGCATATGCCTATCGAAGGTGATACAGTTCAGGCTTACTGGGATGAAGACGACATGCTGACAATCCACTGCAAGGCAATGCAGATATACTCAAATATCGGTGACATCGCCGAAGCTACAGGACTTCCTGCTGAGAAAATCAGAGTTGTCGAAAACCCTACAGGCGGAACATTCGGCTGGGGTATTGCAGCAGCTACATATGCTATGGCCGGAATCGCATGCATGGCATGTGACGGCATGCCGGTGGCACTTTCCATAGACTATGACGAATTCATGGCAGTATCAGGCAAGCGTGCACCAGCATATTCAAACAGCAGACTTGCCTGCGACGAAAACGGCAAGATCATCGCTGCCGAATGGGACTGCGGAATGGACCACGGCTCCTACAACGAGCTGGGTGATGACCTGATTTCAAGACCAGCCAAGTTCATGTATTTCCCTTACAACGTGCCAAACTGCCTGGGACTCACAAGAGTAGCCTGCACGAACCACAACTACGGCACCGCATACAGAGGCTACGGCTCACCGCAGGCATATACATGCTCGGAAGCAATGATGGATATGATGGCCGAGAAGATCGGCATGGACCCATTTGAATTCAGATATATCAATATAGCAAGACCTGGCGATCTCAACATCAACCAGTATCCATACAGAGAATATCCTATGGAGAAGATGATGGATATCATGAGACCGATTTATCAGGAAGTAAAGGAACGCTGCGAAAGAGAATCCACTCCGGAAAAGATGCGCGGTGTAGGCGTAGCATGGGGCGGATACAACGTAACAGAAGGTATTTTCGACCAGTGTACAGTAGCTGTAGAGCTGCTTCCTGACGGCAGAATCGCCAATTACAATACATGGCAGGATCAGGGCCAGGGCGGAGACGTCGGTTCACTTATGATTATGCTGGAAGCTTTCAAACCGCTGGGACTCACTCCTGACGACATCAAGCTGGTACAGAATGACTCCAAGTTCTGCCCTGACTCAGGAGCAACAGCATCATCAAGACAGCACTACATGAACGGCAAAGCTGTATATGTAGCTGCAAACCAGCTGATGGATGCAATGAGAAAACCGGACGGAACCTACAGAACATATGAAGAAATGGCTGCAGAGAACATCCCTACCAAGTATGAATACCAATACAACAACCCTGAGGATATGACCCTCAAGTATCTGGATCCTAATACAGGCAAGGGCAACCCTACACCAGCATTCACATACTCGCTGACAGTTGCAGAGGTAGAAGTAGACGCCAAGACAGGCAAGGCGACATGCATCGGTTACTGGGACGTTGACGACGTAGGAACCATCGGAAACATAGCAGCAGTTGACGGTCAGGCATACGGCGGGCTTTCACACTCCATCGGATTCGCCCTCACAGAAAACTACGAAGATGTCAAGAAGCACTCTAACATCGTGGGCGCAGGAATCCCTACAATCAAGGATATCCCGGACAACTTCAACCTGATTCACGTATGCACACCGAGAGCGACAAATCCGTTCGGATCATCAGGAGCTTCCGAAGCATTCCAGTCAGGCGGACACATGGCAGTAATCAATGCCATCAAGAACGCGTGCGGCGTAAGAATCCACGAAATACCTGCATATCCCGAAAAGATCAAGGCAGGACTGGATGCCATCGCCAAGGGCGAGCCGGATCCTAACATTCCGAAGAAATACTTCCTGGGCTCCGACTTCTACGAAGAAATGGAATACATCAGGAACAACCCTATGGTTGATATGTACGACGATATGTTCCCTGACGACAAGGCAGAAACATGGGAGCCTATCACAGAACCACCGACAATCAACCCGCTGAAGAATGACGCTACAGAATAATATTGCCCGGCAGCATAAAATAATGTAAAATAAATACATCGGCCCGAAGGTGTCTTTGGGTCGATTATTTCTAATTAGAGAGGTTTTAATATGTCCGATTACCTGGATAATTTTGATAATTGTATCGAAGGAACAATCCCCTACTGTGCGGGAGCGTGCCCTTTCAATATGGAGATCCCCAATTTCATGGAAAAAGCACGCAGAGGCTCAGCCAAGGCTGCTTTTAACGTCTACAGAAATGCAGTGGGATTCCCTCGCATCGTAAGCCGGATATGCCCGGGACGATGCCTGGATGTATGCCCATGTAAAGAGCACGGCGGCGCTGTCAATCTGCCGGAGCTGGAGAAGGCTGCACTGGCACTCACGAAGGATACAACACCTACTGACTACAATATCCCTGCGAAAAAAGAACGTATTGCCATCATCGGTGCAGGGGCTGCCGGAAGTGGATCCCTTCTGAGACTTTCCACGAAGAAATATCATGTGGAGGTCTTTGAAAAGAGCGATGTTATCGGCGGATGGCTGCGCGAAGTGATAGACCCTGAAATCGTTGAAGCTGATTTTAATGAGCAGCTGCAGTTCCAGGATTACAAAATACATTTCAATACGGAAATAAGTGATCCGGCACAGCTTAATGGAATGGACTTTGATGCTGTAGTTGTGGCCACGGGCGACGGCGGCGCAGACTTCGGGCTGCTGGATGCTGTCAGCGACGAAGGTGATCGATACTGCTGCGAAATAAACGGCGCCGGCTGGTTCGCCGTGGGCGGACTCATTGGTACAGAGCTGATTGATTCTGTTGCTGCAGGACTTTATATAGGAACGACTGTAGACAACTACCTTAAGACCGGGCATCAGTACTACCCGAACGGCAGCCAGCAGAGTGCCCTTTGCGAAGGAATGGTAACCATTGACGAGGATAAACCGACAGTCGAAGCTGCCGGAGATACATATACAAAAGAGGAGTTCGCAGCTGAAGCTTCAAGGTGCGTTGAATGCAAATGCTCCTACTGCCGTCAGCACTGCGATCTCTGCGAATACGCCAACAAATGGCCGCTCCGCATCAAGGATGAGGTTATTGCAACGACGCTGGAAGGAAAGACGGAGCTCAAGGCAACACCGGCAAGGCGGCTCATGTCCCTTTGCAACCAGTGCGGCCTCTGCAGCGAGGTCTGCCCTGAGGATATCGATATGGACACCCTGTTTATGGTGGGACGACAGAAAATGTACCGCCAGGGCAAGATGCCGTGGGCTTTTCATGATTTTTACAGACGCGATATGGAGCAGGCAAACGGCGAGGCTTCTCTGGTGAGGATACCTCTCAATGAGGAGACCGGAGAGGAATTCGATTCATGCGAATATGCTTTTTTCCCCGGCTGTCAGCTGGGTGCCGCCGAACCTGAGGTTGTCATCAAGGTCTACGATGCCCTGAGATTCCAGCATCCTGACACTGCGATGTTCCTGCAATGCTGCGGAATTGCGGCAGAGTGGGAAGGCGACGTGGAAGGCTTCAATGCGGTCCTCGATGACATCCGCAACAAGTGGGATAAGCTGGGCAGGCCGACCATGATTATGGCTTGTATGACCTGCTACAAGAAGTTCCGTGAAAACCTGCCAGATATTCCGGTGGTTTCACTCTATGAGCTGCTTGTAGAAATGAATGTCAGCGGCGGCTGCAACTCTGTGGATTACAGTATCTTTAACCCTTGTGCCGCAAGACATGAGGACAAGGTGCGCTCAGCTGTGTCGGAGCTGGCTGAGGGAATGGGTGTCAAGCTTCATCCTCTGCCGGAAAACGAACAGTATGCCAAGTGCTGCGGCTACGGCGGTCATGGTGATATAGCCGACAAGGGCTACAGCGACTTCGTAGCACAACGCCGCATTGCGGAAGGCGAATACCCATATATCACCTACTGCATCAACTGCCGCGATATGTTCAAAACCCACGGCAAGGACGCCGTTCATATACTGGAGCTTGTCTTCGGCATGGGTGATTCCAACCTGCATATGATACACGAGCATGACCACGACGGCGGCGCAGGTGAAGAGCAACCTCTGGTATCTGCCCCGCTTCCTACAATATCCGAGCGATGGCAGAACAGGATGGAACTGAAGCAGATGCTGCTGGAGCTTTTCTGGGGTGAGGAAATAGAAATAGAAGATAAGATGCTGGGGCTTACTCTGTTCATGAGCGACGAAATCAGAGACAAGCTCAACAGCAAGCATATATTTGAGCATGAAATTGCCGAAGTAATTGAATTCTGCCAGCGCACAGGCAGAACCATACTCAATACCGAATCAGGAACTCTGACCGGTTACAAGCAGATCGGCAATATGACCTACTGGGTGGAATACAAGCAGGTGGCAGAAAGCAAAACCTTCTTCGAAGTTGTCAATGCCTACAGCCACAGATTACAGATAGAACTGGAGGCGGTCTGGAATGGCGTCAGAAAAGCAGATGAAATGTAGTGCTGCGGGCAATGGCCCCGACACTTTCGAATGCGGCAAATGCAGATGCAGACTGGAGCCGGCAGGTGTGCGTTTTGCATACCTGGGAAGCCGTTTCGCACTGGAAGCTCTTCGCTGCCCCGAGTGCGGACAGATCTATATCTCCGAAGCTCTGGTGGACGGCAGGATACATGCCACCGAAAGCTTCCTGGAGGATCGCAAAATGTTCCAGTCAAATTGATTACTGCATTGCCAGTACCCCACATGAGGTGTAAAATGAATGTACCGAAAAGAAATATAAAACGCGATGATTCCGGTGCAGCCGGCATACTGATGTGCAGCCGCTGCCGATGCAGTCTGGAGGATATCGAAATACACGTAACCTATCTCGAAAGGCACTTTACACATAAAGTTCCCAGATGTCCGCAATGCGGGCAGGTGTATATCTCCGAGGATCTTGCTGAAGGCAGAATGGCGCAGCTGGAAAAATCGCTGGAGGAAAAATAATGGACAAATCACATCTTCAAAGCGTTGCAATGTCTGGGCTTTTTAAATATATAGATGCGGACTTTCACCAGCAGGTCTGGGATGAGCTCTGCATGGCTCCTCATAATTATGTCAGCGATGAAACAATATATCATCAGGATGAAATAATAACGAGGGCTGCCATAGTGCACAAGGGTATCGTCAAAGGTGAGCGTCTGCATGCGGAGGGAAGCTCCCATCTGGCTTATGTTTACAGGCGCGGGGAGATTTTTGCCTTTGAGGGAGCACTGTCCGGAAAGCGAACGTCACCTCTGCAGCTCTCTGCACAGGGAGATACAACTGCAATTTTCTTTGATATCCAGAAGGTGTTCAACAGTTCCTTTGAACGTGAGCTGCTCTCCGGGCTGATGGAGCTTCTGGCAAATGATGATATCAAAAAGCTTTACAGAATCGAGATACTGTCGAGACGAAGCATACGGGGCCGCATCATGGCACATTTTAAATTCCTTGCGTCAAGATATGCCTCAAACACCTTTTCTCTCGACATGAACCGTGAGCAGCTGGCTCAGTACCTGTGTGTCAACAGGAGTGCACTTTCCAACGAGCTCAATGTTATGAAACGTGAAGGTATAATTGATTTTAACAAGAACACGTTCACTTTGCTCAGCGAAGATGCACACCCGGTGATTTTAAATACGGAAGGAATGCATAGCTTCGACGGATTTTTACAAAAAAAATAGAATAAAATAAAAGTTTTTTGCAGGAATGTTGGCAAACCAACAACCCCGCTTTTTTTATCATGTTAATATGATAACATCGTTGGCCGGCCTCCATTACTAGATATTCAGGAGGAAATGATGAAAAAAATTATATCAATCGCCCTCAGCCTCGTTCTGGCACTTTCAATGCTGGCATTAACAGGCTGCGGAAGCGAAGAAGAAACAGCAGAAACCACGGAAGTTACAGTACTGGCAGCAGCAAGTCTTACAGATGCTCTTGATGAAATCATCGCTGAGTACGAGAAGGATGCCAATTGCACTATCACTCCAAGCTATGCAGGCTCAGGAGATCTGGTACAGCAGATTGAAGGCGGAGCGCCTTGTGACATCTTTATTTCCGCGTCAAAGGCTAATATGGATCAGCTTGAAGAAGGAGGATACATTGATTCCGAAACAAGACAGGACATGCTGACAAACACTCTGACTCTCATCTCAACAATTGAGAAGAAAGATTCCGTAACAATGGATTCACTTACTACCGATGCAGTTGGAACTATCGCTGTAGGCGAACCTGAAACAGTTCCTGCCGGCAAGTATGCAAGCCAGGTATTTGACAATATGCAGATCACAGATCAGCTGACTGACAAGATCGTTTATGCCAAGGATGTTCGTGCTGTACTCAACTATGTTGAAACAGGCGATGCAGACTGCGGATTCGTTTACAAGACTGATGCTCTCCTCATTGACGACACTAAGGGCGCTATCATTGAAGACGTTGATTCCTCACTGCATGATCCTATCGTATACCCTGCAGCTATTATGAAGGAAGCTCCTCAGGCTGAGTCAGCAGCAGATTTCTATGATTTCCTGCAGACTGACTTCGCTAAGGAAGTATTCGAAAAGTACGGCTTCAGTGTAAAATAGTAAATTTGACAACAACACGGGAGGGTGCCGTGAGGCGGCGTCCTCTCAATCATAAAATTATGTTTGAACCAGTTATTTTATCATTAAAAGTTGCAACGATTGCAACCATAATTGCTTTTATTTTCGGTGTTTTCTTTGCATACCTACTCACAAAGAAAAATATACCCGGTAAAAATATATGGGAGACTATTTTGATCCTTCCAATGATTTTACCTCCTTCTATTGTAGGTTACTTGCTTTTGAAGGTTTTCGGCAGGAGAGGTCCTATCGGGGCCTTTCTGCTGGATACTTTCGGTATTCAGGTCGTATTCACATGGATAGCATGCGTAATTGCAGCTTCCATCGTAGCCCTTCCATTGATGTATCAGAATGCAAAAGGGGCATTTCAAAGTGTAGATAAGACTTACGAGCTTGCAGCCAGGACGCTTGGCAGCGGCTCTTTTAAAGTATTCAGAACCGTTACCTTCCCTCTCTCGGGACCCGGAATCGTAAGCGGTATTGTGCTTACCTTCGCCCGGGCTCTGGGGGAATTCGGTGCTACTCTGATGCTTGCAGGAAATATTCCCGGCAAGACTCAGACCATTCCGACTTCAATCTATTACGCTGTAGTAACCGGAAAGGATGAACAGGCGAATATCCTTGTTACGATCATGGTACTGTTCAGCTTTGCACTGGTATTCGGACTTAATATGTGGCTCAAGAAAAAGAACTACGGAGGTAACTGATATGGGACTTGATTTCAGAATTAAGAAGCAGCTCAATTATTTCGAGTTGGACGTTGATGTATCCATCGGCAATGAGCTTCTGGTTATCGAGGGTCCCTCGGGCGCCGGCAAAACTACCATACTCAACTGTCTGGCAGGTCTGGTGATCCCGGACAGCGGACATATCGCTATCGATGACAGAGTTCTCTTTGACAGCGAACAGAGAATAAACATTCATGTGGAAAAGCGCCACATAGGATATCTCTTCCAGAGCTATGCGCTTTTTCCTAATATGACGGTAAGAAACAACGTTCTCTATGGCCTGCGCAGCAAGCGCGGCTTCAGAAGGGGCAGCAGCCGCAAGGCAATGCTGGAATACGCTGATTATACTATGGAAACTCTAGGCATATCACATCTCTCCGATAAACGTCCAACCCACATTTCAGGGGGCGAAAAGCAGCGTGTTGCCCTGGCGCGGGCTATGGTTACAAGACCGGCACTGATGCTGCTGGATGAACCGTTTTCGGCACTTGATGAAAACACCAAGGATATGGTGTATGATGAATTTATGTCATTCAAAGACACGCTGAAGATTCCGACAGTGCTGATAACCCACAATCACAAAGAAACTGAATTGTTTGCAGATAAAAACATCAAATTAAAAGAAGGAAGGATAATCCAAAAATGAAGCAAGTAAACGTACAAGATGCAGTAGGTACCGTACTGGCCCACGATCTGACACAGATCATTCCGGGACAGTACAAAGGCGCAAAATTTAAAAAGGGGCATGTTATAACGGCAGAGGACATTCCTCTGCTGCTTTCAATGGGCAAAAAGCACCTTTTCGTTCTAGAAAAGGATGATACCGATGTCCATGAAAACGAAGCTGCTTACAGAATCGCATCAAAGGCGGCTGGCGAGAACATCAAGCTGTCAGAACCGTCAGAGGGCAAAATCGAGCTTAGTGCAGAAATCGATGGTCTTCTCAAAATTGACCGTGAGAGGTTGTATAAGCTTGTCTCACAGGATGAGATAATGTTTGCAGCTATCCATGATAACATCGTGGTAAAAAAGGGACAAAAACTGGCGGGAACGAGAATAATCCCTCTCTTCGTAGCTGACGCCGTAATGCAGAAGGCAGAGGCGTTGCTGGCTGAAGGTCCTCTAATCACTATCAAACCACTGAAGAATATGAAGGTCGGTGTTGTCACCACAGGCAGTGAAGTGTATTCAGGTCTTATCGAGGATGCCTTCGGCCCTGTTCTTGTCAAAAAATTCAGTGCTCTGGGCAGCACTGTTGCAAAACAGGTTTTTGCCGATGACGACGATGAGATGATTGCCGGCTGCATCCGGAAGCTGGTTAATGAGGGTATGGATATAATCGGTATTACCGGTGGTATGTCTGTAGACCCTGATGACAGGACCCCATCGGGTATCCGCAAAGCCGGCGGCGAGGTAATAAGCTATGGTGCTCCTGTCCTCCCCGGGGCCATGTTCATGCTGTCATATATCGGAGATGTGCCGGTTATCGGTCTACCCGGCTGCGTTATGTACAGCCGCACAAGCATTTTCGATCTGATCGTACCTCGTCTTCTGGCAGGCGAACGTGTATCAAAGGATGATATCAACAGGCTTGCTGTAGGCGGTCTCTGTCTTAACTGCGAAACCTGCACATATCCACAGTGCGGCTTCGGTAAAGCTTAGTGGTAGATGCCGGCGCCGCACGGCGCCGGAGATTCCACCACATTCATGAGCAGCTGCTCCAACTCCCCACGATTAAATATCCTTGGCACAGGATACAGCGGGTTTGCTTCGGCAGCTGCCCATTTTGCCATCAATGGAATGTCACATTCTCTGATGCAGTCCAGACCACACGGGATTCCCATTTTTTCGTTTAGTTCTTCTATCCATCGTATGAAGCTGTCAGCCTTCTCAACTTTTGACATCTTATCTGCACATACTCCACAGCAATCCGCAAGCTCAGCCAGTTTTTTCTCTGCAGCATCACCGTACGCTTTCATCACATGAGGCAGCAGCACTGCCATCGCTCTGCCGTGAGGCACACCGTACAATCCCCCAATAGCATGCCCTACAGCGTGGATGTATCCGACACATCCGCGAGTGAAAGCCCTGCCTGCATAAAAAGCCGCCAGCTGCATCTCCTGACGTGCTTTTATATCTGAACCATCCCTGTATACGTTGTATAGATTATCGTAAATAAGCTTTACTGCCTTTTTCGCCATCTTTTTCTCCAGCGATGTATTATAAGTGCCGTTTGTGTATGCTTCGACAGCATGGCACAATGCATCCATTCCCGTATTGGCTGTAATCTCCGGCGGAAGCCCTGTTGTCAAGGAAGCATCGAGGACACAGACATGCGGAATTATAGATATATCGTTTATCGACTTTTTTCGATGGGTTTTGTGGTCAGTGATAACAGCCGCCATAGTGGCTTCCGAACCCGTTCCTGATGTGGTTGGTACCGCATATATAAAAGGCACACGTTTTCTGGAGCGCACTTTGAGTACCCCTTGAAGCTGAGGAACGGTTTTCCCCGGCCTTGCTATGCGTGCAGCAATCGCCTTGCCACAATCCATTGGAGAGCCCCCGCCGAACAATACAATGGCCGGAGAGCTCAGCATAGTGCTTTGTCTGCTTCGAAGCTTTGCCAGCTTCCTGTACTCTGCAACTCCTGCCTCCACCTGCTCATCGGTCGGATCAGTGGTGATGCTGTCAAATACTCTGTACTTTATCCCTGCCCCGGTCATTTCCTCCAGCATCGGTACCGGAAGTCCACGCTTCATCATATTAGGTCCCATTACAACAAGCGCGCAATCAATTCGGCGTGCTTTCATATCCTGGACAATTCTGATGCTGCTCCCCTGACCTTCTATTACTTCCGGAGTTGTCCACGGCAGGAAATACATGCCAAGCTTCATTGCTGCCTGAAACAGTCTGCAAAAGAGTTTATTCATGCTGCTTCTCCTCTTATCGGTTTCTTATTAATTCTCCTCATATAGGTTCACTGCAGTATTCTGAAAAAAACCGGTCAGCTATAAGCGAACCGGTTTTGTCTTCAATATGGTTATATTAGTTATAGAGAATATCTAACTATTCCACAATCCTTCTTACTGTCAGGATTTTGCCGCAGGAATGTACGCCCGACACGCATATACCCTTTGACGGATTGGCTGCATGAACTATCCTGCCGCCTCCCATGTATATGGCTATATGACCCGGGTAGTAAATCAGATCGCCTGCTTTGGCTTCGCTGAGTGAAATTCCCTTACCGCACTTAGCCTGAACATCACCTGTCCTCGGGAGCGAAATACCGAATTTAGCGAATACAGACTGTACAAAGCCAGAACAGTCAGCACCCTTTGTCAGGCTGGTTCCACCGTATTTATAAGGATTTCCGACAAACTGGAGCGCAAAGTTGGTAATAGCTGCGCCATCGCCGCTTCCCAGGACCTTGCCGCTGTAATCGCCCCAAGCTGTATCCTTAGGTCTTTCCTTCGTTCCTTTATAGATTATCTTGTCCGAAGACTCGTTTATTACAGCTGTATCAACAACCTCTGTATTAAGCACAGCACCGTTTACACTTATAACCTGATTTGTAACGACCTGACTTCCCTCTGAGCCTTCTTCCTTGACCTTGCTCTCGCCCTCATACATTTCATCGGTCTTCTCATATTTTGTCTTTACCTTGATATCCTCTACAGAACCCATTTCTGCATTGATGGTAACAGAAAAATATGGATCATCAGATGCATTTGCCTCCAGAATATCGGCTACAGCCTCCTCCTCTGTCAGAACCACAGGAGGCTCCTTGCCCCTCTGAAGCTTCTTGTCATCAGTAGTTAGCTTCTTATCAACAACAAGAGAGTTAATCTGTGCACCCTCAGGCGAATACTCATCAAGCACCGCTTCTATAACCCTCTCGGCAGTCTCCGCATCCTCAACAAGGAACAGTTCCTGATCATCTGCCTTGACAACATATGGATCCTCTACCTTGGTTCCATCTGCAAAAACAGCATACGGTCTTGTAAGTTCAAGTGCGGCTATCAGCGCTACAGCCACTATTACTGCAGATGCCGCAGTCATTATTCTCCTGACGTTCTTTTTGCGTACCATAAGCAATCCTCTCTTCTTATGAAATATCAAAAACCAATACTATTATACCTTAAAATGAAGGTGTTTTGTACCTTCGGCCAAAGGTTTTCACTAAATTTTCAAAAAAATAAACGATGTGCATTCCGTTTATACCACGGTCTGCACATCATATAGTGTTCATTTTACGCTAGAGTCCATATTCTGCTGCCAGCTTCCTGAAAGCCGGAATGGAGTTGACGATGGTATCATATGATACGCAATAAGCCAGTCTCACATATCCCGGGCATGCGAAGGAGCTTCCCGGAACCATCAGAATGTTGTATTTCTTTGCAGCAGCGCAGAATTCTGTCTCATCCTCCACAGGGGATTTCAGGAACATGTAAAACGCACCCTCAGGCTTGACGCAGTCAAAACCGCAGTCCTTAAGTCCTTCATAGAGAGCCGTTCTGTTTCTGTCATATGCCTCGAGATTGACCTTGGCATCGACACATTTTCCGATAATCTTCTGCTGCAGTGATGGGGCATTGACAGCACCGCTGATTCTGTTGGCAGCCGTAGCTGTTTCGAATACAAGTGCGCTTTCTTCCATCTCATCGGGAATTACAACGTATCCGATACGTTCTCCCGGCAACGACAGAGATTTGCTGTATGAATACACCACAAACGTGTTGTCATAATACTTTGTTACGTAAGGTACATGAGCGCCGTCATAAGCCAGCTCTCTGTACGGCTCGTCCGCTATCAGGAACAATGTCCTGCCCAGCTCCTGCTGCTTTTCCTCCATGATGGCTGCAATCTGCTTTATCGTTTCCTCACTGTAAATCACGCCTGTAGGATTGTTCGGAGTGTTGATGAGGACAGCTCTTGTCTTATCGGTAATAAGACCTTTGAGCGCTTCAATATCAGGATAGAAGGTTTTCTTATCAGTAGGTGCCTGCACTACCTTGCCGTCGTAGTTTTTTACATACCAGTTATACTCCAGGAAGTAAGGGGCGAATATGATAACCTCATCACCAGGATTCAGGATAGTCTTGAGTGTCACATTGAGACCGCTTGCTGCGCCTACTGTCATCAGAATATTTCTGCTGCCGAAGCTGGTTCCGAATCTTCTGTTGAGGGATTCAGCTACAGCCTCTCTCACATCCTCGAAGCCTGCATTGCTCATATATCCGTGAAGTACTACCAAGTCTTCCTCTTCAAGTATATCGAGAATCGCCTGCTTGATTTCATCAGGCGCAGGCACATTGGGGTTGCCGAGGCTGAAATCAAACACATTCTCCGCTCCAAGCTCGGCTCTCATTCTGTCACCTTCTTCAAACATCAGCCTTATGGCCGAATTGTTTGCCATAAGCGGCTTCATTCTTTCTGCTATCATCTATGGTTTCCTTTCTCCAACTTGTTCTATGTCTCTTATTTCTTTTCTATCTTATCGATTCCCATGTATGGTCTGAGCGCCTCAGGTATAACCACTGAGCCGTCTGCCTGCTGGTAATTTTCGAGGATAGCAGCAACAGTTCTTCCTACTGCAAGACCGGAGCCGTTAAGAGTATGCACAAATTCCGGTTTGCCTTTTTCTGCAGGTCTGAATCTGATGTTCGCTCTTCTTGCCTGGTAGTTTTCAAAATTACTGCATGATGATATTTCAACATATCTTCCATAGCTTGGCATCCATACCTCGATATCATATGTCATTGCTGATGAGAATCCCAGATCGCCAGTGGAAAGTCTTACCACTCTGTAAGGAATCTCAAGTCTCTTAAGAACTTCCTCAGCTGCTCTTGTCAATGATTCCAGTTCATCATATGATGTTTCAGGTTTTACGAATTTTACGAGTTCAACCTTGTTGAACTGGTGCTGTCTGATGAGACCTCTTGTATCTCTTCCTGCTGAACCTGCTTCCTTTCTGAAGCATGGTGTGTATGCTGTATAGTATACAGGGAGCTCGTCCTCGCTCATGATTTCATTCATTCTCAGATTTGTTACCGGAACTTCAGCTGTTGGGATAAGGAAAAAGTCCTTAGCAGGTACGTGGAACATATCATCCTCAAATTTAGGAAGCTGGCCTGTTCCTGTCATTGCATCCCTGTTTACCATAAACGGCGGAAGGATCTCTGTAAATCCATGTTCTTCAGTGTGAAGATTGAGCATGAAGTTGATTACAGATCTTTCGAGTCTTGCTCCAAGACCTTTGTAAACGGTAAATCTTGTGCCTGAAATCTTGGAAGCTCTTTCGAAATCAAGAATATCGAGATCTGCTCCTATATCCCAGTGGGCTTTCTGTTCAAAGTCGAACTCTCTCGGGTCTCCCCATTTTCTCAGTTCAACATTGGCGCTGTCATCTGCACCAACCTGAACATCCTTGTATGGTGTATTCGGGATATTCAGCAGTGCATCTCTGAGGTTTGCCTCAACTTCACTTACCTGAGCATCCAGCACTTTGATTTCGTCGGAAAGCTTCTTCATCTCTGCCATGAGCTCTGTCGTGTCTTCTCCTGCTTTTTTCATTACAGGAATCTGCTTTGACTTGACGCTCTGCTGGTTTTTCATCTGCTCAACCTCAGCCAGCAGTGCTCTTCTCTTTTTATCGTATTCTATAACATTATCTATCCCGAAATCTCCCTGGCCTCGTGATTCCACGGCTTTCTTCACGTTGTCAAAATCTTCTCTGATTCTCTTGATATCTAACATTTTACCTTCCTCCGTCGTCGTTAAAATAAATTCTTTTTATATATTATGTACAGCTTTGTCAGTTCCGCAACCTTTTCCTGCATAAGAATCTGCAGCTGAGATGCTGCTTCGTAATCTCCTGAATCGAGAGCTCTGACAATCTGTGTAAGCAGGCAAAGCTCATCAAGTGTATCACGACCCAGCTGATTCCTGAGCCTCTGGATTTTCTCCCAGTAATGTCTGTCATAATCTACGCAGTCAATGTCATCGTGTGCTTTGCAGCAGGCTCTCAGCAGATCCATTGTTTCAGGAACTATTCTGTTGTGAAGCTCTGTTGCCCACTGCTCGAGAATTGCCGCTCTGTATGACTGCAGCGCAATGTCTGTCATAACATCATCTCTCTTGAAGATTTCCAACTTCTCAGGGTATTTATCAAATGCCTGCAGGTTTTCCCACACTGTTCTCGGGGCTCTGCCGAAATACTTGTCTCTCTCTTCTTCAGTGTACTCCTCGAATACATCCCTCTCACTTCTGTACATTCTGTCCTTCTCGAGGTAGAAATCTTCTTCACCGTATTCCTTGGAAACTGATTTTTCGAGTTCCTCAGGTGATTTGCCGTTCTCGAGGGCTTCCTTGATGCCATCCAGCATTGCCATATATGATGCTGCGATTACCAGATATGTATTGCTCTTCGGGTTCGGTGATCTGAGCTCGAATCTTGTCGCCATAGGATTGCCGATTTCTCTTACCAGCCCCAGCAGAACAGTTCTGTTTCTTGACGGCATTTCTGCATTATGACCCAGCGATGTAACTGTACATACCGGAGCTTCATATCCCGGCTTGAGTCTGTTGAGCGAATCGTTGGTCGAGCTTACAAACGGATTAATTACGTCGTAGTTCTTCAGAAGTCCCATCATAGCACCGAAGCCTATAGGGCTCATAAACTGCTTTGCTGCATCCGACGGTGAAAAAAGATTTATCATACTGCCGTCCTTCAGTCTTGCTGCCACACCCATGTGAGTATGTTCTCCGCTTCCTGCTACGCCTTCCATCGGCTTAGCCATAAATGTAACCTCAAGACCGTAGGTTCTGAAGATGTCTCTTATCACGTATTTTATCTGGTTTTCATTATCCGCTGCCTGAACCGCTGACGAGTATTTCCAGTCGATTTCAAGCTGCTCCATTACATGGTCGTAATTGCCTGAATTCCCCAGCTTGGCCTTGACTCCGCCGACCTCTTTGTGTCCCATTTCCATCTCAAAGCCGTATTTCTGCAGAACCAGCATTACTTCCTCCAGCGCTGTTCTTACTGGTCCTGTCGTTCTTTTCCAGTACTGCTCCTTTAACATCTGAGCTGTCGAAAGCTGTTCTCTATCCGCATCATCGTCAGGAGTTTTAACCCAGAATTCCAGCTCAGTTGCCGCTGTTATCACGATTTCGTCTATGTCATCTGCACTGTCTGCATCGATGTACTGGAAAACGTACGGGTTGTCGCGCAGCAGCTGCATCAGGTCTTTTTTGAAATTGTATATTGCATCTCTCAGAATTACACGTGAGCCTACACGTGCTGAGTCGTTATGCACCAGTGTTGATGGTATCCTCAGGGTTCCTACCGGCAGCCCTGTGTCAGGGTCAGGGTAGTTGAAGTTGTGATCAACAAACCAGTTTACCGTTGTGTCCGGGATTATGTCCACCTTTGCATTATTCAGCTTGGCTATCTTGGGCAGCACTACACTGGAGCCGTCTGTCTGCACCCCGTTCTTGAGAAATTTTGCTGTATCCTTGATGAATTCCTCCACCGGAATCTTCTCGTCAGTATCAAGCCCTCCTACGTCGATTCCCACAAGCGAAACAAATTTCACCTCCGGGTGCGCTTTGAGTATCCTGCCTATCTCCTCAGGGCTGTGCTGATCTGCAGGTACTGTATAAAGCATTTTATCCAGGTCATATGCCAGCATTATATTGTCCTCCATAGATTATTTATTTATGTGCCTAAAAATGTGCCTGTAAAAAAGTCAGAACATCCTCGTCAAACCTGAAGGTACGATGAGAATGTCCTGAACAATACAATTATTTACCTAACATATTCAAATATTTGTCAAGTTCTTTAAGATATTCGCCATACTTAGCCCAGTTGCCGTCCTTCTGTGCATTTTCTGCATTATCGAATGCTTCCTGAGCCTTCTGGATAATTTCAGTTTGACTTAATGTGGCGTCACTTTCTCCTTTTTTGTTATCAGCATCGCCGCTTCCCGGGCTCTCCTTCGCACTTCCTTCACCGAAGAGAGAATTGAGTGCTTCTGCCAGAGTCGGCTCATACGCGATGTTATCGCCGTATGCCACTATTACTCTCTTGACTTCAGGAATACTTGAGTTGCTGGCTTCCAGATATACCGGTTCAATATAGAGCAGCGAATCTTCGATTGGTACTACGAACATGTTTCCTCTGCTGTACTTGGAGCCTGATGAGTTCCAGAGTGAGAATTCCTTTGAAATCTCCGTATTCTGGTCAATCATTGCCTCAACCTGCATAGGACCGTAAACTACCTTGCTCTTCGGCATCTGATAGAGTATCAGGTCGCCGTAGTTTTCTCCGTCATTTCTTGCCACGAACAGACCCATAAGGTTCTTCTTATCCTTAGGAGTAAACGGTATGGTATTTACAAACTCAGCGCTGTCTTCTCCAGGAAGCTTGATGATATAGTAGCTTGGAGTCATAGCCTGTTCATCCATGCCGTATATCTCGCTGGAAATCTGCCATACGTCTTCGTTCTGATAGAATACCTTAACGTCGTTAACGTGATACTTCTGATAAACCTGTGCCTGTATATTCAGCAGAGTGTTCGGATATCTGATATGAGCTCTGATGCCTTCAGGCATTTCATCCAGATCCTTGAACAGTGCAGGATATATCTTCTTGAAGGTCTGAGCAATCGGATCATCCTCATCTACAATGTAGTACGATGTTGTTCCGTCATATGCATCGATAACGACCTTCACAGAGTTTCTGATATAGTTTGTCCTGCTGTCCTGACTGAACGGCTCTGAATACGGATACATATCAGTTGTGGTATATGCATCTATTATCCAGTAAAGGCTGCCGTCAGCCGTAATCATATAAGGATCGCTGTCATACTGCAGGTACGGCATTATCTGCTGCACTCTGGCAGATATGTTCCTGTTTATAATAATTTTGGAGTCGCTGTTGATATTGCTTGAAACAAGAGTTTTAAGGCTGCGCTCCTTGACAGCAAACATAATCCTGTTTATCAGGTTGAGCTTGATGCCTGCATCACCTTCGTACTTGGTGTACTTATTGGTGCTGCCGTCAGGATAATCGAACTCATCCTCGGAGGTCTTAACCAGAACGTAGTTGTTTGTAAGCTCTCCGAAATAGATTTCAGGCTGTGTAACATTTATTTCCCCAACGGATGATTCAGGCGGTATATTGCCGATCAGCATATCCGGCTGACCGCTTGCCGTAATCTTATCAACTCTTGACAGAGTGATGCCGTAGCCGTGGGTGTATTTAAGATGCTTGTTGAGCCATGAGTCGTTGATATGCGACTCGTCCATTTCTCTGGCCGACAGGAAGGTCTGGGTGTATTCACCGTTAACCATATATCTGTCAACGTCCACATCATTAAATGAATAGTACTGCTTGATGGCCTGAGTCTGATTATAGAACTTCAGCGCCGGCTGATAATCATTGATTCTGATATTTGATATTGTCTCATCGTTGTTGGCAATATCCTCGCTTGTCAGATCCGATGTGGCCTTGAAACTCTTCATATCAACATCGTTCAGATCATATGCGTACTGGGTAAATTCTATATTTCTCTCAAGGTATTTGCTTTCCTTGCTGATTTCATCCGGTGCAACAACCAGGCTCTGAACCAACATCGCTCCGCCTGTTCCCACAATTCCGACGATGACCATCAAAATCGGTGCTATTACCGCAGGCTTTACTTTTCTCTTGCTGATTCCTACAGCGAATCCAATAGCTGCAACAACAGCAAGCACCATGATAATTCTGTACATCCACAGCGTTACATTTACATCCGTAAATCCTGCACCATATACAGCGCCGGTGCTTCCGAAGAGCAGATCATACTGTCTGAGGAAGAAGTTCACACCTATCATCAGGAAAAACAGCACACCTACAATTATCAGCTGCTTCTCAGCAATAGAGATAAGCATTTTGAAGTTATTATCATCGAACTGTTTTTTCTTCTTATGCTTATGCTGGAAAGGGTTCTTGCCTCCCTTGCCTGTTAAATTCTCTGCGAATTTACCGAACATATCGGTAACATTATCAAATCCGCCCTGACCGAAGCCGTTTCCTCCGTTGTTGAAATTGCTTCCATCATATCTGCTGTCATCCTCCTCCGGCTCCTCCTCTATGGTTTCAAATACCTGAGGGGTTCTCACTGTGAGAAGTATTCCGTAATAGAGAACTGTCAGCACTGCAAATGCTATAAGCAGAACCAGAACCAGCTGGTTCACTTCCTCAATGAAATTCAGCTTGAATGTATAGAAGGATACATCCATATCATACAATGGATCCTTGATTTCAAAATTCGTGCTGTTTGTAAACTGCAGCAGCTGGAACCACAGCTTGTTCACCGCAAAGAATGTGGTGATAACGCCGTAAATCGCTGCGAGCACCCATGAAATCACATTCAGACGCTTATGGTTCGTATCCTCAGTGGAGGTTACCTTTCTGAAATATCCTCTCTTGAGGAACTTCAGATATATATAAGCAAGGAATGTAATTATTATAAATGTAGGAATACCTATTTTAAGCTGAGTGAACAGCTTGGTAAGAAATACTGATACGTAATCAAGTTCTCTGAACCAGAGAAAATCTGTTATAAAGCCTATGAGACTGACAAAAAGCAGAATCACCAGCAGAATAACAATTATAAGTCCCTGTATCCCAAATCTTCTTTTTTTCTTTTCTTTAGCCAAAATTGTACCTCCCTAATCATTTGTCATAGCAGGCGGCCATTTTCATGACAAATCCGCTCTCAGGGTACATGGAATATACCTTTTCTTTTGAGGTTGTTCCTATTGTCTCCCTAACCCAAATATAATATGTACTTCCGGCCTGCCTGATTTCCCCTATTTCAAGCTTTGTGAACTCTCCGTTCATTTTTTTGTTCTTCAGTGCAGCCGTCTTTTTATAAAGCTCAGAATCTTCTTTTATCATTCCCAGAACGGTTTCATCACCGTTGTTTCTCAGATTGACAAGATTTGATTCATAAGCGATTATCTGGCCTACGACCTCTTCATCGTAATATACGGTATGGTTGTTTTCATCCTTACCCCACTCGACTTGGGTCATAGGCTGTGATAGGACCAGGTCTGATATTTCCGCATCTTCGTCTGCGTTGTATTTAAGCTCCGGGTCGTATGCGATATCCCTGATATTTATATTTTTATTCTTGCTAAGCTGTGAAGCTATGAGCTCTGTCTTGTCTTCAAGGGGTTCTGTCCTTGGTGGTTCCGATGCAAAGCTGTACTCTGTCTCATCGTCTCCGGTTATCAGCTGAATAACCTTATTAAGCTGATTGTCTATAAATTCGGCTGCGCCGCTCTGTGGTGCTGCTATTTTGATTATCATTCCTGCAACTTCCACTGCCAGAACGACTATCAGTATTACCAGTATCACCTTAAGAACTATTCTTCCTTTGCCGCCGGATTCTTCTTCGTCAAAGCCGTCATCTTCGCTGTAGTCTGCGCCTTTTTTTCTTCCGGCCTTTGCTGCTGCTTTAGCTTCCTTGGCCTTCTGCTTTTCAAGACGTTTTTCTTCTTTAGCCTGAGCTCTGAGTTCCTTTTTGGTCAGCGGCTCATCTTCGTAATCATCGTCACCAGGTCTTCCGTAGAAGTCGTCCATGGCACTTTCCTGTCTTTGCATTCTCTGTCTGTTTATGTAGTCTGCTGCTTCTTCATTGCCGTAATTGTCAAAATCATTTGCTACAATGCCGGCGGTGCTTTCTTCGTGAGGCATCACTACTGTATTTTCGAGGCCGTAGTTGTCATTCTGCGCCTCGGCTTCCTGCATTCCGTTGTTTTCGTCGTCTATGCTGCTGATGCTTTCGAACTGGCTGAGCAGGTCATCTGCTTCAGCTGGTTTGTTTTCATTTACAAATCCGAGCTCATCTGCTGCTGTTGGTGCTGCAGCTGCCGGCTCCTCTGGTGCGTTCTGCTGGCCGGCTGCTGCGTCGAGGCTGTTAAAGAAGTCTTCGTCGCTGGCAGGTGCCGGTGCTGGTTTCTTGCTGGAGACTCTTGTTGCGCCTTCGAGTCCTGCCAGTATTGCGTTTTTGTCTACTACTCTTGTTTTTCTGAGGTCGTTATCGGAAAGCATTGTGGCTCTTCCTGTAACCTGTCGCTGCTGTGCCTGTTCTGCAGCGGCTCCTGCTTTGCCATTTGAAACCGGTTCTTCTTTGATCTCTTCAAGTTCGGCAAAGTATGCTGTTCTGGCTTTTGCCATTTCATTTATCTGATTTCTCGTTGCCTGATGTGCTTCTTCTACATCCTTGCGCATTGTGGATACTGCTCTTCCTGCGCCTTCAACGGAAGCTTCATTGCGAGGATCTGCAGCCACACCTGCTCTGAGGCTGGCAACAGCTGCTTTGATTTTGGCTGCTTCCTCTTCTCTCATCCTGCTTGTCTGCTCGAGAACCTTTCTGGCTTCTTCCTCTGCTGCTGCCTGATTGGCTTCCTCCGCAAGCTTTTTTCTCTTCTCTTCGAGTCTGCGCTGTGCTTCCTCTGCTTCAAGCCGCTGCCTTTCCTGCTCGGCTCTGAATTTCTCTTCAGCCTCTGCTGCAAGTCTGGCTTCCTGCTGCGCTCTGATCCTGGCTGCTTCCTGTGCTGCCTTGAGATCCGCTTCTGCTCTCAGTCTGGCTTCCTCTGCTGCTCTGACCTTTGCTTCGGCTTCAGCTTTCAATCTGGCCTCTTCCTCTGCTCTTCTTCTGGCCTCTTCTTCTGCCTTGATTCTTGCTTCCTCCTCTGCTTTTATCCTGGCTTCTTCAGCAGCCTTAGCTTCCTCTTCGGCTTTCTTTCTTGCAATTTCAGCAAGCTTGGCAGCTTCCTCCTCTGCCTTTTTTCTTGCTTCTTCTTCAAGCTTTGCCTTCTCTGCTGCTTCTTTTCTGGCTTCTTCTATTGCTTTCAGTCTGGCTTCTTCCTCAAGCCTTTTTGCTTCCTTTTCAGCTTCCTGAGCCTCTATCCTCTGCAGTACATCAGATTCAAAGGCTTTTGGCTGATATGGCTTAACCACACCTTCTCTTTCGAGGAATGCTTCCATCGAAGAGTCAGCTGGTCTTGCATCAAATCTTTCCTGTGCATTTTTCTCTGCTTCCGAGAGTTCATGCTGAATTGCATTTCCTGATTTTACTTTTTCGTACTCTCTGTTGAGCAGCTGCTGGAATTCCTCATTCTTTCTGTTAAATGTATAGAACTTGTCTATTCTGTCTGCAGCGCTCATTGCTTCTGCATCTGCTGACTTATCGTCCTGTCCGAAAATTGAATTATGTAAGTCTGTATCCTTCGGTATGATTCTTTCGGTCTGTAGCACATCGTTGTCTGCCGGTGCGGGTTCCTTTACTGGCGGCTCTGATACCGGCGCAGCCCCTGTATTACCTCTGCCTGAAACACTCTGTATATCTGCAGGGTCGGCATGCCAGTTAAAATCAACATCATCTGTCTTGCCTATATTGTTTCTGTCCGGATAGTCCTCCACATTCCACTGGAATTCGTCAAAGCTCATTCTTCTGACACTTCTTTCCGGTGTTTCTGGAGCACTTTTTTCTGCCAAAGGTTCCGGTGCCGCTTCAATCACGGGTTCCGGCTTTGCTGCCGGTGCTACCGGTGCACCGCAGTTACTGCAGAATTTCCCGCCATCTGCGATTTCACTTCCACAATTATTACAATACATAAGTTCCTCCTTTTGGACTTTATTCTTTTATCAGCGCTTCCAATTCTGCTGCTGTATATTTTCTTCCGCTTCTTCCTACATCGTGACCCAGGGGAAGTTTTTTCACTTCTGTAAATTCGATTTCGGTTTTCTCCTCTGGTGCTTCATCCTGAATTTGTTCCGGTTCCTGTTCATATTCCAATTCGTGAAGTCTGGTTTCACCCACCATATCCTTCAACCTGTCGAAGTCCAGATCAATTTCTTCATAAATCTGTTCATCCTCCGGCTCTTCCGGTGCACTGCATGGCTGCAGTTCTTCAGATGCATTATCTGGATATATCTCTTCCGGGACAATGTCCGTATATTGTTCTGCCGTTTCGTTTTTATCGTCCTGAGCTTCTGCAATGCCCGAATCATTTCTCATCCAGCTGAATGGGTCGGCATTCCTGTATCTCATACTTCTGAAATTTCTCTGCCTGATACCTGTCAGATCCAGCTCCGAGATATCATTCCCCGAGTCTCTGGCTCGCTGCTCCTGTACTTCGACAGGTTCACTTTCATGTTCCTGTGCGGCGGTTTCTTCCGACAGACTTGCGCCCAGCTTTTCAAGATTGCGTTCTATGGCTCTGATGCTATCAGTTCTGATTTCGCTTTCCCGTTTCCACACCATAAACGCAGCAACACATATCGTAACAAAAAAAACCAATGCTACAACAACTACAACGATAATTGTCGTCATATTTTTTTCTCCTGTTTTCGCATTTTACTATCTGCCTGATTTACTGCATTTCTAAAAGATTTTATAATCTTTACTATTATACTATAAGGAACGGCTAATTTCAAACACATATGCAAAAAAGGCGGTTCAGCCTCATATTTTTTCATATAAATGGAAATAATATGCTTATCTGCCGATTATCCGCCTGTTTTGCTTCAGTTGAATCTCAGTCCTTTTTCAGTCCGGACTGTCTTTTGCAAAGAACTCTACACAGCTTTATCCTATGCTTTAGTACTCTGCTCTGTTATTTGACTGTCTGTTCTGACTTCTTTCGCTCTTTTCGCTTCTTTCACTGCGTTCGCTCTTTTCATTTCTCTCGTTGGCGAAACGGTTAGTGCTCTTGTTTGATTGTTTCTGAGCATTATTATTGATCTTGTTATTGTTTTTCATTTTTTCATCCCTCCTCAATACTATTTTGTTCTGAACGATATTTAGTATGAGCGGTAATATGAGGATATTTTTTTGCAAATTTATTAATTTTTTTGTTGACAATAGCATCTTTACACGATATACTCTTATTTGTTCGGACAACTTAATATGCACCATTAGCTCAGCTGGCAGAGCACCTGACTCTTAATCAGGGTGTCCAGGGTTCGAACCCCTGATGGTGTACCAATTTCGAGGCCTTGCAGATGATTCTGCAAGGTTTTTTCTTTATCCTTGCGGATATTGGAATTTCAACCGTTTCAAGGATTGCGAATACTGTCTGAAATGAATAGATTCGAGTGTAAAGGGCACGTGTGTGAGTGCTTACACTTTCTCAAAAATGCTTACACTTTTTGCTTTTTGCTTACACTATTTTTGATTTGCTACATTTTAGAAAAAATTTTTTAAAAAATTATGCCAGAGCACGTTCCATCTGTTCGATTCGTTCATCTTCAGTGCTTCTGTCAAAGCAATAATTATTGTAAGTGGTTCTTTCATCGGCATGTCCTGCCATCTCGCGAATAGTGTTGATATTCATGTTGGCATCGATCATAGATGAAATCACCGTCTTACGTGATTTGTGAGAGCTTTTCACCTCTATACCCATTTTATTGCAGTACTTCCTGTAAAGGTCAGACACAGCATAATACGATACCGGCTCATCAGTTATCGAAAAAATATATCCGTCTGTGCTTACGCCAAGTTCCTCCTGACGCTTCCTGGCACTTTCAATAATATGAAGAGCCTCGGTAGTCAGGATAACCTCTCTGTCGCCATACGTTCCTTTTGTATGTTCCACGATTTCCTTCGCATCCCTTCTCCACATACGCTGCACGTGCAGATATCTGCCGTTCACATCTTCATAACGAAGTGCCACCAGTTCACCGATTCTGACACCAGTCTCAAACTGGAACAGCACCGCCAGCGGAGAAAGCTGATGAACCTTGACACGATTTTCAAAATCATCCCAAGCCATTCTTTTGAGCTGCGCTTCCTCGCTTCTAGTATAAATCTGTGTTTCACTGGCTTTTTTTCGCTCATGGCGAAACATACGCTTGCCATCAATCTTGACTGCCTTGAACGGGTTCTTTTCAATAACCTCCAGATCCACTGCATAATCCAGCGCCTGATTCATTATCACGGTACAGTTGTAGTATTGTTTTTTGCTCATGTTGTTATTCTTTATGAGCCTGTGAGCCCATTCATCCAGCATCAGCTTAGTGAGCTTGGTAACAGGAACCTTAACAATGTCTGTACCTTCGTAATGCTTTTTCCACTCGTTTCCGATACGGGTAATGTATGTCGAAGCATCTGTGTGAAGTGATTTGAATTCAAGCCATCTTGGATACAGTGTTTCAAGGGTCATTTCATTCTGCGGCTTACCTTCCTCTATTCCGCAATAATGGTTGTATAGCGCTTCATGAAGCTTTTCTTCAGAGGATTTTGCTATCTGCCGTCTGTTTTTAGGATAATTTTCATCATATACATATGTTGTCCAGCGGCCGTTCTTCCCTTGTTTGATAGAGTATGGGTGTCCCAGCAAAATCTTCTGCAGTTTCTGTTTTTTCATGTCATTTTCCACATTGCCTAAGTCAATGATACCGTTTTCAACAAGGTATTGCAATACTTCATTTGAATTGGAATTATTCACCGGGACACCTCCTTTCCTCGTTAATTCTGATGCTGTAGCTTACTGCTATCTGCAGCGTTCACGTTCTCTTTTCTTTATTTCTGATTTGATAATTTCCTGCTGCAGAGGTTTCATCTGCTGTTCCTTTGATATTTCTTCTCTGATTTTCGGGTTATCTTCCAGAATATGCTCCGCTGTCTTAAGTTCTTTTCGCAAGGCAGCGAGCTTTGCTGTGCATTCATCCCGCTGGGATTTCAGTTGTAATTCTGTTTCAGGATCGTTGCATCGCCTGAGCCTGTTGTATATTCTGTTTCTGTCCGCCTTGATGCTTTCCATTACAGAATCAGTCTGAGATATGAAGCTTGTCACATCATCAAGATTCTTGAAACCGTACTTGCTTATGAGTCTTATCTGTTGACTGGTTCTGTCAAGGCGTCTCCACGCTTCTTTCATTTCCGGCGAAAGCGGCTTGCGTTTTGTTCCTCTCGGCAGATATCCCAGCAGATAACAGTAGTGATAATACAGCCCTCTCAGACCGCCTATCCTGCGAGTCGCTCTCTTTCTGACCTTTAACCTTAAAGCAGGTATGCTATGACTTTTTGCCAGCCTGCTGCAGTAATTCCTGAATGGAGAGCCGATGCCATAACGGTAGTTCATATCGAGCCTTCTGTTGATTTCAGGGATGTCATATTTTTCTCCCAGGTGGTAAAGCCTCACCGCTTTCTTTGAGCCGATCAGTTTAATGGTCGCATACTTTCTCGACGGATTATAATTGAATTCGTAGCCGAGACTTCTGAGAACTTTCTCAAACTGTTCCGGCGTTCTAGCTGAGTTCATCGCTTTGTCGAGAGCTTCACGCATCAGATTGTACTTCGTCGGTTCGCCGTTTTTTTCGGCAAAGTAAATGCTTCTTGGTGTCTGCCCTCTTGGCTTTTCTATTACAGAAAGTCCATACTCTCTGCATAGCCTGTCGGATGCATCTCTCATATCGTAGTAGGCTTTCTTATTGTCATTGAACTTCTTTCCATCGACAAACGACACAGAATTTATTAGCAGATGATTGTGCAGATGGTCTTTGTCAAGGTGAGTTGCGACAAGCACCTGATATTGTTCTCCCCACAGCTGACGTGCAAGCTTCAGTCCGATTTCATGGCATTGCTGCGGCGTTACTTCGCCGGGTCGAAAGCTCTGATAACCGTGATAAGCAACATTACCGTGCATTTTGCCGAAGTGCTTTTTTACATGAACCATCTGCTCATACGCCTTGTCTGCATCGCAGTTGATACCGCTGACGAAATAAAAATTCTCGGTCTTCTCTTTGTTTCCTGCATAGTGAAGCGTATTCCTCAGGTCGCTGTATTCCGTCTTCTCCGGATTGCCTGCATAGTCAACCAGCCGCTTGAGGCTGTCATGAACCGGCCATATTTTAGTCGTTGCCATTACTGTCACCTTCTCTTTCTTCAAAGAGGTACGCTGTTAGTTTTCCTATTGTTCTGTTTAAATTTTCTGCGTTGTAATCATCCTGCAGCTTCTGAAGCTCCCATAAAACTTCGTACAGTTCCTGCCCGGGAAGCTGCTGCGGAGTGTATCCTTCGGCAAGCTGGCGAATATATTCAGACACACTCAGTCTGCATTTTTTCGCAAAACGAACGATGCGTTTTTTCTCCTGGGGTGTGACTCTGATGTTGATGCCTACAGTTCTTTTTCTGTTTGTCATGTGCCTTTCCTTTCATCATCCTGGGGTTCCAGGGGCGATTGCCCCTTGCGGTATATTTACCGTGGCGGGTGGTGCCGGCAACACATAGCCTATGCTCGCTACATTACAGGACAAAGGATTCTCATGTATTGCCGTATTTACTCCTTGTGACAGCTGTGACAGCTGTGACGGATACCTATCATATACTTGGACTTCTGTCATTTCTGTCATGTCCGTCATTTGCCTTCAGCGTTATCAGTCTGTCCTGTGCCGTTCTTCTGGTGCTGTACTCAATGTTCTCCGGTTGCAGAACTTCATAATAGAAACGGCTCAGCATTCGTGTGAGTATGATGGGTGATGTTTCTGTGTCACCCAGAACAGTAAGAAGCTGCGAAGCGGTGCCTGTCCATTCGCCTCTCTTATATATAAAATTTGCAATCTTATACAGCAGCGGCGGTATCGATTCTTCATGCAGCTCCGACTGACCCTTGTGTTCGATAAGCTCCCACGTTCTATTGGTGAATCTGATATTCAGCTGCTGATGTTCAATGTCACGACCTCCTGCAGTTAGGAGAGCTGTTTCATCGGAGCGTGATGATTTGGTAATGACATAGGCTGAATCAACTGCTCCTGTCAATCCTGTAGTTCCGGAAATTTGATTGAATGGATCCTTGCTGTCCGGATTTTTTCTCAGGTGGTGAACAACTATTATTGCTATCCCGTACCTGTCAGCTATTTTCTTGAGTGCAGTGATATCATCATAGTCTGCCGCATATAACAGAGAATTGCTTTTCTCTGTGTTTCTTACCTTCTGGAGAGTATCAATGATGATAAGTCCTGTCTCTGGATGCGCCTTTATATGATCGTGGAGCTGTCGCTGAAGCCCGCTGCCGATCTGCTGACTTGTATTGGCAAAATAGAGGTTGTCAGGTGCACTTTCTGTCAACGCATAAAGTCTTTCCTGAATTCTGTGAAACGGATCCTCCAGCGAAAGATACAGTACGTCACACTTTCTTGTCTGCATGTTCCAGACCGGCAGTCCCTGCGACACCTGCAGCCCGAGCCACAGCATAAGCCAGCTTTTGCCTATCTTGGGAGCACCGCATAATATGCTTATCCCTTCCGGAATAAGGCCGTCTACTATGAAGTGTGTTTTCTTCATCGGGACAGAGAGCAGTGTATCTGCGTCGATGATTTTTAATTCTTCTTTGCTCATTTTTCTCTTTCCTTTCTGAAATTAATTTGATGGAAATCTTGGTGGTTTATTTCTCCTTTCATGGGATAGTCATCGCTTCGTTGCCGAAACAAGCTTTTTAAAAAATATTTTTTAATTCTTTTTTATAAAAATCTCTATATCTCAGTAATTTCAACGTGATTTCAGGTTGTATTTTGTCTCATACATTCATTGGTGCACCACTTTTTATTGCGAGTTTTAATGAAAATGGGTAAAATTAAGATATTATCAACTTACGATATGATAAGGAGGACGCTATGCATCGAAGAAACAAATGGTTTTCTACACGGGTCAGAAATTTTCAATGGCATCGAATCCAGGACATACATACAGCTTCAACTAAAGACGAGGTGCTAATTGTATATGGCAATAAAGGGATGGGGAAAACGACTGCCGCAATTGCTTTCTGCCAGAGCGGATCTAACAGGTTGTATTTCTCATTCAAAAATATAGATGCTAACATCGCACCTGTGATCTTTTCCGAACACCTTTACACGGTACCGCCTTCTGACAGCTGGGACAGTTTCTTCGAGAACATAAAACACGCCTATGGTGCTCATGGCACGGTCATTATTTTTGATGATGTGGATACTCGAAATGATAAGACCGAGTTTTTTCAAAGCGTTGATAATTTTCTGCATAGCGACAAGAGGAAACTGTTTGCTGTCGTATTTCTCACAACGTCAAATGATAAACTGCCTTTAGATACAACCTCACTGGAAATGGAACCTATGTCAATCGGGGATGTATCAAAGGTATTTAATAAACTGGACCGTGCGGATACTACCCGATTGCATGCAATAACTGCCGGGATACCGGAACTGATCGCACAGTATAACGATAATCTGACATACGAAGAAAACCTGCGCAATTTCCTTACTGCAGGTTCAAGATATATCAGGTTCATGGAAGAAACGATGACAATGACTTTCAGAACACCGGAAAGCTATAACACTCTGCTCTATGCTATGTCTGCAGACAGAAACAGAATCAGTGAACTTGCCGCATGTTCCGGCTTTGCAAACAACAAATGTGATAAATACGTCAAGGCTCTTATAGCAACACAGCTTGCAAAACGTCTAAAAACAAAAGAAAACGGCAAAACCGTATCCCATTACGTTCCAGCGAACACATATATTAAATTATGGTATAAATGGATATTCCCTCACCGACGGGAATTGATGTGCGGATTTTCCGATGAAGTGCTGGCACAAATCAAGACCTATATTGATGAAGAGCTTGTACCCGAAAGCTTCAGACAGGCATGCTTCCGCTACTTTCTAAATAAGGAACACTTATCTTGTTCTATGCTTGATAATCTTGATAACATTAGCAGGCAGATTGGCGGTTATGATTTTGATATCGTAATACCTTCCGAGAAATGCAGGTGTTTTGTTAAAATCTGCCCACAGGTAAACTCCAGATACGATAAAAAAGAACTCCTGACAATGCTCAAGGCAGCCGAATGCGAATGCCCTTATTACGACAGCGAGTTCTATTTGTTCCTGAACGGCAGGTTCAGCGATTATGTATGGAAAGAAGCCGGCAAATACGACAACCTGAAGCTTGTACAGACGGAGTGGCTGAGGTGATGAATGAATTGTTTATAGATTCATTATGCTAATTCAAATATAAAACATACTGCTTTTTATCTGTTAGCTAATATTATTGAGATACATTATTCAAAGCAATGCTAAAATATAATCACTTAATAAAAATTGCAGTAAGGGATTTTGAATGAAAGTGAAGCAATGACAAAAAATGCTTTAGACAAAAATAAAACAATCAACTTGATATTTTTACTATTATAACAATATGCAACATTTATGGGGGGGGTATCAGTATGTTTGATAGAGTTATTGAAAGAATATATAATGACTCAATAATACATTATGGAATTATTGACGGTACAGAAAAAAACACTATATTGTTTATTAAAGCAGGTCAGAATGGTACGTGTTATGGATACAGAGATAAATACTTACGTATAGCGAAAAGAATCCAAAAAAAATATGGAATTACTGTAATTTCATCAAGCAATCCATTCAATGGGAACAATCCTATGGACGATGCAATTGGACTTATAAAAGATTACT
Source organism: Bacillota bacterium (assembly GCA_030526355.1). Lineage (GTDB taxonomy): Bacteria > Bacillota > Clostridia > Peptostreptococcales > Anaerovoracaceae > Lentihominibacter. The sequence continues at coordinate 40,627 of JAUNDC010000005.1, read as the reverse complement.
GTCTGCAAAGGTCTTGGGTGTTCAAAGATATCTGCATCTACTATATGGGAATAAGCAATGGAGCAATTATAGGTGCCTGGTATGGATTTCTATACCCAGAAATCAAAAGAATGCTACTCATTAACATGCCAATCGGAATATCACATTGGCATGTTACAAAAGAGCGCCTTGGATACTTTACTCAAAGTGCAGGTATTATTGATGTCGTATATGGAGAGTTTGACGAATCGTATCCATATATTGATTTGTTTAAACCTTTAGAGGGAGAAAATTTAAGAAGACATATTATAGGAGGCGAGGATCATAATTTTACGTTTAGGATGGAAGATTTTCTTTCTTTACCTGAAAAATTTTTGCTATATGATAGAGAGCCAATAATATCTGCAGTGAAAATATCAGTAATGCCACGAAAGGCTATTGAAAGAGTTGATTATGATGGAGCAATAATATTTATTGATAATGAAGAAAACATAAACTCTAATATTAATCATATCAATAATAAATTGATATTGAAAGTGTTGGATATAGAAGATCCTCATGCTGTTGGAGCTTTTTCGGATGAGGATGCTTTAAAAGTAAAAACGTTTATTAACCGAATATTAAGTAAAAAAACGGCAGGAGAACTAGTCGATATACTATGTGCTTGTGAAGCTGGAATATCACGATCAGCAGCGATGGCGGCCAGCCTATACATATATTTAATTGGGCCTAATAAAGATATAGATCCTATTTGGGATAATCCACATTACCACCCAAACAGATTGGTTTTTGCCAGAATGAATGCTGTCTTAGATCCAGACGCGTCATTAAAAATCAGTGAAATTAATAAGAGGATAAAAATAAACCAGAATGCACTGTCGCGGGAAATAATGCTGTACAGAAACAAAAAAGGAATATAATGTTTTGTATATTTAAAGAATAATAATCCGATGCTCATGTTCATACTATCCATGGTTATGAACTCTATTCAATATTAAGATTTGATGTCGAGATGTTATCAGGTAATGAACTCATGTCAAGACTACAAAAAGACTATAATGTAGCTCTAATTCTAATTTTATTGAATGATAAAAAAATAATACATGATACTATATTCATATACTATTAAAGAATACGGAGGATAAATCATGAGTTGTTGTATAAACGCTGTTGGTGGTAAAGGGATGTTCATGATGATCCCTATTATCGATTTATTGCCAAATAGATATATTCCGCGAAAAGAGCCTGAGTTATTCATCGAAGATTTGGCAGAGTCAATTAAACTTTTCGGAATAATCGAACCCTTAATTGTTCACAGAGTATCTTCAAAGTTTGAGGTGATTTGTGGAGAAAGAAGAAGATTAGCTGCACAGAAAGCCGGACTTGAAAATATTCCTGCAATTGTATACGAACATATTAATGACGACGGATTATTGCTTCTATTTTCATGTGTTGAAAACACGGCTAGAAAAAATTTATGCAAAACCGATAGAATTAATAACATTATCAAGCTAAACAACTATCTTAGTGATTAAGTTACTTCGACTATTTTGCTAATGATTTGGAAATATAGGATCAGAACCAAATGAATAATATGATCAACAATTTTAACACAAGAACTATGAATCACAAATTTACATATGACAAGGTAAAAAAAGTATTTTATGAGTTATTTATCTCTCTTTTACTTATATATGCGTATAATGTTATATTCCGAACAATAAGTGGATTGAATTATACTCAATCAAAAGTTCTTCTAATCAGCCTTTTAATTGGATTTTTATGTATAAGGATGATTGCTTTTAAAAAACCGTCTACAATCCATAGACCCGTATTCTATATATTGCCGTTTGGTATATATACCAGCATATCATTTTTCACCTTATTAACTAAACCTATTATTATAATAACACTTGTTGCCCTATTTCTATGTGCTGCCTATTTCGTATATGCAGTATTCAAAACATTTCAAAAAAGGCGATTAAATGCACAGAATGTAAAGAGAAATCTTAAGAAAGGTTTCTTTTCCATTTGTCTGATTATTTCAATTGGATGTTCAATATTAATGACTCCTCTTGCTATAAAAACACTCCTAGGAATACCAATATTACCGGCTACTACAAAAGCTGAAGCCGGAACTTCAGATTTCGAGTATGTTCTCTCTGACCATTTTGATACGGTATCTACTATTTATGACGGTTCTTGGAAAAACTTAAACACAAAAGAAAGACTTGAAGTACTACAAACTATTGCGAATATAGAATCCAATTATCTTGGACTTTCCCATGAATTAAACGTATGTGCAGAAGTACTTGGCGAAAATCTTGTCGGCCGATACGATGAACAGAGACATCGAATAGAAATAAATATCAATTTCTTGAAAAATGAAAACCCCGAAGAACTACTCGGTACAATCTGTCATGAAGCATATCACTCTTACGAATATCAGATGATTTATGTCTATGACTCCATTGACGAAAAAGAAAGAGAACTCATGATATTTCGTGATGTTCCTGACTATATAGAGGAGTTTTCTTCCTACACTCATGGAGAAGTTGATTTTGAAGATTATGAAGCTCAAACCGTCGAAGTGAATGCAAGAGAATATGCTAAAATTGCAATGCAAGAGTATAAAATGAGAACCACTGATTATATAAAAAGCAATGAGTCGCAGCAGCCGTTTGAGAGTGAGGTGTAGTATATGGATTTAAAAGTTTTATTTAACAACATTGAAAACATGTCTTCTGCACAATATGAAGAAGAGGAGTTGAAAGCATTAACAAGCTTGCCCCGTAACAGTGATGGATTTGAGGCATTGTTAGATTACTTAGATAAATATGATAGTATGCAAGCATACGAAATTTTATTCCTTGATTTTTCAATGTATTTAACCCTGAATGAGCGTAAAGATAAAGAAGAACGAGCATCAAAGCTGTTTTTTATGTTTGATACATGTGAAGATGATTACAAACCTATATTCTATGAATATAATTTCGATAATGAATTCCTATATGATTTCAATTTAAATTCAATATTGTTGTTTTATTCATCCGATTATTCTCTGCGAGAAAATCGTTACAGACAGGTTAGGGACTATAAGTTTCAAAACAATTTGAAACCTTTCATAAAATCTATAAACGAAGAATTTGATGAAATTGTGGACTCCCTCTGCAGATTATCACCCGATGAATATCAGTATTCAAGAGCAGAAAGACAATTTAATAATCTTTCGCACGAGCTGTTTATCTTAAAAGACCTTGAGCAAATTAATGAGATAGATTATCCTATCCTGAATAATGAACTGAATTTTGTTTTAAGAGAAAGAATGAACAAAAACTATAAAACTATTATTTTCTCTTCAAAACATCCAGAAGAGTTAAATTTAGATAATGATCTTCGTGTGACACTCATGCACGCAAAATCCATTAAGTTATAAGACAGAATGAAGGAAAAAATTCAATTAAAGAAATAATAAAGTGAGTATAGTTATGGATAACATAAACAGAGAAACAATCAAAGTAAATAAATTTTCAGAAATTGGAGATCTTATAAACCAAATATTACGAAAAAACCTTAATGTTAAGCTTGATATGCAGGAAATCTCAGACGATGAAAGAAACAAGACTACGAAGTTTTTAGAAGGAATAGTGTATATATTAGATGGAACTTTAAAAATAGAAAACACTACATATGAGATAACTTTAAGAGGAAATTATATGACTACGCTTGTTGAGTATTGTTTAAAAAAAGATAATTTGTATGAGCAAATTATAACTTCAAAGAGCGAATTATATGATTCTGCCGATGCTTTAGCTAGTGGCAAAACAGTTATAATTGATTTATCCAAAATTGATGAAAAAGTACAGTATTTTCACTTTATTAGCGGTGTCGCTTTTGGTCTTTATTCTACTATCGACAGGATCGATGAGCATATTTTTAAGTTCAAACCTTATGTTACCGTTTTAAAGGATGATCTCAAGGAAAAATCATTATATTTAAATAATAAAATATCAAATTTAAATGCTCTTTCTAAAAGCAAGCAAAAAGAAAACATACCAGAAATGATAGAAATATTTCAGGAGTATATTGATACACAAGATCTGTATGAACTATTAACACCATTAAGAGAAACGTTCTCAGAATACTTATCAAGCATAGGCAAAGAAAGACTAGCTTTACAACAGCTTGATGATTATTGTATCTTGTTTTTAAAAAAAGAATCGAGAAATTATAGAACCTTTGAAAGAGTAATACGGCGTAGTCTGAAAAAACATACCACTATAAATGGTATGGGCGAGATGAAGCAATTCATTAACGAATTGTTTCTTCTTTGCGAGGAAAATACGAACTCAGATTATAAAATTAGTATGAGACTGCGAATACTGAATGCTGCAGTAGATATTATGATAAATCAGAAACAGTCTGCGGACGCATTAAGAATGATGTCGCATTTTAATAAGGAAGTTAGTATCAGCGAGTGCGAAAAACAATGCCAATTGGCATATAGACTTGCACAGGCTCATGCCAAGTATAGATTAGGCCACTTTCACAGTTCAAAAAGAATCTTAAAGAAATATTTTTCAGATAAAATAGTTGCAGGCATGGAGAACGAATATTATTTCATAAATGCAAGGCGACTATTAGCAACAATTGATTCGTCTCAAGGGAAATTAAAAAATGCTATGGAAATATATAAAGAACTCTTTGCGATTTATGAGAATAACTTGGATAAATATGACCTTATATATTCATATGACTCTGCTCACTTAGCATCACTTTATTTTAATAAAAAAAATTATAAACATTCCGAGAAATGCTATTTAACAGCAATTAAATACTGCAAAGACAAAGAACAGTTAGCAATTCACTATCACAACCTTGGAACTTGTTATATGAAGCAAAATGAACTATATAAAGCAAAGGAATTGTTTGTCAAATCTATCAATACTAATATTGAGCTATCCGACGATCCGTTCTATGTATATGCAGAAGAGATATCAGCATCACAAGATTACTTAGTTAGTATCGCTGCTTTAATTAAACAAAACAAATAAAAAGGAGCGTCTGTAATCACCATAGAAGGCTAATTTACTGGAGTATCCTAAGCATATATTATCTATGCTTTAGGAAATGCTGCCTGTCGAAAATTCAAGCGCGTACGCTATATCCACATGTAAACGGTAAAATAAAATGCACAGATGGGGGGCAGACGTTTTCTCGGTCCTACGCCACTCACCCCAATAACCTGTGGAGGGGTATTGAACACCTTTATGAGTGTGTGAAATCACTTCACACACTCACTAATTGGATTCTTTTTCTCACTATGGACTATAGAAATGGTTGAATGAATTTTCCAGCAAACTTTAAAGCGTTTTCGAACAGTATTTTAGACTTGTTTTTTGATGTTATATACTTTTTTATTTCATTCAATTCAATTTGTCTATCAGAAAAAGGAATGTCAGTCCCAAACATAATATTTTCTCGCAACAAATAGTTTATGATAATTTGTTTAAGCGCTTTTTTTGAAAGTGCACTTGCTTTTAAATATTCGCTTGGTGCATCATCAACACATTCTTCTAGTAGTACAGATAAAGGGCTTGTATCGAAGAAAATATTAGAGGGTAGTTTACTATTTAATATTTCATCATTAAAACACGCTAAATGCGCAATATCTACATTACCCTTATATTTTTTAGCAAAATCTAAGATATTATAAGGTGTAGTATGCATTGGTGTTCCTGAATGAATAATTACAGGACGTATACTATTGAATGCATGCAGCTCAGCTGGATTACGCATGTTAAGTGCTGGATGGAGTTTGAATCCACAGAAGTTTGATGCGTAGTGTTTTTCATAAAATTCAATTTCGTATGGAATCGTGTTATTAGACATTGCCAAAGTAATAAAAGGCACCAAGTTTTTATGTTCATGACATAATTGTAATAGTTCTAAATTTGCCTTACGATAAGGATCTGGTCCACGGTATAATTCTTTGTTGCATTTTGTACAATAAAGAACAAGTGTGTTTGCTTCACCAGTATCTTTTATACAAACCATATGCGAATTGTCTTTTGGGCAAAACATTGTTTGTATAGTTGGATTTATCATTATAAATGACCAATTTGATGGGCAGGCGGATTGCACTTCAATAAATTGTTCAAAATCAAAATCGTTATAGAACTGAACAGGTTGGCCCGTTCTTATATGCAAATGGCAATCAATAAAATTCACTTTATTCGCTCTCCTTTCAATTATTATTTAGAATGTAGCGTAAAAATATAACTATATCATACTTTTTATAAAAGCTGTTTTAGATGAGCTGGATATTGATCCCTGTTCATTACGAGCTAAACGTGTTTCATGATATTTCATATAACCATCTTTTTCTATAAATAGTTTTTCAATCACTTTGCTAAAATATCCAACATCGTCACATGTAAATAACCAAGAGGGATTTATAGGATATGAACATAATACATCATAGGTTTCGTTTTTAACAATTGTTGTTCCATATTTTTCATGCATATCCATAAAGTCATGCCATGCATTAGTGCCAGCAAATAAAATTAACGGGGAATAATGCACACTTGATATAGAATTAAAATGCGAAGTTATAAACTTTAGGTTGTCGATTGTAGAAATAGAGTCTTCACCATAATACACCATTAAATTTAAATGAATAATTGCATCAGGAAATTCAGATAATTTACTAATCAAGGCCTTTGCTTTATTTAAATAGAGATCTGGGTTTGTAGTTTTATTCATCATTTCTAATATTCGTGGACTAGCTGATTCTAATCCGATAGCAAAACCTCTGCACCCCGATTTATACATAATATCTATGTATTTTTCCCAAGGCAAATCTAATCGAAATTCTGAAGTCCACTTTAAGTTGGGATGCCTTTCTATAATACCCTTGCAAATTTTTATTGTATTTTCAGCATTCACACCGAAGGTTGCAGATGTAAAAGGAAAAAGATTATTTTCGCCATAGATTTTAATCGCGTAATCCAATTCGTCTAGAAATCTTTGAGAATCTTTATAACGATAAGTGTTTTGAATTGATGCTACACAATATCTGCATTTTCCATAGCATCCACGGCTCTCCTCAACATATGCGGGATAGGAAAGGTGGTTTTCATACAAATCATATTTGATATATGGAAGTTCATTAATGTCGATTAAGGGTTCTTTGTGTTTTGACATAAATATGTCGTTTTCTATATATGATTGCACCTCATTGTAAGAAATGAACTCATCCCTAATCACATTCTTGAATTTTTTGAGATCAAGAGCAGGAAATTTTTCAATCATGCTTTTTCTAAAATATATGTTGCCAATTTGATTTATCTCATTTTTATCATATTTTATGCAGTGGATGAGTTTCTCTTCAGCCAATTCACCTTCGCCTTCAACTATAATATCTATTGAAGAACATAAATTCAATGCAACTGCAGGTATATTTCCAATGTGTGCTCCGCCAGAAACTATTATTGCATCATTAAACATCTTTCTGCACTCTTCTGCTATATATAGTGAAGGTAAATATGTATGCATGTAAGAACATGATATTCCTATCATTTTGGGAGTCCCCCACTGTATGATTTTTTTTAACTGGGCTTTAATATCTTTTTCATGCAATATATGAACAAGTTTTACAGAAAAATTTTTAGATAATAAATATGTTCCGATTGAGAGAAGCCCAGGATTAAATACTTTGCTATCCACATTTTCTGAAGCAAGAGATAGGGCACCATACTTAAAGGCTCCCTCGTTAAAATGTTTCATAGGTGGATCAATAAGTAGGATATCATAATCTTTCATAAAGCACCTCTTAAAAAATAGAAATATTTAGTCAATCATAACATATGTTATTGAAACTTTCAATTTAAGATATTCTCGGGTATAGTTGGATTTAGTTAGTGTAAAATAGTTGTGGAGTTTTTAGAAAAAGAAATAGAGATTAATTCCAAAGTGATATAATTAATTTACCACAAAAAACCATCACGAAAGGAATAATCTCTATGGAACATATTATACAGCAAATCACAGTGGAATTGGTAAGAAAAATTACAGAAAAAGCATACTCGGGAAGAATTTCAGATGTGGATGCTCTGGCCTCGAGTGTTTTGCAGGATTGCAAGCAGGCATCAGCTTCAATAATCTAGGTGATCTGTTCAGAAATTAATTTACGAATACGCAAGGATAAGTCGGTAAGAAAGGAACTTGGTCTTTTTATCAAAGAAAAAGAAAGACCGAGAGAAATTCTGACTGATCTTGGAAAACTGAACCTGCCTCGTGACTACTACTATGATAAGAATCAAGAAAAATATGTTTCACTGCTAGATCATATAATATGCATTAGAAACTATGCACGTATAGGTGATTCATTAAGTGCCAGGATGGTAAGACTGGCAACAGACATGTCATATGCAAAGAGTGCAGCTATTGCCACTGAAGGCGCTGTAAGCAGGCAAACAATAAAAAATCATATAAGAAAAATTAATATCCCGGAAAAGCAGCCTGAAAGCATTGAAAAGAAAGTTGTTAAGGAGCTTCGTATCTATGCAGTGAAGACCATGTGCACATGCAGAGACCGAACAAAGAAAGAGGTAAGAAAAACAAAATCGTACCGCTGGTAACAGTAACTGAAGGAATGCATATGGAAAGCTGCGGACGAAATTGAACAATAGGTACCATGCATTTTGTAGATGAGCATTTTGACACAAAGAACCTGTGGAAAAGTGTAGAAGGATACATAGGTCGGGCGTATGACCTAGAAAAGCTGGAAAATATATATGTTCATGGAGACGGAGGAAAATGGATTAGAAATGGATTGGATGACTTACCCCAGACGATTTGGTCCTCTGTCAATTCATGTAATGGATGGATACCATTTAGGAAAAAACATCCGTGCACTTTCAAGGAAATTTCCAAAGAAGAATGTATCAGGGAGAATTAGAGCGGCACTGCAAGAAAGTGATAGAAAACAAATCGACAAAATATTGCAGAGCCTGTATGATGCATCTGAAAATGAGCAGCAGAGAAAAAGTGTTTCCGACTTTGGGAAATATGTAATGGGAAACTGGAACGAAATTATTAACAGAAAAGTTTTGAAGATACCGGGAAGCTGTACTGAAGCACAAGTAAGTCATGTGCTTTCCGAAAGATTCAGCAGAGATCCGCTAGGATGGAGTGAAGAAGGACTGGGCAAGCTTACGAAGTTGAGAGTGTACAAAAAGAACGGAGGAAGAATTAGTGCAGCCGATTTCAAAGATAAGAAAAAAGAAACATACAGCAAATATGCAGATAGAATTATTGACTAAGCTATGTCCGGCAAAAATGACTGGAGTATTTTCGATGGAGAACCATTAGTGTTTGACAGAGCCAGCGGAACGCAAACGTTGTTGCATGGAATCGGCACAACTAGAAATACCCTTTGGAATTAATGTCAACAAAAAACTCCACAACAACTTGACACCGTCTTGGATTTATCGGAAATTGACAGTTTTAATGATTTATGGTATACTAAAACAAATTAAAAAGGAGGATATTTTTATGAAAATCAAGGTAAAAAGACTCATAAAGGGTGACTCCCGTAAAAAGAATGGACATATAACAGGTTGTAAAGTTTAGAATTATAAGGCTACTTAATACTACTAAGTAGCCTTATAATTTATATATGGAGGTGTTTAACATGAAAGTTGTGAATATTAAGGAGAATTTATTTGTTGCAAATGTTAATAATACTTTTGTTTTTATAGAAAGTTTACCATTTTCGGTTTTCTATGTGGATGAGCTTCAGGAGATAGCGCAAGAATACTGGAATAATCAGAATAGCGACCTTGCAGAGGAAATCTACTCTTGTTTAAAAACACAGGAGATAATTAGTTGCTATGGTAAAGACTTTTGCACAATAGATGAGAATTATTTAACTTTTCTTTATATTTGGTCAACAAGATGTAATTTGGGGTGTCCGCATTGTTTGGCGGGAAAAGGTGATTACGGATTAAACCATTCGGACATGTCAATGGAAACATTTACCAAAGCGTTAAATACACAGGAAAGACATCTTAGAAAATGTGCAGAATCAGGAAAGTATGATTCCATAGAAATAGGCGGTTATTTTTTCGGCGGAGAACCATTAATGAATGCCGAAAATTTAATTAGAGCACTAGGAGATTATGAAAAGTTAAGATATAGACTCAAAGAAGATTATCCGAACATTGAATTCACCTTCTCGTCTAGTATATCAACAAATGGTACACTGTTAACACCGGAAATGGTAAAGATATTTAAAGAGCATAATGTTGAGATTATATTGAGTATTGATGGACCGGACCATGATGTGGCACGTCCTTATAAATCAGGGAAAGCATCATTACCAGATGTTCTCAAAGCACTAGATATGCTTTTAGAAAACGGAAATCACATAAGGATTAATACTGTAGTTTTGCCAAATCAAATGCCTATGATCGCAAAACGAGTAAAATGGTTTGAAAATATATTGAAAGGTGCAAAAAATGTTCGTGTCACATATTCGTTTGAAAGAGGTGCTGTGGGCCAAGAAAATGGCCCGTTAGGATGTAAATACAATCCCGATTGCATTGAAGCATATAAAAAAGAAGTTGGTCAATATATTGGAGATGGTTTTGATACATATGAAACCGAATTATTACGAAAGATATCTGTAGGTGGCACTTCGCATAAATGTTCAGCGGGACTTGAACGTATGTGCATAGTTCCTAGCGGAGAAATATATCCATGCCAAAGCTTTATTGATCCTAAGTTTTTAATGGGTAATATTAATGATACAGATAACGGTTTTTTTAATTCTGAAATCGCTGAAATGTTTAAAGCTAGACATATTGATTCTCTAGAGCCTTGTAAAAGTTGTTATTTAAAATCTATTTGCAATGTGAGTTTTGATTGTGCTTCCCACTCACGATATGATTTGGGTGACTTTTATGCTGTGGATCAGGAAACTTGCAAGGCAGGGTACGAAGTCCAATCTGCAATACTTGAAAAAATTATTACATCACAGTTTGAATAGCTTAATACATATAACGCAAGTAATCACTAGAATTTATACAAAAGGAACTTGAGTTACGTACAGAGCTACATGACTTTTCATTTTTATGGATATCGTTGAACTATTTGGTATTAATTTCTAATAATAATCGAAGATACTGTGTCAATTAATATAATATACTTAGATAGAATATATGCAATTGAATAACACAAAATTCCATATATTGTATTTGATTTCAAAAAAGAATGGAGTAGTAACATTTAAGTGCAGTCGTTAAATCCACCAAATGATGATAGAATATCATCAGGAAAGGTGGAGTGATATGCAATACGATAAGGAATTCAAACTGCAGGCTCTTGAACTGTCCGATGAAATCGGAGTCAAAGCAGCTGCAGAACAACTCGGTATCAAATATTACACGCTAGCTGATTGGCGAAGTCAGCGTAAGGCTCGCGGCGAAGGTGCTTTTGTCGGAAGCGGTAATAAAGTGATGCCGCTCAGCGAAAAGGATCGTCGCATAAAGGAACTCGAAGCAGAGCTTCGGGAAACCAAACGAGCTAACGATATTCTTAAGGAAGCTCTCGGTTTTTTCGCACAAAGCCGGAAGAAGTAAGGGCACATAAACGCTTTGAGTTCATTAATAAATACAGTAACAGATGGCCAGTAAGCGTAATGTGTGACGTCCTGAATGTAAGCGAGACCGGTTATTACAGATTCAAAAGGAATCTCGGCAGACCTGACAAGGACGCTGTTCTTTCGGCAGTTATGCAGAATGTTCTCGATGAGCATCCGTTTAACGATAATTACGGTGTAGACCGAATGCAGATAGCTCTTATGCATCGTGGCTACACTGCCGGCAAACGGCGGATATCCAGAATCATGAAGGAAAATGGATGGCTTCATGAGCGTAAACGCCGTCCGAAAGGATTAACCAGGGCAACTACTGAAATACAGGAGAAGGAAAACCTGATAAAGCAGGATTTCACTTCAGATCAGCCATATCAGAAGCTGCTTACTGATATATCTCAAATACCATGCCATGATGGTAAATTATATATATCGCCGATAATGGATTGCTTCAATGGAGAGATAATTTCTCTGGTAATGCGAAGTAACATGCGCAAGGAATTGTGTATTGATACATTCAATGCCGCGGCTAAAAGGTTTCCGATAAACGGAGCAATTCTGCATAGTGATCGAGGAAGCCAGTACACAAGCGAAGCATTTCGCAAGACGCTCAGTAACGCAGGTGTTCTTCAGAGTCTCAGCGGTGTAAATCACTGTTTTGATAACGCCAGAATGGAAAGCTTCTTTGCAACCCTTAAAAAGGAACTCCTGTATAGGATTCCAACATACAAGATGAAGATGGATGAAGTTAAAGCAATCATCTTCAGGTATGTCTTTGTCTACTACAATCGGATAAGGATATACACTTCAAATCCGGATGGCCTTCCGCCGGCAGCTTACAGAAGACATCTGGAACAACCGTTAGCTGAAGCTGCATAATTTTGTGGGTTTAAACACTGCACAAATATTGACAAGTCCAGAAATATAATTAAGGTGTATCTACTTTACAAGGAGTTTAACCTTTCGATATAATATTAGTATACAGCAAGTTTAGAGGTGTAAACAGTAAATAGTCCGTGCCTTGAAATCATAAAAAATGCTCACTTGAATGTGAGCCATCTAAAGATGAGAATCGCCTGATAGCCTGAACAGCACATACAAGAAACTGAACCGTCAGAGGGCGGTATTTCCAAGCGATAAAGCTCTGCTAAAATCCCTATAGCTTTCTACCCTGCAGGCTACAAAAAATGGACTCAGCCACTCAGAGGCTGGGGAAAAGCCTATGGGGAATTTGCCATCATGTATGAAGGTCGAACCCCACTTTAAAATACTCTCAATATGCAGCAAGGACTCCTCAGAAACGAAGGAGTCCTTGACATGTTCAAACGCATAATTTATATTGTTGTTGTAAATCAGGATCGGCTGATTTCAGCTATTCCGCATCTGTATTACCATAGAAAGCTAATTTACAGACTTTATTTCACAGTCTTGATTTCATCTGACTAGGTTGCCAGACCTAGACTTCGTCTGTACTCACCACTCATGAGAAATATAATAATAATTCTTTTACTTTATTAATCTTCTAATTGCATACTATGTTCGATAATACTCTACGTCTACGTTCCTGCACCTCTCCATCCTTTACTACATTCAAAGCATTCCAATATTGTTTATGATAATAATCACCAAATCCAACTTCCCCTGTTGTTACAATGATTGCACTATTAACCTCATCTAAATCCAAATTATAATATGTTTGTACACGTTTTTTTAAACACCAATACATTTGTTCAATAGATTGTCCTTTTTCTTTTTTAATTGTTATGGAATTATAGATCATTCCAATAACTTCATTTTCAAATTCATTCATTACAATTATAAAACCATAACCTTTTACTATATTGTTTTTTTCGTCATTTTTCTTAACATTATGTCCTAGTTCTAGATTATGTACGCTATCAGACGTAAATGGTACTACTATATTTCCTTTTTTGTTTATGAAAAACTTTAAACCATTTTCTTTTACCACTGCACGTCCATCTTTAAAATCAGATACATCTTCATATATAATCGGAACTATTTCTTTATATTCCTTATCAATATACCCCCATCTATTATCTTTTTTAACAGCTGCAAGCCCTTCGCTAAAATCATGTACACTTTCAAATAAAAATCCTCCTACCATTTTCCCTTTTTTGTTTATAAACCCCCATTTACCATCCTTTTTTACAGCTGCACGCCCCTCATGAAAATAATTACCATCATCATATATAATCGGAATCGTTTCGTGCCCCATTCTATCAATATATCCACATTTTCCACCTTTATTTACTTTTGCATATCCTTCTTCGAATTCTATTATCGACTCATACTTTCGAGACACTACCCATCCATTTTTGTCAACAAGAACAAATCTGGCTTCTTTTTTTATTCTGTTTTTCTTTGCAATGCACGCGCGACCATTATTAAATTTTCTGATAGGAAAGGATTCTCTAAAAGCATATATTTTATTACCAGATTCATCTAACATCCACCACTCGCCAAATATAGTATTATCTAAGTATGGTCCCTTCCGCACAAAAGTTCGCCCTTCACTAAAATCCATTGCAGCATCAAATATTATTGGAATCACTACATTGCCTTTCCTGTCAATATATCCCCACTTGTTATTTTTTTTAACGGCAGCAAGATTCTCGCAATAGTTCCTCACTTCATCATATTCCTTAACTATTTGTCCCTTTAATCCATTATGTTTATCTTTATCATCGTCTATATGTAAACCACTTAAAGACACTTTTATATTCAATTCTCTAATAGCATTCTTAACACTATTATACTCAATTTTATCTTCTTTAAGATCCTTCATATATGCTTCATATTCTTTAATATTATTGCTTTTATATGCTTCTTGCGCATGCTTGAACTGAATTCTCTGCAACTCACCCTTGAGTACTCTTGCACTTTTGCATTTTCGATCCTCACTTTCATACTCAAGGGAATTCACCAGGAGTTCTTTCATCTCGCTTGATGCGTTAGTCGGCTCCGGCATTTGCCCCTTAAACCCAATATTTATATTTCCGTTATATTCTCGTACTACTCTTGGTTGTGGCTGGGCACTCAAAGCAGTACCCTTGTTCAACAGCATATACAGCGTTGCACACAACGCATAGAGATCAGCCTTGGTAGAATAATTCCCTTTAGCATATTCCGGAGACATCGCATACAGTGTCCCTCCACGAACATTTGAAACAGTACTTATAGATCCTTTGAGTTTAGACATCCCAAAATCAGCCAAAACATAGTTGTATATTCCTTTCTCAGTTTCTTCGACAAGAATGTTCTCGGGTTTAATATCTCCATGAAGGATCCCTTTATAACCGCCGGCTTTGCTCTCCTCCATAAAAAGGTCTTTTCTCTCGTGAAGAATAATGAGAGCATCACAGATCTGTACTCCTAAACGCAAAGCTTCCTTTTCCTCTCGTATGTTAGGAGAACTACCCACATCCAAGCTTAACGGCTGGTACTTTTTCATTATTATAAACCACTCAGTTAACCTAACCTTCCCATCGGTAAAAGTTATATCATCAGCAACAAGAGTCCTTGCAATATTGGGATGTGACCTCAACTGTTCGTCCGACGCAAGTGCTCGTTCTATTCTGAATGATTTGTTAATTTCCTCAACTTTTTCCAAGTAATCTTTATATATAAAGGTGTCTCCGTTAATATATCCGCCGCCATACCCACCAACCTTAATATTGCTAAAGTACTTGAGTATATACTCTGTTCCGTCTTTTCGTACTAAATGAATCCTAGCTTGTGCGCCATTTTGCGCTTCATCATAGATTCCTACATACTCATAACCCTCTTCGTTGCATACATGATGCACCTTTTCTATCTCTGTAAGATTTTTTATATCAACATCTTTAATTACAATACTCATTGCTGGGCTCCTTAAATCCTCTACATAATTTTAATAGAAATCACTGCACTATCCTGTACTTTAACAATAATTTCTTTAGTTTCTGCAACTTGCAAACTATTGTTATTCCCCTTTTCAATACTACACTGTTTCTGACTACTAGCGGTAAAATAGCACTCGATATTACCATTACATAATAGGTATATCGACTCTCTTTCAATCCGCAATAATACTTCTCCGAGCACCTCGTCCAGTTTATTTTTTTTAAAATATTTCAGTTCAATCTCATGGTTCTTTTCAAAAATTGTGTCTATATATTCATAGGTAATTATATAATTGCTATCAAGGCTTAATTTTCCCCTGTCTGTCAATGTGTATATATAATCGTCAGAAATACAATGCGTGTCAATTCTAACCTTCATTTTCATCGGTAACATGTATATTATCATCCCCTTCTTTTCTTATTATGGCAACAGTGACATTATCGGAAGCATAATTAACGGTTTTTTCTATAAGTGTTTTGGAATCTTTAACACCAATTGCTTCATTTTCTTGTATTACCTTGAACAACCCATCACTGGCTACCAATATGACATCGTCCTCTAAAAAATCGACAGAAGTGAAATTTCCATCTACACTATAGCAGTGGTTGCTCACACATTTGGTGAGGCAGTTAAACTCCTTCTCTGTAGGAGGTGATTCCTTTTGAAACAGCCTACTAGCAAAGTTTTTCCCCTTTTGTTTCTCAAGTTTTTCTGCTCCTAATGTATCTTCATGAAATAGAGGTATAATTTTATTATTTCTGATTAAAAGGATAGGGCTATCACCTAGGTTATACGCCCAAATTCTATTTTTATTGAACACAACTATACTAATTGTGCTCGCCGCTGATACATCAGTCAAATAATCCTTATATTCCCATCTGAGCATCGATGCTGCATTATCTATGATATCATCTAAGCTCTCTTTAATATCGCTATGTGAGAAAGCAACCTCGTCGTATGATTCATATACTGATTTTATTACAATTTCTGCAGCTTTTCCCCCATCAATCGAATTAGTAACGCCATCCGCCACTGCTACAACGTGTAAGTCTTCATCGAACGCAAACTCTAACTCACAATCTATTCTTGGTGAATCATGTGAAATAATTTTTTTATCTACACAGAATCTATCCTGATTTAAATTTTTATTTCCTTTGAATGTTCCAACACTGCAAATTTCTTTCATTTTCCCCTCCGATTTTCTGATTAATAAGGAAAATATATATTCTCTTTATTGAACGTTATGATTAAATCTTCCCTCATCGATAAAATTTGTTTCAATCCCTCTCTCTCCTCATTAAGCGGAATCTCAATAGAATTTTCATTTATATACTTTTCCCGCCATTTTTTAGCATTAGCATGCGTACTTTCCCACCCGATCAGGATTGGAGTGAGAGAAAACTCGGCAAATCCTTCTTCACTATCATTTATATTTAATTTATCAAATCCTGCTAATTCCAAGACTTCATTGGTTTGTTTTGAGCTCATGCCAAGTTCAATAGCATATTTAATATATGTACTTTTCTTTTTAGGTATCTGGGCAGATTTAATATCTCCCATAATATAATTGTATAAAGCATCACTGATATAGTTCATTTCTCTCAGCTTAAATGCGGTCCATTTTTCCTCATGTTTTCTCTTAGTTCTGTTTTTAGACTGAAGCAAAACTTCAATATAATTTTTGATATAATCTCTAGGGTTTGCATTTGTCTCTATAAAGGAATTTTTATTGCTTATTACAAAATCGATAAACTCATCTCCATTTTTAATTTTTTTGTCTTTAAGGTTACTCTCAAGTTCTATCGTTTCCATTGGTTTAGCTGTGTCTTCTGAGTTCAAATTATCAAGTTCGGATTTGTGAATTTTAAATTCGTTAACGCATTCCAAATACATATGGATCTTATCATGTGGTTTAAAGTCATCTGACTTTAAATCCAAAAAATATATTCCAATAAGATCAATTGGATATTTTGCATAGAGTTTTGCTTTCTTAGTATTCTTTGTAATCCAGCGGTTAACGGTTTTTTTGTTTTGCCCCAATACTAATGCGATTTTTACATAGGTTTCTTTTTCCTGAGGCAGCTTATTATAAAATCCTGGACGTTCCGATACTGTGACTCCTATGCAGCTAGCTATACCGGCAAGTGTATATCCAGACTGCTTAGCAAGATTGTCAAGTTCTTTCCTCCATTTTTTTATTCGATATCTCTTACCGATTGTAGCCCATGTTAGTTTAACTTCTTCAGCTCCAATTCCTGTTTTTGAAATGTTATTCATTATCTCCATTGATTCAGTCGGTTTATCTTTCATAACAGAACTCTCCTTTTTTCAATTATACCATGTATCTCTGTTTCCCAACACCCCAGTCCAAGTTTAGATTGATTATCTGTTTATTATTATTGTTCCGCTACCAGCATTTTTAAATTGGGAGTGTGTATTTCTTTCTTTTTTAATCCGCTCGGAAGGAGGCATTTCATATGAATTTCCGAAAAATATCTCAAACACAGAATGCCCCATCCTTAATCTGTGAGTACCCGGCTCAAGAATAAAGCTCCCCGTTTCTTCCTTGAACGAGCTGCCATTTGTGGAAACAAAGACCGGATTTATATCGCCCTTGATGGCATTGAAATGAACACGTCCACGTTTATCTCTATACACTCCAAGATGCTCTCGGCTAAAAGTTCTGTCATCCTGGATACTTTTTTCCCCTTTAAACTTCTCTGAGTTTCTGCCTATGATAAGAAGCTTATCCGACATCTTAAACTCCCACACCTTCGGTTGATTTCCACTCAGAAGTCTGAATGAAATATAATCATCATACTCATCATCTTCATCGCAGGTAAACGTCGATAAAATCCCCGACGACTCATTAGGGCTTCTTCTTGTAAGCTTAAGGTTAGTAGCAAGAAGATAAATCGATGTTAATAAAATCATTACACATGCAAAAATTTTCAAAATAGTCATAACATTCCCTCCCTTATCCTATTTTCTATTATTAAGATATCATAATAAAGCATATATTTTTTCAATATTAGCGTACAATTTTACTTATGCCAGTATGTTCTTGTTATTGATAACCGACATATAAAAGTCTGCCGGACATATAGTCTGCACCTCATACCCTGCACGTTCAAGCAGCATATAATATTCATCATCAAATTCCTTACAATTCACAATGATTGTCTTATCTGCATACCTGACTGTAATCGGTATCACATATTTACCAATTTCAAGGCCTTTCAAACACTGAACCGATTCCTCCTTAGACAAGTAATTGTAAACGTCTATCTCAAATGCCGAAAGTTCCAGTGAATCATCCACGTTGTATTTATTGCCTTTATTTATATGCGAAAGTATCCGCTGTCTGATATCTTTAGACTGCAAGTTTCCCTGGGCGAAAGAATGGAACACAATTGTCTGTTCTTTTGCTCGGGAAAAGGCTACATTTAATCTTTTTTTGAACCAGCTGTTGTTTCCTTCTGTTTTCAAAGCCAGAACCTCATCCTCATATTCAGGAGCATCAACACAACTAATAAGAACTATATCTCTTTCTGCTCCTTGAAAATCTACAGAATTACCAATGAGAATATCCCTTTTTATCATTTCATCCAAATCAATGTTTTGTAAAAGAAGCCGTTCTATAAGCCTGGCTTGTTCTTTTCCTACTAAACTTATAATTCCTATGGTTTTTCCATCATAGTCTGCATCTTTAATTATTTTATCTATCATAGACACAATTACTTCAGCTTCCATGTAATTCTTCTTACCAGATTTTTTACCACTCACCTTTATTCCGACAATCGGCTCTAAATTCTGAAATGGAGATTTCATAGGTAATAATTTTCCTTTGTATGAAAGCTCATTGGAGAAAGCAATTATTGACGGATGACATCGATAATGTTCGAGTAGCATCTGTTCTTTTTTCCCAGACTGCATCTTTGCAAGGTCGAACAGGGACATATTAAAGTTATACAAATGATTGTTGGATACATCATCAAGATATCCCTGCTGAATAATTCTTATCTGTTCATCAGAAGTTCCTATAGTAATACTTTCCGACTGCTGTTCATCTCCAATAACAAGCATATGATCGGATAAGGAAGCTAAAGCGGAACACAATATATCACATTCGGAGGCTTCATCAACAATCATATAATTGAATGTTCCCGGATTCATGTATTCATAAACAAGACTTGCCGGGGCTAACCATATTGGTAATATCCTCTGTATTTTTTTGTAACTCTCAGCCAATGCAATTTTAAGACTCTTCACACGTTTTCCGGTCCCTTTGCCTATGCGCTGAAATGTCATCTGAAAAGCCATTAACTCTTCATAGTTTTTATGATCAGCATTCAGTTTTTTGATAGTATGATACATAATTCGCCAAAAAATCAAGTCCTGCCTATTTTGTAGTATCAAGGTTCTGTCATTTTTTATCAACGTCTGTAACTGGAGATGTTCCATGTTTCTTTCTTCAAGCTTAGTAATAATCTGTTTTCCTTTAAAAGCGCCTGTGATTTCTTCAGGGATTTCTGCAGATGAATACAGTTCCCCCTCTCGACGACTAATTTTTCCAGCAAACTCAGGCGCTCCCATTGAAAGTCTTTTCAAAAGCACTTTTCTTCGTTCAAACTCCAAATCCTTTTTCTTAAGCAGCTTAAGAACTTCATCATTATAATGATTGCAATATTCCTCAAGAGCTCCGCTATCTATGTCGTTAAACAGTTTTTGACCTAAACCCTCATCATATTTCATGAGTTCTTCAGTCAGGTTCATCGTCTTTTTTAACAAGTCTTCATATCTGTCATTGTACTTTTTTTCGTCAGCCTCAATATAAAGGTTGTGTATGGCATCCACTGAATCAATTGTTTTCTGTAATTCGTTAAGTGTAGTATCATATTGATTCACACAAAGAAAATCTCGCCAATCTATTTCCATTTTGGACAATATATTTTTTAAAGCCTTGAATTGAACAGGGAACTCAAATGCAGTACTCATACTATCCATAGTCTGATATTTAATTCTGTCACTGGCAGATGTAAAATCAGGCACACCATATGAAACTAGAGAGGAATCCCACAAATTCTGAGCATAACACTCTGAAATTTTCCAAATCAGATATGCTTTTACTGCATTACAATCTTTCTTTGTTTTGATGCCTTCACCATTAATGTTGATTCCATTTAAACATTTTCTAATCGAACTCTTGCATATATTTTTTCCTGCAACTCTGCCTTTCTTTTCGAAGTCTTCATGTATAATAGGAAAATTCTGTTTAATTACTTCAAACGATAAACCATCGTCTATATTAATAGATACATCCGGATATTCATCCATAAATACCTTCCGTGCGCGAAACATTTTATCCAATATATCAAGTAATCTATGGAATCTTCCATTCTCACCATCAATTGCAGCCTCCATCATCCATCTGTCAACGGTAAATAATTTGAAATACTTCGACAGTTCTTCAAGCTTGGTATCCGTCTTTCGAGATTCGAGGAATATATTATTAAGCACTTTTGGCTCTGGCAGAGATTCCAATATATTCGTGTTAAAAAGTTCCTCTTCGGATTTCGTTATGACATTAGTTTTATATAACTTTTCAATATCACTTATTGATATTCTGAAATTTTCAGGAAGTGAATCTGGAATAAGAGGCAATAGATCCTTTTTATCAAGCAATTCTTTACCGGCTGTTAAATCAGCATCCTCATATGATGTCATATTCTTAAGGCTTTTGTTACGGCTTACAAGTCTATTTTCAAGCAGGACCAGGGTTTCTTCTATTGCCGATATTTTCTGTTCAATATCCTCTGGCGTAAATTTATTGTAATAGTCAAGAATTGTATCTATTTTTTCTGACACAATATCTGAATCATTGTTCTTATCCAGCATGAGCGAAATGCTCTCAATTTTATGAGGAAGTTTTTTTCTGATTGCTTCCAGAGATTTATAATTTTTAGTTGTTATGAGTACTGATTTACCCTTTTGCGCAGCATAACATGCCGCTGAAGCTGCCGTATAAGTCTTACCTGTGCCTGGAGGCCCAGACACTACGCTTATATGATTGCCCAGCATTGAATGCGCTGCTTTTTTCTGTTCATTATTTAAATCAAATAAATCTACTAAGCCGCCAGTGCTATTATCTTCAGTTTCATCAGCCATATTATTACAAACACCCATTAATATTTCAAACGGCTTTGTTACTGTACCACGTTCATTATTTTCCTGAAGAACATCTAAAAAATCTATGTATTCGTTTGTACCCGCATCTTTATAAAAAAGCACCGGATTATCTTCAATGATGTACATATCACAACGTGCCGAAAGAAGATTCATCATTTCCCTAAAAAGCTCAGTTGCACAATTTCCACATGGGAATATACTTTCTTCGGTGACCCTCCTTATTACTTCACCTAGGCATTCACGATTTAATTCGTCCGGAATAGGAGCAGTCATTAATTGTGATTTACCACTTCCTTTTAATAAAAAAGCTCCTTCTATTGAGTCAAATTCGATATACACAGGCTGAATCAACATAGGATATTTAATCGATTTTTTTTCATCTTTTATTGTAAAAATTCCATTGCCGATAAAAACAGTTTTATCTTTCCTCTCACTAAATATCCGATGCAGAACCGTATATAATAACATTTCCTTTTCGTAGTGATTATCTTCAGTATTAACCGGCTTTTTTACTGTCAGAATATTATCTTCTTCCAGCTTCATTTCTATTGCTTCACTCTCTGTATTAAAATCCCGAAGAAAAGAATACCATTCATATTCTTCAATATTCTCCTTTTCCTTGTTTTTAAGTTCTGCCAGGTTTTTTAAAAATCTAATTCTATTATCCATAATATTCTTCATCATATGCCTCCACAAAATTCTAAAGACTATTTTATGTTGTTTTTATACTCTAATTTTAGCAGTTCTAATATCATTTAGCATTCAATAAAACCGGCAAAGCAAAACCTCGGCAAAATATTTGCCGAGGCTGAATAAATGAACATGTTTTACCTTTGTAATAATTACATATCATATTCCACCAGTAGATTTTCCAACGCTTCCCTTAACGATTTTATGCTGTTGCAATTTCTTTTATCTTTCCTAAATTCCAATTGATTGACCAGTAATTTCTGAAACCCATCAGATGCTTCTGATGGCTCAGGCATTATGCCGTCATAACCAATTTCTAATATGCCTATGCCAGATCCAACTTTCACTCTGGCCTTTGGCGGTGTACTGCTTATCAAATAGTACATGGAGGCACATAACGAATATATATCTGATGATTCCGATAAAATTCGACTATTTACTACCTCAGGAGGCATGGCATATAACGTTCCGCCTCTAATAGGTTCGCCCTCTAATCCACTCAACCCAAAACCAGCAAGAATGAATTTATCATCTCCAGATACTGACATTTCCTCTAATACAATGCTTTTCCTTATTATATTCCTTTTTACTCTTAAAACTATAGTATTCTATTCATCAATATTCTCAGTTTTTATTACGGTTGAACGTTGAAGTATATATTTCATTTCATCTGTTATAAATCCGTCAAATCCGGATGTCGTTGCAATTACAGTCTTTATTAAAAGTCCTTCCCTTGAGTTTATGTCATGCTTAAGTAATACTTCTAAGACCTCTCTGCAATTGTAATTACTTAATACTTCATACCCATAGATAAATAAGATATTAAGGTTCATATCTCGTATTCTTTCCATGAATTCCCATTTTATAAACCCCTGAGTTTTAACTGATTCGATACGCTTAAAAAATTCCTGCATATAATCTTCCGCTGAAAGTACCCAGTATTTTACCGCACTCTGCTCTAAATTCCCTATAGCTTTTTTCATAGTAATATCATCAATATCTTCCCAAAAATATGTAAGATGCTCTTCATCTTCTTTATCCAATATTAAGCTCATCGCTCTATCAAATGTCATTTTTTCAGTCATCGTCATACCCTTTCTAAAATATCACTCATAAATATTATTTATTATTCAAAAACTTTTCTTGTATCATCACTTTCATGCGAACATACACATCTATTGTTTACACAATTTATAAATGGTAGCATTGCAAACAAAGTTGTATATTATATAAAGCAGGGCAAGTACTCCCATCTCAAGCAAATCTAAACTTCCTAAATTAAAATCTTTTGCATAAACAATACGGAATGTTGCATATAATAGTCCAGTACATCCTCCATACTCTAGCAAAAAGTATATTACCTTAACTGGGGTAAACTTTTTATTCCCATAAAGTAGCGGCCTATGGAATGTAACAGATATTGCACCAAAAGCGTTAAACAGTGAAATTCTCCCTAGTTTCATCATCATAAACCAGCACACTATCAAGAGTATAAGCTTGTATGTTTCAATAGATACTATATTGAACGGTTGTACTTTTATAATATACCTTCCAAAATAATCTATTAACAAATCTCCGCAGATGCACGACAACTGTAGCATGGTTACAAACAATGCTACGATTATAAATGATATCAGCCATATATGCTTTTGATTTCTTTTCTCTATCGTTTTTGCTCCTACCCACCAAATTCCAGCTACATATAATATTAACAAACACACCACACCAAAAAAGTCTGACAGTATATCTATAGAAAAGTATACTACTGTAATAATAGCAACAATTAGCAACACTGAGATTACAGTGTACTTATTCTCCTCTTTATTCACTATACCATTGCCTATTTCTTTACGGTCACATATTTTATCCATAACTATAAGGACCCCTCCTGACAATATGCATAATGCTAACCGATATATTTGATCAACGCCAAAATTCTCAATCTCTATAAAACTAGTTAGGTTATCACAAAAACATATCATTAAACCTCCTACAATAATTACTACTGCATAAGTTATATGATTAGTAATCTTTATTGGCGATACAATTATTTCGTCGCATATCATATAAACACAGCAAAGAACGCCAATTAGTATTAGCACTGCAATACCTATAAACAAAGAAGTGCACCAAAATGATTTAATCTCTATAATACATGTTGCCATAAAATTTGAGATGTTTGCCATAAAAAAACAACCTATCAAATCAACTGCTACCGAACTATAAGGTGATTCTCGTAATAATTTCCTACAGAAAACAGCCATTATTATAGCTATCATTATAGATATGCATCCTGATATTGCATAGCGGTAATTAAACTCCACAAACATTGGTGCAATAAGACAACTCCCCATCGTTGCAATAATCATGGTGCAAATGCATATTAACTTAGTTATACATCTTTTATTTCCATTAGATTGTAAGTTACCACTTATCGAGTTGTCAAAAAAGTCATCATTGCTTTTTTCCATGCTTGCCATTTCAATATCTTTGCTTAAGATAGAGTGCAACATCTCATTGCTACTTTTATCACACTCAATATGTCGTAAACAATCTTTCTCTAATTCTAACATTGATTCCTTTATGCACATCGCTTTAGGATTTTTAAACTTGCATGCTTCATCAATATATTGTTTGGCTTTCATATACTTTGGAGAAGTTAATATAAAATGTATATCATGAGTTTCTGACAAAAAATCATTCCATATCAATTCACCAACATCAGCGAGCAAGTTTGAATCTTCTATCTCAATTTCATCGAGATCATTTATGTATGAATTATACTCATCAAGATTGTTCTTATCATATGCTTCCGCAGCATGATTGATTTGAATTCTTTGAAGCTCCACTTTAAGTTCACGAGCGTTCTTGCATCTACGATTCTTCCCTTTAAACTCTAATGCATTTACAAGTAAATCCTGCATCTCATTTGACGCATTCTTAGGTTGCGGCATTTTTCCCTTATATGCAAACTTTATTTTGTTATTCTTTATTCTAATACGTGATTTCGGTGCATCATGCTCGTCCCCTTCGTTTAAGAGTAAGTATAGTGTCGCACACAGCGCATAAAGATCTGCTTTTGTAGAATACCTTCCTTTTGCCAGTTCCGGTGCCATAGCATATTCTGTTCCACCACGCACTGTTGATTTTTCACTATCAGATCCCTTTAGCTTGGACAGGCCGAAATCTGATAACACATATGTATAACCTGCTTCCGATTCTTCAAAGAAAATATTCTCCCACTTAATATCACCGTGATATATGCCCTTGTATTTACCATTAGCACCTTTTTCCATGAATATTTCTTTTTTGCCATTCAAAAGAATAAGAGCATCACAAATCTGAGTAGCCAACCGAAGCACTTCTTTTTCCTCGCGTATGTTGGGGACAACATTTCTATCTAGGCTTAATGTCTGATATCGCTTCATAATTATGTACCAATTCGTAATTTTAACCACACCATCACTGAATGTAATACTGTCAGCGGTTAATATATCCACTATATGGCAATTTTGTTGTAATGCTGTATCATTTGCAATAGCCTTCTCAATCTTAAAAAGTTCATCATTTTCTTTAAATTCTTTCAAATATTTTTTCTCGTTAAATGTACCATCTTCATCTAGAAGACCTTTTCCATAGCCGCCAGCTATTACTTTATCATAAAATTTAACTATGTATTCATTTCCATTTTTTCTTACAAGATAAATCTTGGCTTGTACACCGCTTTGATTTTCCACTGCTTTTACATATTCATACCCCTCTTTTTCACATATATACATTATTTTTTCTTTTTCACTAAGTTCATGTATAGATCGTACTACAACCATAGGTTCCTCCTCTATAAAGCATTCATATCAGCATTGAAATAGGTATATTGTTCTATCAAAGGCATTAATTAATTTTGCTTTATAACCTTATAGTACCTTTTTCTTTTCAAAATTCAATCAAAATCATAAATTCCTATATTTTTTATATCAACATCTCGATACTAAATAATCACTTGATGTATTTCACAAGTTCAATAGCAGTATCGGAAAGGTTTTTCCCCCATGATTCCGTGTTACGCGATTGAATTGCAACAAAATATTGTGGGTTATCTGCCGGAAAAGCTAACAGCATGGTCGCAATGTTCTTCTTTCCCGATTCTGATTCCACCTCTGCAGTCCCTGTTTTTGCCAATATCTTTATACCACAAGCTTCGTTTGTTAAGCCATATGAAATAGCACATTCTGTCAGTATATCATTCATATAATCAATTGAACTTCTGGCTGCTGAGGTCTTGCCAAATAATTCTTTTTTACCTTGCCTTTTTATCATGCCATCTTGAATAACCTTATCAACAATATACGGTTTCGATATTTCTCCCGTCACTATTCCCTGCATTATCATAGCCAGATGCACTGTTGATAATCCAATATTCTGTCCAATAGCATTCATAGCCAATTCATATTCATTTTCAGGACTTGTTCTCATTGATGATATTACGCCAAAATCTGTTGATATCTTCTTACCTAAATATAATTCATCATAGCGTTCATCAATTAAATCTGAGCCCAGATATTCTGCTGCAGATATGAAATATACATTACTGCTCACAATCAGTGCCTTTTCTAATCCAATTTCCCCATACGAGGAACTGCCTGCATTTCGAATTCTCTCCCCACTTTTTAATACGGTTTCACCTTGATCTTTAACTTTAAAACTATTACCCACTCCATAATCGATTATGGTCTCTCCAATAACAGGCTTAAGTACTGAACCAGGTGGTACAAGGTAATCTTTAGCCGGGTTCATTAATGCTCCACTTTTAGAAGCGACTTCATTGTAATCTGTTTCAATTGTATTTATATTAAATGTCTGAGAAGACACCATACATTTGACTGCACCGTCTTTGTCGAGAACCGTTATACTGGCATCCGGCTCACCTTTTATAAGGCCATATGCCTTTCTAGTTAATTCATGATCTACAGTAAGTTTTAAATCGCAACCTTTGTAATAAACCTCATCCTTATTGTTTTTGTATTCTTTTTTTCCGTGGGAGTATAATTCATTGTAATAAAGATACTCTAAGCCACCAGAAGAATAGCTAATTAAGGAAGAATAGATATACGGATCAGCATACTGCCTTTCCCCTTCTACTGAAGCAGAATATGCTATTTTCTCGTTATTCGCATCAAAAATGGTTCCAGTAATCGTCTGCTCGTTTTTTTCTTTCTCTATTGAAGCTTCTTTTAGAGAGTCTATCGGCTCTGATATTCCCGGGATTACTCCCGATTTCACTACAAGTGTTATTGCCATCGAGACTATCAAACATATTCCAACCACTATTGTGACCATAATTCTTTTCTCCATATTCTTCTCCTCCTTCTTTGTACTGGAATTTATCTCCTGAAACAGATACTATTATCGACGCCATAATCATCGCACAAACCATCGCTGTACCACCAGAACTTATATAATATGCAGGTATCCCTGCTATTGGCAGAAATCCAATAACATATCCAAAGTTATATATCATTTGAACTGAAATACCAATAACAAATGTAAACCCGAAGCAGCTTTCCTTATTATACGAAACTCTGCTAGCAACGATGAAAAACAATAAGTATAGAACTATAACTGCAAGCCCGAATACCAATCCAAATATTGCCACTATTGCTCCAAAGACCATATCTGACTGAGCTACAGGCAGCACTATTTTCTTTCCACTACCAAAAAGTCCTCCATCAAATATAGCATTAGTCGCAAGTACTGATTGGTATCCATAACTGTCGGCATATTTTTCAGGAAACAAGAAACCTAACAGTCTTCCTTGTACTTTCTCAAATGTACCAGTTATATATCCTCCGCCAAAACTTCCTTCTAATGCGTACGCAAGCAGCACTACAATAACTCCAACTATCAATATTAACCCCAAAATAGCCAGTGACCTACGTGCAGATATATATAGCTTTTTTAAGTTATCTGAACGAACTAATACAATACATAAGGTAACTAATGTTATAATAATTAAGTACCCCAACTCATTAACAATAATATAGAAAAATGCATTAATTGAATAAAGACGGACTATACTGCCTCCATATTGTTCAAAATTTGATCTTGCAGAAAGAACGGCTATTATCCATAGATAAATAAACTTACTTATCTCTGTCCCCTGAATCGAAAAACCCCCGATAATAATCCAGTTAGATGCCCCATTGACATGTCCTGAAATCATACATACGACGAAACATATCAAACTCACTATAGTTAACAATATGCATCCTTCATTTGTAAAAAAGAAAGTTGTAAGTCTGTTTTTATAGTTGAGCATCAGTATTATTATAATAAATGCCACTGTCCCACATAGCATGTTAATCAAAAAATTGGTTGCACCATCTTCATACCCCGAGAGTTCACGTGAGAGAACACACTGTGTTAACATTCCTATAGATATCAGTACGGCAAATACTATTACCAGTAAATTATTTCCGTCGATCTTTATACTCGCAATGAGTATGCCAGCTATGGCGATGAAATAGAATATCATCAAGTCCTCAAATTCTTCATTCACACCCAATATCAAAGATATAAGATATATGGCGGCCTGTAACAGTACAGCAGGTATAATATACTTTATTATGCTGTTCTTATTATCTATTTCCATGACTACTTCCTCCCTTTAAATTCTCACCTTATTATACGCACTCTAATACTTCATCTGTCAATCAATAAAACCGGACAATTCCGATCTAAAGAAGTGCTTTGCTTTTGTTCCCGATATTATTGAAAATTGTCCTCTACTTTTGACTTATAATATGGGAAAGATAATATGAGAATATATGGGAGGTACATTATGAGTTGTACAGAAGAGAAAATAAAAAATATAAAATATACAGTAGATAAAGATGCTTGTAAATCCCAAAAGATACGAATCAAAAACATTAGAAGTGTTATGATAGGTAATGTTTTGGTTAAAGTAACCGGACGCATAAAATCTGATGACCCTATTATAGACAAAATAAAGTGCGTTATAACAATAGAAAATTCTAACCGCGAAATAATCGACTCTAAGATTACCGAAGTATATTTTTGCGAACGCAGTGGAATTTTCGATGCTACATTCTATGTATCAGATATAAAAAAATATTGTGGCGGTTCGCTTGATCTTGTAAGTGAAATTGGGATTCTACCATTAATTCAGTATTAATACTGGAATCTCCTATTGATGTACGCTTTATTTGTAAGAACATTGTTTCTAGAAAAGATGTTACTAAATCACTCTATTAATATCAGCATACACACTTTAATAAATTGGAGGTAGAGAAATGAATATATATGGTAAGATTATCGGGGAAACAGAACCTGTGTTTATTGCATCCGGTTCTCAGAGTGACACAAACAGCGGCAACGTAGTCTGGCCAATAATAGCAACTTTTGATGACGATGGGTGTAGTTATATTTTGCTTACAGATGGGGATATCATTACTGGATTCAAATATAAATACATATATGGTGAAGATGTTATATTGGACACAAATATCTCTGAACGCGAATTCATAAAGATTAAAGTAGCTTATGGGATATTAAAAGTATCAATAATAAAAGAATACGAATATCTTGATTTTAAAAGCACTTCATTCAAAGCATCCAAATTCTTTCAGCGATTTATTGATGTAGTCAAAAATGTAAAAGACGATATAGATAACAACTTTGACATCATAGGAGAAATAGGAAGCAGAATGAACTTAAGTGAAGATAAGGTTCTTCAATTGCTTTTAAAGATAAGTGAGGCTGAAGTGTATTCAAAATACAATTAAAACAATTGATCCCATTTACCTCAAGTATATTGTAGCTGTATCAGCTAGCATTATAGGAGAGATGTGGACGGTATTATCAGCCTCCAATTGTTAGAGAGAGCAAATATTCTGTTCGTCCGAAATGTGCATCCAGTCAATTGTAAACCGATCCAGAAATCACCCTTAATCTGCATATTAGTAGGACATCGTTTGTGGAGGTATTGTAAAAGCCTTGTATTGCCTTTACTTGCACTTCGCAAACAATACCATTCAAACTGCAGATTAATAATTCTCTCAAACTGGACAAGTGATATATTCCCCCCAGAATATTCGATTTTATTTTCAATACACTTCATACTATTTTGCCCATTTTTCTAAAAAGGCATCCTGAATATCTCTATCGTTTTTGATTTCGTCTGGAAGGCTATAAAAACAATAAAAATTCTTAATTGCAATTTTTTTAGCAGCTTCTTTATCATTCTTATATATTTCACTGATATTATTGGCCTGGTTTCCTACAAATTCTAGTATATCAGGATCTTTCTTCAAATCTTCAGAAACAAACTCATAGGCAGTATAATAAGAATTACTAAGTGCTGTAATTGCAATTTCTTTATCTTCACGCATAATTATATCAGCATATTCTAACGCGTCCCCATTTTGTGAAACAGCTTCCATTACAACATCATAATCGCCCCTTAACCTGTTCGAGGCATATTTCAAAGACATCGGTGAATTTCTTAATGCAGCTAATACCACATCTTTATTATCACAGAAACTTTTATCTGCAAACGATAACGCGTATCCACCTTCATTAACAGCTGCCATTACGATTTCATAGTTAGTTTTAAGAACACCTGATGCATACTCCAAAGCAGACGCATTACTCTTTACAGCCTCCATCACTATTTCATAATCCGATTGTAATTCGGTTGGTGCGTACTTCAAGCAGAGTCCATTAATTGAAACTAACTTTGATACAACGTCCCTATCGTTTTGTAAGTCACCTTCTATTATATATTCTAAATTGCTATATTCTTTATCCTGAATAGCTTTCTCTAAAACGAGCATAGCTAAATGTTTAGTATCTCTTAATCTCTTAGATGCATACATAAATGTTCTGTTGTTACCGTGTATTATACTTTCAGTAACGAATTCTTCATCATCTTTTAGATAATCTGCTGCATATTCCAGCGCATTTCCATTCTTTACAATAGCCTTAAACATAAGTTTGCTATTTCCTCTTAATTCTTCAGAAGCAAATCCAAGCATAGAAACTGAATCTTGATTTCTGTTAATTCCCTCAACTGCAGTAATGATTAATTCATCATTTATCATATCATTTGGTACATATTTTATTAACGATGCATCTAAACCAACTGCAATAGAAACAAATTCATAATCTTTTTTGAAATGGGACATTTTAAAAATGTATGGATTTATATATAAAAGTTCTATCATAAAATCTTTGTCTGTTATTATTTCATCACTTACATATTCTATAGCAAAAGGACTCTCTGACACTGCTGTAGTAATAATATCTTTATCATTTTTAAGCTCGTTAGAAACATATTTTATGCATTTGTAATTATTTCTAATAATTTCAATAACAAATTGTTTGTCTGCTTTTAATGTATTACTAGCATAGTTAAATGCCTCAGCACTTTCTTTTACTGCTTCCATAACTACATCTCTATCCGCCTTCAATTCATCTGAAGCATATTTTAAAAGTGTTCCAATCTCTCTTACTGCTTTTAACGTTAAACTCTTATCAGCTCTCAAATCATTAGTTGCATGTGCGTAAGCATTAGCACTTATATCATTAAATTCAATGCACCTCTCAATCACATCTCTATTCGACCGAATCTCCTCTGAAAAATGTTGTATATAATCACCATGTAATGAAGCATACAATTCAGCAAGTTTTTTATCATTACGTATTTCAGGGCTTGCATATTGAACAAAATAATCATAGTCGGCACTTATTACACTAATTGCAAAACCTCTATCAGTTTTTATTTCAGGGCTTGCATACCTAAATGCTTCAGGGCAATTTCGAATTGCTTCATAGAGTATATCCTTATCATTGCGAAACTCTTTAGGTAAGTATTTGAACATGCTACCATCCTTTTCCATCAATTTAAGAGCCATATCTTTAGCCGCTGCAACATTCATCGCGCATAGCCAAAGGTTACCAATATCAGCAACTTCTTTTTCTTTCAATTCGTCATCCCATTCTAAAGTTTGCATTGTATCATAATTTGTCATTTTATATATCCTTTCTTTGAAGATTCCTGCCAGAATTGCACCGTCGTTCCAGCAAATGGGTACCGTAATTCCTGAGAATTGGTACCGCTGAAATTCCGATATTCAGATTCACTTACACTGAGTTGAGGAACCATTGACACGTAGCAATCATATTTATTCCACGTTCGCTTGACAATGAGCCTCCGCAGCCACGTATTTATGGCTCAGAGGCGAAAGACATGCCTCTGGCTTGTCCTCGCCATAGCACATAGCTTACTGTGCCTGCCCTCATTATCAAGCGACTTTCGCGGCATAAAGTTTTAATATACACTATATTATTCGCGGTACCCCAATCTATGGAATGTCGGTACCCGGCGTTCTGGAATGGCGGTTTCACCGCACAGGAATATTCATTCTTCTATAGTTACATAGCTAGTACAGTTATTGTACTTATTATAAAATACATCCTTTTTCTGATTTTCTTGAAATAAATAAACGTTCAAGAGTATATGTATACAAACTATCTCTAGCGCCTTGTTTTTAAAGTAAAAATATAACCTAACATATAAATATCGTAAATTTACGCATATTGTAACACATACGAAGAACATATGGCGAATAACTTCATAAAATTGTATTACTTAAATAATACAAAAATATTCTAACTATAAGTTAAAATAAGGGACTCATTTCTTCCTCTTTCTGTTATAATTTCTTTAAATCATCTGCAGAAATTGAGATAATTTTTTCTGTTTCAGATTCTTCAATAAGATTTATTACTTTCTTTTGAATCGCACTTGTTAAAATATTTCTTATATTACGCACGCCTAAAGATTCATCATTCATAGATAGTAATTCGACTTGTGCATCAATATTGAGGTCTATTTTAATATGGTCAACTTCATAAAGTGCTTCTATTTGTTTAGTTATATTTGAAAATAAGATTTTTACAAATGCATCTTTATTTAAGTCTTTCATTCTAACGACTACAGTCATTCGTCCTAAAAGCTCAGGTATCATGCCAAACTTCAATAAACTCTTTCTTAAAGTTACTATTTTAGGTAGTTCATTGAACTCACCAATGTTATTGCTTAAAAACCCGCATGTGTGATCTGATGTTGAAAACTTGTCAATACCATCAAAACTTCCTAACATAATAAGCGTAATATATTTAGCATTGATACACTGTCGTCCTATAATAATTTCCTCTTCTTCAGCAAGTTTGAGCAAATCTGATTGAGTGTTTATATTTATATCCATACCTTCAGAATCAAACTCTGGCATTATTATTTTATCTGCCTCGTCAAACACAAGTATACTATTCTCAAATTGGGCTCCATATTTTTTCCGCAGTGCTGCCAACAATCCTGTCTTTGACACTCCAGAAAAACCTTCACTTGTCAAAACGGATGAATCAACTATTATCACAGGGAGAGGTGATATCTTTTTTAACTGTCTGAACAATTCGGTTTTACCAGTTCCTGTTCTACCTATAAAAAGGTAGTTTTCTTTTGGACAATATAAATTTGGATACAAGAATAACTTCACATGATTATAAAGAGCCATTGCTGCTTTCTCGCAAGCATCTTCTTGTCCAATAATCGTGCTATTAAGGAATTCAACAATCTTTTTTGGCTTCCACTCATTAAAGAACTTTAAACATTTCTCTCTAGTTGTTTCTCTACTTATTATGAAGTCTAAATCTTCAATCGCCTTAATTATTCGTTTACACTGCATGATTTTTGCCGCATCTTTGTTTGAAAAGTTTGAAGTAATATTTGAAATTTTTTTATCATAATAAAATAATGCTTCACTTCTGACAAACTTCTTTATCACATCGCTTATCATTATATTATCATCTTCTATTATCTTCATAATCTCAGAATTAGCGGACAACACATTCGATTCCAATATAAATAAAAGGCACGTTTCCTCGTCTAAATCAAAAAGTTTCTCTGTTCTTTTTTTCCACAACATTTCTTTTTTTATTCCAAATACTTCAACTTTTTCGTTTAAAATCGATGAAACCACTTCAACTATTATGCTCTTTTCTTCATTTGTAAAATTATCTTTATATTTCTTCAAACAATGTTTTATAGCTATTTTACACTTGTCCATATTATAAATTTCATCATCACTCAACATAAAAATCACAGGGATTAAATGAGTTTGTTTTTCGTCACCAATATTGTTTTTATCCTCATTTTCGAATAATATAAAATGAATATTTTCAATTGCACTATAATCTACCTCAAATTTTTCAGGCAACGATAAGGGTTTTAGCAACATATCACTGTTGATTTCAATATATGTATACCCTTCAATACTAAGTTTTTCCACCTCGTTTCCCTCGAAAAGGATTATATAGTTTTTTGTTTCATCTGAGAAAGTTGCCATTACATTCTTTTTTATTCTCTTTTCGCAGTCTTCACTTTTTCCTATAAAAAATGTATGACCATTTTCTTCCACTATCTTTCCTCTCATTATCATATTTCCCTCCATCGCAATTCTTCAAAATGAATAATCAGGTGCTCATGTCCATACTGTCCAGGGGTTAGGAAACCATTTCTAGATTAAGATTTGAGCTTAAGATGGTATCAGGTACCGAACTCATGTCAAACCTGCAAAAGTACCACAAAGTGGCTCTGAGCTTGACATGAGCCCATTACCTGATATGTAGCCACTATGCCAAATTATCCCAGTTCCCGTGTTCCGGAACACTGGTTTCCATTATTCCGAAATTGTAGTTTCTTGAGTACGGAATATACAAAAACTAATTATTATATATTAATCATAATTCTTGTTGTAGTTTTTTTCATTCAATAAAATTGGAAAAAAGAAGTTTGAGTAATTATATGATACTTTTCACTGGTGTGAGAAAATTTTATTTTAGAGTTTGTATAAATGTTATTGGTGGTAAAGGAAAAATACGATGATTGCAATTGATTATGATCAGATTAACAATTATGTTCTAATACTAATATAAAATCTGCTTAAATCATACGATATTTAATATCTAACACTACAAAAATCTTTTTCTCAATATTGAAATTTATAAAACAACAGTATAAGATTATTAATAATTTGTTATGAAAGGAATGATTTGACCAATGACGCTGAAAGATGAATTGCTAACAATGCGAAATGCAAAGTTTGATGAAGAAAAACAGCGACGTATCAACGATATACATAATGCCGCAATGGAAGTTTTAGAAACGCTTGAAAATACTATTAAAACTAAGAGCCGCTCTGGTGACTACACAGAAACAAATAGCATAAATCGAATTTCTGGTACTTTTTATTTCAGTTCTGTTGATATGGATACATGTGAAGGTTGGGTAACCCGTCGGTTATCAAAAATACCTATAAGAATTATTCAATATAAAAAGAAAAATTACTTCCTCAAAGGAGAAATTGGAGCTAAAATAATAATTGACTTCACGCCTGAATTAAAAGAGGTTTTAACCGAAATAAAGAAAACTGCACAGAATAAAGGAATCATGATATCCAACTTTTTCGTAGTCTCAAAAGATAGTATGGAAAAGCAGTACACAGGACCATTTTATACAGAAGCACCACCGATTAAAGGAATTTATCCGTCTTCACTTGATATGCGTGATAGAGCTTTTTGTAATAATCAAACAACTCTAAACAATGCTATAATGTATTGTTTAGATATTGGCTTTGATTACTCTATTGCGTTCTAATTCATAGAATTACTCAAACTAAACAATTTAATATCAATTATACCCAAAGCTTTTCCACCATGTAAGCCCCTACTGCAGCATCCACCAAAATGCTTACACTTGTGCTTACACTCGAATCGGGCAATGTGTCAAACCTCCATTTTCAATACTTTCAGATTTTGATAATTGTTCGAACCCCTGATGGTGTACCAAAACGTTCCTATTCGAACTACTACTTCTACAGGCGCGGGTTTGCGACAATAGTATGGTTTGACTAGGAGAGACAGAAGCGACAACAGAGTCGCTTTTTTCTTTTGGTTCTGTTAAAAATGTTGGGGTGGAGCGTACTCCAAAAATATCAGAGCCTCGTATATTTTTAGGCTCTGTAAAGAATGTTGGGGTGGACGATACTCCAAGTATTTCAGAGCCTCTTTGTTTTTAAAAATCATTGTTTTTTAACTGGCTCCTACATGAAGCATCCACAGATATTTTGTTTGTAGATAAAGTTATTTTTTTCTGTCAGATATTCCGGACAAAGAACACTAAAATATATTGACACCGTGTAGCTCGCTGGTCTTTCGATATTCAGTTTTAGCACTGCCCGGTCTCTGACCGTCATCAATTTATCATAATATGCATGATCCGTCTACGGAATCTTGCAAATCCAGGCATGCCAAAGGAAACTCTTTTGAGCACCTTTATTCTGTTATTGCACCCTTCAATATATCCATTAGTATATGGGTATTCGAACGAGTTCAGGATTTCTTTACTCCAGTTCTGATAAGTAAACGATACCTTTATGAATTCCATAAGGCCGCTTTTCTGTGCATCCATGATCCATCGGCTTAGCCTATTTGCAGCTTCTTCACGACTGCTGCTTTCTTTTACATGTTCAAACTGCTGTTTCAGCTGATATGCCTTATATAGATCCTTTGAAATGCGAAACATATTATCAAGTTGCAGGCGATCTTCCATTGTCAGTTTACGAGTATCTTTCAGCAATACGTATTTACTTCGCTTGAAGTATCTGCGCCATTGCTCTGAATATTTCTTCTGTTCTTCTACACGAACACGTTCAAGGGCATAGGTGATCTGACGCACGTAATGATATTTATCCACGATGATCTTCGCCTGGGGAAACAATTCATGCATCAGTTTACGGTATCCACCGGTCATGTCCATTACAACAAATTTCACATCTTTACGGTTGCTGAACTTGAGGAGGTAGTGACGTATCATATCATGTTTTCTGTTTGGAAGAATGTCTACAATCCTCCTGTTCTCCGGATCAGCGAGAATACACTGGAATTTTTCGCCCTCTGCATTTCCTCTGAATTCATCGATAGCCAGAACTAGAGGAAGCTTACTTGTTTTAAAATCGATTTCATTGATGATTCTGGCTGCTGTCGGAGGTGACATATTGTTCTGCACAGCAATACTTTTAATGCTGCGGCACTCCTTAAGCTGTTCGAAAATCTGCATACTTACTCTGTTAGTAAATTGTCGATATCGAGGCAGAAAATCAATATGCTCATCGAATCGTTTGCCACATTCAGGACATACATGACGGCGTTTTCTAAGGTGAAGAATGGTATCATATCCTGATATGGAAATATCTTTTACCAGTTGAGTACGGTAATCATGGACTTTGCTTGTGATGGTTCCGCAGCAAGGGCAGAAGTGCATTCGTTGTTCCATTCTGAGCCATATATGCATTTCGCGGCTCTGACATTCAATATTTGTTACAATTACATCTTTTAATTGGAGCAGTTTTTCGATACAATCACTGTAGATCATTAGTTGCCTCCTTGTCTCTGTTGGATATTTGTTTCGCAGCTTTATTCTACAGCATTCAGGCTTCTAATGCTTTTCTTTTCATTAAAAAAGATGACTCCCTATCTGAGAGCCACCCCAACATATTTTTTAGAACCAATTTTTAGCAGAGTCTCATTTTTTTGCTTTTACAGCATTGCGCAGTGATATCACCCATTGTAAAAGAAAGAAACAATATGCAACAATCATTCCTATAATTCCCAGAAGCCATGATATCTTTGTTAAGCTAAAAGCATGTGTTACTAATAGAAGCAAAAATGCTTCTGCAATGATACTAAACACTAAAATTACTTGTACAGATTTATTTATCTTTTTCCTAAGGTCATCATTACCGCTAGAATCTATAAATAATTTGCTTTTATAAATATCCAATCGAAATTGCACAACTAAAAATATTAACAATGCCAATAGTCCTATTAATATATACAGTAAAAATACCGACTGTATAAATTCCAAATCTCGCATGATTGTCAGTGCTAAACTAATTATACTTATAAAGAGAATACACCTGGCGAGCATTACTTCACGAATCATTCCATCACCTTTTCTTAAATCCTCGATTATTTTCATAGATCTCTATGCCCCATTTGTGTGCATATATAACCAAATATTTTTTGAATATTCCTTTTTCCAAGAGCCATCACTCTTTTTCCCATACCCTGTGGTCGCTTCCTTTTGACACCCTATAGAACTTTCTACCATAAACTTTTTCTTGCTACTATGGTAATACACTTTACCTACAGTTTTCCAAGTCTTCATTTGATTAACTGCAACATCACTAATCAAATTAGTTGCCATCGCCACAACAAATCCTGTGCCAACGCCCATTGTTAAAGCGCCTGCAATAATTGCAGATAGACCTGTTACTGTATATTGAACAATCTTTTTAGGCAACTTGGAAGATTTAGTTACAGTTTTATTCGCATCGTATGTATACTTTGCCGCACTGCCGTAAGGACACGACTCTACCCTCTGCTGTGAATCGGCCATAACCTCATTGTTACTTGTATCCTCAATGACCTCATCAATAATTACTTTTTCTCCTTCGCTAAAGATCTCGCCCTTATCATTGAATGCAATAATATCTTCCTTTCCATTCTCTAGAATCTTAAACTCTACTAATTCGTCATTAGCATGATTAACGGCAACTTCCGCACGATTTTTGTCAACAGAAACATTAAGGACAATCTTTTCTTTATCAATTTGAACTATATCCATATTGCCATTACTTAGTTGATAAAAAAACTCGACCGTTTCTTTTGCAATATCAGAATCAAATACCTCAGAATCTAAGACTGCCAGCTCCTTTTCTTGAACAAGATTATTATTAGATAACACTTTTACATCAGTAATCGTACTAGCATAAGTTGATGCTTGAAGGCTTGCTAAAAAGGGCGTCGCACATAAAAGTGCACCGATTGTAATAACAACTACTCTTTTCATTACATTTTTGTTTTCCATTTCAATCTCCTTTCATACATTGTTCGATTGCTTTTGCACCATTAACATATCCACCAGAAGAGCATTTATCATATAAATCATCAGTTAGATTTACTGTATCACATATTATTTTCTTTACTCGTTCAGAAGAAGCACTATTATCTATGGAAAGAATATTAGCGGCTATTCCCGTTACGATTGGAGCTGAAAAAGAGGTTCCCGAAACATACCCATACGTCTGATTATCACTAATACAGTAAATTCTTGATCCTGGAGCTATAACATCGACCGTCTTCTTTCCATAATTTGAACCTTTAGCAAGTTTCCCTTCATCTGTCATATTGGCAACAGTTATTAGATTATCTAGCATATATGAGCCTGGATAGCTCTTTTTCTTATCAATATTAATTCTGAGCATAGAATTGTTATTCCCTGCGGATACAACAAATAACATTTTTGAAAATTTAATTGCATTGTACAGCTCCGTGCTATTTTTCTCTGTACTAAAACTCAAATTACAAATATCAGCTCCATTTTTTTCTGCATAGGAAATACCTTCTACCACATGTTTCACAGTACCTTCTCCAATAGATTGTTCGGATGAGAGTACTTTTACAGACATAATTTTAATATTTCTATTCTTAGTAACTCCTTCAATACCTTTACCGTTATGTCTCGCTGCTATAATTCCTGCACACATAGTTCCATGATTGCTTTCAACCATTGATGTATCAAAAGGCTTATTGTCCACAAATGACCATCCATATATATCATCAATAAAGCCATTATTATCATCATCAATCCCATTTGAAGCGACCTCATCACTATTAATCCATTGGGTATCCACAAGTTCATCATAAGTATAATATACCCCGGTATCAATTACAGCTACAACGACCTCCTCTTGAGATGTCTTTTTTTTCAACATTTTCCACATTTTTTTTGCATTAATATCAACCCCCGTTTCATCATTATCCAAATACCATTGATTTTTAAATCCCGGATCATAGGCTTTAGCGTCAATAAAAGAATAGATATTAATACCCAATATAAGAACAGTTCCTAAAGCAATTAGTGTTTTTACAATTTTATTCATACTCTGGTTTCCTCAGATATACACATAATCCTCTTCATTAAATAAAATATTGATTTATGGTTTTCCTAATAATGAATTTATACAAATAATATCGCATACTACTATAAATGTCAATAAGTATTTA
>JAUNDC010000051.1 GCA_030526355.1 Bacillota bacterium | reverse complement strand
GCAAGAGGGAAAAAAGTCATTCTTAACTTGTACTTTTTCTTGACAGAGGACCAGCTTTTCGAAAGGCAGGAATGGCAGTTTTAGCCATAGATTTGCGTGGGCATGGAGATTCAGCAGGAAAAAAAGGGCATTGTGCTCCCAGAGAGTATGTTCTTCAGGACGTTGACTGGCTTATTGAATATGCCGGAAGAAAGTATCCTGGTAAGCAGATAGTTCTTTATGGACATAGTATGGGTGGAAATATCGTTCTTGACTACAGAAGCAGAGGATCGCTGAACAGCGTGCCGTCTGGCTATATAATTTCGGCACCTTGGGTCAGGCTGGTAAGAGCGGTACCTTCGCCTGTATACAGAATTGTGAAGCTTATTTCCAGGATAGTACCGGATTTTACTATCAGCTCGAATGTGAATGAGGAAATTCTGGGTCACCCTGAGTCTGTAAGACCTTATAATGATAACCCTATGGTGCATAACAGAATTTCCGTGCAATGCGCAGTTGACGGTTTTGAAACAGGTCTGAAGCTCGAAAAAGGAACGCTGGGGGATAATCGTGCTGCAGCCGGGATTCCTTTGCTGCTTATGCATGGTGACTGTGACAGAATCTGTTCGGTGGAAGGAAGTCGCAGAATAGCAAACAGATTAGAGAAACTGGGAGATAAAATTGAGTATATAGAGTGGAAAGGGCTGTATCACGAGATACATAATGGAAGCTCAGACAGCAGAGGTGACGAGGTTATAAGTAAGATGACAGAATGGGCAAAGGCGCTGTAACAGCGCCTTTTTTTATCTTATTATGAATGCATCAATTTTCCGTCAGGCAGCTGAGGATTAACGTATAATGTTTTATTATGAGTAAAAATAACCATTCCAGGCTTTGCGCCCGATGGTTTTTTTACATATTTGACTCTGGTAAAATCAACAGGTACATTTTCAGAGCCGGAGCCTTTGCTGTGGTATGCGGCGATTGCAGCAGCTTCGAATAAATCTGTATCAGAAGCTTTGCTCCCATCGAGAAAAAGGATAACGTGAGTACCGGGTATATCCTTGGTATGGAACCACAGGTCTGAGGATGATGCTTTTTTTAATGTAAGCCAGTCGTTTTCCTTGTTGTTTCTGCCTGCCATAACTGTTTTGCCG
Source organism: Bacillota bacterium (assembly GCA_030526355.1). Classification (GTDB taxonomy): domain Bacteria; phylum Bacillota; class Clostridia; order Peptostreptococcales; family Anaerovoracaceae; genus Lentihominibacter. The sequence goes on along the minus strand of JAUNDC010000051.1, from coordinate 7,003 downwards.
GATGAAAGTGTATATTTGTGAGGTGATGGTTTATCTTTACGCTGCGAAGCTTTTCGGTTTTTTCTGTAGCGGATAAACCCTGAATCAATAAGCTCCTGTCTGAGAAGATCAATTTCCTCTATAGAGGCGGCACCCTCTGTTAATGCTGCTACAGATTCCAGATAAGCTTTTTCGCGGGAAACTTCTTCAAGCTGGATTTTCTTTTCTTTGATGGCTGTCTTTGATTTTCCGTATTTTTTATAATAGTTCTGAGCATTTTTTGCTGCGGAAAACTTGGGATCCATCGGTATTTCCAGCATTTGTCCATCGTAATAATTCGTTACTGTCACCTTGGACGTTCCAGGCTTGCAAAGATGGAGGTTTGCGGTCAACAGTTCCCCATAAAGCCTGTATTTATCTGAGTTTTCGGCTTTCAACAGATCCTCGTTGAGGCGCTGGGTTTTCAGTTTGAGCTTGTCGGTGTGCGCTTTTATCACTCTGAGCAGATCATTTGACTTCTGTTTTATTGTGTTTGATGCTTCTCTGTTTGTGAAATAAAAGGATGCAGCCTCGCTGAAGGAGTCGAACTGCAATGCTTTGTAGCCCTGATCATATATTGAAAGATGAACAGCATGAAAATCGCAGGGTTTGCCGTTTTCATCAATATACACTTCAGGTCGGTTTGTTCCGGAATATATTGTATTTATTGCATGCTGAAGAGAATCAAAGCCGCTGTGAGTATCGTCTGAAATCAGAGCCTGGGCAAAAACCGGAGAAATACCCTGAATTCCTGACAGTAGGTTTCTTTCAGGCTGAAGTTCATTTTCCATAAGCTTGTTAAATTCATCCTCGGTTATTTCGGTAAAAGGTATTTTCTTCTGTGCAGGAGGATATTCGTATGTCTTGCCTGGAAGTGTCTGGCGTGCACGGTTTACATCTATGGACACATGCTTGATGCTGTCTATTATTTTTCCCGATGTCATATCGATGAGCAGAATATTGCTGTGCTTACCCATTATTTCAACAATGAGCTTCTTGTTGACGGAAAAACCCAGCTCGTTTACCGTTTCAAGCAGTATTTCAACAATACGGTCATTTTCGTGCTGTATAATGTCAGTGATACGTGCAGAATTAAGATGTTTCCTCAGAACCATGCAGAAAACAGGTGGATTGACAGGGTTCTCAGGGGTTTCGTTTACAAGGTACATTGCGGAATGACTGCCGCTGGCAGAAATAAAAAGTCTCTGCTTTCCCTGTTTTGTATGGATGGTAAAAACCAGCTGCTCTGGTTGCGGCTGATATATTTTTTCTATTTTTCCTAAAGTTAGTTTGTCTTTGAATTCTTTTACTGCTGCAAAAGTTACGACACCGTCAAATGGCATAGCAGTTTACTCCTTGTATTTTTTATTAATAGATTCTATAATAAGAATATTATCATATTAAGAAACGAAATGGGGAAAAAAGATGATAAAAAGTATGACAGGTTTCGGCAGAGGTGAGTATTCTGACGGCAAGCGAAGTGTTGTTGCAGAGATAAAGACTGTCAATCACAGGTATTCAGATATAAATGTCAAAATGCCGAAGAGATATTCATTTGCCGAAGAAAAAATCAAGAGTATTATCAGGACCAGAATCAAGAGAGGCAAGGCGGAGGTATCAATCATAGTTGAAAATCTGACGGAGGAGGATATTACTGTCAAACTGAATGAAATGGTTGCAAGACAGTACATAGACAACCTCAAAGAGCTGAAGACTTCGTATGAGCTGGGCGGGGACATCGATATAGCGCTCGTTGCAACGCTGCCAGATGTTATGAAAGCTATACCTGATGTTGAAAATGAAGATGAGGTGACGAATGTAATAGAACAGGCGGTTATTCTTGCAACCGAGAGCCTTGACAGCATGAGAACTGCAGAAGGTGGTAAGCTTGCGGAGGATCTGATGATGAGAGGTGAGCTCATACGCGGAATAATTAAGAAGATTGACGAAAGAGCGCCGCTGGTAGTTAAGGATTATACAGAAAAGCTGTACAACAGAATAAAGGAGCTTACGGAAGGTGCTGTCGATGTGCCGGAAGACAGGATACTTATGGAGGCTGCTGTTTTTGCGGATAAATCAAATATTACAGAGGAGCTTGTGCGCCTCGAAAGCCATATGATCCAGCTCAGTAATATTCTGTCCACGGGAAACAGCCCTGTTGGAAAGAAGCTTGATTTCCTAGTTCAGGAAATGAACAGAGAGGCCAATACCATAGGATCAAAATCAAACGATCTGGAAATCACCTCCCTTATGCTGGAAACAAAGAGTGAAATAGAAAAAATCAGAGAACAGGTACAGAACATTGAATAATTGTCAATATTATTGTTGAAGAGGTCGAGAAATAGTGATATAATAATTGTTCAGACAAGAAATGGTGCTTGATTATTTGCAGGAGCAGTTATATGACCAAGGGTAAACTTTTCGTAATTTCAGGTCCTTCAGGGACGGGCAAGGGTACTATATGCAAGTATATTCTGGATCAGAGGACCAATATCAGGCTGTCAGTTTCGATGACGACGCGTGATCCCAGACAGGGAGAAGTCGATAAGGTGCATTATCATTTCACCGATCATGACGCCTTCAGAAATCTGATTGAGGAAGATGGGTTTCTGGAATATGCCAGTGTTTTCGGGAATTATTACGGAACTCCGAGAAAACAGGTGATGGATTGGCTTGAGAAAGGTATAGATGTAATCCTTGAGATAGATGTACAGGGTGCTTTGCAGGTGAAAAAATCATACCCGGAGAGTATTCTTATATTCATTCTGCCGCCATCAATGGAGGAACTCAGGTGCAGGATAACAGGCAGAGGAACGGAGACTGAAGAAGCTATATCAAGAAGGCTGGGTGCGGCAATGCAGGAAATAGAAGCTGTAGGCAAATATGATTACAGTGTCGTGAATGATGAGCTCCAGAAGGCCGTAGATAGTGTCAAAGCCATTATTTCTGCAGAACAATGCAGATTAAACGAAGAAGATGCGGAGTTTATAATAAACAAATACAAGGAGGATTTATAATGTTATATCCATCTATCAACAAAATAAGAGAGAAGGCAGACAGCAGATATACACTTGTTATCCTTGCTGCCAAGAGATCCAGAGATATAATTGAAGGCATGCCGAAGCTTACTGAGGCAGAGGTAGAAAAACCGGTTTCTATAGCTGCCAATGAAATAGCGGAGGATTTAATCACTTACAGAGAAGCTGCAGAATAGGGTCCTGATACATTACGGGACGTCTATGTAGCAGAATGTGAGAAAATGTAACAGAATAGGAACAGTAATTTCCCCTTTTTTATGAAAGAATAGTATAGGATTTATTTCATAAGGAGGGGATTTTATGTTTGAGAAGCTGATAGTGAGGAAAAAGAATGGTATATATGCATTGCCTGTAAACAAAATCTTGTATCTTGAGAAGGATTTAAGAAAAATATGCATACATACTCAGATTGAATCTGTTGAGCGTATTGAAGTATACAGCAGCTTTGATGATATCATGCTGTATCTGGATGACAGATTTCTGTTCTGCCATAGAAGCTTTATAATTAACATGGATAAGATAGTGCTGATGGCTGATCAGCAGGTATTTCTGGAAGGAAACGAGCACATTTTTCTAGGAAGGGATTCGTTTGCCAGAGGTAAAAAAGTATTTGCAGAGTATCTTGAAAAGAAAAAACGACAGATTAGAAATCAGGATTGAAAAAAACCTTGCAATTGCAGGGTTTTTGTATTATAGTATTAGCTGGTGTCATTTGTTTTGATGCCGGAAATCAATAGTATACACACGGCAGCGTTATAAAAACCGGTGCCTTTATGAAAGCTGAAGGTTGCTTTTATATGTAGCTGCGGTGGAAGGTTAAAACCGAGAGGAGAAAAAGAAAATGTCAGTAATTTCAATGAAACAATTACTCGAAGCAGGTGTACACTTTGGACACCAGACAAGAAGATGGAACCCTAAAATGGCTCCGTACATCTTTACAGAAAGAAACGGAATCTACATCATCGACCTGCAGAAGACTGTTAAGAAGATCGATGAAGCTTATGCATTCATGAAGGAAGTGGCTGCAAGCGGTAAACCGGTTCTTTTCGTAGGAACAAAGAAGCAGGCTCAGGCTGCTATCGTTGACGAAGCCAAGAGATGTGACATGTTCTATGTTAACCAGAGATGGTTAGGCGGAATGCTTACAAACTACAAGACTATCTCCGGCAGAATCAAGAGACTCAACGACATTAAGGAAATGGAAGTTGATGGTACTTTTGACAAGCTTTCAAAGAAAGAAGTTATCAAGCTCAGACTGGAACTTGAAAAGCTTGAGAAGTTCTTAGGCGGAATCAAGGATATGAAGGGAATGCCTGGTGCTATCTTTGTTGTAGACCCTAAGAAAGAAAAGATTGCTGTTAAGGAAGCAAGAATTCTGGGAATCCCTGTTATTGGTATCGTAGATACTAACTGCGATCCTGATGATGTTGACTACATTATTCCTGCAAACGATGACGCTATCAGAGCGGTAAAACTTATTGCAGGTTGTATGGCTGATGCTGTTATCGAAGCTAAGCAGGGCGAAAGCTTTGATGAAGGCGAAGAAGAAGGTTCAGCAGAGGCTGCAGCAGCTGAGGATGCAGCAGAAGTTGCAGAAGAAAAAGCAGAGGAATAATAATAATTGATTTGTACCCGGAATCGGTCGGGTAAAAAGGAGGAATTCAAATGGCTGTAACAGCACAGATGGTAAAAGAACTGCGTGAAATGACGAGCGCAGGTATGATGGATTGCAAGAAGGCTTTAGTTGAAACCGATGGAGATATGGACAAGGCTGTAGAACTTTTAAAAGAAAAAGGTCTTGCCAAGGCTGCAAAGAAGGCTGGCAGAGTTGCTGCAATGGGTCTTGTTAAGACAGTTGTAGCTGCTGACGATAAAGCTGCAGCTATCGTAGAAGTTAACTCAGAAACTGACTTCGTTGCTAAAAACGATGAATTTGTTACTTTCGTAGAAGATCTGGCTAAGCTGGCTCTGGAATCAGACGCTGCTGACATGGATGCTTTTATGGCACTGGCTTACGGTGAAGGAACCGTTCAGGATGCTTTAACAAGCAAAATCGCAACTATCGGCGAAAACATGAGCATTAGAAGATTTGAAAAAGTTTCCGGTGAAGTTGTTACTGCGTATGTTCACGGTGGCAGAATCGGTGCACTTGTTGCAGGTAACGTAGAAGCTACCGATGATGTAAAGGCAGCTTTAACAAATATTGCTATGCAGGTTGCTGCAATGAACCCACAGTACGTTAGCAGAGATGACATTTCAAGTGAAGAGCTTGCTAAAATGCATGACATCACACTTGAAAGCGCATTAAACGATCCGTTCACACTTCCTAAGCCAATCTTAAACGCTTTATTAGATAAGGCTGTTGATGGTGTTTGGAATGCTGAAGATGTTGCAATTTTAGAAGAAAAGAGAAATGACAAAGGCTTCAACTTTAACTATTTACCAAACTTCCTTTCAGAAGATGCTAAGACAAAGCTTGCTCAGCTGGCAGTTGCTGACAAAGCATCAATTGCTGAAAACAAGATCTTTACTGGACTTGTTCAGGGTCGTGTTTCAAAGCAGTTAAAAGAAATCTGTCTTCTTGACCAGACATATGTAAGAGCAGAAGATGGTAAGCAGACAGTTGCTCAGTATCTTGGAACAGTAAATAAGGATCTTTCTCTCGTTAAGGTAGTTCGTTTTGAAGTAGGCGAAGGTATCGAAAAGAAAGAGGAAGATTTCGCAGCAGAAGTTGCAGCACAGCAGGCAGCAGCTGCTAAAAAATAAGTTAATGATAAAAAACAAATAAAGTCGCGCAGAAGCCTCTGTTTCAGCCCTTTACGGACGGAACAGGGGCTTTTTTGTGTTCCCTGATGTTATCATTATTTATTATGATTTGAAGCAGAAATTGGGATAAAGTTGGGAAGCAGTTGGGAATTTTTGATTTCCCAACTAGGGGTCGAAAGTTTTCCTGATTCTTCTGCATTGTTCGCCTGTTTCTTTTTTACATATAATTTGATTCGTTTTGTTTATTCAACGAAGCTTATCATATTTTAGCATAGATTCTTATTTACATATTTGACGGGTGAAAACTATTGATGTAATTTAGAGTTGAAAGGAGGGTTCAGCAATGTTTGGAAATAAGGTAAAAATATATATAACAAACGATGAACAGTCGATTATGGCACAGGCACTGATCGATATGAAAAATGAACTGCACAGGCAGGGAAGATACACCGATTGTGTGGATGACCTCCTGATAAAAGTTATAAGCGCAAAGAAGAAAAAAGTAAGAGTCTAATAAAGAGTCAGTACGGAACTATTACATAGCTATTCCAATAAGGGGATAGCTTTTTTATTGCAAAAAACAGGAGGACAAAAAATGAAGAAATTAGGATTTACAATCGAATTCGGAAAAAACGAAGAAAAAGAAGAAAAGGTGAATCAGGACGAAAGAACAGCAGAGGGAATGGAGGCTCTGGCAAGGCTGATAGATAAAAACCTTGCTGAAGCAGTAAAGAGAGGAGGACTTGATTTTGATTCATATGTCGCTGCGCTGGAAAGAATCTGGGATCATGTAGAGTGCATGGAATATGACATGGCAAGCGAGCTCATGTATCTACTGACAATGATACTTGATGATGATTGCAGGATTGTATTTGAATCCCTTGTATATCAGGATGAAGAAGCAGCCAGGTGTTTTCTGCACTATTTCGGTGAGTATATCGCAGACGGATATATCATTGATAAGATGTTTGATGAAGCATTTCCTGAAGGTGTAAAGGATGAGGATATCGGTGATTTGTGTGAGGTACTTGATGAAGCCTATTCACAGTTAAAAACTACAATGAAGCAGGGAGTGAATGCAGATGAAGAAGACAGATGTAATAGCAGTATGTAATCAAAAAGGAGGAGTCGGTTATGAAAAGTTACACATTATGCAAAGTTAGCGATAGAAATCCTTATGA
>JAUNDC010000050.1 GCA_030526355.1 Bacillota bacterium | reverse complement strand
ACCGGAATATCTCGGCTGTACGGTTAACTTCAAAACGGAAAGTAAATCATACAAGGAGAAAAAGAACATCATAAACAGTCCGGACAAGTGGGCTGTCTTTGAGAACACTCAGGAGCCGATAATAGATGCTTATACCTATCAGCTGGCACAGAAGCTTATAAAGACACGTCGCAGAGTTGACACCTTAGGAGAAACAAATCCTCTTACAGGCCTTGTGTTTTGTGCAGATTGCGGTTCAAAGATGTATAACCATAGAGCCAAGCCCCAAGTTGACAGGCAAGGGAAAAGGCAGTCGGGGTTTGATAGTTACAATTGTTCTGCCTACAAGTTGTCAGCAAGAGGAACATCATCAGAGGTAAAATGCAGCTCGCATCACATCAGCACGAAGGCTTTGCAGGAAATAATTCTATACACAATAAAGAATGTGTGCAGGTATGCTATTGAGGACAGGGATGCTTTCGTTCAAAAGGTGAAGGATCAGGTAAAGGCAAAAAGCACTTATACAGATAAAGGCGGTAAGCAGAGATACTATTCAAATAAAAAGCGATTGGGGGAACTTGATAGAATCTTCAAGAACCTGTATGAATCGTTTGCTCTTGGAATAATCACAGAGGATAGATTCAAGATGCTTTCTGAATCATACGAAGAAGAGCAGGCTCAAATTAAGGAACAGGTTCAGCGGTATGAAGAAATGCAGGAGGAACAGGAGAGGACAGACAGCGATATAGAGAGTTTTTATTCCCTTGTAGACAGGTATACTTCGTTCGAAGAACTTACCACTGCAATGCTTAATGAATTTGTTGATAAGGTTCTTGTGCACAGGGCAGAAAAGATTGACGGAAGAAGAACGCAGAAGGTTGAGGTCTATCTGAATTTCATCGGAATGATAGACTTTCCGGAACCGGAAAAAACTCCTGAAGAGCTGGAGCAGGAAAAGATTGATGAATACTGGCGAGAGAAATACAGAAGAACCAGAGATTATGAACTTGCTAGAAGAAAAAAGATAACCAAGAAAAAGCTTGCCATTCTTGATGCGGAAGAAAAGAAGGAACGAGAACGCATGATAAGAGAGTTTGACGAAGCTGTTGAAGCTGAAGGACTGGAAAGCATGCCGCTAATTCCGCAGAGGCTTTCTAAAGAAACAAAGCCGGATACGGCAACTGCATAGTTGTTATTGATGAATGAGCCACCTCAAACAAGGTGGCAACTACATGAGGAGGATACGATGAAAAGGAAGTTTAAGTTCGATGATTATGAGGTAAATATTATTATTAAGGCGTTGATTGAACTGAGAAATCAGCTGATTGCGGAAGGAAGATATACTGATGCGGTGGATGATTTATTGATTAAGCTATGCAAATGATTGGCAAAAAAATTCTGCAAACAGCAATTTTATTTGCCGTTTTTATTGTTATAAAGTATAATGTTTTTGACGATTTTGTTGAAGAGATTATCTACACTATTAGTTTGATGCATGAAAGGATAACAATATGGCTGTAAACTATAACCGCCTTTGGCATTTACTCATAGATAAAGGTATGAAGAAAAAAGATCTTCGTAAAGCCGCAGGAATAAGCACAAACACTTTAGCGAAGCTAAGTAAAAATGAAAATGTCAGTACTTCCATCATCGCAAAAATATGCGAAGCTCTGAATTGCAATGTGGAAGATGTGATGGAATTTGTTCCGTTACAAGAAAAAGAATGCAAAGGAGAAGATTGTAATGATTAGATTAGCAACAGTGTTTAGCGGCATTGGAGCAATAGAACATGCAATGCAAAGAATGGGGTTAGAACATAAAATTGTATTTGCGTGTGATAACGGAGATTTAGATATTTTTCTTAAGGAGATAGGATTGGATATAGACTCAATAGAGGAAGAACTTTCAGACTTAGAATCAATGATTAATAAAGTGTCTTCTAATGAGGAATATGAGCAATTGTATAAAGAACAATTATCTAATATGCTATCAGAGGCTCAAAGAGAACTTCGAAATAATAAGTTAAAACTAGATGAATATAAGATCTCAACAGACAGAGTTGCTGCTATTCTTATAAACATTCTTTCTAGCTCAAAGGTTAAAAAGAGTCGTGTAAAGGAATATAGTCGGCTTGCAGATTCATTGACAAAAGGTTCCACAATTAACATAACCTTAAGCACTTTTCAGGCAATTCTAAAGCTTACAAATGATTTTAAGAAAGACAATTCACTTGACTTGCTTGGAGAGGATATTGAATTCATAAGCAGTGACGGAGTAGAGTGGAAAAATGTATCAAAAGAACTCAAAGCTGCTTATGACGAACTTGAAGAGTGTAATGGAAAAAGGATCATTCGTAGTGTTCAAGATTTATCACAACGGACTGGACAGTTGCATGAAAAAATCAATTATATGAAGATACAACGAGACCTTGATGCACTTGGTGATGACTGGAATGCTCGAAAGAAGATGGTTGATGGTTTGTATTCAGGATTAGAAAAGCGAAACAAAGTAAAACAATCTTACATGGCAAATTATGATTTGTCAGAAGATAATTTCCATTGGAACGTGGCATTTTTAGATGGTAAGCAATACACAGGACAAGTTGATTTGTTTGTTGGTGGAAGCCCTTGTCAATCTTTTTCATTAGTTGGAAAACAGCGCGGACTTGAAGATACAAGAGGAACTTTGTTTTATGAGTACGCAAGGTTGGTCGATGAAATAAAACCAAAAGTATTTATATATGAAAACGTTAGAGCTGTAACATCGCATGATGGTGGCAGAACCTGGGGAAAAATGCAAGAGGTATTTAACGAGCTAGGCTACTCCTTTTCATGGCAAATACTTAATGCTAAGGATTATGGTATTCCGCAGAATAGAGAACGGCTCTTTGTTGTTGGTTTTAGGAATGATCTGAAGCTTACGAAGGAGTTTTCGTTTCCAAAGCCTATTGAGTTAAAAAAAGTAATGAAGGATTTTCTTATCGAAAATGCTCCGGGAGGATATTTCCTACCTCAGAAAGGTGTTGAATTTGTCACTAAGGAAAAGAATTTAACAAAGAGGTTCACGCAAATTGATGGAGATATTCAGCTTTGTCAAAAGAAAAACCAACAGTTTAACTGGCACGGTGATTTCGTTTTTCAATCGGAGGATGACGCAAAGAGAAATAATATTCCGGACTTAGAGAAATACTTTCTTTCTGAGAAGGTAAAGAAATATGTTTTATCATCTGGAACAAAGAATTTCTATAGCAAACCCAAGACGGATTTAGAAATAGCAAGACCACTTTTAACAACGATGCATAAGATGCATCGTGCTGGAGTAGACAATTATGTTACAACTGAGGGCAGACTGAGAAAGCTCACTCCACGGGAATGCATGAGACTTATGGGATTTTCAGATGAGTTTAAGATAGTTGTATCAGATACATCTGCATATCAGCAGGCAGGCAATTCAATAGTTGTTGATGTTTTAATTCATATTATGGAATCGATAATAGAAAGTTATCCAGATATTATAATGTGAAAATGGAGTAGAAAATGTTTATCAATGGTGAAGAACTAAAGACTTTAGCGGTGTTTCCTAACATGATGACCGTACCTGATTGTGTTGTTTTAGGTGCGAATAAACTTGGGCGTGGACATGGTGAAGCAAAGTTCTATATTGCTTCAAAAGATGAAATGAGAGCTTTCTATGGAAAGGAAAAGTTCAAAGCAAAATGCTTCATGCTCAAAAAGGACTTGATTGCATATATGCATGCAATTAAAAATGAGTACATGGAGCCGTCACAGGAATACTCAAAAAAAGAAGATTTACCACGATTGTGGAATGAAAGAATGGACATGGTTTCCAAGTTGGATGATGTGATATTCTTTACAGCAATCGACCAATATCAAATTGACGGTCCAAGAGGGTATATTAATTCAAGTGATGAAGGATATAAAATAATCAGGCAGATTGCTTTACCTCTTGTTAGCTATGTATATGTTGAAAAGGTTGGAATTGAAAACGATCCTTTGTTCTATTGGAAGTTATTTGTTGATTTTGACGCAATATGGGAAAAGCAGAATGGCCCGCTAGTTTTTACTTATGGCAAACAAAAGGATGCTCCAAAGACTTCTCCAAAAGAAGAGAAGAAACAGAAAGAGAAAACTGCAGAAATTAGCAGGGCTCGTGAAGGTCAAGGAAAATACAGAGAGCAGCTTCTTGAACAATGCAAATTCTGCCCGTTCACTATGGTATCTGATGAACGACTTTTAATTGCAAGCCACATAAAACCATGGGCAGCGTCAGATGATTCAGAAAAAATCGACCCTTATAATGGATATATTTTAACTCCAACATATGACAAACTATTCGACAGAGGATTTATTACTTTTACTGAGAACCGACATATGATTCTGTCGGAATTTATTTCACCATATACTTGGAAATTGCTTGGGTTGAAAAATGATACATTCATCAAAGCTTTGCCAATGGATGAAAAAAGAATTGAATATCTTAAATTCCATCATGAGTCTGTATTTAAAGGGTCTTTTGAATTTAATGAATCAAATTATGATTTTTCTCCTTCTCCCGCACTAATGGTTGCAGATTCAAAAGGTAGGAACGTTAAAAAAGAATAATAGTATTTAAGTTATCATTTTGGAGGTGAAGGATATAAGTATTAAGCTCTTTTCAAAGTATGATTTAAGCAAAGTATTAGCGAATCAAAATAAAATAATCAGTGATAAGATTGAGAATTTAACGAATGATGAGATATTAGCGAATGATATAGAAGTACTGGCTGAAAACTTTTTTCAAGAATACTTTATTGAATGCATAGTGATTATGGAGGAAGATGTAAACAAAAGAGTTGTGGAACAAGTAAAGGTAAAGAAATATATTGAACCATTTTTCAGAAACGCCTATGGGTCTGACACGACTGTGGTAGATGGGTATAGGTTTAAGTTTTATTATCCCTATGCTGGTGATAAGCTTTTGTTTGAATGTCAGGCTTCAACTTTCTCTTTGAGTGGATACCCTTCTGTTGAGTTGGATAATAAATATATAGAAATTACAATTGAGAAAACTATTCATGAGATGGAAGTTGAAGGCTCTAAGGAAAAAGTCCTCAATGAACTCAATAACAATATTGAGTCAATAAAGTCTGGTAGCGAATATTGCAACCAAGATGTAAGATGCTTTAATGATAGATTAAAAGAATCAATAATCAATAGACTGGAAGAAAAGAGAAAAAAAGTATCTGCGTATTACGATGTCGCTAAAATGTTCGAAGTACCAGTAAATCGGAATAATTTTGCTGAAACTCACATCTCCGTAAAAAGAAAAATAGCACCTATTTCGCATGAATACAATAAAGAAAGCTACTATTGCATTACCGATAAAGATTATGAGGATATTATAGATGCAATCAAGCACACAGCAAGTACTTATGAAAGAACCCCATCTTCATATACTAGTATGCACGAGGAAGATTTGAGAAACACATTGCTTGCAACTTTGAATGCGATGTACCATGGTGGAGTTATGGGAGAAGCTTTTAGACATACTGGTAAAACAGACATTGCAATTGAACGCAATAATCGAGCTGCCTTTGTAGCAGAATGCAAAATGTGGACTGGAAAAAAAGATATTTCTTCTGCAATAAACCAGCTTGATAGCTATCTTACCTGGAGAGATTGCAAAGCCGCCCTAATCTATTTTGTAAGACGTAAAGATTTTATGAAAGTACTGACTGCTGCAGAAGATGAACTAAAACAGTTGCAAAATGTACGTCGTTTTGAAACAATTGATAAAAATGAATTCAAGCTTACAATTGCATCTGAAAATAATGTTGGTCAACTAGTTAATATACGAGTATTGTTGTTCAATCTATATTATAAAGCTTGATATAGTTACATAGCCATCCGGCTTTCAATCAGGAAAGTCAGATGGCTTTTTCTATGCCAGGAAAGGAGAAACTATGTCAAGGAAAAATAATAAACGAGAACCACCTCAGAAGTGGGAATGCAACAGCGACCATGAACGATTTGTCAGAATCTTTGAGAGTATGTTTGAATCACCTGCATTCGTAGCTCTGACACCGGTAGCATCGAGGGTTTATCTGATCCTTAAGAATGAGTACAGAGGAAACTTTACGATGAACAATATCGTCTGCCCTTATTCAACCATGGAGCAGTACGGTATCAGCAGGAACTCAATACCACCTGCATTGAGACTTCTTGAAGCTTTGGGCTTCATTATCAGAGAACCAGGTAATCTTATGAGAGAGCCTACTGTTTATCATTTCTCGGATAAGTGGAAGGATATCAAAGATATCGAGACTGCTAGAAAGATAAAGAAGGAACTCAGAGAGAAGATTAACTGGGAGAAGAACAATCGCAAAGAGCTGGCCCAGGCATATGCCGATAAGTAATCGCCCTATGCCTGGTATATATATAAGGAGTCGCAATTTTAATACCGATAGGAGTACAAAAAATACCGCTTTACAGTATTAAAAGTAATACCGATGAGCCTTTTTTGAGATGTGTACAAGTATTAAAACTAATACCGTCACAGTATTAAAAATGGGGCTTGTTTTTATTTTTTGGAAGGAGGATGAGCAAATGGCAGACAAAATCTTAACGCCCTTAAAGGCAATACGAGCAAAATGTATGGACTGCTGCTGCGGGCAGGCGAAGGAAATCAAGCTCTGTAATATGAAAAACTGCCCCCTATACCCATATAGAATGGGCAAAAGACCGAAAGTCGATAAAGATATCGATGAGGGTGACATCGAAGAAAAAACCGTAAGCTAGTAGGCACTTTTTTGGGAAATGAGTACCAAATAAGTGCTTTTTTTATTGCTCGGTATCCTGCAGCAGAAAGCAGCAAAACGCATGAAAGTTACAACCATTGAAGCAGATAAGCCCTTAGATAAGCCCTCGGCGCTTGAGAGCGAAATACACACCTTGCACAAACCTGCGGTTTATGACAAGAGGTATTTCGTTCTCCGAAGGCCCTGCGGGGCAGGTCTGCTTCCCAAAGTGAGAGGAGGAAAAATGAAGGGTTTCACTTTTGTCAGACAGACTAAACTCCACGATGTCTGCGGTCGCGTGAGATATATCAGCAGCCATGAGGAGCAGGAGCACCTTTACGCCACCTACGAAACGAACGAAGCTCCCTTCTGGGAGGATCTCGCTCGTGAAAGCCAGGCGGAGTTTAAAAAGTCCGGTGCTCCCGGCAAGTGCATTGAAGCAAGAGAGCTTGTGATTGCATTGCCGAAAAGTTTACAGCAGTTTAATCCAAACGAACTGCTGAAATATTTTACAGAGGAATTTAAGAAGAAGTACGGAGTTGAGTGCTCGTCAGCTCTGCATCACAACCCGCGAAAGACAAACTATCATATTCATCTGATTTACTCGGAGCGAACACTGCTGGACAATCCGGTGAAGAAGGTTGCAGGAAGAAATCTCTTCTACAATGCAGATGGAAAGAAGGTCAGAACAAAGAAAGAGATTGTTGATGCAGACGGAATTCTCTTACCCGGCTGCCGCATACTTCCTAAAGGTGAAGTTTATGAGCAGCAGATGTTCAGTAGCAAGAATGAATATTTTAAGAGCCGGGCTTTCATAAGAGAGGTTAAGCATCACTACACAGAGATAATGAATCAGCTTTCAAGACCAGATGAGAAGCTGAAGGTGTTCAACCCGGACGGACCATACCTTGCAACCAAGAAGATCGGAAAGCACAACCCACTTGAAAAAGAAATCCGAGAGGACAACCGAGTTCGTGATGAATGGAACAGGCAGGTGAATGTAAATCTGAAATACGGAATGCCGGAAGAGTCAATGAAGGTTATGAAGCAGACAGAAATCATCGAGCCGATAGCAGAGTCAATGGCATCACCTGAAAGCAACAGGTCTGCATTCAGACAGATTGTTCTTCGGGCAGCTGCCACAGCTCGCAATTGTGCGAAGCAATTCTACTTTGCAGAGCCGGAGGAGAGAAAGAGCATACTTGATTCACTAAAGGATTTCATTGCAAAGTGCAGAGCACCTGAGAGAAACAGAACTGTGAAGGAGCGTGATGGATGGGAAAGATAACTCAAAATAAAAACTACCCTTGACAAAAGTGGTCCCATGGTCATATCGAGTGCAATCAGTCTTTTAAGAGATGCGAATGCCGCTCTCTTC
>JAUNDC010000004.1 GCA_030526355.1 Bacillota bacterium | reverse complement strand
GAATTTGAATTCATGATTTACTTTTATAATTGCCATAATATAATCTCCAATCTAACACTATAAAAATGGAATAAATACCCATAAATAGAATAACATAGAAATGGGCTAATCGCAACCATAAATTTGTATATATAGGTATATATGTATTCACAAGAGGCTTTTCGACTAATCTCGTGACCCTCGTGACTAATTTTCCGATTAAACGCACGATTAAATTTCTGAAAGATGTAACATTTCTCCTATGAAAATTGTTTTATAATATAAAGGAAATATCTGATCCGGTATTGTCTTGCTTAGGAGGGAAAGGAGGGAGTATGAACAGAGAGCTTCTCGAAAAAATTTATTCACAATATGCAGAAGAACTTCGTCTGTACCTGTATTCCCTTTGCAGAGATACGGCTGTAGCAGAGGATCTGATGCAGGATGTTTTTGTTAAAGCCCTGATGAGCCTCAGAGATGATCACAACAATTTTAGAGCCTGGCTGTATCGGGTTGCACACAACATCTGCATTAATTATATGAAAAGAAACGGCAGAGAACAGCTCGATTCCAGCGGCGACCATATAACAGAAAGCATCCGGAGAAATAAAGAGAACGACGACCGGGAGTATAAAGATGATCCACTGCAGAAACTGCTGAGGCGCGAAAAACAGAGAAATCTGTTCAGAGCAATGGACAGGCTGCCGGGACTTCAAAGGGAAGTTCTGGTGCTGATGTACTTTACAGGAATGAGAACCGCAGAAGTATCCGAGGTGCTGGCGATAAACCCGCAAAACGTACGGGTTGCAGCTCACCGTGGGAGAAAAGAACTTGCGAAGATATTGGAAAAGGAGGGATATCATGAGCTTTAGAGAACTGATGGAAAAATACAAGGTCGGGCAGGCAACAGCTGAGGAGCGGCGCATGGTAGAGGAAGAACTGGAAAAGTTCGAGGCCATGAATGAATTTGAATATGAAAAATTTGACGAGACAGTAACTGAGGGAACCGATACCTCAATCCGCAAGGATAACAGAAATCAGGATGAAGAATTTACCACCTCGATCCGCAGAGAAATCCGAAGAACCTTCGTTAGAGCAGGCATAATCACAGGTGCTGCCGTAATCGCCATTGTGCTTTTTATATTATTCGCCATGCCCAGAATTGCCGACCTGTTTTACTATGATCCGGGACAGACTATAGCAGTGAGCGAAGCAGGTAAGGAAGCTTCCAATGAAACAAACAGAATGAGCCTTGACATGGCAGTATATACAGAATTGATGACCCCCGAAGCACTTAGAGATTATGTGAATGTGGAGGGCAGAGGATACGGATGCTATGATATTAACATTATCCAGACCGTCACGCAGGATAACGAAGAAACAAGAAACGTTAGCGGCAGAATCGAGCGAAATAAACTGGTGATTTATGATACTAACGTAATAAATCCGTTGATAGGAAATTCTTTCGGATGGTATCAGCGCGAGGAAACAGGCAAAACACTGAGGCAGCAGGACGAGGATGAAATCAAAGCAGGATTGATTACCGAAAACGAAGAAATATGCCATGGCCCGATAACACCTGATTATAACAGACAAGAGCTGGAACAGCTGGAAGAGCACAGAGGATATTACGCCTATGTGACGCTGAATAAAATGATGAATTACGAAGATTTCATCAGCTTTTTTGATAAAACCGACCTGGGATACGGTTGGTGCGCAGTCAAAACCTATGAACCGGCAAAGGACGAGAAATATAGACCGAAAAACCTGGGGTTCGTTTTCAGCCCGACATCATCAGCATCGCTCCAATGGGATAACGAAAAATACCCACAGCTGCGCAGAACTCTCAGCGATACAGACGAAGCAAACTACAAACATGAAGATGTTGCCGCAAATCACTTCATCAGCATGCTGAATTACATGAGTGATAACGAAAAATTCTGCCGGATGATGAAAACCGACGAGATCGACTTCGACCCGCAGAGCGCCGCCGAATATGTAAAAGACAACGGACTGACAATCTACGGCTTTGTGACGAGAGCCGATAGAGACAAGCTGCTGGAACTCTTGACCTGCGATGAAATATATACGGTTTATGTAAAATGAACACTGGCTGCACGCAGGCGTCAAAGGCACGTCAGGCATCAGTAAAAGGTTTGCAGAATTCAGACATGCATCACATAAGTTTTGTACTTTATCACATACTGCGGTATAATAAAAAAGTAATATTTTTGGCTGCTGAAGCAGCCGGGACAACTGATAAAAATAAAATCGGCGATTTTGCCAGCATGGGGAATCGCCGGATGGACTAAACAAACAGGGAGGGCAGCACAATGCTTCAGACAGGAACAAAAGCACCGGAATTTTCACTGCCGGATCAGAACGGACAGATACATACATTGAGTGAATACGCAGGTAAGAAAGTAATATTGTACTTCTACCCGAAGGACAACACATCGGGATGTACGAAGCAGGCATGCGGTTTCACACAGCTTCAGCCGCAGTTCACAGAAAAAGGCGCAGTGATAATTGGAATCAGCAAGGATTCAGTGGCATCACACAAACGATTCGAAGAAAAGCAGAGCCTCGGCATCACACTTCTTTCCGACCCGGAGCTTGATGCATTACAGAAATACGACGTCTGGAAAGAAAAAAAGAGCGGTGGCAAAATGACAATGGGTGTCATCAGAACCACATACCTTATAGATGAAGAGGGCACAATAATCAGAGCCTATGAAAAAGTCAAGGCAGCCGATAATCCGCAGCAGATGCTGGATGAGCTGCAGGCGATGGAATAATCCGCAGCAGTACAGTGAGGACAACGCATGAGAATTATAATATCACCGGCGAAAAAAATGAACATAGTCGATGACGTCCTGCCGTACCATGACCTGCCGGTATTTCTGGACAAAACAGAAGGCATACTTGAATGGCTCCGTTCACTTTCCATGAAAGAGGCGCAGAAGCTATGGGGATGCAGCGACAAGTTGGCTCAGCTGAATTTTGAAAGGCTTCAGACTATGGAGCTGACGAAACGGCTCAGTCCGGCGATTCTGGCCTATGAAGGAATACAGTATAAATACATGGCTCCGGCTGTTTTTGAAGACAGGATGCTGGAGTACGTCCAGCAGAATCTGAGGATACTATCGGGGTTTTACGGTGTGCTCAGGCCGATGGACGGTGTTGTGCCATACAGGCTGGAAATGCAGGCAAAGGCTGCAGTTGGAGGTGCAATGGACCTTTATGAATTCTGGGGGAAGAGACTTTATGAAGAAACGATGGATGAATCGGGAATAATAATAAATCTCGCATCAAAGGAATACTCCAGATGCATCGAGAAATATATGCAGGACGGGGACATATACATCACGTGCGTTTTCGGCGAGCTTGACGGAGACAGAGTGAA
This sequence comes from Bacillota bacterium, assembly GCA_030526355.1. Classification (GTDB taxonomy): domain Bacteria; phylum Bacillota; class Clostridia; order Peptostreptococcales; family Anaerovoracaceae; genus Lentihominibacter. The sequence goes on along the minus strand of JAUNDC010000004.1, from coordinate 136,358 downwards.
ACAGAAGGGTACATATGCGAAAATGGCGCGAGGTGAAATGGTCAGATTCATGGCAGAAAACAAAGTGGCAGAGCCGGAAGGTATCAAGGCGTTTGACAGACTGGGTTACAGCTTCAGCGAGGAGTTTTCGACAGATATAGAATTTGTTTTTCTTAAAGAATGAGGGGGCATGTTACATAGGCATAGGAAAGGAGATATATATGAAAACAGCTAAGATGGTGATTACCGTTCTGCTTTGCATAATACTGCTGGTGGCTGAAACAGCTGCGCTGGGATTATTCGCTATGGATAGGGCACTTTCCAGAGGAACGGTGAAGGATGCTGTACATGAAACTGGTTTTGCAGTAAAGCTCACTGATGAGGTGCTAAGCAGCACAACGGTAAATATGGGCGGCAGATACGGCGAGATGGCAGAAGCAGTGATGAAGACAGAAGCCATGGAAGATTTTTTTGCCGATTATATCGATAATGCGGTGAAGCATGAAATTTATGGAGATGAATACAGTGAGGTTTCGACAGATGAGCTTATGGCAGCATTTAACCAGGGACTCAAGCAGGCTGAAAAGTCCGGGAACGTGATGCTTACAGATAATGAAAAAGACCTGGTAAAACATACTATGCTGAAGCAGGCTCCGGATATGACGTCAGGCCTCAATGATCTGATAGGAAGCTATGACAGCACAGAGGGCGACATGGTGGAGACCGCTGCTGACCCTTACGGCGGATTTGCCGCGGCATCGAGTTCAGGTTCGCGTGTGTTAGCATGGGCTGTATGTGCTGTTGTGTGCATTTTGCTGATAGTAATATTGTGGCGAAGCAAGCTTGGATTCATATGGTGCGGAGTCGTTACTGCAATTACGGCACTCATTTACCTGGGGCTTGGAACTGCAGGCGGAGGGTTACTTATGGGGATGGTATCTGATACCCCGGCTGACGAAATGCTGATGTATATGATATCCTCCGGCTTCGGAGCGGCAGCCATATTTGGCGGAATTGTAGAGGTAATATTCTTTATAGCATTTTTTGTACTTAGGATAAAGCACAGGAGGGACACCAATGAAAGTAATACTGCGCCTGCAGAGCGCACTGCTTAAGGAAATCGATAAATATGAGAAGCTGGTGCCTGAGAGGGATCACTTCATAGACTGGGAAAGAGTGCACATTTCCAGCTGCGCCAAAATAGGCTATATGATGGCCGAAGAGCGTGGTGTGGATCCGATACTGGCAGCATGTGCATGTGCATGCCATGATTATGGCAGAATAATAACAGGGAAACAGAGCGGACATGCAGAGGCAGGCTATGAACCGGTCCAGGAATTCCTCAGGGGCACTGAACTGTTTTCGGAGGATGAAATACAGCAGATTGCGATAGCAGTCAAGAACCACAGCAAAAAGTCCGAGATAGGGACACCACTCGAAGAAATCGTCAAGGATGCCGATGTGCTGGATTTTTACCAGTACGGATACGAGATGCCGAGAAAGGAGCAGCAGGACAGACTGGAAAGGCTGCTTGGACATAAGGTCGAGGGTCTTAAGTTTTCAGAAGAGTAAATGGAGGGATATTATTGAAAACTAAAACAGTAATGTCACGTCTGGCAGCTGCGGCTCTGGCTGCAGCTCTGATGCTGGTAATGACGATAGCCGCGTATGCGGAAACATACTCCAATGTCAGAGATGACAGCATAAGCCTTCTTCTGCCGGAAACGTGGGAAGTCGAAGAATATGATGAGGAGATTGTCGGAGAGGGAGAGCTGGAACATGTTTTCGATGCAGGTGATCCCGAAGGTTCTCTGCATATGGAGATGTATTACAGCTTTGAGCCGACAGATGAATATCTGTATTTAAGAGATTCAGAGGAGGATACCCTGAATTATTATGAAAAATATGGAGAAAAGGTACTCGAACAGCTGATTTACGATGTAAAAAATGAAGCTGGGGCAGCACTGGAGCAGGCCGGGTATTTTAACGGAGAATGGAACAGCTTTGTGGCTGTGCCGGTGTATACGGATAAAAATGGACAGGCAGAACAGATGATTTATCTGACAGCCCGAATGACTGATGATTCTGCGAAGCTATGCCACCAGATTATGATTTTTGACAACATGGATGGCAGTGCATTAAGTGATGCAGACAAGGAGCAGGCTGAAAAGGTGGCAGACGGCTTTTATGACTATGATTATTACAATGTTATTGCCGGATCGATGCCTGAACGGTATACTGATTATGAAGGCGACAGCGATGATAATATCATAGGAACGGTAATATCGATAATTGTGCCGCTGGCAGTACTTATCGTGTTGCTGATAAAACTGTCGAAGAAAATAAAAAGCCGCCGCAGCCAAAGCGGTCAGATCAATCAAAGCAGCAAAAGCAGCAAAAACAGTAAAAGCGGTCAAATTATCCAAAGCAGCAGACCAGACAACTCTGGCAGGTGGGAAGATGCTGCAGAGCAGAGGTACATCAGAAGTCTCGAAACATTGAGAAAATCCGGGCTTCTGACGAAAGCTGAAATGCAGGAAATGGTTAACAAGCATAAACGGCTTTAACATGTTTTAACTAGGTATATAATCGTAATTACAAAGGAGATGAGGAGGGGATAAAATGACCATCATGGGAATAGCCTTGAATGCTGCCACGATATGGCTGATAGCTGCTGCATTGCTGTTTGTCATTGAAGCTTTCACGCTGGGACTGACGACAGTGTGGTTTGGAGGAGGCGCTATCGGAGCAGCCATAGCAGCGATGCTTGGGGCTTCCGTTCTGACACAGGTTATTGTGTTTATGGCAGTATCAATTCTGCTGCTGATATTCACACGCCCGATAGTCAAAAGCAGGCTGAACAGCAGAACGGAGAAAACAAATATCGAAGCAGTAATCGGACAGGAAGGTATAGCCGAAACGGATATTTCGGAATACAAACCGGGACAGGTCAGAGCTGACGGGAAGATGTGGACAGCCGTATGCCCGTCAGGAACTATACCACGTGGTACAGTTGTGACCGTGGTGTCAATAAAAGGAGTAACTCTTACGGTTGAAGAGAAAAAGGAGGAAAGAGTATAATGTTATCGATAATATCAACAATAATACTGATCGCTATAGTGGTAGGACTCATAGTGACCAATATCAGGATTGTTCCTCAGGCAAACGCATATGTGCTTGAGAGACTGGGTGCATATCACAGCACATGGCAGGTAGGACTTCATTTCAAGATTCCATTGATCGACAAGGTGGCCAGGAAGGTATCGCTGAAAGAGCACGTTATTGATTTCCCACCTCAGCCTGTAATTACCAAGGATAACGTAACAATCGAAATAGATACGGTAGTGTATTTCCAGATAACAGACCCGAAGCTTTATGCATACGGAGTGGAGAACCCAATGGCGGCAATAGAGAACCTGACAGCAACAACGCTGAGAAATATCATAGGTGAGCTGGAGCTTGACGGTACGCTGACCAGCAGAGAGCATATTAATTCGAAGATAAGACTGGTACTCGATGAGGCGACAGACGCATGGGGCATCAAAATCAATAGAGTTGAAGTCAAGAATATCAATCCGCCGGCAGATATTCAGATGGCCATGGAAAAGCAGATGAGAGCGGAAAGAGAACGTAGAGAAGCTATCCTCAGGGCAGAGGGTGAGAAGAAGTCGGCCATTCTTATTGCAGAAGGTAACAAGGAAGCTGTAATACTGGAAGCTGAAGCCTCCAAGCAGGCCGCTATCAAGGCAGCAGAGGGTGAAGCCGAGGCTATCCTGATGGTGCAGAAGGCAACGGCAGATGGCATCAGAATGCTCAGCGAGGCCAATGCCACGAAGGAGGTTCTCACTATCAAGAGCCTTGAAGCATTTGAAAAAGCAGCAGACGGGCAGGCAACCAAGATAATCATACCTGCTGAAATACAGGGAATGGCAGGGCTGGCAAGCTCCCTGACTGAAATAGTTCAAGGCACCAGGGAATAATTTTCCGCATGATGGGTGTATCCATCACAGAAATTGTAAAAAGAAAGGCACTTCAAAATGGAAAAAAGAAAAACGTCGGGAATAGTTAAATTCATGTATTGTATGGGAATCATACTGCTGATTGTATTTGCGTATATGGTGATTGAGTCTGTCATATATCTCAGAATGTATATGGCATCATATGCTATGACTTTCAGCGGCATGTGGCAGTATGTATTACAGTATCTGCTTGCTGAAACACTGGAATATCTGGTATACGCCATACTGTTTTTCGCTGCAGGCAGAATTATCGTTCTGCTTCAGGATTGCTGCAGTGGAGCTGGAGGCAGTGACAGCAGCTGCTGCTTGCAGAGTGACGACAAAGCAGCTGCAGAGCCTGAAGCTGCAGAGGAAGATGAAATCCAGAATGAAACGGCATATGTTAAACGCCCGAGACGTTTTATCTGATTTCTGCTAAAGAATAAAAGAGGTACAGACCTTGGAGGGTATTTGAAGAAACCATAAACTGACACGATTACGACCTATATTTTTATAGATAATAAAAATATGGGTTTAATTGTTTTTGTTACGGGGGCGGCAGGCTACTCGATAATTGAATATTTTTTCAGAGGATATACCCACTGGTCAATGGCTTTGACAGGAGGTGCATGTATGCTGGCGTTTTATCTGTATATAAAAGAACGTCCTGACACGCCGATGCTGCTGCAGGCAGCTGCAGGTGCCTGTATCATAACGGTGTACGAATTCTGCGTGGGACTTGTGGTGAACATATGGTACGGATGGGGTGTCTGGGACTACTCAGCACAGCCGGGAAATCTTATGGGACAGATATGTCCTCTCTTTACATTCATATGGTTTCTGATATGCCTGAGCCTGTTATTGTTGAAGCGGTTTCAAAATATGATTGAATCAATGTACAAGGTTTGATATAATTAAAAAGCGTGTTGCCTTGGGAAAAGCGCAATATGTGATTTTAGTCATTACAGTTATTTTAGGAGGAAAATTATGTTTGAGGTAATTCATTCATGGATTCTGGCTATCAGCAACGTGCTTTATCAGCCATGGTTCGTACCGCTTCTTCTGATTGTCGGAGGACTCTACTTCACATTCAGATGTAAATTCATGCAGGTGCGCCTGTTCAAGGAATCCTTCAAGGTAATCATGGAAAAGCCTTCCGATGAAAACGGCATTTCATCTTTCGGAGCTTTGATGGTTTCCACAGCATCAAGAGTAGGCACAGGCAATATCATCGGTGTTGCGACAGCAATATGCCTTGGAGGCGCAGGTGCTATCTTCTGGATGTGGGTGACTGCATTTATCGGAGGAGCAACTGCTTTCATAGAGTCGACACTGGCTCAGATTTACAAGAAGAGAGATGCTGACGGGACAAGCTACGGCGGTCCGGCATTCTATATGCAGACTGCTCTGAAGCAGAGATGGCTCGGAGTTATCTTCTCAGTACTTATCATCCTTATCTATGCGGTAGGATATAACATGCTGGCAGCATATAATCTGCAGTCTACATTTGCAGCGTTCAGTTTTTACGATGAAGCTGTAACACCTAAGATCATCGGTCTTATTCTGGCAATACTGTTTGGTATCATCGTTATCGGCGGAGCCAAGAGACTTATCAAGGTTACAGGTGTAATGGTTCCTGTAATGGGTGTTATTTATGTAGCAGTTTCCATTCTGGTTCTGATTCTGAATATAACAAATATTCCTGCAATGATCGCCGGAATTTTCAAAAGCGCATTTGATTTCCAGGCTATCTTCGGAGGCTTTGCAGGCTCATGTATCATGTGGGGTATCAAGAGAGGTCTTTACTCCAATGAAGCAGGTATGGGTTCTGCTCCTAATGCGGCAGCCAAGGCTGACGTTTCACATCCTGCCAAGCAGGGTCTTGTTCAGATGCTTTCCGTATTTATCGATACACTGCTTATCTGCTCAGCTACAGCATTTATGTGTCTCAGCACAATGACAGATCCGGCAGCGTATGTTGCGGCAGACGGATCAGCCAATGCAGCAGGATATGTTCAGGCTTCAATGGGAACTGCACTCGGCAGCTTCGGCCCGATATTCCTGGCAATCGCAATGTCGCTGTTCGCGTTCACTACACTTATCGGAAACTACTCATACTGTGAAGGCTGTCTCGAGTTCATAATAAAGAGAGCACCAAGCAGAGGTGAGCTGCTTATCTTCAGAATGATTGCGACAGTTCTGGTATTTGTGGGAGCCATAGCAAGTGCAGGATTCGTATGGGATACAGCTGACATGCTTCAGGGAATGATTGTTGTTGTAAACGTGCCTTCGATCCTCATTCTGGGAGGAACAGCAATCAAGTGTCTCAATGACTACACTAAGCAGAGAAAAGAAGGAAAGGATCCACACTTCATTGCCAAGGATATTGGCATCAAGGAAGAAACGGATTTCTGGAAATAAAAAATATATCAAGCAGAGGCCTATGTGCAGACAGAAGCCTCTGTTTTTTTGCAAAGATGCGGGAATACATGATATACTGTTGATATTGAAAAAATAAAGATAAAAGCAGAATGTAAAATAACGTAAGGGAGAAGAAACATGAAAGACTATAAAAAGCTGCAGAACGGCAGCGACATCAGAGGTATCGCCATCACAGGAGTTCCGGGAGAGCTTCCCAACCTGACTCCTGATGAAGCAGCGGATATAGCCGGAGGATTTCTTATCTGGTTATGCGGCAAACTGGGAAAAAAGCCTGAGGAGCTGACACTGGCAATAGGAAGAGACCCAAGAGTATCCGGACAGTATCTGCTGGACGGTCTGATGAACGGGCTGGGTCCTTATGGCCCGAAGGTATATGACTGCGGCCTTGCATCTACGCCGGCGATGTTTATGAGTACGATATTTCCGGAATTTCAGTGTGACGGCAGTATTATGATCACTGCAAGTCACCTGCCATATAACAGAAACGGGTTTAAGTTCTTTACAAAGGATGGAGGTCTTGATAAAGGTGATATCAAGGAAATCCTCAAATATGCCGCTGACGATGATGCCTGCCTGAAGCATCTGGGAGAACCGGCCTTTACAGATAATATGACAAGGAGAATGGGCAAGAAGATATATCCTGCAGAGTTTGCAGACCTGATGACTCCTTACTGTGAGCATTTAAAAAAGCTGATAAAGGATGGTGCCGACAACGGAGAACGACCACTTGAGGGAATGAAGATCGTTGTAGATGCAGGTAACGGAGGCGGCGGGTTTTATGCGAAAAAGGTTCTGGCTCCCCTCGGAGCGGACATCAGAGACAGCCAGTTTCTGGAACCGGATGGAATGTTTGAAAACCACGCACCGAATCCTGAAGATAGGGATGCCATGGCGTCCATATGTACTCAGGTAATCAGCAAAGGTGCTGATTTTGGTCTTATCTTCGATACCGATGTTGACCGTTCGGCTGCAGTAGACGGCAAGGGAAGAGAAATCGCCAGAAACGGCATAGTGGCCATGGCGGCGGCTCTGGCAGCGGAGGATGCTCCGGGAACAACAGTTGTTACTGACAGCATCACCAGCAGGCAGCTTACTGAATTTATAGAAACCGACCTGGGACTTAAGCACCTTAGATTCAAAAGAGGCTACAAAAATGTAATCAATAAAGCAATAGAACTGAATGCGGAAGGAATCGACTGTCAGCTTGCCATAGAAACCTCGGGACATGCAGCCTTCAAGGAGAATTACTTCCTGGATGACGGCGCATATCTGGCCACAAAAATTGTGATAAAAGCAGCAAAGCTGGCAAAGGAAGGTAAAACTCTGGACAGCGTCATTGAAGCTCTGGAAGATCCTGCGGATGAAAAGGAAATCAGAATACCAATTATCTGCAGTGAATTCGGTCCTTATGGGGACAAAGTGCTGGAGGATTTAAAAAATTATGTTGAAGCCTCTGCGGAGCTTACTTTGGAAGAGCCAAACTATGAAGGTGTCAGGATTAATTTCCCTGATGGCTGGTGCCTTCTGAGAAAATCCCTTCATGACCCTATCCTGCCTATGAATATGGCTTCGGACAGCGAAGGCGGTTGTGAGAAAATTAAAGCTGAAATGGCTGAATTCCTGACAAAGTATGATGAGCTGGATCTATCAGTTTTTTAGCTGAGAGGTGACATGATGATAAAGAAAAGAGAACACTTCGTAACATGTGGTCAGATGAAGATCCTTGAGCGCAGAGCAGATGAGAACGGTCTTTCGTACTATCAGATGATGGAAAACGCAGGGACCTGCGCTGCAGAAATGATCATGGCAAAATATGACGCAGACAGGGCAGACAATGCGCTGAACCCGGAAAAAGCTGCAAGGCAGTCGGCAGAAGGATTCAAGGTGGCCGAGCAGATGACAGCAGGAAGCACTGTCCATGATATAAAGGATAAAGCATCTGCTGATGGCACAGACCGCGTTCTTGTTTTCTGTGGGAAAGGTAATAACGGCGGAGATGGATTCGTGGTAGCGCGCAAGCTGCAAGAAGCCGGATTTGAGGTAACGGTGATTCTCGTGGACGGAGAGCCTGTTACAGAGGACAGTATCACCAATATGGAGCTTATCAGAGATAACATCAGAATAATGAATATGAAAACTGACGAACGGCTTCTTCTTAATCTGAGAGTAGCCCCTGAAATAATAGTCGATGCTGTCTATGGAACGGGCTTCAGGGGAGAACTGTCCGGCAATGGACTCAAAGCTGCAATATTCATCAATAAGCTGCATGAGACGAAGGGTGCAAGAGTGGTATCGCTGGATATTCCTTCAGGACTTGGCGGTGATATGACTAATATAAAAGATCTGGATAAAAACAGTGTCAGGGCGGATTATACAATAATCTTCCACGCTAGAAAGCCTGTGCATCTGCAGAGCTTTGCAGCTGACTATTGTGGTGAAACAGCCGTTGCTGATATAGGTATAGATGAACAACGGCTGTGGAATATTGAAGTGTAGTTCAAGGTATAATGGGTTTAATCGCATCTGTAAACAGAGCATTAAAAAGTCTGTGAGCTTTCCATGCTCTCACTCCAGATGGAGCAACCACCCTTATTGTTGCTTTTGGCATAGTATAATGCACGATCAGCACGCTCATATAGTGCGACGCACGATTTATCGTCAGCTCCGCAAAGAGCAATTCCACCTGAGCATGCAGCATCAATATGCTCATCGGCGAAACATTCCCGGAACGCACGGCAGATTGTTTCGCCTTTTTTTATTACTGCATCTGTATCCCGGATACATTTTAATATCAAAATAAATTCATCTCCTCCATACCTGCAGAGGATATCTCCGTTTCTGCTGTTCCGACGGAGGATATCTGCAAAGGTGCGGATTATTTTGTCTCCCATATCGTGTCCATATGTATCATTGACATTTTTCAGATTGTCCAGATCAAAAATGAACACTGCCAGAGGCTTGTCCTCTTTGCGCAGCGCAGCTGTAGCAGCATGGAGTCCGCGGCGGTTCAGCAAACCGGTCAGATAATCTCTGCAAGCCTGATCCTGCAGGATGCTCTCCCTGCGACGGAAAGCAACGATATCCATAAGGTGCTCTACTCTTCTGCGCAGATCAAACACCGGATGACTCTTGCATAGGAAATCATCGGTTTCCAGAGCCAGAGGCAGCTCATCTGCCATTTCTCCGTTAGGTATGGTAGACAGAACAGGAATCTGCCATAATGCAGGATCCTGTCTCAAAGCTTTCAGGAAGTCTGAAATGTCGTTTTCAGGAAGCATCATGCTGAGAATAATAGCGGATATACTGTCGCCGTTATCTTTTCTGATGCAGTCGAGGGCACTGCATGTATCTGCAGCATCCAGCACATGATATCGGCCATCAAAGGTATCATGTACACTTTTCCTGTAGCGGGCATCGTCATCAACCACAAGTAGGCTCTGAACACCAGGATAGCTGGTTGGAGTTCGCTGTGCAGTAACGGCTTTGTCGGGGCTCAGGTGCTTCAGCATCTCATCGAATTCCTCGGCAGGCATAGGCTTGGCGAAATAATATCCCTGAACGTAGTCGCATCCGACTGCCCGCAGGCGTTTAACCTGCTCCCTTGTCTCGACACCTTCAGCGACAACATTAAGATGCATTCTGTGAGCCATGCTTATTATGTCACTTATTATACTTTGTTCTGCTGGCTTGCTCATCTCGTTGCGGATAAATGTCATATCCAGCTTCAGAATATCCAGCTCCATACGGCTGAACATATTGAGCGATGAGTAGCCGCTGCCGAAATCATCCATTTCAATTATGAAGCCCAGTCTGCGCAGCTCCTTTACAGTGCTGATGAGTTTATCGGGGTTTTCTGTATATGCACTTTCTGTAATTTCAAGGTGCAGCTGTGCAGGCTCTACTCCGTACCTGCGTGTGATATCCAGAAGTGTATCTACCAGTTTGCTTTGGTAAATGTCTGAGCGCGACATGTTGACAGATACGGCAAGCGATGGGTATCCTTTTCTTCGCCACTCCTGAAGGTATGAGCAGACGTGTTCCCAGACGTATTGATCCAGACGTGGAATGAATCCGTTTTTTTCAAAAAGTGGGATAAAATCTCCTGGAGATATGAAACCCCATTCCGGATGTATCCAGCGTACCAGAGCTTCAGCACCGACAATACAGCTGTCACTCAGACTGTATTTCGGCTGGAAATACACTGTAAACTGATTTTCCGACAATGCAGTTTCCATGGAGTCTGTTATGGCTTTTTCCTTCAGCAGCTTACTTCGAAGTGTATCGTCATAAACGGCGATATGATGATTGTATTGTCCCTTGATGCTGTCGGCTGCAAGCAGAGCACGGTCGCACATCTGTTCAACAGGAACAGAGCGGTCGGTAATCTCGTAAATGCCCCATTTTGTGGACAGGCTCTTCATACTGTTTTCTTTTGAATGACAGCCAGGTTCATTGCTGATGAATTGAAGCCGGTCCTTTGATTCCTGATTTCTTTCCTGCATGAACATGAAGCGATCAGCACCGTATCGACCACATATTCCTGCTTCGCCGATCATGCTGCGCACGCCTTCTGCAACATGTTTAAGCAGGATATCGCCTGCTTCTCGTCCGAAGGTATCGTTATACAGTTTGAAATTTTCAATATTGGAGCACACGATAGTATATTCCGTGTCGGGATTGTTGTTCAGCTGCTCACGAGCCGTCTGGTAAAAAAACTCCTTGCTGTAGAGTCCTGTCAGTCTGTCGTATTTGAACTGATTGACCAGAGCTGCCGTTTCCCGAAGCTTGATGATGCTTGCTACTCTGTGGAGTATGACCTGCGGGCGATATGGCTTAGGCACGAAATCCGTTGCTCCATGAACCAGTGCCGATACTTCATCGGCTTCACTGTCTCCCTGTGTCATTACGATGACAGGTATAAGCGACAGCGTTGTATCATCCTTGATACTGTCCAGGAATGTATAGCCGTCCATAACCGGCATTATGACATCCAGCAGGATCAGAGCAATATCATCGCTGTATTCATGCAGGATATCCAGAGCCTCCTGACCGTTTGCAGCTTCAAGAAGTCTGTATTGGGATGATAGAATTTCGTGCAGCATTGCACGGTTCAGTTCGTTATCTTCTACGATTAAGATCTGTTTCTGCTGAAGCATTCTTATTTTTTCTCCTGTTTTTTGATTTCGTTCCATAAATTGAGGCTTTCCTCGGCATTAGATACTTTTCTGTCACCGAAGACATGAGGATGGCGGCGTATCATTTTCTCCGATACGCCCTGTATTACATCGGATATTGTAAATCGGCCTGTCTCCGAAGCAATCTGTGCATGCATGACTACCTGGAGCAGAAGATCGCCAAGCTCCTCGCAAAGGTTGTCATCGTCATTGTTGTCTATAGCCTGTATCACTTCGCCGGATTCTTCCACAAGGCATTCCTTGAGGCTTTCGTGTGTCTGCTTGATATCCCAAGGGCAGCCGCCCGGACCGCGCAGCTGTGAGATTATTTCAATCAGGTCATCGAAATCATATTTTCGGTTGGTATCGTTGTAATCGAATTTTTTATCTGACATAATATGCTCCTGCTGATTTTGTCTGAATCTGCATCAGACGAATGTTTATCTGTTAAGGTTTCCCATTCTGTATCCACCCAGATCAAGGGCAGCATATCTGAAACCGCATTCTTTTATTTTATCGTTCACTTTGTCCATAAGCTCACTGCTGCAGAATCGCTGTCTGTCCTCAGGAAGGACTTCTATTCTGGCTACATCGCCGTGGTGTCTGACACGTACCTGTGTAAACCCAAGCTCTCTCAGGAAAACCTCGGCATGGTATATAGAGTCGAGCTTTGCGGAGGTGATTTTCTCTCCATAGGGTATCCTTGAGGCAAGACATGCAAATGCAGGCTTCTGCCATACCGGCATACCGTTATTCAATGTAAGGGCCGCAGCAAGACTGCTGTCTTCGGAAGCCAGCTGTTTCAGAGCGCAGCGGATATCGGATTTAGTCAGACCTGCATCCCTGAGAGGGCTTTTGACTCCCAGCTCCTGCAGAGCCTGATGCCCCGGTCTGTAATCATCCATATCATCAAGATTAGTGCCATCTGTCAGTACGCTTCCCACCATATCGGCGCGTTCCTTGAGCTGAGAAAAAATCGCTTTTTTACATATATAGCACCTGTCGGCTGGATTATCCTCGATAAGCGGCAGAATGTCATCGACCTTTATTATTTTGTGACTCACACCCAGACAGTCGCAGAGATAAGCTGCATATTCAACTTCATCTGGGGCAAAGTGCGGTCCCGATGCAGTGAGAGCTGACATATTCTCGCTTCCGAAGCCGATGCCGAAGCTTTCTTCATAAACACGGCTGGCAAAGACAAGAAGAAACACGCTGTCCACTCCACCGGAAAGTGCTGTAAGCATCTGCCCGTAATCGAGTATTATTTTTTTCAGCCTTTCAAGCTTAACTTCAAGCTGATTATCACAGGTCATTTCAATGCCTCCTTTGACGGCAGCTGGGATACTACAATGGCAGCGAACATTATTACACATCCTGTTATTTCTCTGAAGCTCATGCTTTCACCAAGTATTATCATTCCCGCTATTACGGCAAATACGGACTCCAGGCACAGTATCATTGATGCTATTGTCGGATCGGTGTCCGCCTGAGCAACTATCTGCAGGGTATATGCAACGCCGCATGAAAGCACACCTGCATACAGTATAGGTATCATGGAATCTATTATTGTTCCCAATGTAGGAAGCTCGAAGCCAAGTGCCGGGTCCAGCGGGAACATCAGTATAATGGACACTATTCCTGCGACGAAGAACTGTATACATGAAAGACGCACACCGTCCACTTTAGGGGAGAAATGGTCTATGACAAGGATGTGCCCTGTGAAACAGAGGGCGCAGATCATTATCAGAAGGTCTCCCTTGTTGATGTGCCCGAAGCCGCCGCCTGCCGGCATACAGAGAAGATAGAGGCCAACAGCGGAAGCAGCAACACACAGCCATACGATCGGGCGTACCTTTTTCCCAAGGAACAGTCCGCATATAGGGACAAGGACAACATACAGGGCAGTTATGAAGCCTGCCTTACCTGCAGTGGTATAAAAAATTCCTATCTGCTGGAGACTGCTGGCAACCAGCAGTGCAATACCGCAGCAGATACCGCCGATAATGAGATTCTTTTTTTCGATACGCTTTTCCTCTGCAGAAGCTTCGGTTTCGGTTTCGCCGGAGATGATGGATTTCTTTGCTTTCCACCTGTCCAGAAACATTATTGCCGGGATAAGAACCACGCCGCCGATTACGGTACGGATACCGTTGAAGGCCATAGGACCTATAAGATCCATGCCGCTTTTCTGAGCGACAAACGAGCTGCCCCATATGAGCGCCGTAAGGATCAGCATCAGATTACCACGCATTTTTTTGCTCATTATTATACACTCCTTGAAAGTCATTGAAAAACCTAATTTCCTGTTATGAATACTATTTTATTCAAGGCTGGAGAAAGTTGCAAGCCAAATATCATCGAAACTGTGGTAAAATATAGAACTATGAAAGATAATAACAGAAATCTGAACAAAAGACTGTATATCGCCACCATGTGCAGCCGGCACAGAGATATACTGAGAGAATATGATATAGGTGCGGAGCTGGATCAGTTCTGTACGGCGTCGAATATGGAAGGAGAGGCACGAAGCAGCGCCAACGTGGAAATTCAGGAGCTGCAGGCAGATGCCCACAGTATGATACTGCACGCTCCGTTTAATGAGCTTTTTCCGGCGGCTATAGATCCCGGGGCCAGAAAACTTGCCATGAGACGTTTCAATGAAGCATCGGAGGCGGCAGCCAGCTTTGGCATAACAAAAATGGTAGTGCATTCCGGGTATGTGCCTTTTGTATATTTCAAAGAGTGGCACAGAGATAGGTCGGTTGAATTCTGGGAGGAATTCATGGCGGATAAACCGGAGGACTTCCGGATAGTCATAGAAAATGTGCTTGACGATGAGCCCTATATGATGGTGGAAATGATGGAGCAAATCTCGGATCCGCGCATCAGGCTGTGTCTCGATACAGGTCATGCATTGTGCGTCAGCAAGATTCCGGTGACTGAATGGCTCCGGGCAACGGCACCATATCTGGGGCATATGCATATTCACAACAATGACGGCACGGGGGATCTTCACAGCGATGTCACCGACGGGCTGCTTGATATGGAGAAGTTCCTCGAAGAAGCGCTGGAGCTGTGCAGGCAGGATACCACCTTCACCCTTGAAACACTGGAAGGCACAGAATCCATGAAATGGCTTGCAGATAAAGGTTTTATCCAGGCAGACAGAAATACTGGAGCCAGCCGATGAGTCGGCAATACACGGGAGGATTTGAGCATATGGAAAGAGAACTTTTTACAGTAGCAGCCTGTATTTCGCCGCTTGATGGTAAGGCTATGCAAAAGGCACGTGAGCGGCAGGAAAGCCTTGCGAAACCGCCGGGCAGTCTTGGTGGTCTGGAGGAGATTTCCGTGAAGCTTGCAGGAATAACAGGTGAAGTGATAAGCAGCATAGATAAAAGCTGCGTAGTCGTGATGTGCGCTGACAACGGCGTTGTTGAAGAAGGTGTGGCATCCACACCTCAGAGTGTTACGATGGCTCAGACGATAAACTTTACAAGAAGGCTTACGGGAGTAGGTGCGCTTGCAGAAAGCTTCGGCAGTGACCTGCTTATCGTGGATATGGGAATAAACGGCAGAATTCCTGATGAGCTGTACGATGATATTCCCCTCAGGAATACGCACAAAATTGTCAACCGACGAATCAGACCGGGTACGGACAATCTGGCAAGGGGACCGGCAATGACCCGTCAGGAGGCTGTAAGATGCATAATGACCGGAATTGAAATGGCGAAGGCAGTTAAGTCTGAAGGCTTTGATATTCTTGGTGTCGGTGAGATGGGCATAGGGAATACGACAACAAGCGCTGCGGTGCTTTCGGCAATTACAGGTAAGGACAGCAGCTTCACATGCGGAAGAGGCGGCGGTCTCAATGATAAAGGCTATGCTGGTAAACAGCAGATAGTTGACAGCGTTTCATCGGAATACAGAGCATGCGGAGGTATTCTGGAGCAGGTTGCTTCGGGAAGCCTGTCTGGAGAAGCTGCGGCAGACCGCTGCATTGATATTCTGGCGCGGATGGGAGGCTTCGATATATGCGCTATGGCAGGAGTCTTCATAGGTGCTGCGGCAGAAAGGATACCGGCGGTGATTGATGGATATATTTCTGTGGTTGCAGCGCTGGCAGCTGCCGTGATAGCACCGGGAACGGCAGATTATATGTTCGCATCCCATAAATCCTTTGAGAAAGGTTACATGCTGGCTGTAGAGGCTCTGGGACTTGAACCGTTTCTTTCGCTGGGAATGAGACTGGGAGAAGGCAGCGGCTGCCCTATTGCTTTTGATGTTATAAGAGGAGCCTGCGATGTGATGAAAAACATGGCAACATTTGAAGAGGCAGAGATAAATGACAATTATCTTGAGGAAATACGAAAGGGAGGCTGTTTTTAATGAATGTTTTCATAAGCGGAGGCTGCAAAAACGGCAAATCATATTTCGCCCAGAAAAAAGCAAAGGAAATGTCGGAGGCGGCAGGGTGCCCTCTTTATTATGTGGCCACTATGATACCTCACGACGATGAGGATCGGGCCAGAATAAAGAGGCATATTTTAGAGCGTGAAGGCTGGGGCTTTATAACTATCGAGCAGGGCAGAGAGCTGTCGCGTATATTGGAAAATCCTGTGGTTGATTCTTCAGGGGTGTTTCTGGTGGACAGTGTTACGGCGCTGCTGGGAAACGAAATGTTCGATGACGAGGGAAATTACGTAGAGACAGCCTGCAGCAAGGTATCAGAGGATGTGATGAACTTTGCAGAAGGCACTGGAAATACAGTGTTTGTTTCGGATTACATATATGGTGATGCCGACAGGTACGACCATCTTACAGAGGAATACAGAAAGAGTCTGGCAGCCGTTGACAGAGCTCTGGCTGCAGAGTGCGGAGAGGTATGGGAAATAACTTACGGAATGCAGGAGAGATGGAAATGAAATATTTCAGAGGTTTTATGATGGCATGGGGAAACTTTTCGGCAATACCGTGTCCGTCATTAAAATGGGATGAGCGTTGCCGCGGGGCAATGCTTAATATGCTCCCGCTCATAGGTACGCTGATGGGGCTGATATGTGTGGTGCTGTGGAAGGTGCTTGCCGTACTGGGTGTGGAACCTGTGTTTTTGGGCCTTGCAATAACAGCTCTGTATTTCTGCATGACAGGGTTCATACATCTTGATGGATTCATGGACTGCAGTGATGCGCTGCTTTCCAGGCGGCCTGATATGGAGGAGAAACGCAGGATACTAAAGGATTCTCATGTGGGTGCTTTCGCGGTCATCGCGCTGGTCTTCATGCTGATGATGTTTGCCGGCAGCATTGCAGCGATATCACAGGAGTTCGCAATGAGAGATGGTGCCCTGTTCATAATAATCGTAACATGGTCGCGCACCTTCGCGATCAGAGATGTCATAACCCAGAAGCCTATGACCACCAGTCAGTACAACGGTTCGGTATATGATGATCCTCTTGAAAAGGGAACGGTGGCTGTCATCGCAGCTGCGGTGGTATCTCTGATAATGTACGTGGTGTTCATTTTTGACAGATCTCAGCCCCTTGGTGCGGCAAACCTGCTCACGTTCTTTTACACTATAGTGATGATTACACTCATGAGGGTTGTTGAAGGCCGTACAGGAGCCAATGCGAGAAAGCAGCTGGGCGGCATGAATGGTGATATTTCCGGATGCATGATAGTGCTTGGGGAAATGTCTGGAGTTATATTCACAGCATTGCTGGCAGATATTCTCAGCCTGTTGTAGTGCAGCAGGAGTCGGCAGGCCGGAAACGGAAGAAAACGGAGGAAACGGATATGATACTTATTTTTGGCGGTGCTTATCAGGGCAAGCTTGAGTATGCAAGGGCTTCATTTGATGCCGAAACTGTGTGCGACTGCAGCGATGGAAGCATGCCTGATTTTACAAAGGATATAATATACGGTATCGACGGTTTCGTGCTGGAGTGTGCGAGGCGAGGTCGCGAGGCGGCGGATTTTTTCAGAGCTGCAGAGGATGAATGGCAGGATAAGATACTGATTTGCACAGATGTATCGCAGGGAGTGGTTCCTGTGGATTCTGTGATCAGGGCTTTCAGGGAAATGAACGGCAGACTTATGCTGTATCTGGCAGCGGAGGCTGATCAGGTGATACGCGTTTTTTGTGGTATCGGAAGGAGAGAAAAATGATGAGGTCGAGAATATGTCTGATACGGCACGGCATTACAGAGGGAAATCAGCGCAGACTGTATTACGGACATTCAGATATTCCATTATCGGATGAGGGAAAGGCTGAGCTTGCACAGCTGGCAGCTTCAGGGCTTTACCCTGACAGCGAGAACGCGTCCTTTTACACATCAGGTCTGCTGAGGACGGAACAGACTCTGGAGATAATCTACGGTCCCAGAGAGCATGAGGCTATCGGGGATCTGAGGGAAATAAATTTCGGTAGATTTGAGATGAAGTCATATGAGGAGCTCAAAGAGCAGAAGGATTATATCGCGTGGATTTCAGGTGATATGACAAAGGTCGGCCCTCCGGAGGGCGAGAGCACCGGTCAGTTTGCAGACAGGATTACAAGTGGCTTCGATGAGCTGATGAAGCGTCACCAGCTGAAGGTGCTGTCGCTGAGGCACAAGGCAGAGGAGGCACTTTCTGTGGCTGTATGTCATGGGGGCAGCATATCGGTGATAATGGAAATCCTGTATCCGGGCGTCAAGGATAATTTTTACCAGTGGATTCCTGACCCCGGCCATGGCTACATATTGTATCTCGAAAACGGTGCGGTTGTTGACACCGGAAGCTTCTAGGAGGTAGTTATGAAGATAAGAAATTCAGTGACTGAGCTGATAGGGGCAACCCCGCTTCTCAGACTCGGCAAGATGGAAAAGGCATTTGGCGCTGCAGGCGAGCTTATTGCCAAGGTGGAGTTTTTTAACCCTGCCGGCAGCATCAAGGACAGAGTCGGATATAATATGGTGATAGAGGCAGAAAAGGACGGCAGACTGAAGCCTGGCGGAACTATTATAGAGCCGACCAGCGGCAATACAGGCGTAGGAATTGCCATGACTGCCGCTGCCCGCGGCTACAAGGCTGTAATGGTCATGCCGGAAAGCATGAGTGTGGAGAGACGTATGCTTCTGGCAGCTCTGGGTGCGGAGCTTGTGCTCACAGACAAGGATAAGGGTATGCAGGGCAGCGTGGAAAAGGCGCGTCAGCTGGCGGAGGAGATTTCTGGCAGCATCATTGCCGGCCAGTTCGAAAATCCTGCCAACCCACAGGCTCACTATGAAACCACTGGTCCTGAAATATGGGCAGATACAGATGGTACAGTCGATATACTGGTTGCGACCTTCGGAACCGGGGGAACGGTTTCTGGTATTGGGCGTTATCTAAAGGAAAAGAACCCGGATATCCAGGTTGTCGCCATCGAGCCTGCTGCATCACCGCTGCTGACGGAAGGCAAGGCGGGTCCGCACAAGATACAGGGCATCGGTGCCAACTTCATTCCGGAGGTTTTGGACAGAAGTGTGATAGATGAGGTCATGACTGTTACTGATGATGATGCGCTTGATACGATGAAGGAACTGGCTAGATGCGAGGGTCTTCTGGTGGGCGTTTCTTCGGGTGCAGCGGTTTACGGTGCCGGACAGGTTGCAGCCCGCTCTGAGAATGCAGGCAAGCGAATTGTTGTGATACTGCCGGATACAGGTGAGAGGTATCTGAGCATTTTCTAAAGTTCGGAACATGGTGGTGATGTAATAGCAGCCAATACAGGCCTGTCAAAAGAAGAAATAGAGAAACTGTAATTTGCAATCTAGAGAATGTGGAGTCTCCAAATACTGCTTGTGATGAGCGTATTTGGAGACTTTTTTTTCAATATCTTCATAATACTGGATAATAGTCTCCAAGCAGATGAATTTTTACTGATATTTGGAGACTGAAGCTTTCGTTAATCGCTGCGAATTTCTTTTTGTTTGAATTGCTTGACAATTACAAGAGATTATACTAAAATAACGGTGTTGTACAATAATAAACATTAAAATACGTATTCGCATTGTTATTTAATTGTATTAGGAGGAAGATATGAAGGACATTATTTCAGTTGCAGTTGTCAACTTCAAGGTCAATGCGACAGATAAGGAGAATAATCTTTCGAGAATGTGCGGCTATGCTGAGGCAGCAGCTAAACGCGGCGCAGATCTGATTCTGTTCCCGGAATTATGCCTGTATGGATATGATTTCTACGTAGATGAAGAAATTTCACAGGCCGATAAGATTCTGACAGCAGAAACTATTGATGGACCATCATGTGCGGCATTGGCGGAGGTTGCGGTAAAATACGGCATCTATATCGTATTCGGCATGGCAGAGAAAGCAGAAGAAACAGTTGATTCAGTACTTTATAACTCGGCAGTGGCAATAGGACCGGACGGTGTAATCGGATCCTACAGGAAAATGCACCCGTTTGAAACAGAAAGCATCTGGTGTGAGAAGGGCGATAAACCGTTTATGTTCGATACACCATGGGGACCGATATCAGTTGGAATATGCTTTGACACATATCAGTTCCCGGAGCTGCAGAGATACTATTGCGCTCAGGGATCAAGACTGTATCTGAATCCTACAGCTGTAGTTGAAGAAATCCCAAAGGAAGGCAGCAGGCAGGCATTTATAGACTACTATGCTCCTACTCTGGAATATGGCGTGCTGTGCAATACAATATATGTTGCAAGCTCGAACCTGACAGGTACAGATATTGTCAACTATTTTGGAGGGGGAAGCTGCGTTATCGGGCCTAAGATCACACCATTCTATGAAACAAATATGCATTATTACTGCGGCAGCAAGGATAATGTTCAGGAAGAGCTCTTTATCACTACCATCGATTTGTCGCTGGCTGAAAGAAGACTTTTTACGAACAAAGAAATTACAGGTGTTCCTGACTACAGACCGGACATCTACAAACAATTCATTTAATCAGATATAGTTCATAAAAAACTGACGGAGAAATAAAATGGAAAATCAATTAAAAAGAACCATGAAACTTCACCAGCTGGTGCTGTTTGGTGTGGCATATCTGACTCCAATGATTGCCTACACTATTTATGGCGTAATATCAGCTGCATCACACGGCGTTGAAGCCGGTGCATTCGCATTTGCAGTATTCGCAATGCTGTTTACAGCATTAAGCTACGGTCATATGGCAAAGGCATATCCTGTGGCAGGATCAACATATACATACACAAGAAAAGCAATCAACGAAAAGCTTGGTGTGCTGGCAGGCTGGATTGTACTTCTGGGGTACATCTTCTTCCCAATGGCAATCTGGCTCATTGGAGCATCATACTTCAATGCAGC
The DNA here is from genome assembly GCA_030526355.1 of Bacillota bacterium. Taxonomy (GTDB): domain Bacteria; phylum Bacillota; class Clostridia; order Peptostreptococcales; family Anaerovoracaceae; genus Lentihominibacter. The sequence goes on along the minus strand of JAUNDC010000004.1, from coordinate 115,423 downwards.
AATCCCAGGCATTCCTTCGTGGGCATGGCTTATTTTCTTTATCGTAGTCACTTCACTTATTAATATCAGAGGAGTAGAATTAGGAAGCAAGGTAAACTCTGTACTGGTAGGACTGCAGGTTGTAATCATCATTGCATTTCTGATTTTCAGCATCAAGGCTGTTACTGAAGGTACAGGTCAGGGTACGCTGGCATCATTCGACCCATTCTATAATCCTGATATATCATTTAACTACATTGTTGCCGGTGCAGCTGCATCGTGCTACTGCTTCCTGGGTTTCGATGCGCTGACCACATTTACAGAAGATGCCATTGATCCAGAGAAGAACATCCCTAGAGCGATAATACTGACACTGATTTCATGCGGGTTGATTTTTATCGTGGTTGCATATGTAACTCATCTTGTTCATCCTTCATTTGCATATGATAACGTTGACAACGCTGCATATGAAATTGCCCGTCAGATTGCCCCAAGTGTATTCGGAGGTGTATTCCTGGTAGGTACAATAGCAGGTCAGTTTGCTGCAGGCCTTTCAGCACAGGCTTCCGGCGCCAGACTTCTCTATGCTATGGGCAGAGATGGTGTACTGCCTAAAAAGTTTTTCGGCGTGCTGAACGCTAAGACCAAGACACCGGTTTATGCAATCTGTCTCACAGGTGTAGTGGCGCTGCTGGCTATTTTCCTTGATGTAACAAGTGCAACTTCATATATTAATTTTGGCGGATTCATTGCATATACATTCGTAAATATGTCGGTTATCGGTCACTATTTTGTCAGATCAAAGGAGAGAGGCTTAAAAGGATTCATTCTTTACCTCGTTCTGCCTCTCATTGGCGCTATAATGTGCATTTACATGCTGATTCACCTGGAAAAGATTGCAATTATTCTGGGTATTGCATGGACAATTGCAGGCTGTATCTATGTGCTGATTCTCACCAAGGGTCTCAAGCAGGATCCGCCTGAAATGAGCATCGACGGTTAAACTGTTGTATGATACTCATACATAGGGACATGCTGTATGGAAATATAGGATACAATCAGTTTTTGAGCCTGAAGATGATACAACTTCAGGCTCAAAAAATTGCACATTGAACTTATATGGTGTATAATGAACATATAAATAATATAATAAACACAGGATGAAAGAGAGATACCATGGGTTCAGACATTAAATTTTTAACAGTGGAGGATGTGGCAGAAATGCTGCAGGTAACCAGAACGACAATATACAACCTCAAAAAGAAGGGGCTTCCGTTTATCAAACTTGGCAAGAATATCCGTTTTGATGAGGAGGCTGTTGTTGAGTGGGTTAAAAGCAATACTGTTACCGAGACTGAGGACAGTAAAGACAAATAGGCTTTTTTGTATTTTTAAGGTTGTACGCTCATGATAAATTATTTTTATCTCGTTCTGATATACATTTTCGTTTTGTTTATAATAAGCGCTTTTTTTATTAAGAAGACGCTTACTTCATTTGAAGAATATGGATACTGTGGCAGGTCTCTGAGCATAGGGTTCATTTTTTTTACATATCTTGGCACGTGGATAGGCGGCGGCACAATTGTCGGACTGGTGAGCAGAAGCTTTGACTATGGTGCAAACCAGTACTGGTTGATAGGAATATCGTGTTTTATCGAAGTGTTTTTTGCTCTTTTTTTTGTTGAAAAAATCAGAACCAGCCAACTTAAAAGTATTACTGACTTTTTTGCAGACAGATACCCTGAACAAAAAGGTATAGTGAGGATTCCTGCCGTGGCAGCCATACTCATAAGGAATGTAACCATGATTGCCATGCAGTTCAGTGCTCTTTCCTATCTCATTACTTATGTGTTTGGAATTAACAGGAATCTGGCTCTGCTGTTGGTGTTTCTGGTGGTAATTTCATATACTGTGCTGAGCGGTCTCTGGGGAGTAGCAGTAACAGATGTTTTCCAGGGTCTGCTTCAAACCTTGGGAATCATAAGCCTTTGCATTATTGCCTATAAAGCATGTGGAGGCATTTCTTTTGCTCAGAAATTCTATACAGCAGAGGGTATTGGTGATCATATGAATCTTTTCCATTTTGGCGGAGAATGGTACTCGATTCCTCTTTATATTCTGGCATATGGATTGTTTTTCCTCATGAATGATCAGTCCAACTGGGAGAGAGTATATGCCAGCAAAACTGCCAAAACTGCCAAGTGGGGTTTTGCAGTTCCGCTGATGGTGACTTTGATGATGCTGGTCGTAATCGTATACATAGGTGTATTTCAAAGAGTTGTTATGAATGGTGAAGGTGATTCTTCTTATATTATCTATGGTTTTCTTTTTGATATTCTTAATTCAAAAGCAGCTGTTATGATTCTCGTGGCAATTATCGCCGCCATTATGTCTACGGCTGATTCATTTCTTCTCGCATCAGGTGTAACTGTTTCTGAGGATATAATCCGTAAATTTATTATAAAGGATGCCACAGACAAAGAAATGATTTTTTTTACAAGGATTTTTGTAATTGTGACTGGAAGCATTGCCTTTGCGTTTGCGCTGAATACTGATGATATACTTGGACTGTGGATGTCAGGCATTGGGATGACCTCCATTATTATGCTGCCCGGGTATCTGCTGGGATGGTTGAACAGGAGACCGGCCACCAGAGGTGTGCTCTGGGGAATGGCAGCAGGCAGCGTTTGTGTTCTGATTCTGATTTTTACTCCGCTAGAGCTCAGTGCAGCCAATATATGTATAGGCATAATTATTAATGCTCTTGTCAGTGCTGCAGGTACCCTGACAGTTGGGAAAGGGGTACGGGCATGACAGGTATTGTGATTGTAATTATGTATGGTTTATTTCTACTGGGACTTATTTGCTATCAGATCAGAGGTAGAGGTGTGGGCTCTGACAGCATCAGCAGGGTGATACTTGCCGGAGGGAAAGCTAAATCGTCTACCCTGATTTTTAGTGTTTTTGCTGCATGGATGTGGCCGACATCGGTTCTGGGAGCGGTGGAGACATACTCGATGTACGGTATTCTGGGACCGATCAGTTATGTGGCGGCAGCTTGTGTCGCATTTATGTTTTTTGTCTGGGTAATGAATATGATTCAGACTAAAATAGAAGGTGGCAGATATTTTCTTGATCTGATTTCCCAGGTTCACGGTGATACGAAGAAGCTGTTCTATTTTATTTTTGCCTTTATTGTACCAGCGTATGTTCTTATCGAGCAGGCTGTCGGAGTGGCTTATGTGTTTCGGAGTCTTTTTGGGGTTGATTTTAAATGGACAGCGTTTCTCAGTATCATAATAGCTGTAATTTTCGTGGGGATATCGGGAATGGAAGGTCTGCTTAGGTCTGAAAAGATTACAGGTATCTGCATACTGATAGCTTTTGCATTTATCACAGGTTATTTTGTGAATACTGATACATCTGCAGGAGTTGTGAAAGAAATCAATGCACACGAAGAATGGTTCAATACAGGAGTGATGGCTGCATCAGTCAGATATTTCATAACTGCTATTGTTATTGCTTTCAGCCAGCTTGTTTTTGATCCGGGGTATTATCTCAAAGGAAGGCTTGCTTCATCGCCTCGGAAGATGAAAATGGTCTTCTATATGGGAGGTATCGTTCTCTGGGGTGGTGTTTCGTTGGTAGCTTCAGTGTATCTTGGCGTGGCATCATATACACAGGATACTGAAGTGATGCAGCTGTTTACCGGCATCGGCAGCTGGATGTTCGGTGCAGTCATGCTGCTCATTGGTGTCAGTACGATTTCACATTATCTTATGGGCTGGTACGGGCTGTTTACGGAAGATCTTTACATAGACTATCTGAGGGCAGAAGCAGATGAGCATCAGCGCATTGTTTTCGGAAGAGTATTGATGACAGCAGGAGGTATATTCTGCGCACTGATTGCAATTTCGCTTGAAAATATCAGTCTATTGACCATCGATGTATTTTGTGCGATTTTTTTCGCAGCTCCATGCGGTCCGGTGCTTCATGCCTGTATATCAACCAGAAAAATTCGGAACGGTACTTCTGTAATAGCGACAATGGCAGGGATAGGATGCGGTCTTCTCATATGGATATTCTTCCCTATCCATGGAGAGTATAATCATTTTTTAGGTGTGGTAGGTTCACTGGGCGTATCGATAGTATGCTCAGAAATCGGAGTCAGACTGAGCAAGAAAAAAGAATAGCACTCCTGTGCTGCAGGAAATAGCAGAAACGATGGCAAAACAAAACCGATGCTCTGAAAAGCATCGGTTTTGTTCGTAGTCACATATTATTTATTATTTATTTAGGAGAGGTGGTTTTGTTTGGTACGCCTATATAATAGCAATGGAATATGCTGTTTTAGCGTATTAAATGTGAAGACTTGCTGAAGAAGGTGTGGTGAAAAGAAGATTGAAGCAGTAATTTCGACGTGTCATAACCCTAAAATATGAAATGCGTCGAAAATACCTCTCAAGTCCTTTTTTGCAAAAAGGCTCTTTATTAGCCCTCGAAATCGATGTACGCCGTCAAAACACGAACATTAAATTCGAAATGACGCTATAATGTTCGGGAAACGTTGAAATTTCACAGTTTTTTAATGAAAAATATTGATAAAAAAAAGCAAAAGTGCTAACATTACATTATCAAAGAAGAACAAAATGGAATAACGGAGCCGGACGCTCCGGTTTTTCCGTGTAAACTCTGCGGATGGCAGCTGTATAGACTGCCGGGCAGCATAATCCCACACAGATTCAGAAAGGACGAATATCCATGGTAAGAAGAATTTATGTTGAAAAGAAAAAGGGCTTCGATGTTGAAGCGTCATCGCTCTTCAATGACATCAGAGAGAACCTTCACCTTAAAGAGCTTGCAGGTGTAAGGGTGCTTAACCGCTATGATATTGACGGAATAGATGATGCTACATATGAAGCAGCTAAACTTACAGTATTTGCAGAACCGGCTATAGACGTCGTGTATGAAGAAACGATGCCTGAAGATTTAGGTTCTGCTATTTTTTTCGCAGTTGAATATCTGCCGGGACAGTACGACCAGAGAGCCGATTCGGCAGCTCAGTGCATCAAGCTAATGAACGCTGAAGCAGAGGCAATAGTTAAATTTGCCAGAGTTATAATTCTCGAAGGAAACCTCAGCCCACAGCAGGTGGAAACAATAAAGAGCTACTGCGTGAACCCTGTAGATTCCCAGATTGCAGCTCCGGAGAAGCCTGAAAATCTGGAAATGGAAACAACAGTACCGAAGGATGTGGCAGCCATCGCAGGTTTCAGAACCATGGACGAGGCAGCTCTCGAAAATTACAGAAAGGAAATGGGCTTTGCAATGAGTCCTGCAGATATTCAGTTCGTACAGAAATATTATGCAGAGGATGAAGACAGAGATCCGACACTCACTGAGCTCAAGGTTATAGATACCTACTGGTCAGATCACTGCAGACATACTACCTTCAATACCACACTTGAGGAAGTGACCTTTGAAGACAGCCCTTACGGCAGAATCGTCAAGGAAGCCTTTGACCAGTATATGGCTATGAGAAAGGATGTATACGGTGACAGAGACAAGAATCTCTGCCTTATGGATATGGCATGCATCGGAGCTAAATATCTCAAAAAGCACGGTAAAGTTGACAATCTCGATGAATCAGAGGAAATCAATGCATGCAGCATCAAGGTGAAGGCAAAAATAGACGGTAAGGAGGAAGACTGGCTCGTTATGTTCAAGAACGAGACCCACAACCATCCGACAGAAATCGAACCATTCGGCGGAGCTGCAACATGTCTTGGCGGAGCAATCAGAGACCCGCTTTCAGGAAGAGTATATGTTTATCAGGCAATGAGAGTGACCGGTGCAGCAGATCCGAGAAGACCTATCGAGGAAACACTGGCAGGCAAGCTCCCTCAGAGGAAGATCACTCAGGAGGCAGCTGCAGGCTACAGCTCATACGGCAACCAGATAGGTCTGGCTACAGGACTCGTTGACGAAGTATACCACGAAAACTATGTTGCCAAGAGAATGGAAATCGGAGCAGTTGTAGGTGCAGCACCGGCAGACCATGTTATCAGGAAGGTTCCTGCAAAAGGGGACGTGATTATTCTCGTCGGAGGAAGAACAGGTCGTGACGGCTGCGGCGGAGCAACAGGCTCATCAAAAGAGCACACTGAGGAGTCAATCCTGCAGTGTGGCGCTGAAGTACAGAAGGGAAATCCACCTGTAGAAAGAAATATTCAGAGAATGTTCAGAAGAAAGGAAGTTGCAACCCTCATCAAGAGATGCAACGACTTCGGAGCAGGCGGCGTTTCAGTAGCCATCGGCGAACTGGCTGACGGCCTTGAAATCAACCTTGATCTGGTGCCAAAGAAATACGAAGGTCTTGACGGAACAGAGCTGGCAATTTCTGAATCTCAGGAGAGAATGGCAGTAGTCGTTGATGCAGACAAGGAAGCTGAATTCATCAAATATGCAGACGAAGAAAATCTGGAAGCTACAACAGTAGCCAAGGTTACAGATACAAACAGAGTGAGGATGCACTGGAGAGGAAAATGCATACTGGATCTTTCCAGAGACTTCCTCAACACCAACGGAGCACAGCAGTTTGCCAAGGCATATGCCGCAAACGAAGTGACAGCGTCCCCTGCGGAGCTTTTCCATGAAACAAAGACAAAGGCAGAGCTGCTGACAGACCTTAACTGCTGCAGCAAGAAGGGACTTATCGAAAGATTCGACAGTACAATAGGAGCAGCTACGGTTCTCATGCCTCTGGGCGGAAAATATCAGCTTTCGCCGGCAGCAGGAATGGCAGCCAAGCTTCCGGTTGTAAACGGAGAAACAGAAACAGCGACTATCATGGCATACGGCTTCGACCCTGAATTTGCTGTAAAGAGCCCGTTCCACAGTGCGCTTTACGCGGTTGTTGACTCGGCAGCCAAGATTGCGGCAATGGGTGGAGATTACAGAAAAATCAGGCTTACCTTCCAGGAGTATTTCGAGAAGCTGGGAACCAATGCGGCAAGATGGGGCAAGCCTATGGCTGCACTGCTGGGAGCTCTCAGAGTTCAGAAGGAGCTGGAGATTCCGGCTATCGGCGGCAAGGACAGTATGTCGGGAACCTTCATGGATATAGATGTTCCTCCGACACTGACTTCATTCGCAATTACCGACATAGATGCAGACGATGTCGTATCGACAGAGTTCAAGCAGGAAGGAAGCAGACTGGTTCTGCTGACTTCAACGGTTGATGAAGACGGAATTATTGATTTTGAGGTATTCAGGAAGAATCTCCTCAAGGTGAGAGAGCTGGCAGCGGCAGGAAAGCTTCTGGCAGCAGATACCATCGGCAGAGGCGGGCTTTATATAACACTGGTCAAGATGGTTGTCGGCAATGGCATAGGAGCAGATGTAAAGTGGGACGGTGACATTCTGGCACCGCTTTATGGTTCGCTGGTAATCGAGGTTGCTGCTGATGAGGATGTGGATGCACTGATGGCAGGCACAGGATATGTAGTGATAGGCTCAACCACAGCAGATGGAAAGCTGAACGTAAACGGCGATGCTGAGTCTGTTGCTGAAATCACAGCCAAATGGCAGGAGCCTGTTGAAGGTGTATTCCCTGTAAGAACAGCAGACTTCAGAGATAAGAAGGATACAACTGCAGTAAGCAGAAGTCTGTATACTGAAAGAAATGCAGCAGGACCTGCAGTTAGAATTGCAAGACCTAAGGTAGTGATTCCTGCATTCCCGGGAACAAACTGCGAGGTGGATTCAGCGAGAGCCTTCAGAAGAGCAGGGGCTGATGCTGATATTCATATCATCAGAAACCTGACAACAGTGCAGCTTGAGGATTCTATCAGAGAGCTTGAGAAGAAGATAAGAGAAAGCCAGATTATCATGATTCCAGGCGGATTCTCAGGCGGAGACGAGCCGGACGGTTCAGCCAAGTTCATTACCGCAGTATTCAGAAACCCTGCAATCAAGGATGCGGTAACTGACCTGCTCGAAAACAGAGATGGATTGATGCTTGGCATCTGCAACGGCTTCCAGGCTCTTATCAAGCTGGGTCTGGTACCTGAAGGAAAAATCGTTGATATGACGGAAAACAGCCCGACGCTGACATACAATAAGATCGGCAGACATGCATCATGCCTCGTGAGAACAGGTATCACATCTGTTAAATCACCATGGCTGGCAGGAGTTGAAGCTGGAGATGTATTCACTATTCCTGTATCACACGGGGAAGGAAGATTTATCGCGGACGACGAAACTCTAGCGAGACTTGCAGCCAACGGACAGATTGCAACACAGTATGTCGACTTTGACGGTAATCCATCGATGGATATAGCATTCAACCCTAACGGTTCGGTTATGGCCATCGAAGGTATCACATCGCCTGATGGCAGAGTGTTCGGTAAGATGGGACATTCGGAGAGAATCGGAAAGAATGTTTACAAGAACGTTCTTGGCGAGAAGGATCAGAAGATATTCGAATCCGGAGTTAAATATTTTAAATAATGAAGAGTGACCGGAGCTGCCGGCATAGCTGGCAGCTGGAGGTTTCATTAATTGATGATAAAAAATGAGAAAGGAATACTCACGTTCATGAAAGTAGCAATAATAATGGGCAGCAAATCCGACTATCCTGTAGTGCAGAAAGCGGAAAAAATGCTGGAAAAGTTCAATGTTGAATATGAAACAAGAATTATATCGGCCCACAGAACTCCGAAGCAGGCGGAGAAGTTTGCAGCTGAAGCAGAAGCAAACGGTTTCGGATGTATCATAGCGGCAGCAGGCAAGGCAGCACACCTGGCAGGCGTACTGGCGGCAACAACGCCGCTGCCTGTAATAGGAATACCAATGAAATCCAGCACCCTTGACGGATTGGACTCGCTCCTTTCCGTAGTGCAGATGCCAAAGGGAGTGCCTGTGGCAACAGTTGCAATAGACGGCGCTGAGAACGCAGCAATTCTGGCAGTTCAGATGCTTGCAGCAGCAGACCCAGCTCTGAGACAGGCAGTCAAGGATTTCAAAAAACAGCAGGAAGAAGACATCGTAGCTTTGGATGCCGAATTCCAGTCAGAAAAGTAAACAATACTGCGCATGAGTAACAGGAGGTGATAGCAATGCGTAAATTAGAGCAGTTATATGAAGGAAAAGCGAAAAAAGTATTTAAAACAGACGATCCTAAAAAGCTGATCGTAGACTATAAGGATGATGCAACAGCATTTAACGGTGTGAAAAAGGGTCAGATCGTAGGAAAAGGCGTTGTGAACAACACCATGAGCAACATCATTTTTCAGATACTTGAAACCAAAGGAGTTCCGACACATTTCGTGGAGCAGCTCAGCGACAGAGAGACAGTGGTAAAAGCAGTTAAGATTGTGCCGCTCGAGGTAATAATGAGAAATATCTCTGCAGGTTCATTCGCCAAGAGATACGGCGTCGAGGAAGGAATAGTGTTTGACAGACCATCGTTTGAAACCTCATATAAAAATGATGATCTGGGAGATCCGCTGATGTGCGAATCCCATGCTCTGGCGCTTAAAATAGTTACGGAGGAGCAGCTGGAAACCATCAAAAAGTACGCATTTATCATCAACGATACACTCAAGGAATTTTTCCTCGAAAAAGGACTGAAGCTGGTGGACTTCAAGATAGAGTTCGGCCTTTACGATGGGGAGATTATCCTGGCAGATGAGATATCACCTGATACATGCAGACTCTGGGATGTTGAGACAAACGAGAAAATGGACAAGGACAGATTCAGAAGAGATCTCGGAAATGTTGAAGAAACATATGCAGAGGTGTTAAGAAGAGTAACGGAAAAATAAACAGGACAAAACCGGCCGGCGGTGTCTTAGCAGGCTCCGCCAGGCATCAGGAGGAGAAAAATGGAAGAAAAAAAGCTTACATACAAGGATGCGGGCGTTGATACTAAAGAAGGCGAAAGAGCCGTATCTCTGATGAAAGAGCACGTTAAAGGAACATTTAACGAAAACGTACTTACAGGGCTTGGCAGCTTTGGAAGTCTGTTTAATCTGGATGTTAAAGGTATGGAGCAGCCGGTGCTGGTTTCGGGAACCGATGGTGTAGGCACGAAGCTTAAGATCGCTTTCCTTATGGACAAGCATGATACAGTGGGAGTCGACTGCGTTGCAATGTGTGTCAACGATGTGCTCTGTCAGGGTGCGAAGCCGCTCTTTTTCCTGGACTATATCGCTACAGGAAAGGTAAAAGCTGAGAAAATCGCTGATATCGTAAAGGGAATAGCAGACGGCTGCAAACAGGGCGGAAGTGCTCTAGTAGGTGGAGAAACTGCAGAAATGCCCGATTTTTACAGCGAAGGCGAATACGATATGGCAGGCTTCTCTGTAGGCATTGTGGACAAGCCTAAAATTATAACAGGGGAAAAGGTTGCAGTTGGCAATAAAATCGTAGGAATCGCATCAAGCGGTATCCACAGCAACGGCTATTCACTGGTAAGAAAGGTATTTTTTGACAAGATGCAGATGGATGTGAAGGATTATGTGGATGAGCTGGGAATGACTCTTGGCGAAGCGCTGCTTACCCCGACAAAAATCTACGCAAACGCATGTGACGCGGTTCTGCCGAAATTTGATGTTAAAGGAATCGTACACATCACAGGCGGCGGATTCTATGAGAATATTCCTAGAATACTGCCTGATGGAACTGCAGTTTCCATTGATGTAGGCACATGGGAAGTTCCGCCGATTTTCCCTTATATCAAAAAATGCGGAAATATCGACAGGAAAGAAATGTTCTCGACCTACAATATGGGAGTAGGAATGATGATGGTAGTGGATGCAGCCGATGCGGATTCAGTGGTTGAAGCATTGAGAACAGCAGGTGAAACGGCGAATATCATCGGTGAAATAGTAGAAGATAAAGGTGAAAAGGTAATTCTCAACTATCAGGACTAGAGAAAGGCAGAAGGATTTATGGAAAAGACCAAAGTTGCTGTGCTTGTTTCCGGCGGCGGTACAAATCTGCAGGCGATAATAGACAAGGTGGCCGACGGCAGTCTGCCGGAGGTGGAACTGGTAAAGGTAATTGCCAGCAAGGAAAGTGCATATGCACTGGAACGTGCGGCGAAGGCAGGTATCGAAACTGCTGTGGCAAAGGAGCAGCCGCAGGTGCTGGAGGAGCTTGAAGCAAGTGGAGCCGAAATGATAGTGCTGGCAGGATATATGAAAGTGCTTTCTCCGGAAATAATAAAGAAATATCGCAACAGGATCATAAATATACATCCTTCGCTGATTCCTAAATTCTGCGGCAAAGGGTTCTATGGTATCAGAGTGCATAATGCAGTAATTGCAGCAGGAGAAAAGGAAAGCGGCGCAACAGTGCATTATGTTGATGAAGGTGTGGATACCGGAGAAATAATACTTCAGGAGAAGGTTCCGGTGATGGAGGAGGACACTCCGGAGGAACTGGCAGCCAGAGTCCTTAAAACCGAGCATGTGATCTTGGCTGAAGGCCTGAAGATAGCAATACAAAATTTAAAAAAGGAAGGAAAAGAATAATGGGTGGAGTAATAGGTTTTGCCTCAAAAAACGATTGTGTAATGGATCTGTTTTTTGGAACTGACTATCATTCACATCTCGGCACAAAGCGAGGTGGTATGTGTGTACTTGAAAAAGATGGATTCAATCGTTCCATTCACAATATAGAAAACTCACCTTTCAGAAGCAAGTTCGAAAGTGATATCGAAGAAATGAAGGGTAACATGGGTATAGGTGCCATAAGCGATGGAGACCCGCAGCCTCTGACGGTTTACAGCAGACACGGTGATTTTGCCATTACAACTGTAGGCAGGATAAACAACAAGGAGGCTATCGTCAAGGAGCTTCTCAAGGACAGACCAAGTCAGTTCATGGCGATGAGTCACGGAGAAATCAATAACACAGAGCTTGTAGCTGCACTTATATCAACAGGAAGAGACATCGTTGACGGAATCAGGATAGCTCAGGGCAAAATAGATGGTTCTGTGACAATGCTGGTGCTTACAAAGGATGGCCTGTATGCTGCCAGGGATAAATACGGCAGAACACCTCTTATCATCGGACAGAAGGATGGTGCCTACTGCGCAGCATCTGAATCCTTTGCATTTATAAACATCGGATATAAATATAAAAGAGAACTCGGGCCTGCGGAGATAGCTTTTCTTACTCCAGATGAAGAGAAGACTGTGGGAGAGCCTCAGGAGGGCATGAGAATATGCGCTTTCCTGTGGACATATTTCGGATATACCACATCGATATATGAAGGCAGAAATGTTGAGCTGATGAGAAACCGCAACGGTGAGCTGCTGGCTGAGCGTGACGGAGATATGGATGTAGATTATGTTGCAGGGGTTCCTGACAGCGGTACGGCTCATGCTCTCGGGTATGCCAACAAATCCAGAGTCCGCTATGCGAGACCTCTTATCAAATATACACCAACATGGCCGAGAAGCTTCATGCCGCAGAATCAGAAAGCAAGAAACCTGATTGCCAAGATGAAGCTGGTGCCTGTATTCCAGATTATCAAGGACAAGAAATTCGTGCTTATCGATGACTCCATAGTAAGAGGAACACAGCTTTCGGAAACCGTATCATACCTTCTTGATAACGGAGCTAAGGAGATACATGTCAGATCTGCATGCCCTCCGATTATGTACGGATGTAAATTCCTCAATTTCTCGAGATCTGTAAGTGACCTTGAGCTTATAACAAGACGTGTGATTATCGCACTGGAGGGAATCGAAGGCGATGATATTCCGGCAGAGCTGCTGGCAGAGTACGCAGACAGCAACTCAGAGAAGCATGCCGCAATGGTTGAGGAAATCAGGAAGAGACTTCAGTTTGACAGTCTGAAATTCCAGCGCCTTGAAGATACAATAGAAGCTATTGGAGTAGATAAGTGCAAGCTTTGCACATATTGCTGGGATGGAAGGGAGTAAATGCACATGAAAATTAAATCATTGGCAGCAACATTAAGTGAAAATTCATATCCGGGACGTGGAATCGTAATCGGTCGCTCTCAGGACGGTAGATACGCAGTAACTGCTTACTTCATTATGGGAAGAAGCGTAAACAGCCGTAATCGTGTATTCAAGGAGTATGAGCAGGGAATCAGGACAGAGGCTTTTGATATCAGCAAGCTGAGTGATCCAAGCCTTATTATCTATGCTCCGGTAAGAGTGCTGGGAGATACAACCATCGTGACAAACGGAGATCAGACAGATACAGTGTATGAGCTTATGGCAGAGGGCAAAACCTTTGAAGAATCTCTGAGAACACGCGAGTTCGAGCCTGATGAGCCTAACTATACACCTAGAATTTCAGGAATCATGAACGTGAAGGACGGCAAATATGATTTCGCCATGTCCATACTCAAGAGCCAGGACGGAAATCCTGAATACTGCATTAGAAATACTTTCGCTTACCCAGGATGTCCTGCAGGCGAAGGACGCTTCATTCATACTTATATGGGTGATGGCAATCCGCTCCCGAGCTTTGAAGGGGAACCTGAAAAGGTAGATATTACCGGTGATATCGATGAGTTCACTCAGCTGGTATGGGAAAACCTGAACGAAGACAATAAGGTTTCACTGTTTGTCAGATACATAGATATCGCAACAGGTGAATACGAAACAAGAATCATAAACAAGAACAAATAGGAGATAGATAATGAAAGAATTAGAATTGAAATACGGCTGCAACCCGAATCAGAAGCCTTCACGTATTTTCGTGGAGGAAGGTGAGCTGCCTATCGAGGTGCTGAACGGCAGACCAGGTTACATCAACTTTTTGGATGCCTTCAACGGATGGCAGCTTGTAAAGGAACTGAAGGAAGCAACAGGTCTCCCTGCAGCAACCTCCTTCAAGCACGTTTCTCCTGCAGGCGCAGCAGTAGGACTCCCATTAAGTGACGTGGAAAGAAAAATATACTGGGTTGACGAGGATGCTGAGCTTTCTCCTCTGGCATGCGCTTATGCCAGAGCAAGAGGCGCTGACAGAATGTCATCCTTCGGAGATTTCATTTCTCTGTCGGATGTATGCGACGTAGCAACAGCAATGCTCATCAAGCCTGAAGTATCTGATGGAGTTATCGCTCCGGGATATGAACCTGAAGCACTGGAAATTCTCAAGAGCAAGAAAAAGGGAAACTATAACGTTATTAAAATAGATCCTGAATATAAACCGCAGCAGCAGGAACGCAAGCAGGTGTTCGGAATCACTTTCGAGCAGGGCAGAAATGAAATGCCGATCAATGAAGAGTTCTTAGGTGAAATCGTGACAGCAAACAAGGAGATTTCAGAGGAAGCCAAGCGTGACCTTATCATCGCTCTGATAACTCTGAAATACACCCAGTCAAATTCCGTATGCTACGCCAAAGGCGGACAGGCGATCGGAATCGGTGCAGGACAGCAGTCGCGTATTCACTGTACAAGGCTGGCAGGGCAGAAGGCAGACAACTGGCTGCTGAGACAGTGCCCTAAGGTGCTGAACCTGCCTTTCAGAGAAGACGTGGGAAGACCAAACAGAGACAACGCCATCGATGTATACATGAGCGATGACTATGAGGATGTGCTGGCAGACGGTCAGTGGGAGAAATTCTTTACTCAGAAGCCTGAACCGCTCACAAGAGAAGAAAAGAAGGAATGGCTGTCACAGATGGACGGAGTTGCGCTGGGCTCGGATGCATTCTTCCCGTTTGATGATAATATTCAGAGAGCTGCCCGCAGCGGAGTTAAATACATTGCCCAGCCGGGAGGCTCGATGAGAGATGATATTGTAATAAACTGCTGCAACGAGAACGATATCGTGATGTACTTCTCAGGCATGAGACTGTTCCATCACTAGTTTTGGAGGAAATACACATAAATGAAAGTAATGGTAGTTGGAGGCGGCGGCCGAGAGCATGCAATTTGCTGGAAGCTGGCTCAGAGCCCTAAGATAACAGAACTGTACTGTGCACCCGGCAATGCCGGAATCGCTGATGTGGCTGAATGCATCGGCGTTGGTGCGGAAGATATAGACGGAATATGCAAGGCGGCAGAAGAAAAGAAAATTGATTTGGCTGTCATCGGACCTGAAGTGCCACTGGCTATGGGCATCGTTGACGAGCTTGAAAAGCTGGGAATCAAGGTGTTTGGGCCGAATAAGAAATGTTCGCAGCTTGAAGCCAGCAAGTCATTCACTAAAGCTTTCCTGGCAAGACACAACATACCTACTGCAGGCTACAAAGAATTTACAGACAAACAGGAGCTCCTCGATTCAGTGGGAATCTATGGGTATCCTATGGTTCTCAAAGCAGACGGCCTGGCAGCAGGCAAGGGCGTTGTGATTCCTGAGAACGAAGAAGCTGCCGTTAAAGCCATCGAAGAGATGATGGGTGACAAGGTGTTCGGCTCCGCTGCAGATAAGATTGTCGTTGAGGAATTCCTTACCGGAGTTGAAGCGTCCATGCTTTGCTTCGTGGATGAAAACACCATAGTGCCGATGGAATCGGCTCAGGATTACAAAAGAGTATTCGACAACGACAAGGGTCCAAACACAGGAGGAATGGGAACCTATTCACCAAGCTTGCTGTTTACGCCTGAGCTTGAAAAGCAGATAAGAGAACAGATTCTGAAGCCTACATTAAAAGGCTTCCAGGAAGATGGACTTGATTTCAAGGGAGTTCTGTTCATAGGCCTTATGCTGTCTGATGACGGCCCTAAGGTAATCGAGTTCAATAATCGTTTCGGAGATCCTGAGACTCAGTCAGTGCTGGCGAGACTTGACAGCGACCTGCTTGACATTTTCCTGGCGGTTACTGAGAACAGGCTGGCAGATATAGAGATAAAGTGGAAAAATGAACGTGCCGTATGCGTCGTACTTGCTTCGGGCGGGTATCCGGGCAGCTACGAAAAGGGCAAGCTGATTACAGGCCTTGATGATGTGGATGATGATGTCATCGTCTTTCATGCTGGAACTAAATTTGCTCCGATGCCTGAGGGCAGCAAATGCGCAGCATGCGGAGACGACTGCGATATGAAAAATGCGGCCATTGTTACTTCAGGAGGCAGAGTTCTCGGTGTGACTGCCATGGGCAGCACCCATGAAGAAGCAAGAAACAAAGCCTATGACAACCTGAAGCGGATAAGCTTCGAAGGTGCTCAGTACAGAAACGATATAGGAATCATAAACAGACACTGATTGTTGTGTGCTGTTATTCTCCCGAAAATCCCGCAAAGGATTATCGGGAGATTTTCTGCGTTTTAATACAAGAAAAATTGTTTCTGAGATTTTCTCGCCTTGGCGGGCCAAATCGGAATATCTGATAAAAAAGTAAAAGGAAAACAGAGAATGAAAAAGAAACTACTCATCCTGACAACAGGAGGAACCATAGCATCTGTTGAAACTCCGGCAGGGCTGATCCCTGCACTTTCATCAGAGCAGCTGCTGTCATATCTCCCTGAAATAGGTGAAGATTTCCAGCTTACCACTAAAGCACTTTACAGCCTGGACAGCACGGATGTGACTCCGCAGCACTGGATAACCATAGCAGAGGAAATACGCAGCAGCTATGATGATTTTGACGGATTTGTCGTGTGCCATGGCACAGATACTATGGCATATACCGCGGCTGCATTGTCATACCTGATACAGAACTCACCAAAGCCGATTGTGCTGACAGGTGCGCAGAAGCCTATCGGATTTGAGATAACCGACGCCAAGGGCAACCTGAGGGACAGCATCCTGTACGCTGCAGACAGCCAATCCTGCGGAGTGCAGATAGTATTTGACGGAGAGGTGATTCTGGGGACAAGAGCCAAAAAAACAAAATCCCTCAGCTACGCAGCATTTTCCAGTATCAATTACCCGGTACTGGCATCTATCCGTGATAGCAGGATAATCAGATATATCAGGCAGGAGCAGGAAGCAACAGAGCCGACGTTTTATAATAAACTCAACACCAGAGTGTTCCTCCTGAAGCTGACACCGGGAGAGCTGCCTACATTGCTGCCGGAGATTTTCAAAGTATACGACTGCATCATAATCGAAAGCTTTGGAGTAGGTGGGATTCCCGACAGTCTGGAAAGCGCACTTTTCCGCGAGCTAAGGAAGTACAGACCAGAGGAAAAGATTCTGGCTATGACCACCCAGGTTACTTATGAGGGAAGCCATATCGAGACCTATGAGGTAGGAAGGAAGCTTAAGGACAGGTTCAGCATTCTGGAGGCAAAGGATATGACTCTGGAGGCTTTGTTGACGAAGCTTATGTGGATTTTGTCGGCAGAAGGCCAGAGCTGGGACGATATATACCGTAAATTTTACACACCGGTAGCAGCGGATACGCTTTATTCGCAGCCGAAATAGTGGTAGAATATAAGTATTAACGGAGGTGCAGCAATGGATAAGAAAATAATAACGATAAGCAGAGAATTCGGCAGCGGCGGAAGACTCATAGGCAAACGCCTTGCAGAAAAGCTTGAGATACCGTATTATGATAAGGAGCTGCTGGACAGAATCGCAGAGGAGTCAGGCTTCAGCAAGGAAATGCTGGCAGAGGCAGAGAAAAAAGCCAAAAATGGTTTCCTTTACAGTCTGGCGTCGGCTATGGGGACAGGAGAAGCAGGACCGGAGAGCCTTTCGCTCAATGAGAGATTTTTTCTGGCACAGTTTGACACCATCAGAAAAATTGCCGAGGAAGGCTCATGTGTCATCGTAGGGCGATGTGCCGACTATATTCTCAGAGGAATGCCGGAAGCAACAAATGTGTTCATCTATGCTGAGGAGGCTGATAAAATCAAGCGAGCCGTTCAGGAATACGGAGTTCCGGAGGATTCAGTCAGAAAGCTGATGAAGGATACAGATAAAGCTAGAGCAAACTACTACGCATATCACACCGGCAGGAAGTGGGGAGAGCATGTGAATTACAATCTTTCCATAGACAGCGGCTACATAGAGATTGAAGATATAGTAGATTTGATTATAAAATACACAGACGTGAAGCTGTATAAATAAACAGCGGCCTGAGAGGCAGGAGGAGGTTTGCATCATGGAAAAAAGGATAAGAGCTATGTATTTTTCAGGCACCGGCACTACAGCAAAGGTGACATCGGGCGTTGCCTACAGGCTCTGGGAACTCATGGATAAAAGCGAGCACAAGATAAACGTGAGCGGAGAAACCGATGATGAGATAAATTATGTCAAAGCGGCGAATATCAATTTCACACCGCTTAAGGCACGGGAAAAGGTGTACACCTTTGACGAGAATGACATTGTTGTTTTCGGAACACCGGTTATAGCCGGCAGAGTGCCAAATGTGCTGCTGAAGTTTCTGGATACTCTGGTGGGAGGAGGCGCCATAGTGGTACCTGTGGTTCTATACGGCAACAGAAATTATGACGATGCGCTTATCGAGCTGAGAAACATTCTGGAAGAAAAGGGCTTTCATACTGTGGCGGCAGCAGCGTTTATCGGAGAGCACTCGTTTTCGAGAACGCTGGCGGCAGGAAGGCCTGATATACATGATATGGAAATTGCCGGAGAATTTGCTGAGCAGGTGGCCGAAAAGCTGCTTAAGCTCATTCGTGTGACCGGCGGCGACAATGGCAGACTGACAGCTGCCCTCGAAGCGGCAGGACCAGTCCATGTCAAGGGGCATGATCCGATTCGCCCTTATTACAAACCTCAGGACAGACAAGGAAACCATATCAATATACTTAAGGTAATACCTAAACTGGACGCATCGAAATGTACAGGCTGCGGACTCTGTGTGTCCGTATGTCCTATGGGTTCCATCAAAGAAGATAACCCGGGAGTTGTTGACGGCATATGCATCAAATGCTGCGGCTGCCAGAAAAAATGCCCTGAAGGAGCACTGTATTTTGATGACCCGGGATATCTCTATCATAAGGAAGAGCTGGAGCTGGGCTATGCGGACAGAAAGGAACCGGAGCTGTTTATCTAGAACGTTGACGGACAATATAAATGATGATATTCTAATATATAATGTCGCTTCTATGCGGCGGCAAACTGCTGCTCATCCGCAGCGGATTACAATACTACCCGCATCCCATTTGATGCGGTGCATGAAAGGAAGATAACAAAATGGCAGAAAAAAAAGGTAAATATTACATTACCACACCTATCTACTATCCGAGCTCGAATCTTCATATCGGGCACACATACTGCACGGTAATGGCTGATGCAATGGCAAGATTCAAGAGGCTCTGCGGATACGATGTGAGATTTCTCACAGGAACCGACGAGCACGGACAGAAGATCCAGACAATAGCAGAAAAGGAAGGGGTTACTCCGCAGCAGTACGTCGACAAGGTTGTCGATGGTATCAAGGAACTGTGGAAAACCATGGAGATTTCCAACGATGACTTCATCAGAACAACTGAACCGAGACACATCAAGCGTGTTCAGGCGATTTTCATGAAGCTATATGAAAAAGGCGACATATATAAAGGTGAATATGAAGGTATGTACTGCACACCTTGCGAATCCTTCTGGACGGAAAGTCAGCTTGTTGACGGCAAATGCCCTGACTGTGGCAGACCTGTAGAGAAGGCCAAGGAGGAAGCGTACTTTTTCCGTCTCAGCAAATATCAGGACAGACTGCTGGAGCTGTTTGAAACAAACCCGGACTTCCTGCAGCCTGATACCAGAAGAAACGAGATGATTGCTTTCGTAAAGCAGGGACTCGAGGATCTGTGCATTTCCAGATCTACCTTTGACTGGGGAATCCCTGTACCTATCGACGATAAACATGTTATCTACGTATGGCTTGATGCTCTCACAAACTATATCACGGCACTGGGTTATCCTGATGAGCCGGAGCTTTATGAGAAATACTGGCCTGTAGATGTGCATCTTGTAGGTAAGGAAATCGTCAGATTCCATTCCATTATATGGCCTGCAATGCTCATGTCCATGGAGCTGCCTCTGCCTAAGCAGGTGAGAGGACACGGATGGCTGCTTCTGGAAGGCGGCAAAATGTCCAAGTCAAAGGGCAATGTGGTAGACCCTGTTACGCTTATCGACAGATACGGAATCGACGCTCTCAAGTATTTCCTGCTGAGAGAATACACCTTCGGACAGGATGGAGTATTTACAAATGAAGTAATGCTTAAGAGAATGAACTACGACCTGGCAAACGATCTGGGCAATTTGGTGTCCAGAACAGTATCCATGATCGAAAAATACAACGGAGGATACGTGCCTGATCTTACTGACGCGAAGGAGCCTGTGGACGATGAACTGAAAAGCATAGCTATCGGTGCAGCCGATAAGGTCGAAGCCAACATGGATGAATTCAAATTCAACATGGCTCTGGAAGAAATCTGGATCGTGGTCAGAAGAGCCAACAAATATATTGATGAGACGATGCCGTGGGTTCTGGCCAAGGATGAAGCAAGCAAGCCTAGACTTGACAACGTGCTCCATAATCTGGCAGAAACGCTGAGAATAATATCGGTTCTTATTCATCCGTTCATGCACACTACATCGGACAAGATAAGGAAGCAGCTTGGTCTCTGGTATGCAGATGTTGCATGGGAGGACGCCTTTGAGTTTGAAATGATGCAGGGCGAGCAGGTGAAAAAGGGTGAGGCCATCTTCCCTAGACTCGATATAGAAAAGGAACTCAAGGAGCTTGAAGAGCTTCAGGGAGCGGGCAAGGAAGAAGAGAACATTCCGCTGGAGCTGAAGCCTGAAATTGAGTACGACGATTTTGACAAGATTGATTTCAGAGTTGGAACCATCATGTCTGCCGAAAAGCATCCGAAGGCTGACAAGCTTCTGGTATTCCAGGTTAAGCTGGGTACAGAAAAGCGTCAGATCATCTCCGGTGTTGCGGAGCATTTCAAGCCGGAGGACTGCGTAGGACAGAAAGTTCTGGTGGTTGCCAACCTGAAGCCTAGGAAGCTGAGAGGTCTCGAATCCAAGGGAATGATAATGTTTGCAGACAATGAGGTTGACGGAAAAAGCACGCTGGAATTCATGTCAACAGTTGCTGAAGATGGAAACCCGGTAACATAATATAGGGCTGACAGCGAACGGCACAGCATCACGGCATGCTGCAAACGTTACCGCTCTAGAAATAGGATAAGCTTTCATTAACGTGTATAATTTGAAGTTATTGCTCTTATTATACACGTTTTTTAAATAGCAGTAACGAAGGCATAGATTGCAATCATCAGCAAGTTATCACGTTATTCCCCCACATAGGAAAATCAAAAGGAGAAAAAATGCTATTTGATTCACACGCACATCTGAACAATGCAGGAATGACAGATGAAGAAAGAGAAGAAACTGTCAGAGCAATAGAAGGCTCACAGCTTGATTATGTAATGGATATAGGCTTTGATCTGACCAGCTCCAAAATGGCTGTCGATCATGCAGCTATGTATCCGTGGTGTTATGCTGCTGTAGGAGTTCACCCTCATGATACAGAAGGTATGGATGACATGCAGCTGGTAATGATAAAAGGGCTGGCAAAAAAGAACAAGGTCATGGCGATCGGTGAGATAGGACTGGATTTTCACTATGATTATTCGCCGCGCGACGAGCAGAGAGAATGGTTCAGGAAGCAGATAAGACTTGCTAATGAACTGAGAATGCCGATTGTGATACATTCCCGTGAAGCGGATCAGGAGGTTATGGACATACTAAAGGAAGAAGGAGCCTTTTCGGAGGAGAGAAAAAGCTGGTTTCCGAAGCGTCCCGATCCAACAGGATATATAAAAAGCACATTAACCTCAGCAGCATCGACTTCTGAAACCGCTGCACCAGCATTAATCTCAACAACGTCAACGGAGGTTCCGATGGCTCCTGATGCCAGAGTTCTGCTTCACTGCTTTTCTGGAAGTGCAGAGCTGGGAAGACAGTACGTCAAGCTGGGAGCTACCCTTTCTGTTGCAGGACCGGTAACGTACAAGAACAACCGCAAAACTATAGGAGTGGTCGAGGAGATACCCCTTGACTTCCTGCTGGTAGAAACAGATTCTCCATATCTGACACCGGAGCCCTTCAGAGGGAAAAGGAACATGTCGCCATATGTAGAGCATACAGCCCGCAAAGTGGCAGACATAAAAGGACTCAGCTTTGAAGAGGTGGCCGCAGCAACAAAAGCAAATGCCATGAGATTCTTTGGTATAAGATAATTCAATATTCAAGGCAGTTTCGAATACAGGAAGAAATCCACTGCAGTCAGCGGTTTCAAATACAGGAAGGCCACACCGCAATTAAAAGAAATTTTGAAACAACAGCCATTGTGACAAATTCCGGCAAGGACAGGCAGTATAATAAAACCGTATTGGGATTGGAGAACAAAAATGGAAAACACCACAAAGCCCGCAGCGGTGATACTGACAAAAGAAAAAGTGCTGGGTGCTGTCGCGCTCATAATAATAACATTCCTTATCAGCAGAGTGCCTGTGGCAGGAGACATGTTTCCCGCAGCTCCGGCAGTTATAGCCTGTATGGTATCCGATAACCCGCGCAGAGTATATCTGATACTGCCTGCAGCAGCCGGAATACTGCCATACTGCTTCAGAGGCTACGACCCATGGGGCAGTATTATCGCTATGACAATATGCGGGATATTTTTTGTTGCAGCACGCCATATCAGCTTCAGCCAATGGCACAGAGCAGTCATAGCCGCCGCAGCAAGCATAATATCAACAAGCGTGTACAGAATAGCCACGCTGACCATATATAAAACCGACACGCAATCACTGATATTTGAAGGATTTCTCGTGTTCGCCGCAATGTATCTGATAGATGGAGCATACAGCAGCATTAAAGGAACCCGCGAAGGAAGAAGCGGAGAAATACCACTGGCCGCTCTCGCAGCAGGATGCCTCCTTACCGTCTGCGGAGCCGGCCTTTCGTTTCTGGTGTGGCCAGCAGCAGTATTCGTAAGCCTGTGGGCAGCAGCATATCTCAAAAACGACAGAGCCATATTCACAGCCGTGGCAGCAGGCGTCACAGCAGGACTGCTTGAACAGCCACAGTGGGGATTCCTGATGACAATTGTTATAGGCTTGTGCACAGCCTCGTTATGTAAAAAGCACACTATGCTGCTTGAGGGCGTTGTTTTCATGCTTACATGTCAGGCACTTGGCAGCGTTGAAAGCGGAGTGGTTCTGGGAATAGACAGCTATTATCTGCTGTTGGGAACAGCAGTGTTTCTGGCAGTAAACTTGAAATTTGGAAAAACGCTTAAAAAAGCAATTATGGTATTTGCAGGCGGCGAAAGCAGTCAGAAGGAGAATTCTGAACAAACCTTTTATAAAATGGCCGAAGAACGTTCATCGGAAATGGGCGATCTGGCTGAGCTGTATTCCACATATCTTGATAAAAGATCCATTCTGGCTGGACAGTTTGAAATATCCAGGCAGATTATCGAAGGAATGAAACGCTTCGCATCAACGCCAAGAAGGGCAGCAGCTGATAAATTTGATGCGGATATTGCCGCGGCTCAATGTGCTGCAGCAGGAGGGATAAACGGTGACTGCTGCGGGTGGAGTGATATAGGAGACAGCAGGATTGCAATGGTGCTGAGCGATGGCATGGGAAAAGGCAAAAAAGCTGCAGCCGAAAGCCTGATTGTAGTGAAAACGATTACCTCTCTGCTGAGAGCAGGAGTCAGTACAGAGCATACACTGAAAATGATAAACACAGTAATGCTGATGAAGGATGATGGAGATTCCTTTGCAACCGTGGATCTCATTATTGCAGATAAAAAAACAGGCCATGCAAGATTCTATAAAATAGGAGCAGCACCTACGCTTATCAGAAGAAAGGATCGTGTGGAAGAGGTGAAGCTGTCGGCAGTGCCGCTGGGAATCGTCAATGGTTTAAAGATAAGATATGTTGAAACCACGCTGAAACACAATGACTGGATAATCATGATGTCAGACGGAATAAGCGACGCAGGTGAGGGAAGAGACGGCAGAGGAATGCTGGAGCAGTTGAGAAGAACAGTTGCGGATGTAAGGTCAGTGAATCCCCAGGCAATGTGTGATCTCATAATGGATCAGGCATCCGACAGCTATATAGGCAGGGAACGGGATGATCTGACGGTAATGGTGGCCAGAATTATCTGATGGTAAGAATGCAGGGATGTGGTATAATATTAATACTAATGTACTGCACAGAAAGGAAATTCGAAATCGTACAATGTTAATAGAAAAAGTAAGAAAAACCATCGAAGAACATAATTTAATAAGCAGGAATCAGCACATCGTTATCGGACTTTCAGGAGGTCCGGACTCGGTGTGCCTTTTTCATATACTGCTGCGCCTTTCAGGAGAGTATAACCTGACACTTCACCCGGTGCACGTAAACCATAAATTCAGACCTGGTGCAGCTGAACATGATCAGCAATATGTGGAAATGCTATGCAGGGAAAAAGGTATAGAATGTAACACCTTTGTTATCGACTGTCAGTCTATGGCTGAGCAGCTGGGAATGACCAGCGAGGAAGCAGGCCGAAAGGCCAGATACGATTCCTTTTATCAGGTTGCTGAGAACATAGCCCGTCAGATGGTTGCAGAGGGATTGGGAAAAACAGCTGCGGCAGGCTCTGATGGGCTGGCTGAGGCAAGGCGGATGGTAAAGATAGCTGTCGCCCAGAATGCCAATGATCAGGCTGAGACTATTTTGTTCAGGCTTCTCAGAGGAACAGGAACGGACGGACTGGCAGGGATTGCATACGAACGGCAGGAAAGAGGCTTCAGCATTATCAGACCAGTGCTGGACATTTACAGAAATGAAATCGAAGAATACTGCGAGGCAAACAGGCTGGAGCCGGTAATTGATCATACCAATAATGAAGAAATATATGCCAGAAATAAAATCAGACTGGAACTGATTCCGCATCTGGAAAATAAATATAACGAAAACATAAAGGACAGCCTTGTCAGACTTGGCAGGATAGCAGCTGCTGACAAGGATTATATCTGGAAGCAGGTGGAGCAGGAATATAAGCGTTTTGCCAATCGACAATATACGATGGATAATGACGGCGAAAGGGAAATAACGTCGATATCTATGGACAGAGCGGGACTCGACGCGCTTCACCCTGCAATAAGGCACAGGATTATCTTCAAAGCGTTTGGGGAGATAGGCCTTGAGAAGGATATTTCTGAAGAGCGCATCAAGGCTGCCGATTTCATCATAGCGAAGAAACAGGCTCCTAAAACCGTACAATTTCCAAGAGGATACAGGCTTACCGTAGCCAAAGGGAGGGCGGTTTTTATTAAACCAGACAAAGCCCGATGAAGCAATGCGGGTGACCAGCGCCGCATATGTCAGCGAATGGTGAAAATTCTGTGAAGTAAAACCAAAAAAATTGTGCAAGTATTGATAATTATTAGTTTACATGCTAAAATTACATATTAATTTGTTGTAAATAACAAAACTGACTTTGCTGAATATACAGATCGGGAGGAAAGAGACTTGAAAAAGGCAAAAAATATAGGAATTTATGTACTCATATTTATGCTCGTGCTGGGTATGGTATGGTTTTACAATAGTGATTCAGGGGAAGCAGAGAAAGAAATCAAGACATCCACTATGGTAAGCTATCTCAAGCAGAATGAAGTGGAGAGCATCAATGTTACCGAAACCAAGCTTACTGCAAAGCTCAAGGAGGGCGATATTGTCTATGCCTATGTGAACAGCGCAGTGGATCTGAGCTATATATATGAAATGTATATCATGCCGCAGGTGGATGAAGGCAATCTTAAGCTTGAGAGTGATCCGCCTAAGAAGAATTCAATAATACTGAATCTGTTGCCTACAATCATTATGATAGGAATAATGATATTCTTCTTCATGATGATAATGAACCAGAGCGGCGGAGGAGGCAAGGCCATGGCCTTCGGTAAGAGCAGAGCCAAGCTTCAGAAGGATGGCGGAGGCAAGAAGATAACCTTCAAGGATGTAGCAGGACTTAAGGAAGAAAAGGAAGAGCTTGAGGAAATCGTTGACTTCCTTAGAAATCCGGCCAAGTATAACAGCCTCGGTGCCAGAATACCAAAGGGTATTCTGCTGGTTGGCCCTCCGGGAACAGGTAAAACCTATATATCAAGAGCAACAGCGGGAGAAGCTGGAGTTCCATTCTTTACAATAAGCGGATCGGACTTCGTTGAGATGTTCGTAGGTGTAGGTGCATCAAGAGTAAGGGATCTGTTCGAGCAGGCCAAGAAAAATGCACCGTGCATCGTGTTTATCGATGAGATAGATGCGGTGGGAAGAAAGAGAGGCGCAGGTATAGGCGGCGGACACGATGAGAGGGAGCAGACCCTTAATCAGCTGCTGGTTGAAATGGATGGATTTGCCGAAAATACAGGAATAATAATTCTGGCAGCAACCAACAGACCTGACGTGCTTGATCCGGCGCTGCTGAGACCGGGAAGATTTGACAGGCAGATTGTAATAGGAATACCTGACATTACAGGAAGAGAAGAGATTTTCAAGGTTCACTCCAGAAACAAGCCTCTGGCGGAGGGAGTGGATCCTAAGGTTCTGGCAAGAAGAACACCGGGTTTCTCTCCTGCGGATATTGAGAATATGCTGAATGAGGCGGCATTGCTTGCAGCCAGAAGAAACGGCATGAAGATAAGAATGGAAGAAATCGAGGAAGCCATCACCAAGGTGATTGCAGGTCCTGAGAAGAAGAGCAGAGTCATAAGCGAGGATGAAAGGAAGCTGACTGCTTATCATGAAGCTGGTCATGCTGTTGTGGCTCATGTGCTTCCAAAGACAGATCCGGTGCATCAGATAACTATAATACCGAGAGGCAGAGCAGGCGGATTTACGATGATTCTGCCTAAGGAGGATAAATACTACGGAACCAGAGAAACCATGCGTGAGCAGATAATACATCTGCTGGGCGGACGTGTTGCAGAGATGCTTACACTTGAAGATATAAGCACAGGCGCGAGCAATGATATTCAGAGAGCAACCGATATAGCCAGAGAAATGGTTACCAAGTACGGCTTCAGTGAGAAGCTGGGTCCGGTGAACTACAGTTCATCTGAAGAGGTGTTCCTGGGCAATGATTTTTCATCAAAGAAGAATTACTCGGAGGAAACAGCAGCAGAGATAGACGAAGAGGTAAAGGCTATCGTAGAGGAAGCCTACACAGCTGCCGAGAAAATCCTGTCCGATCATATGGAGCAGCTCAGGAATGTTGCAGAAGGCCTGCTTGAGGTGGAAACTCTGGACAATGCACAGTTTGTTCAGCTTTTCGACGGAGAGAAAACTCCGCAGCAGCTGGGCGAGGATCTGAGAGCTGAGCTGGAACAGAGAAAGGAAAAGGACAAGAAAGAGGCTGCCGAGTCTGCCAAGCTGAGAAAACGCGAGGAAGAGCTTGAAAAGAAGAGACTCCAGGAGGCTGCGAAGCTGATGGAGGAACAGGGCAAGAACAGCAGATTCAAGCCGACAATCATGACATACAATGATATTACCAAGAAGGCCGAACCGCTTGATCTTGGAAAGCTTGCCGAAGACGACGACGAAGTACCTCCTCAGCAGGACATTGAACCTCAGGCAGAAGATGATGATAATGATGACATGCCTACAGAAGAAGAACTGGCAGTGTACGATACGGATTACCTCAATGCGGATGATGACGAAGATAATGCTGCAGAGACTGATGAAGCTTCCGATGATTTCGATGATGAAGAAGAAAAGAGGAATGAATAATGAAGGTTACAGTAGCGGACTGTCTTGAGCTCAATGCTTTTAAAAATGCAGAGGTTCTGGCCGGCAAAATGAATATGGACAATGAAGTCAAGGCTGTGTCGGTTCTGGACAGCTGTGACAGCGATGATTTCAGGTTCAGAAAATTTGACAGGACAGAGATTCTGCTTACGGGCTTTCTCGGCTGCCGTAAGGACCCGGAAATGCAGTGCAGAATTATCAGCCAAGCTGCCGACAGAGGCTGTGCCGCGCTTGTTGTATATTATGCAGGCAAAGCCTTTAGAACTCTCGACAGGAGCGTGATAAACACTGCCGAGTCAAAGCAGCTGCCGCTGATAGTAATGGACAAGGATTCGGATTATTCCCAGACGATAACCGAAGTTATGGACAGAGTGCTGTACGGTGACAATTTCAGGAACAGCCTGATAAGCAATACTGTGTTCCACCTGCTGAATTTCGAGAAGCACAGTAATTTCCAGTCAGCTGTCAGAGAGGCAGCTATAAACAACGATTTTCAGCTGATAATACTGAGTGAGGATTTCAACCCGATCCTGACGGTTGAGACAAGGCACAAGGCAACTATAGCCGATGCCATCAGGCTTGGAAAGGAAAGGAACGTTGAGGGCGATTCAAAGGTGTATACCATGATTGATGTAAATGGTGTGCTGACTTACTGGGGCCCTGTAACGATCAACAACGATAAATACTATATGTTCATTGTTGATAACGAAGACTCATATACAGCAGGGGAAATCACCAAGCTGGCTGAGATAATCGAGCTTGCTATGGGAATGTGGAAATACACCCCTGAAAGAGACGCCAAGGCAGAATTTATCAAAGCCCTTATCAGAGGTAACAAGAGTCTGGCATATACACTCAAGGATGAAGCTAAAATAAGCGGAGAGGAAATTCTGAGCGTATTCTTTACAAAAGGAATAGGTCAGGATGCAGAGAGCCAGATATTTGCTGAATTCGAGAAAGAAGAAGACCTTAACGTTATGAAAATAACCGAAGGTGATGAAACCTACGGAATGATACTGACGTATGAGGATGAAGGCAGCAACCCTGACCACAAGAACAGCTGCGCACGGCTTTTTGACAAGCTCAAGGCAAACAAGAAAGCGCGCATTTTCCACGTCACGGGCCTTAATGGAATAGAGGGCGCCGGCGATGCTTACAGGCTGATAAGCGAAAGCTGGTCCTTCGTGCAGAATGTATTTCCGTACAAGAGAGTTTTTACCAAGTATGAGCTTACTCTTGTCAGCAACTGCATTAATATTCAGATACAGGGTGGGTTCGTAAAAAAGAATTATATCGAGCTTCTGGAACCGTTCAAGGCCGCCGGTGAAAACAAGGGCAGGCAGCTTCTTGATACTTTGGAGACCTTTGTGCTTGATGCCGGCATGAACAGCGGCAAGACGGCGGAGTTCATGGGCATACATACTAATACGGTTCAGTACAGGCTGAAGAAAATAAACGAGATGCTGGGGGTTGAGATTACAGGAAACCGCGTAATACCGGGGCTCACCATGGCTCTGGCATTAAAGCGACTTGAAAGAGTTGTAAGTTAATTTCAATTTAAATAAAAAGGAGAGGTCGAATGTACTTTAACTATCTCGAAAAAGCTGATCCTGAGATTACGGCAGCAATCAGACGTGAAATCGGAAGACAGGAATCAAAAATCGAAATGATCGCATCGGAGAATTTCGTAAACTATGAAATAATGGAGGCGGCAGGAAGTGCACTGACGAACAAGTATGCAGAAGGATATCCTGGTAAAAGGTACTACGGAGGCTGCGAGTTTGTCGACGAAGTAGAAACTCTCGCAATAGAGCGTGCCAAAAAGATTTTTGGTGCAGATCATGCCAATGTTCAGCCTCACTGCGGAGCCAATGCCAATACAGCAGTTTATCAGGCGGTTCTCGATTATGGCGATACAGTGCTGGGGATGGATCTTTCCAATGGCGGACATCTATCGCATGGATCCCCTGTAAATATTTCCGGTAAATCATATAATTTTGTTTCGTACGGCCTCGATCCGGAAACAGAAACAATAGATTTTAACAACGTGAGAGAGCTTGCGCTCAAGCATAAGCCTAAGCTTATAGTAGCGGGAGCATCAGCTTATCCGAGAATCATACACACCGATAAATTCAAGGAAATAGCCGATGAGGTAGGTGCGATTCTGATGGTTGACATGGCGCATATAGCAGGTATAGTTGCTGCAGGACTTCATCCTAATCCGGTGGATTATGCGGATATCGTGACAAGCACGACTCACAAAACACTCAGAGGGCCGAGAGGCGGGCTGATCCTTTGTAAAGAAAAGTACGCTAAAGCCATAGACAAGGCTATTTTCCCGGGGACACAGGGTGGACCGCTTATGCATATAATTGCAGCCAAGGCAGTATGCTTCAAGGAGGCGATGGAGCCGGGCTTCAAGGACTATCAGGAGCAGACTCTGAAGAACGCACAGGCACTTGCCGGAGCTCTTAATGATAAAGGCTTCGATCTGGTTTCAGGTGGAACTGACAATCACCTCGTTCTTGTAAAGCTGGTAAACAAGGGTATTACAGGCAAGCTGGCAGAAAAGCTGCTGGATGATGCCAATATAACCACAAACAAGAATGCCATCCCTAACGACCCTGAAAGCCCGTTCGTAACCAGTGGTCTGAGAATGGGAACGCCTGCCATGACAAGCAGAGGCTTCAAGGAAGAGGATGTTGTCAAGACAGTTGAGGCTATCGCGCTGGTAATTGATAACCCTGAAAGCGCGGAGGCAATGGAAAAGGCAAGAGCTATTGTCAAGGAGCTTACGGATAAATATCCGCTCCATAAGAATTTTGCCTATTAATCGTTAATCTCGGATAATAATTGTTTAAATTGAACCCTGGTGCATACATCCAGTTTTCTGTAGATATTGGATGTATGCTTTTTTATGTTCCGGATTTGGTTTTGATATTAATACAGTGTGGAGTCTGCCAAATAATAGAGTGATTGCTCTAACCTCTGTAAAGAAGTCCCCCCAAGGGAAAGAGCCTTGAATGAATAATGTATACAAGGAAAAACAAGTTGCAAAATTCTGACGCATAAGTTATAGTGAGAGTGGTATCTTATATACTGATATTTATTTAACAATACATCCAAAATACAATAAGGAGGAAGCATATATGAATAAGCTTGAACAACTCCGCGAAAGGAAAGAACGATTAGCAGAAGGCGGAGGACAAAAAAGAATTGATGCGCAGCATGCCAAGGGCAAACTGACTGCCAGAGAAAGACTTGAAATTCTTTTTGACAAAGACAGCTTTGTTGAGATGGACGTCTTCGTGAAGCATAGATGCCAGAACTTCGGAATGGATTCAAAGGATATGCCAAGTGACGGTGTTGTAACAGGCTACGGGCAGATTGACGGCAGACTCGTATTTGCATTTGCTCAGGACTTTACTGTAAGCGGTGGTTCACTGGGAGAATATCATGCTGAGAAAATCGTCAAGGTGCAGGGAATGGCTCTCAAGATGGGAGCTCCTATCGTAGGACTGCAGGATTCAGGCGGCGCCAGAGTTGAAGAAGGCGTTGCAGCACTTTCAGGCTTCGGTAAGATTTTCCATAACAATACTATTTCATCAGGTGTTATTCCTCAGATATCAGTTATTATGGGACCTTGCGCAGGCGGAGCAGTATATTCACCTGCAATTACAGACTATGTATTCATGGTAGATAAGACAAGTCAGATGTTTATCACAGGACCTGAGGTTATCAAGACAGTAACAGGTGAAGTGGTTACAGCAGAACAGCTTGGCGGAGCTATGACTCACAATACAATAAGCGGCGTTGCTCATTTTATCGGTTCAAATGATGAGGAAACTCTCAAGATGGTAAGAGAGCTGCTGAGCTACATGCCTTCAAACAACATGGAAGCACCACCGGTATACGAGTGCACAGATGATATCAACAGAATGATACCGGAGCTTAACGATATCATTCCTGATAATCCTAATAAAGCTTATAATATGTACGATGTAATCACGAAAATTGCTGATGACGGCAAGATCTTCGATGTAATGCCTCATTACGCTAAGAATATGATCACATGCTACATAAGGCTTGATGGAGCTACAGTAGGTGTTATAGCCAACCAGCCGGCAGTCGGAGCAGGATGCCTCGATATAGACGCTTCAGATAAGGCGGCAAGATTCATCAGAAGATGTGATGCATTCAACATCCCTCTTCTCACAATAGAAGACGTTCCGGGATTCCTCCCTGGCACAGGACAGGAATACGGCGGAATAATAAGACACGGTGCGAAAATGCTCTATGCTTACTGCGAAGCTACAGTTCCTAAGATTACACTGATTCTCAGAAAAGCATACGGCGGAGCATATATCGGCATGTGCAACAAGGAGCTCGGCTCGGATATGGTAATGGCATGGCCGTCCGCACAGATTGCGGTAATGGGAGCTTCCGGAGCCGTAAACATTATTTCATCCGTTAAGAAGGAAATAAAAGCTGCTGAAGATCCGGATGCCGTAAGAAAAGAAAAGATTCAGGAATACGAAGATAAATTCAACAATCCTTATGTGGCTGCAGGACTGGGATATGTAGATGATATCATCGAGCCGGCAACCTCAAGACAGAGAATAATCAGTGCACTGGATATGTTGAGCACTAAGAGAGAATCGTTACCTGCAAAGAAGCACGGTAATATTCCATTATAGGAGGTGGCACTATGGGCTTAATGGATAAATTTGCAAACCCGGAATTATTTGATTCCCTAAGCTTCGGTGATAAAATGATAGGCTCTACCATTACTCTGATAATGGGTATGGGTATCACTGTAGTGGTACTGATAGTATTATGGGGATTCGTAGCAGTTATGGGTAAAGCCATGGGAGCTGCTTCAAAGAAAGGAGACAAGGCGCCGGCAAAGGCAGAAGCCGTCGCCACACCCTCAGTCGCAGCAGCGCCTGTAACACCGGCAGCGCCTGCAGCAGGCAATGACGCAGCTGTAATAGCAGCCGTAATAGCGGCAGCAGTGGCAGCCTATGAGGGCAGCGGTGGAACAGGAAATCTGGTAGTAAGAAAAATAAGCAGAATATCGGGTGAAACAACTCCGTGGTCACTGGCAGCGAAGGAAGACTGCATCGAAAGCAGGAAGTTTTAGTCGATAACAAGCGTATTATATTAGATGAAAGGAAATGAGAGACATGAAAAAATATAACATTACTGTTAACGGAACAACTTATGCAGTTGAAGTTGAAGAAGCCGGCGGTACAGCAGCTCCTGCAGCAGCGCCAGCAGCTCCGGCTCCTGCTCCTGCAGCACCGGCACCGGCTCCAGCTCCAGCGCCTGCTCCTGCACCAGCACCAGCTGCTCCTGCACCAGGCGGAGCTAATACTGTAACGGCACCAATGCCGGGAACAGTTCTGGATGTTAAGGTTACTCCAGGGCAGTCTGTAAATCAGGGAGATGTTCTCCTGATTCTCGAAGCCATGAAGATGGAAAATGAAATCATGGCACCTGCAGCAGGAACAGTTGATACAGTACCTGCTGCTAAGGGCGCATCAGTAAATGCTGGAGATGTTCTTGTAACTCTTAAATAATAAAGTGTTTTGGATATTGGTATATTTGTGTTACAATAAAGGCGGTTTATTATAAACCGCCTTTAAATTTTGCGGAGCGGAGGGACAACCATGCTACTTGCATTCGATGTAGGAAATACTAACATTGTACTGGGCGTATTCAAAGACGGTAAAATGATCACCAACTGGAGGCTTGAAACCGATAATGGCAAAAGCGCGGATGAGTACGGTATGATTATCGGGCAGCTTTTTGAATATGAAGGACTTGACAAAAATCAGGTTAAAGATGTAATTATATCAACAGTAGTGCCATCAGTACTTTACACACTGCAGCATCTTTCCATGAAATATTTCAACAAGAAAGCCATTGTGATAGGCCCGGGAATCAAAACAGGACTTATAGTTAAATACGATAACCCGAAACAGGTAGGCTCGGACAGAATAGTAAATGCAGTCGCAGCCCATGCCAAATACGGAGGACCGTTGATAATCATAGATTTCGGAACGGCAACAACATTCTGTGCCATTTCCGAAAAAGCGGAATACATAGGCGGAACCATAGCTCCGGGGCTTAAGATAGCATCCGAGGCTCTCTGCGAGAAGACTGCCAAGCTCCCGAAGGTTGAACTGGAAGAGCCTGGACATGTTATCTGCAGGAACACTATCAACAGTATGCAGTCAGGTCTGGTGTACGGCCATATGGGAATGGTGGATTATATTGTACGTAAGATGAAAAAGGAACTTCAGGAGTACAGCCACAGCGATAAGGAGGTCAAGGTTATCGCTACAGGCGGGCTGGCTTCCATGATAGATGCGGGAATCGACTGCATAGACCATGTGGACAAGATGCTTACCCTTGAAGGGCTGGAGCTTATATACAGAAAAAACAAGAAAGTGAAGAAACACGAAATCAATGAAGATACAGAACATTGAGCTAAAAAACCCATTTGTACTCGCACCTCTGGCGGGTATTACGGACAAGTCGATGAGAAGCCTCTGCGCAGAGCAAGGGGCTTCTTTGGTGTATACAGAGATGGTAAGCGGCAAAGGTCTGTGGTACGGTGATCGAAAGACAGGCAAGCTGCTGGAAATCGGAGAAGCTGAAGGACCTGTGGCTTTCCAGCTGTTTGGCAGCGAGCCCGAGATAATGGAGTTTGCTGCAAAGGAATTGAAAGATCGCGATA
Organism: Bacillota bacterium; assembly: GCA_030526355.1. Taxonomy (GTDB): domain Bacteria; phylum Bacillota; class Clostridia; order Peptostreptococcales; family Anaerovoracaceae; genus Lentihominibacter. The sequence continues at coordinate 80,962 of JAUNDC010000004.1, read as the reverse complement.
ACGTATTGCTTGATCTTAACGTAGGCTGTCCTGTCCCCAAAATCGTAAAAAACGGAGAAGGTTCGGCTCTGCTTCGAAGGCCTGAGCTTCTTTATGATGTGGTGTGTGCTATGGTAAAAGCGGCCGGCAAGCCTGTGACCGCCAAAATAAGGATGGGCTTTACAAGGGAAGAAAATCTCGCAGTCGAAACTGCAAAGGCTCTTGAAGCGGCAGGAGCAGCGGCGGTCACTGTTCATGGTCGTACACGTGAGCAGTATTATGAGGGCGAAGCTGACTGGCAGGTGATTGCAGATGTGAAAAAGGCTGTCAGAATTCCTGTCATAGGAAACGGGGATGTATATACAGGAGAGGATGCTGTTGCAATGCTTGAACGGACCGGATGTGATGGTGTGATGATAGCACGCGGCGCCTTAGGCAATCCGTGGATATTCAGGGATGCAGCTGCCCTATGGAAAGGGGACGCCATACCGCCTGCGCCGTCAAATGAGGAAAAGGTACGTATGCTGCTGCGTCATATTGATCTTGTAGCACAGGACAAAGGCGAAAGGATTGCAGTACGCGAAATGAGAAAGCATGTGGGCTGGTATGTGAAAGGAATGCACGGTGCATCTGCCATCAAGAGAGAAATAAATCAGATTGATGACATTGATAAAATGCGTGAAGCCATACGCAGTATAATAAAATGAGAAATGCAAGGGAGTTGTCGCGTTAACGATTTTTTACCGTTAGGGCGACACCCTTTTTTTTTTATTATAAAGGAAATATCGTTTCGATATTTCCGGAATATCAACATTTGGTATTTCTCACAGCAAAATAAAGTAGGTGCTTGACAAATAATATTATATGGCGTATAGTATTGCTTGCAAGATAATATATCTGCAGGCATCTATAGAACTGCAGCTGTACAAGGAGGTAAAAGGATGGCTTTTAAGATTGAGTCCGGTCTGCTTGACGCATGTGCTCTTTCCATATTGAGCAGAGGCGATACCTATGGATATGAGATAACCCAGTCCATGAAGCAGGCAGTCAGCATATCGGAATCCACGTTGTACCCGGTGCTGAGACGGCTCCAGAAGGAAAAACTGTGCAGAACATATGATGAGCCTTATCAGGGAAGGAACAGGAGATATTATTCCATAACGGATGCGGGACGGCAGAAACTGGAGGAATATCAAAACGACTGGGAGGAATACAGAACTGCTATTGATGGATTTCTGGCATTGCCGGCTGATAAAAAGAAAGGTATGGGTACAGGAGGTGAAAATGATGAACAGAAATGAATTTATTGAAGCGCTGCGAAGAGAGTTGCGAAATCTGCCTCAGGATGAAATCGACGCAGCAGTAGAATACTATGAGGAATATTTTGATGAGGCAGGTCCTGACAGGGAGCAGGAGGTATTGGAGGGACTGGACAGCCCTAAAAAAATTGCGGGACAGATAAAGTCAGAATATGCCGTAAGACGGCTTGACGAGGAGAGCGGGTCAACAGCTCGCAAGGGTCTTTCTGCAGTATGGTGGGTGATTATAGGTATTTGTTCGGCGCCTTTGTCAATACCTGCTGCCATAGCACTGGTAGCACTGGCGGTATGCGGTTTTGCAGTGGCACTTGCTGTGGTGGTTTCGGTGTTTGCCGCTGTAATTGGAGTACTTGTTGCTGCTCTAGGTATGTTGGTGCTGGGGATTATGGTGATTCCGGTGACGTTGTCTGTTGCAGTGATGCTTATTGGTGGAGGACTTCTCAGCCTTGCTCTGTTTGCTGCAATTGGTGTACTGGCAGTAATCGGACTCAGAAAAATTGTCGCTGCCATGGTGAAGTGGCTCAGAAATAAAAATGAGGTATACAAGGCGCAGAAAACAGAAAGGAGGTATCAGGGATGAGCAGAGGATTGAAGAGGTTTTTTGTAATATGCGCTGCTGCAGCTGGTGTCGGCATTGTGCTTTTCATTGTGGGTCTTGCTATGGGCGGTGTCGGAAATATGGATAAGGTAGCCGATGAGTACCAATGGTTTTCGGCTGGCCCTGGTGAAATGAAGTACTGGGAGCATGATTCGGATTTCAGCTCGCTGGTAATAAAGGGAGACTATGATGTTCGCATTAAAAGTGGCAATCACGATTCTGTAAGAGTAGGTTACGGGGAGAATATGAATCCGCCGGCTGTGCAGAATGAAAACGGCAGGCTGATAATTAGCGAGGCTCATGAGGAAAGCTGGTTTACCATCAATTTAAGCGGCAGAGATTATGCGCCTTTCGTTGAAGTGACCTGCAGTGACGGCAGAGCTCTGGACTCGATAGACATTGAGACAGAAAACGGTGATGTGGAGCTTTCGGGAATTGAAACCGGCAGAATTTCTGTAGATTCAGATTATGGAGATGTTTCCTTCGCCGGGGTTGCATTTGACAGTGGTGAGCTGGATGTTGAGAATGGGGATATAAAATGTACGGATATCATCAGTCAGAGTCTGAAGATCGAAAATGAGTACGGTGACTGCAACCTGGCGGGAGAGATAAAGGGACTGTGTGAGGTTGAAATGGAAAACGGAAGTCTGCAGATTGATACAGCTCTGGCAGAAAGCCAGTACAGCATTGCGGCCGGCACAGATTCAGGTTCACTGTGCATAGGCGATAAGAAGCAGGATGATTATGAGTGCAGATATAATGGTGGAACAGGCGCCAATAAACTGAAGCTGTTCTCTGAATATGGAGATATTAAAGTGAATTTTGGCAAATGACGATTTGTCAGTAAATAATAAACCGCAGTATTGACGAAAATATGAACCAGCCTTCAATCGTTACATTTTTGGTATAACGTTTGGAGGCGGTTCGAAATCAGTCAGTGCTGCGGTTTTAGCATCTTAACCATATATGGTGCTGCTGAGCAGCTTGTTACTGATTTCAGCGTCAATTACAGAACTGTTTATGGCTCCGTCGACCGTATCATAGGTAATGATGAGATTATTCCAAGGAACAATACCCATTTCTTCATATATATCCAGTTTCCACGTGTTATACTTACGATATTTAGGATCTGACATCATTCCGCAGTGTTCCCAGTATTTCAGAACACCATTTAAATATATGGTGAAATCGGGACTGAATGTAAGATTTTTATAGTGAATCAGTGCTTCGTATCTGTATGGAATCCCCAGAGCGTCCAGCTTTTCCGCAATAATCAGTTCTGACTTGCTGCGTACGCGAAGCCCTTTGCTTGTGATGTGAACTTTTTCGTGAAGGTTTTTAGAGTTTTGCTCAAAGGGCTGATTCTGCCATTTCTGACCGGCCCTTTTTTGAGGGAAATACAATTCCTCTGGCAGCTGCTGATACTTCAAAGGTAATGTATCCAGTATGTTCTGTGTAGTAGGTTCGATATGTCTGGAAAGGTAATTTTCAAGCAGACTTATTTCTTTTTCAAGCATTTTGATAGATGCCTGCAGGTATTTTTTTCTGGCCAGCTTGCTTGTAATATGATCGTTTTTTGTGATACCTTTGCGAATATAGGAACTATCAAGTTCTTTGTCTTTATAAAGGTGTACATATTCAGTAGAGCTGGAAGACTGTCTGAAACCGAGACTCCCATCAGGCAGTAAACGGAGTTCTTTTCGTTCTTTTTTCAGACGATTTCGATAATCATTAAGCCTGAGCGTTAAGTAAATATCCTGATCTTTCATTTTGTCACCTCGTTTCGTGTAAAAATAGAAATTATAGTGAGAAAAATACACGTTTTTTTGACTTAGGGTGATTTTTGAAGTTGCATAACAGCACAATTGGTTGTAAAAATAGCTAATAATTACATATTATTACATAAAAAACGGCTATTTTGACTGCTGAAAAGTCCTTATTCATGTTCTGGTATCACCACACAAATTATAAACGTGTAAAAATAATAGATATAATATGAATTATACACGAAATGGAAAACTATGTCAATCACGGACGGTAATAGTGCGAGATTACTGAGTCGGTTTGCAGTAGTAGGAGCCAGACAGTGGCAAACTGCAAAGGAAAGGGGCTATCGCTCCGGCTGACCTGATTGGTCAACTGTGCGATAGCCCCTCCATAATTACTAGTCAAATCAGCCCCACAGCTCCTCATCGGTCGGAACGTGGTTATCCGGCATATAACGTGCGATTCTGGAAACGTTCATCAGATGCTTGTAGTCCAGATTTTCGGATATGCTGTTGTGGCCCCATGAACCGCAGCCTAATGTATTGGTAGGGGCGAGACCGTTGTAGAAGCTGCCGCCTGCGCTGCTGGCACATACCTGATTGATTACGAATCTTGAAACGCAGAGCTCTGTTCCAACGTATTCGATATGTTCCTCCGAATCGGAGTGGAAGGAGACACTATGGCCTTTTCCTTCTTTTTCCAGGTTTTCTCTGGCGATCTGAACGCCATCAGCAAGAGTCGAGTATTTATAGGCTGCAATGACAGGAGCCATCTTTTCACCGCCTAAAGAATCAGTCAGGCCGGTGCCTTCAGCTTCGACTACAATTATTTTCGTATCTTCGGGAATGTCGATTCCCGCCAGTTCAGCGACCTTCTGACATGACTGACCGACTGAATGCCTGTTAGGCTTGCCATCCTGGAAAAGTGCACCACGTACCTTTTCCAGTTCATCCTTGTCCCTGACAATATAGCCACCGTTGGCCTCGAATTCATTCATAATGGCATCAAAGTCCTTTTCCGGACAGATTACAGACTGCTCACCGGAACAGATGATTCCATAGTCAAAGGTTCTGCCGGTGATGATTTTAGGTACTGCGGTTTTGTAATCGTAGCCCTCATCTATTATGCACTGGACATTTCCCGCACCGACGCCAAGAGCAGGTCTGCCTGAGCTGTAGGCAGCGTTTACCATGCCGCCGCCGCCGGTTGCTACCACTACATCGGCTGAAGAAATGAGATTTCTCGTGTTTTCCCTTGAATGCTCATCAAGGATCTGGATGAGATTTTCAGGCATTCCCAGCTTTGCAAGCTCTTCATTTATCATTTCTACGGTTTTAGTACTGCATCTGATTGACTTGTGATGCGGTGTGATGATAATTGCATTGCCGCATTTGAGAGCGAACATGGCATTGCTCATAGGAGTAACTATAGGGTTTGTACACGGAGTGATAGCCGCAGCAACACCCACAGGCTTGGCGATTCTGGTAATACCCGTAGTTTCATCTGTATCCAGAATACCTCTGGATTTTTTGCCTCTCAGATTGTTCCATACGATTTTGGATTTCTGTTTGTTTTTCGCGATTTTATCGGGAATGTTACCCATGCCGGTTTCTTCTACTGCGATTTCAGCCAGAAACTCAGCATTATCATATACGGTTTTGCCGATTGCCTTTACCGCCATATCGACCTCTTCCTGAGAAAGCTTTTCAAAAGCGGCCTGAGCCTTGCGAGCTCTTTCGATATATCCATCTATGTAAGCTCTGCTGTCTGTTTCCATAATTACCTCCTGAAACAATGAAAAAATTATCTGCAGCCCTGCTGTAGCGAGCCACGGTACAGCATTTAAGCTGAATTCAAACCAATACAATAATTATATAATGGCGACAGAAGGCTTGCAAGTGACAGCCTGCGGAAAAAGCACTTAAATTGCATTAAAATTGTATTTTGCACACCTCCTGCATATCATTTCTTATTCTGTCAAGACCGTCATAAAGAGCTTCAGCAGACACGCCTGAAGCTGCCGTCTCCGAGCCGGATGCGTCTGTGGCAGCGCCTGTAGCAGCGCCTGAAGCCGCGGCATTTTTCAGAGCCAGTTCAAGCTCTATCAGATGAGTATACAAATCATTCAGAGCCAGCATTCCGGCAAGTCCCTTTACAGAATGGCATAAATCAGCAGCATTGATATATTCGCAGCTGTCGATCAGTACCTGAAGCCTGCTGTGCAGATCGGCATTGTTGATTTTGAAGTTATCAAAATGCTTGAGGAACAATCTCATGCTGCTGCCCATGTTTGTTATGGCTGCAGAGACATCGCAGATGTTTGCAGAGATATTGCCGCGCGCGAACTGAATAAGCTCATCAGAATTTCTGTATTTATCTATCATAATCATTCCCCTCCTTTTAATAGAATTCTACACGAAAACCAGCAGCCTTTCCACTTAAATTAAACGACGGCATTTGCCATAAAACGACAAAATACCTAAAATAATCTTGTTATAAAAAAGAGAAATTGATAGAATAAAGGAAATAATGGAGGGATATTGGTATGACGGAAATAGTAATAAAGGCAGTCGCTGCGGTTCTGACGGGAACAGCCGCAGGATTTGCAGCAATATACATATTCAACAAGATGCCGGCAAAGTGGCTCTGCGATTACGGACAGACACCACCCCAGGAGCTGACTGACCCTTATGTTCAGCGAGTCAAAGGCTTTCCTTGGAGATGGGTATACGCAGCAGGCTTCTCATGTCTGCTGGTCAGGCTTGTGTTTTTTGATCTGCAGTTTGCAGCAGCCGGCCTGTTTGCTTGCTGGGCAATGCTCATTATAGGGCTTGCAGATCTGAAATACATGATAATCCCCGACCAGTTCGTGATAATGCTGGCAGCAGTGGCCTTCGGCTTCATTCCATACCACAGCAGCGTGTGGGATCCACTGCTGGGGGCGCTGGCAGGAGGCGGAGTGATGCTGCTGACAGGAGTTCTTGGCGGAGCTGCTTTTAGCAGAGAAGTTCTGGGCTTCGGAGATGTGAAGCTGTTCGCATCCCTGGGGCTATGTCTTGGTGTAAAAGGCACGGTGGTTGTGCTTATAGGGGCCAGCCTGTGCAGCGGGATTGCAGCAGCAGTCGGCCTTGCATCGGGAAAATATAAAAAGAACGATGTCAGACCACTGGGACCCTATATATGTACATGGGGTGCGCTTTACATATTTATTTTATGGCCTTTCCTGATGGAATGGTGAAGATTGAAGCATTAGTATAGCAGAAATCATATGTCCTGTGGTATAATAACTCGATATGAAGAAGAATATTTTGCTTACAATCGCATATGACGGCTCGGAGTTTCACGGATGGCAGCGTCAGCCGGATAAACCTACAGTACAGGGATATCTGGAGCGAGTGCTGACAAAGCTTCTCAGGGAGGAAGTGATGCTCAACGGGACAAGCAGGACCGATGCAGGTGTACATGCCCTGGGGCAGAGAGCATCCTTTGAGGCGGATGTCAGAATTCCCATCGAAAAGCTTGCCCGCGTTATAAACAATACGCTGGCGGGGATGGAGAAGGGACCATTTGCGATATCTCCAGTGAGGATACTGAAGGCCGAGGAAAAGCCGGAATCCTTTCATGCACGATTCGATTGCAGAGGCAAGAAATATATCTATCGGATATGCAACAGCGGAGAAATCAGTGTGTTCAACAGGAACTATGTGTATCACGTGGAAGCACCCCTTGATATTACGGCGATGAGAAAAGCGGCGGAATATATTACAGGGACTCATGATTTCAAATGTTTTCAGGCATCAGGAAGTGATATCAGAGAGAACACCGTCAGGACGATACACAGCCTGAAGGTCATAGATGATAACACAACCGGAAACATGGAAATTCATGTGGAAGGTGATGGTTTTTTGTATAACATGGTAAGAATAATCACAGGAACGCTCGTTGACGTGGGACATGGCAGAATAGCCCCCGAAGAGCTTGCCGGAATAATAGCTTCCGGCGACAGGACGCGTGCAGGGCATACCGCTCCGCCTTACGGGCTGTATCTGGCAGAAGTATATTATTGATGAATTGCAGTATTGTTTTAGGAGATGCTTATGGACAACAGACCTGGTTGGGATGAATATTTTATGGAGATGGCCGTACTGACGGCAAGAAGATCCACCTGTATTCGCAGGCAGGTGGGGGCTGTTATAGTTAAGGACAGACATATAGTGGCTACAGGATACAACGGAGCTCCGAGAGGCCTGGAACACTGCGGTGACAGAGAAGGTGGATGCCTCAGACAGCAGCTGGGCATACCATCCGGCGAGAAGCATGAGCTCTGCAGAGCTCTGCATGCCGAGCAGAATGCGATAATACAGGCGGCAACGCTTGGACAGAGCGTGGAGGGCGCAACTATCTACATCACTCATCAACCATGTGTTATATGTGCCAAAATGATAATAAATGCGGGTATCAGCAGGATCGTTGTCAAAGAAGGATATCCGGATGAACTTTCTGTGGAGATTCTTAAGGAAGCCGGACTCAGTATAATTATGTTAGGAGAGAAATAGTGACAGCTACTAGTATGGAACTATGGGGGCCGTTTCTTCTGGCCTTTGCAATATCGCTTGCGGTCACACCTTTTGCCATATGGGCCGCGCCTAAAATAGGTGCCATGGATATACCCAAGGATGAAAGGCGGGTTCACAGCAAGGCTATGCCGAGATTCGGAGGCATTGCCATATATATGGGAAGCGCCATCGCTATGGTTGTATTCATCGGTGATGCGAAAGGGATTCCGGGAGCGCTGGTCGGATGTACACTTATTTATATTTTGGGGCTGATCGATGATCTTAAGAACCTCAAGGCGATATACAAGCTTGCAGGACAGGTAGTGTGCGCTTCGGCAGCCTATGGATTCGGACTGAGGATTCAGTTTATAACAAATTATTTCGGTGAAGGAAATATGATATTCGGTGATGTGCTGTGCTATTTTGTGACGGTGATATGGCTGGTATCAATAACCAATGCACTGAATCTTATAGACGGTCTTGACGGGCTGGCAGCAGGAGTATCTGCGATTTCCGCTCTTTGCATCGGCTATGTTGCCTACATTCACGGACAGTATATTCCAACGATTGCTATGATGATAATAGCCGGAGCAGCATTGGGATTTCTGCCTTACAATTTTCACCCGGCAAAGATATTTATGGGAGACAGCGGCTCGGAGCTGCTAGGATTTGCCATTGCGGCTTTTTCGATACTTGGAACCGTAAAAAGTGCGACAATAGTTGTAATGATAATACCTGCGCTGGTGCTCGGACTGCCTATTTTCGATACGGTTTTTGCCATAATAAGAAGGGTGATAAGAAAACAGCCGATTGGTGTAGGTGATAAGGAACATCTGCATCATAGAATAATAAAAGCAGGATTCGGGCAGAGACGTGCCGTTATGCTGCTTTACTGCATAAGCGGAATCATGGGCATTGTAGCTACCCTTTACAGCAGAGGATATATGATAGAGACACTGGGACTCAGTGCCGTTGCCATAATGCTGGTATACGTGCTGCTGTCGGATACAGGCAACAGGAATATCAGCCTCAAGGCACAGAAAATCAAGGACGGAAAAGAGGAAAAAGCAAATGAGGGCTCAGGAAAACCTCAACACAATAAAAAATAAAGAACTGCTGAAGCTGATGGGAAAGATTGCTGTTCCCATAGCTTTGCAGAGTCTTATAGGCTCCAGTCTGAGTCTTATAGACAACCTGATGGTAGGCGCACTGGGTGAGCTGGAACTCAACGCAGTAGGCGTATCGGTTCAGGTGTTTTTTATCTACTGGATGATGCTGTTTGGATTCTGTAGCGGAGCAGCGACGTTTATATCTCAGTTCTACGGTGTCAGAGATATAGGGAACATCAAGAAGACCACAGGTTTCACCATTACTGTAACGATGAGTGTAGGCCTGATGTTTTTTATTGCAGCAATGGCTTTCCCGCAGTATATTCTGCGGATTTTCACCAGATTTCCGGAGGTTATTGAAACGGGTGTGCCGTATATCAGGATAGGTGCTCCAACCTTTCTTATGCTGGCGATAACACAGCCCTTTACCGTAGCACTCAGAGCCACACAACAGACGAAGCTGCCGCTTTATGCCAGTGCAACAGCACTTGCCACCAATACATTTCTTAATTATGTTCTGATATTTGGCAAATTCGGTATGCCTGCACTGGGAGTAAACGGAGCGGCTCTGGCGACCTGCATAGCCAGATTTCTGGAGATGTCTCTCATCCTTTATGTAGTGTTTGTCAGAAAAAATATCATAGCAGGAAGGCCTTTGGAATATTTCGGATACAGCAGGGCTCTGGCAGTCAGAATCGTGAAAAATGCACTGCCTACAACTGCTAACGAGACGCTGTGGGGACTGGGCACGTCCCTTTACATTGCAGCATTTGCCAGAATAGGTATAACAGAAGGTGCGGCAATACAGGCATGCAATACCATTAACAACCTGTTTACCATGGCGGCATTCAGCATTGGAGATGCGGTGCTTATACTGGTAGGTCAGAAGCTGGGTGAAGGAAAAAAAGAACTGGCATATGAAATGGCCAGGAAGATGGTGGTTATGGGAATCATAGTCGGACTTGTGATGGGAGCAGGTATAATACTTCTGGGAGACCCTATACTGCAGCTTTTTGATTTCACTCCTGAGGGAGAAAGCTGTGCACAGAAGATAATCATTGTTTATGGTGCAACGCTTGTTGTTGCTCTTTACAACGGAATTCATATCACAGGAACTCTTAGGGGCGGAGGCGATACCAGATATGCAATGCTGACGGAAACGGGAACCGTATGGCTTATAGGTGTGCCTTTGGCTTTTATTACATCGCTGTATCTGCAATGGCCGATACATCTGGCAGTGCTTGCGGTTAAGATGGAGGAGGTCGTAAAATCCGTATTCCTGACAAAGAGATTTTTAAGCAAGAAATGGCTTAATAATGTAATTAGAGGAATTGTGTAAAATGAATGAAATTTTCAAAAAATTATTTCACATTTACAGCAAATCAGTGTATAATCTTAACAACAGGTGAAAGGAGATAATAAGTGTTGACATATGTAATCGGGGCAGCAGCAGGTCTGATATTCGGAGGAATAATCGGACTTCTGAAGAACATTTTTATCTGGCAGAGATACCTGCAAAGGAGTGCAAGCAGCAATAGTCAGGGGACCGGTGCCGGGGAGGTGTACGCCAGGGCAATGGTCAGCTATTTTGTAAACATACTGACATTGGTGATTGCATTTTTCATTAGAAATGTAATTCCGTTTGACGGTATAGCATTTCTGATAGGGACTGCCGCAGCACTTGTGATAATGAACAAGGTGCTGGCATTCCAACAGAAAAGAAGTGAAGAAATACGGGAGGAGGCAGACAGGCAATGATCGAAGCTTTGAACTCAATCGGGCTGACTGATGGGATGATAACAAGCCTGGCCATTACAATTATATTATGTGTACTTTCCATTATAGCCGGACGGCGGCTGCAGACAGTTCCGTCTGGATTTCAGAATTTTGCAGAGTGGGCAGTGGGAAGTCTTTATAATTTCTTTGAAGGAATTATGGGAGAAAAAGCCTGCAGACAGTATTTCCCTCTGATAGCAACATTGTTTATCTACATTCTGTTCTGCAATTATTCAGGGCTTCTCCCGGCTTCGGGACATATACCGGGGCTTTCCGCACCGACAGGCTCAATAAACTGTCCGATGGCTATGGCTATCATAGTATTTGTAACCATGTTTGCTGCAGGAATCAAGGAGCATCACGGGCTTGGATATTTCAAACACTATTTCAAACCATTCGCGTTCCTTTTCCCTCTTATGGTGCTGGAGGATCTGGTAAAGCCGGTATCACTGACACTGCGACTTTATGGCAACATATTCGGAGAGCATACTGTAACAGGGTCATTCTTTGACCTTGTACCTATAGGGCTTCCTGTAATCATGCAGGCTCTAAGTGTTCTTATGGGATTGATACAGGCGTTGGTGTTCTCACTTCTGGCGGCGATATATATCAAGGAAGCAATGCCGGAGGAGGAAGAGCATCTGTGATAAACCGGCGGTAAAAGATGATACAGATAACACAGATGGGGCAGATAATTAATTTGTCGAATACAGAGCATATCAGAGTGCTTTGATTCAATATACAATAATGAAACCGAAAGGAGAAAAAAATCATGGGTGGATTAATAGCAATAGGAGCAGGTTTAGCAATAGGTCTGGCAGCAATAGGTCCTGGAATCGGTCAGGGTATCGCAGCAGGAAAGGCTCTCGAAGGAATGGCTCGTCAGCCTGAAGCAGCAGGTATGCTTCGAACTAATATGATATTATCCTTCGCATTTATGGAATCTCTGAGCATATACGGTCTTCTCGTTGCATTTCTGCTGTTTGCCAAGATCTGATGCCGGATGTTGACGTTAACGAATCTGCAATAGAAGGGAAGACGAAGATATGATTGAAGCATTGGGAATCAGTTTGACGGAGTTTATATTTTATCTGATAAACTTTCTGATCCTGGTAGGCGTTCTGACCAAGTTCCTTTACAAACCATTTCTTAATTTGATGGAAACAAGAAAACAGTCAATCAAGGACGCACTCGACAATGCAGAGCTCACCAACAGAAGAGCTGATGAGAAGATGCAGAATTACAACAAGCGCATCGCCAGAGCCGAAGAAGAAGGCAGAGAGATCATCAAGGAAGCCAAAATCAAGGCAGATGCCCAGGCAAGACAGATAATCGAAGATGCCCAGACTGAGGCGGGTGAAATCATGAACAAGGCTGAACGTGCCATTGAACGTGAGAAAGAGAAGGCTATGGAGGAAATGAGAAATGAAATAGCTTCTCTGGCGCTGCTTGCTGCCGAGAGAATTGTCGAGCATGAAATTCAGAGGGTAGGACAGGAAGCGATAGTTGATGAAGTTATCAGACAGGCAAGGAGTACAGGATGGCGGAATTAACCATAGATATTACTTATGGTACTGCTTTGTATGAAGCTGCCAGAGAGACAGGAAAGACGGAAATCATAATGGAGGAGGCAACTGAGGTTCTTGGAATTTTGATGCAGGAGCCTGATTTGTATGAATTCATAAATTATCCTGCAATATCAGCTGCAGAAAAAAAGCGCGCCATAGAAAAAATATTCGGCGGTAGGATATGTGATGAGCTTCTGAACTTCATATGTATCCTCATTGACAAGAGAAGAACCATGCATTTTGAGAAAATAGTCAAGGTGTACAAGAAATTCCTTGATAAGGAAGAAGGTATTTCATATGGAACTGTCTGCTCTGTCATACCGCTGACGGATGAAAGACTTAAAGAGCTGGAGGACGAAACCTCCAAGCTTATTGGGGCTAATGTGAGACTGACAAATGAAATAGATCCCGGATTGATAGGCGGCATCAGAATACTTGTGGAAGGCAAGCTTATTGATGCTTCCATCAGAAAGAAATTTGACGATTTGGAAAATCAAATCAGATTAAATCAGGGAGGATAAGAAATGAACTTAAGACCGGAAGAAATAAGCGCAGTCATAAAGGAACAGATAAAGAATTACAAAAATCAGATAAACGTATCGGATTTCGGTACGGTAATACAGGTTGGAGACGGCATTGCCAGAGTATACGGTCTGGAAAACTGCATGGCAGGTGAGCTGCTGGAGTTTGCCGACGGAACATACGGCATGGCTCTTAATCTGGAAGCAGATAATGTCGGTGCGGTTATTCTCGGCTCCGATAGAGAGATACGCGAAGGTGATATTGTAAAACCGACAGGAACAGTAGTAGAGGTTCCTGTGGGAGAAAATATGCTGGGGCGTGTAGTAAATGCTCTGGGTCAGCCTATAGACGGCAAGGGCCCGATTCATACTACAGAAACAAGACCGATTGAATCACCGGCACCGGGAGTTCTCCAGAGGAAATCGGTACATCAGCCGCTGCAGACAGGAATCAAGGCAATTGACTCAATGATTCCTATAGGCAAGGGTCAGAGAGAACTCATTATTGGTGACAGACAGACGGGAAAAACAGCCATAGCTGTTGATACTATACTAAATCAGAAGGGCGAGGATGTTATCTGCATATATGTTGCTATCGGACAGAAAGCATCTACCGTGGCGCAGCTTGTGCAGACTCTTGAGGATAAAGGCGCGATGGAATATTCAATAGTGGTTTCGGCTACGGCATCGGATGTTTCACCGCTGCAGTATATTGCGCCTTATGCAGGATGTGCCATCGCAGAGCATTTCATGTATCAGGGCAAGGATGTACTTATAATTTATGATGATCTGTCAAAGCATGCAGTGGCATACCGTGCAATGTCGCTGCTTCTGAGAAGACCGCCCGGCAGAGAAGCATATCCGGGAGATGTATTCTACCTTCATTCCAGACTTCTCGAAAGAGCTGCAAAGCTTTCGGATGAGCTGGGAGGAGGTTCGATAACAGCGCTTCCTATCATTGAAACTCAGGCAGGCGATGTATCGGCATATATACCGACAAATGTTATTTCCATTACAGACGGACAGATATTTCTGGAAACAGAGCTGTTCTTCACAGGACAGAGACCGGCAGTAAATGCGGGTATATCCGTATCCCGTGTAGGCGGAAATGCACAGATAAAGGCAATGAAAAAAGTTGCAAGCTCGGTTAAGCTGGAGCTGGCACAGTTCAGAGAACTGGCAAGCTTCTCTCAGTTTGGTTCCGATCTTGACAAGGAGACACAGGACAGACTGGATCATGGCCAGATATTGATGGAGATACTGAAACAGCCTCAGTATCAGCCGGTACCTGTTCAGAATCAGGTTATGATCATCTATGCTGCCATTAACGATTATCTGGCAGACATCGGCGTTCAGAATGTTAAGGAATTCGAAAAAGGATTTTATGAGTTTATGGATACTCATTATCCGGAAGTAGGAAGAAGCATCAAAGAAACAGGACAGCTTACCGAAGAGGCTGAGTCAAAACTCAAGGAAGGTCTCGAGCTTTACAGAAAGGAATTTCTCAAAGGGCTGGGGCTGAGCGGAATGGCGATGATTGAAGAATAATGATAAGCAATACAGCAAAAGGGAGGTGTGAGAATGGCAGCTGAAAGTATGCAGGACATAAAGCGCAGAATAAAAAGCGTTACAAGTACTGAGCATATCACAAATGCTATGAAGCTGGTATCGGCAGGCAAACTCAGGAAGGCCAAGGCAATATTCGAGAAGACAAATGAGAACTCACACTACATTACACATACAATAGCAGAAATATTCAACAGCAGCCAGGATATCCCACCGGAATATCTTGCCGGTAACAGAGAAATCAAGACCACCTGTTATATAGTGGTAACAAGCTGCCGGGGACTTTGCGGAGGATTTAACAGTAATGTTCTCAAGGAGGCACAGAGGGAAATCGATGCTGACTGGGAGAAGCCTGTTATCTTTGCGATAGGCAGCAAAGGTAAGGAATATTTTGAGAAGCGGGGATATGAGATTTACAGCGATTATCTGGCTCCGCCTGAAAATATTTCCTTCCTGGAAACCAGAGAAATGAGCGTGCCTATCATAGAAATGTACAACAGGGGAGAAATCGATGAGGTAGTGCTGATTTACACCTCATTCATAAGCTCAATGGAGCAGGAGGTAAAGAACGTTACACTGCTTCCTTTTGAGATCGACAAGGATCCTGAAATTATGAGAAATGCCAAACCTGTTGAATATGAGCCGTCGGTGGAAGCGGTATTTAACTATCTGGTTCCTAAATACGTAGAGATGATGATATACGGTGCAGTGGTGGAATCGGCCACATGTGAGCACGCTGCCAGAAGGATGGCAATGGAAAACGCCACTGATAATGCCAGAGAGATGCTTGATAAGCTTTCGCTTAATTACAACAGAGCCAGACAGTCTGCTATCACAGACGAGATCATAGAAATCGTTGCCGGTTCAGAGGCACAAAAATAGGAGGCGAAAATGAACAAGGGAATAATACACCAGATCATAGGTCCCGTAATAGATATAAAATTCAAGGAAGAAGAGATGCCTGAGCTGCTCAATGCCGTGGACATCGAATTTGAAGGTAGGAGAATCGTAACTGAGGTTGCACAGCACGTTGGTGATGATGTTGCCAGATGTGTATCACTGTCATCTACCGATGGTCTGAAAAGAGGTATGGAAGCCGTTGATACAGGAGAGCCGATAAAGGTTCCTGTAGGAAAAGCGGTACTGGGCAGGATGTTCAATGTAATCGGAGAGACTATTGATGAGAAGGGCAGTGTGGAAACAGAGCTCAGAGCTGCAATCCACAGAGCTGCTCCTCCGTTTGAGGAACAGGATACTTCAGCACATATCTTCGAGACAGGAATCAAGGTAATCGACCTGATTGCGCCGTATACAAAGGGCGGTAAGGTTGGTCTTTTCGGAGGCGCCGGAGTAGGCAAAACAGTACTCATTCAGGAGCTGATCAATAATATTGCCAAGGAGCATGGCGGAATCTCCGTATTCGCCGGAGTAGGCGAGAGAACAAGAGAAGGAAATGACCTATATTATGAAATGATAGAGTCAGGTGTAATAAACAATACTGCAATGGTATTCGGACAGATGAACGAACCACCTGGTGCCAGAATGAGAGTAGCTCTGACAGGACTTACAATGGCAGAATACTTCAGAGATAAGGAAAACCAGGACGTTCTGCTCTTCATCGATAATATTTTCAGATTTACACAGGCAGGATCTGAAGTATCGGCATTGCTGGGGCGTGTTCCGTCTGCAGTAGGTTATCAGCCTACGCTGGCTACGGAAATGGGAGCACTTCAGGAAAGAATCACTTCAACAAAGAAGGGATCGATTACATCGGTACAGGCTGTTTACGTTCCTGCCGATGACCTGACCGACCCGGCTCCTACAACAACCTTCGCACATCTGGATGCTACAACGGTACTTTCCAGAGCGATTACAGAGCTCGGTATTTATCCTGCTGTAGATCCGCTTGAATCGACATCCAGAATAATGGATCCGCTTATTCTGGGGCAGGAGCACTATGATACAGCCAGAGGAGTGCAGGAGGTGCTGCAGAGATATAAGGATCTGCAGGATATCATCGCAATACTCGGTATGGATGAGCTGTCCGATTCTGATAAGCTTATCGTTGCTAGAGCGAGAAAGATTCAGCGATTCCTGTCGCAGCCTTTCAGCGTTGCAGCTCAGTTCACAGGAATGGAAGGCAAATACCTGCCTCTCAAGGAGACTATCCGTGGCTTTAAGGAAATTCTCGAAGGAAAGCACGACGAGATTCCTGAGCAGATGTTCCTCTTTGCAGGCGGAATCGATGAGGTCGTTGAAAAATTCGAAGCAAGCAGAAAATAGGAGATTGTTATGGCTAACAGCGTAAAATTGGAAATAATGACTCCTTCCAAACTGTTTTACCGTGGATATGTGGAGCTTGTCATAGCCAGGACACTGGAAGGAGATGAAGGCTTCATGTACGGTCATTCATGGGCGTGCAAGCTGCTTGATATAGGAGAGCTGTGGATACAGGAGGCCGGCGCTGCAAAGGATGACTTCAGAATAGCTGCTGTTTCTGGCGGTTTCATAGATGTCAAGGACAGCATCATCATATATACCGACGCCGTTGAATGGTCGGAGGATATAGATATGGAGCGTGTTCTGAGTGAGAAAGCAAAAGCTGAGGACTGGCTCGTCAAGCATGAGGATGATGGAGACCCTGATGATGTCATCAGAGCTAAAATTGCCATAACCAAGGCTATAACACGTCAGAATGTCGCCGGAGGCGGTATCAGGAGGAAACGATAGAGACGCATAGCAGCGGTGCCTAAAAGTTTCTTGCAAAGCTAATAAACAGGAGAAGATAGATGGGTGATACCAGAACAGCTCTGATAGGCATAATTGTCGAGAATGAGGAGTCTGTAGAGGCTATCAATATGTTGCTTCACGATTATCGCAAAATGATTATAGGGAGGATGGGAGTACCTCATCCTGCCAGAGAGCTGGCGATAATCAGTGTTGCAATTGAAGCCGACCAGAACTCTATCAGTGCGCTGTCAGGGAAGCTGGGCGCATTGGAGGGCGTCAGCACGAAAACAATATATTCAAAGAAATAGCATGACAGCTTCGTCTGTAATAACAGATGAGGCTGTTTTTTTGTGCAAAAAAGAACATGTGCTTTTTACTCGAAATATTTCGGATTTAGTCATAAAGCCTTGAAATTGTTCGCCTTGAGCCGGATAAAGGCGAATAACAGACGGTTCACGATTTATTTTTAGGTGGTATGATAAAAAAGTAAAAATCAAATACATAAGGGAAAAATCCTGATAAATCAGGGTACTGCAAGGGGATTTGCATGTAAAGGGGTATGAGGCAGAAATGCCGGCTAATAAAGGAGGAAGAGATGACAAGAAAAATATGGGTATTATTGCTTACGGTCATTATGGCCGTGACAATGATGCCGATTAGTTCATTTGCCGATGAACAGGGGGGAGCAGTATCTGCTTCTTCACAGCAGATTACCAGCTCAAGTGAGGCAATGATGCCAGATGAGACACTTGAGAATGGTGATGTTAAAATAAACAAGAGCATCAAAGGAACCGATACAGAAAATGTGTTTAAGGTTACTCTTGATGTAACAACGGCTGAGAATCTGGAGAAAATACCAACTACTGCAGATGCAGCTGTTGTTCTGGTAATCGACAGGTCGGGCAGTATGAATAATGAAGTGGACGGCAGTCAGGGTAAAAAGACAAGGCTGCAGGCTGCCAAAGACGCTGCATACAATTTTGTCGATAAATTTGGAGAAGGTGCTAAGGGCTACAAGCGCCTTGTTCAGATAGTGCAGTTTTCCAGTGACGCCGTTAGAGGCGAAAACTGGGGCTGGGAGGATGTTGCTGTTGAATCCGGACTGGCAGCAAGTAAGGCTGATATAGGGCAGATAAACCATCCTGCCGGCGGAACGAATATTGAAGGCGGTTTGCAGCTTGCCTATAATCTAATAAAAAAAGCTGAAACTGATAAAACATTAGAAAAGATATCCAATGTGAATGTTATTCTTCTGACAGATGGTTGTCCGACTTATCATGTTACTGAAAAAAGCAGAAACAGTATTGATATCGTTGAAGGTGATAGAGGTGGTGGAATCTGGGCTCAGTGGAAAGATCATAATTCAGTAACAACACAGGATGGCATCGCAAATAAAATTAAAAACCATGAAGTTAATGGTGGAAAAGTATCTTTGTATTCGATAGCTTTCTCGACCGGGGAAGCAAAATTTGCAGTTAATGACCGGAATGATTTCGGAAAAGCAAAAAAACAGAATGTATATGAATGGTTGAGTTCGTTTTCCAGCAAAGCATTCAACTCAGTCAACCAGCAGGAATTATATAACAGCTTTGGCAAAATTGTTAGTATAATAAAGCTTGGTGCGAAGGCATGGTTTGTACATGATCCCATGGCATCAAACATCATATACAAAGGAAATGATTCCTATTCTGGAGTTAATACCTGTACTTTCAGCAAAAATAAACTGCTGTGGGATCTGAAGAAGAGCCAGCCGGATGTAGTGACGTCAGGCAGTAAAACCCTGTATCACTATTCTTTCACGTATCCTGTTGCACTGGATACTACAGCAGCTGACTTTGCTTTTGATACCGCAATGGCAACTAACGGAGAAACCATCCTTGACTACTTCATGTTCTCTAAAGCTGATAAAGGAGGTGCTGCAGTCGAATTAAAGCACGCAGGCTTTGATGTGCCTGAAGTAAAAGGTTTATGCGGTTCATTGGAGTTTATGAAAGCTGATGAAAAAGACAATCCAGTGAAGGGTGCAGTCTTTACACTGAAAGGCACTGCTGTCGGAACAGATAAACTTGTCACTATGACTGCCGAATCAGGATCGGATGGTAAGGTGTCATTTGCAAATATTCCATCGGGGACGTATAAGCTTAAAGAAACAAAAGTTCCCGCAGGATATACGGGAGATTCCAGAGAATATGATGTAAAGGTATCATATGGTAAAGTTACCAGCAATCTGCCTGAAAGTGGAAAGGTGACAAACACCAGAGAGAAGACTGCCATAGCAGTTGATAAAAAGTGGATTGATGGGGAAGATCAGGATGAATTGAGGCCCGATAGTATAATGGTACAGCTTAAAGCTAACGGCGTCGAGGCAGGCGATGCAATAACACTGAATGCAGATAATGACTGGGCATATGAGTGGACTGATCTTGACAAGTTCAGCTATAATTCAGAAGGTGTAAAAGGGGAGGCTGTATTATACACTGTAGAAGAGGTCAATGTACCTGAAGGTTACGCAGCAGCTGTTTCCGGAGATGCAGGGAACGGGTTCACAATTACCAATACAATTAAACAGAATACAGTAACAGTTAAGGGAACCAAGACATGGATAGATCCTGAAGGTACGGTACACCCTGACATTACAATCAACTTGCTGCAGAATGGAAAATCAATTGATTCTCTTGTGCTCAAAAACGGAGAAACTTCATATGAGTTCACTGGTCTGGATAAATATGATTCAAAAGGATATAAGTATTCCTATAACGTAGAGGAAAAGAATGTTAAGGGATATACAACGTCATACGTTAATAAAGATGGGGATTGCAATATAATAAATACAATTGAACAAGAAAAAATCGAGATTAACGGAATCAAAACCTGGATTGATCCGCAAGGAACTGAACATGAGAATGTTACAATTGAGCTGTATCGTGATGGAAAGAAAGTTGGCGAAACTGTAATTAAGTCAGGTGAAAACTCTTACAGCTTTACAGATCTCGACAAGTATGATCTGGAAAATGGGCATGTATATGAATACACTGTAAAGGAACAGAATGTAGATGGGTATGAAACTTCGTATGATAAATACAATATTACAAACACAATAAAGCAGGAAAAAATTTCAATAGAGGGAACAAAAACCTGGAAGGATCCTGAAGGAACTGAACATCCGTCAATTAAGATAAATCTGCTTCAGGACGGAGAGGAAATTGATGATATTGAGCTTTCAAACGGCAGGACTGAATATGCTTTTACAGGTCTTGACAAATATGATCTTGAAGATGGGCATATATACGAATACACAGTTACAGAAGATCCGGTGGAGGGGTATACCACTGTCAAGAACGATAATAACTTTGTAAATACGATAGCTCCCGGTAATATGACTATTTCAGGGGTCAAGACATGGATTGCACCTGAGGGCACGATATACCCTGCAGTAAAGATTATTCTGCTACAGAATGGTACAGAATACAAGTCAGTTGAGCTTGCAAATGGTGAAATGGAGTATAGTTTTGATGTTCCTGTATACGATGGAGAAGGCCAGCTGTATAAGTATGAGATTAAAGAAGCTGATGTTGAAGGCTATACTTCTAAGGTTGATGGATATAATGTAACGAATACTATCAAACAGGAATATGTTGATGTGACAGGAACTAAAACATGGATAGCACCTGAAGGAACTGAATTCCCGGATGCTAAAATAGACCTTTGCAGGGATGGTAAAGTGATTGATTCTGCAGAGCTCAGATCCGGAGAAAGTAAATACAGCTTCAGAACCCTTGACAAATATGACTTAACTGATGGTCACGTTTATGAATATACTGTGCTGGAACAGACTGTAGAAGGTTATAGCCCAACGTATGATGGATATGATATAACTAACATAATCAATCAGAAGTATGTAACTGTAAGCGGAACTAAATCATGGGTGGCCCCTGAAGGAACTGAATTCCCTGATATTACCGTCAATCTGATGAAGAACGGTGAAGAAGTCGATGAGGTGGTTCTTCGAAATGGTACTACTGATTTCAGCTTTGAAAACCTTGAGCAGTACAGCTACTCAAATGATGGAACGGTAACCATGAATGACTACACCATCACAGAAGATGATGTTAATGGGTACAAATCAACTATTGAAGGATATAACATTACCAATACCAAAAATCCTGATACAGTGATCCCTGATAAACCTAAAACTGGCGATGATTTCAATATGTGGATTTTTGCAGCCCTTGCTCTTACAGCTGCCGCCGGTGCGGGAGCAGCCGTTTACGGCAGAAGGCGTAAGCAGAGATAGCATATTATTAAACTGAGATAAGAAACTTTGGATTGCCATATATTTCGACGTGTGGAGGAGAATTGGAGCCACACGTCGAAATTTTTTTATGATGTTGAGCGATATTGTACAGAATTTAAATGGGAAAATAGCAGACTTATATAAGTCAAAATGACTTGAAATGACTTACTGTAATTCACAAAGACTTGGAAAATAAGTCAATCATATTATAAGAATATGTTACAATATACTTAAAACAATAGTTTTTACTGTTGGCATATTTTTTGCATTGATATAGATAAAAGGATATTGATAAGGGAAAAGGGGGAATATTTAATGCCAATAAAAAAATTAAGAAAAAAGTATATAGAATATCTGGATGCAATAAATAAAATTGGTTTTGCTTCTAGTGAATATGACAGCCTCCCCAAAAATCCTGTAGATGACGAAGAGTTGATAGATGCCGTAAGTTCTATAATTGATACGAGTAAGGAGCTTAATCTGATAATTGAGCAAAGCCCATCGAGTATTTATGTTGCAGATATTGACGGTAAAACATTGCGTATCAATTATACCTTTGAAGCAACTACAGGTTTGTCAAGAGAAGCACTATTGGGAAGGACAACATCTTCTATAGAAAAGGATGATCTTTTCCAGCCATCTGTATGTTCTATTGCCCTGAAAGAAAAACGCAGGGTGATTTTACCGCAGGTTGTAAATAAGGATAGAGAATTTGTTGTGGCCGGAGTACCTATCATTGATGAAAATGGAGAGATTTTCAGAGTTATAACCAATTCTCTGTTAAATAACGATACAATGAGTATTGGAAAATATTTTCGTGATACTCATAGCAATGAAGACGAAAACAAGCCTTTTCCTGCATTGATAGCGGTAAGTGAAGGTATGCAAAATGTGGTGAAATTGGCAGACATGATTAAAGATACGCAGTCAACTATATTGATTGAAGGTGAAACAGGTGTTGGTAAAAGCTTACTTGCCAGATATATTCATTACACCAGTGAAAGACGTGATAAGAAAATGACAGAAATAAATTGTGGCGCTATCCCACCTGCTTTGCTTGAATCTGAGTTATTTGGATATGTCAGTGGAGCTTTTACTGGAGCAGATAAAAAAGGAAAAGCAGGGCTTGTTGAAATAAGCGATGGTGGTACCATTCTTCTTGATGAAATCAGTGAAATGCCTATTGCTTTGCAAGTGAAATTATTACATTTTCTACAAAATAAGAAAATAATAAGGGTGGGAGGCACAGAGGAAATTCCTGTAGATGTGCGTGTAATAGCGGCAACCAATAAAACCTTGGAGAATCTCGTCGAAAGTGGTGAATTCAGAGAAGATTTATTTTACAGATTAAATGTTGTTCCTATTGTAATCCCTCCTCTTAGGGAAAGAAAAGCAGATATAATGCCAGCGGTTAATTACTTTGTGAAAAAATATACTAAGCTCTATGATAAAAAGTTAAATATAGAAGAAAAATGCATTGAGTTTTTTGAAGGAAGCTATTGGAAAGGAAACTTGAGAGAGTTGGAAAATTGTGTGGAAAGGCTCGTGGTTACTGAAGGGGAAGTAGATATAGATATAAGAAGTGTAAAAAATGAAATGGCGGCTGCAGTACCTGTAAAGTCAAAAAAGCCTGAAGCAAGCAAAATCAATGAAGTAGAGAGGAAAATGATTATTGAAGCATATAATAGGCATAAAAGCAGCTATAAAGTAGCGGAAGAGTTAGGTATAAGTCAGAGTTCAGCTTATAGAAAAATACAGAAGTATATCAAAAAGACTTAAGTCGGTTTAAATTAAAAGACTTAAGTCTTTTTGATTTAGAAGTTGCCTGAAAAAAACAAATATCAGGAGCGCGGCTTGTAAAAGATAAATAATTTTATTATTGATATCTGCAAGAAATTGCAACAGTTCAAAAGGGGTATATTAAATGCCGGACATTTGTTTTGCATTTTTGGCATAACCATTGCTATTAATGATGATGAAGCATTGATCGATCAGTATACGTTATAGTAATTTGCATGAAAGGAGAAGAATGTACATGACAAGAAACAGTTAGGCTTGACAGAATATGAGAGGAGATTGTAAATGGAAACGTTAAAGAATATAAAAGACTTTTTAATTAAATGGAATGAAGAAAATACTCAGGACTTTTATGATACATCAAAATACATTTGGGAGCATCCAGAACTATCAATGCAGGAATATGAATCTTCTAGAGCATTGATGGAGCTTCTTGAAAAGTATGGATTTAAAGTAGAAAAGGGAGTTGCCGGGATGCCAACAGCGTTCATAGCAAGCTATGGAACAGGTTCTCCGGTGATAGGCATAAATGCTGAATATGATGCGCTACCAGGTTTGTCGCAGGATGGTGAAAAACTAGAAAAATGTGCAATAATTACAGGAGCGCCTGGACAAGGCTGTGGACATAATTTGCTGGGAGTTGGAGGTGTAAAGGCAGCAATTGCTGCTAAAGAGGCCATAGAGAAGTTTGGTATAAAGGGCACTGTAAAGGTATTCGGTTCTCCAGCAGAGGAGCTTTGCTTAGGAAAGCCCTACATGGGAAGAGCTGGATGCTATGACGGAGTTGATGCTTTTCTAGACTGGCATCCATGGAGTTATACTAAAGCAAATTATGACAGCTGTCAGGCATATTTCAGTAAAAAGTATCATTTTAAAGGGAAAACATCGCATGGAAACTCGCCATGGCATGGCAGAAGTGCTTTGGATGCCGGACAGTTAATGGGGCATGCAATAGATGTACTTAGAGAACATATATATCCAGGCAATCCACCAGATGCAGCTAATACGATAAATTATACATACACCTCAACAGGACCTGAATTTCCTAGTGTTGTACCAGATTATACAACAGTATGGGTAATAGGAAGGTTTGAAACTACTGAAGAAATGTTGGAAACGCTCAAAAGAGTTGATAATTGTGCGAAAGCAGGAGCCATTGCTACTGATACAAGTGTTGAGGAGGAAGTAATTACTGTAACACATCATAAAATTCCTAATAAGGTATTAGCTGAACATGTATACAACAATATGCTGATTGTTGGAGTACCTCAGTTTACAGAGGAGGAACAGGCTAAGGCTAGGGCTATACAAAAGGAGTTAGGGCAGCCTGAGACAGGACTTCCTACAAAACTTGATCCGTTTGAAGGTGGATTTACGGTCTTATGTGATACTTCTGAATTCAGTTGGTGTGCACCTTATGCTTCACCGTGGATTGCGATGGGAATGCAGAATTGTGGCTGGCATCATTGGGGTGTAGCAAGATGTGCAGGTGATTCCATGGGGCAGAAAAGCCTTGATTGTGCGGCTAAAGTAATTTCACTGACTGCAGCAGATATCCTTTGTGATGAAAAGGTGCTTATTGAAGCTCAATCAGAATGGAAAGAAAGAATGAACGGCAGAAAGTATGAGTGTCTTATTCCGGCAGAACAGCAGCCGCCAATAGAATTAAATAAGGACATAATGGATAAATATAGACAGAAGTAGATATTGTTGTTTGGTATTATTTTTTAAGGGAGGAGAAAATGAATATTACGGTAATTATTTCAATAATAGTGCTGATAATTCTTGTAATAGCATTTATCGGTGCTGGTATGTGGTTCAGCAGACTTGCGAAAACTGCAGATGATTTTTTACTGGCCGGGCGTGGCGCACCATTCTGGCTTTTAGCAACTGCTTATCTTGGGGGTTATGTTGGAGGAGCCAGTGTATCGGGATATGTAGGTAATGGAATGGCTTCAGGTATATCGCAGATGTGGGCATCGCTGTTTGTAGTAACAGGATGTGCCTTATTTACTGTTTTATTTGCCAGAAGGCTTAATTATTTCGGGAGAAAAACAGGGGCAGTTACTATATCAGACTTTATATGCGCAAGATATGGTGAAGTGATGAGAGTACCGGCTGCACTGGTTTCTTTGGTAAGACCTACAATATTGACTGGAATGCAATTTCTCGCGATAGCAACGTCAATGACAGTTGTCTTTAATACCAGTATAACTTTTGGGGTAATCGTGTCGTCAGTGATAATACTGCTGTATCTTGTTACTGCAGGTCAGTATTCTGCACTTATTACACAGTGGTTCCAGTCCATACTTCAGGCGATAGGTATTATCTTGTTTGCGGCTATAGCTTTTAAGATGGTTGCTGGAAATCCAACTGAAGTGACACAGACTTTCTACCAGATACTGCCTGACTCATTTACTAATTTCTTCGCACTTGATAAATCTGTTTTCACAACTTATGCGCTTACTCTGGGTGTATTTTATCTGGCTGATCCATGGATGTATATGTGGGCATATGTTGGTAAAACCCCTAAAGTAAGTTCAAACGGAATGCTTGCAGTGTTAGGAGGATCATATTACAATGTGCTTCCTTTCCTGGCAGGAATGGCTATTCTCGTAGGAGCAACACTGGGCAAGATTACAGTACCGGAAGGGCTGTCCGGAGATAGCCTTTATGCATGGTTTACAATTAACAATTCCAATACATTTGTGGGCGTTGTGATATTAGTAGGGCTTTTGATGACTATAATATCATGTGGATCATCGTTTGCTATGAATGGCGTAACTATCATTACGAAAGATATATATCAGAGCTTCATCAATAAAAATGCAACAAATAAACAGGCTCTGAGAGCAAGCAGAATATCAGTAGTTGTGGTAGTTGTAATAGGAATTGTATCAGCATTATGGTTGCCTATTCTTGTTCCATTATGGGTATTAGCGCAGGCAATATGCTTATCAGGGTTATTTGCAACAACGATGAGTGCATGGTTCTGGAAAAGATCAACAACTGCAGGCGCATTAGCCTCAACAATAGGAGGTGGCATAGCAGCGTTGGCTTGGGCAATGTATGCATGGGTTGCAACTGGAAGTCCTGGAACACTGATGCATGGTCTACATGCTGTACATGTAGGTGTTTTTGTATCAATCCCTCTGATAATTGTAGTTAGCTTATGTACAAAGCCTGACTATGAGAAAGCAAAGCTTACAAACTGGGTAGAGCTAGGTAGAGAAATGAAAGCTTCCAATGAAATTCCTGAGTCAGAAAGATGCGATGGAAAAGGATTATTTGGATGGCTTGGCGCAGATACAACTGGTTGGAAAGTATTCTGGATTGGTGTTATTATCATATTTGCAGCTCATTATATTCTTTCATTTACATTCCACATCGAAGCGATGGGAATCGGAATGGTATGGGCTTCTTTCGGAGTAGGAGCAATAATGATATTTATTATGGCAATTCTGGGAGGAAAAGATATTGTTGGAATGGTGAAAGACAGCAAAAAAGCAGAAGCGCGAATCAAGGCTGTTCAGTAGTTGTATTGATTAAATTATATAAAACCCTTGTGAGTTTGAGATTCATGAGGGTTTTATTATGCAGTATTGTGGAAAGGAGTTTGCTGTATGAAAATAAACGAAACAAGATTAAAGAAAAGAATGGACGAAATCAATGGTATTTCTGTAACAGAAGATGGGGGAATGATGAGGCTTGCTTTATCTGATGCTGATAAGAAGGCGAGAGACTTGCTTGTTACATGGATGAAAGCTGGTGGCATGGAAGTGAAAGTAGATGATATGGGAACGGTCTATGGAGTTTTGAAAGGCACTGATCCTGATGCATCACCTATCTATGTTGGTTCGCATATGGATACGCAGCCAAACGGTGGGAGATTTGATGGATTCTTTGGAGTTATGGCTGCACTGGAATCGATTATCTCAATTAAAGAAAGCAATATAAACCTTAAAAGTGATTTAGTTCTGGCAGATTGGACTAATGAAGAGGGCGCCAGATTTGTACCGCCGATGCTGGCCAGCGGGGTGATTTCAGGTCAGTTTGAAAAGCAATGGGTTTATGATAAGCAGGATATTGATGGAATCCGATATGAGGATGAGCTTATTCGGATAGGATATAAGGGTGATGAAAGAAATAGAATGACAAAGGCAAAAGCATATCTTGAACCACATATAGAACAGGGTCCTGTTCTTGACAGCTTGGGAAAAGAAATGGGAATTGTAACTGGAGCGCTTGGAATAACAGGTCTTGATGTCATTATCAGAGGCGAAGCAAATCATGCAGGAACCACACCTATGTCACATAGAATAGACGCTCTGGAAATTGCTTCAGATGCGATCCTGAGAATTCAGGAAAACTGCAGAGAATTTGGAGAACCCGCTGTAATAACGGTGGGAAGGATAGAAGCAAAGCCGTCAAGTAAAAATATTGTTCCAGGAGAAGTGTATTTTAGTATTGATTTGCGTTACCATACTGATGAAGGAATGGCATTGTTGGAGGAGCAGACATGTAATATAATTGAAAAAGTATGTGCTAAACATGGTGCTTCGGTAGAGATAAAGAGATATTGGAGAGCAGCACCAGCAGTGTTCAATGAAAAAATTGTTAATTGTGTAGCAGAAGCTGCAGATGAGAATGGACTAGATTCAATGAAAATAATCTCAGGAGCGGGACATGATGCAGTTTTTATAAATGATGTTGTGCCTACAGGAATGATTTTCGTTCCTAGTATAAAAGGTATGAGTCACTGTCCGCAAGAAAATACTGAGTGGAAAGATATTGTTAAAGGGACTGAAGTGACAGCGGATGTTCTTATTAAGCTTGACTCAATAGAAATATAATTAGATAAAAGAGGCTGTCAATACAGCCTCTTTTGTAATATAGGTTGGGAAAGGTATAATAACCTTATTTCTCGTAGTTAGGACGAGCGTGATAGTGGGTGTGAAGCAGCTTGTGCGCTTTGCTTCCGCCTGCCATACCCAGATATTCCTTATAAAGCTTCTTGACTGCCGGATTATTGTGGGACTTTCTGATGTAAGTCTTGCGGTCTTCTTTATAGAGTCCCTTTGCACGTTCTTCACGCACATCAATCCAGTTACGTACATCTGACAGCTGCAGAGGCTGTCCACCGCCATTTATGCAGCCGCCAGGGCATGCCATGATTTCAACAAAGTGGAATTCTTCTCCAGCACGGATAGCTTCCATAAGCTTGCGGGCATTGCCGAGACCGTGGGCAACGGCAGCACGCAGCTTCAGGTCTGCGATTTCAAGAGTTGCCACCTTGATTCCTTCAAGACCGCGAACCTCTTCGTATTCGATGTTGTCAGCTGATGAACCGGTAAGCAGATCTGCAACAGTTCTCAGTGCAGCTTCCATAACACCGCCTGTAGTACCGAAGATAACACCGGCTCCGGATGCATTGCCGAACGGATCGTCGAAGCTGCTGTCTCCAAGATCAGGGAAGTCGATACCTACGTCGTAGATCATCTTGCCCAGTTCTCTTGTGGTGAGAACAACGTCAACATCAGGGCGACCGTCAACATTCATTTCAGGTCTTGCTGCTTCGAATTTCTTAGCAGTACAAGGCATGATGGAAACAACGAAGATATTGTCAGGATCGATGCCCTCTTTCTTGGCGTAGTATGATTTAAGTATTGCACCGAACATCTGGTGAGGCGACTTGCAGCTGGAAAGGTTGTCCAGCATATCAGGGAAGTTGTGCTCGCAGAATTTAATCCAGCCTGGTGAGCAGGACGTAATCAGCGGCAGCTTGCCTTCATCTCTGATACGGTCTATAAGTTCAGCGCCTTCTTCCATTATGGTAAGGTCAGCACCGGTATCTGTATCAAATACCTTGTCAAAGCCGAGCATACGCAGGGCAGTTACCATCTTACCGGTAACAGGTGTACCGATAGGCATTTCGAAATCTTCGCCCAGAGCGACTCTTACTGCAGGTGCTGTCTGTACGACAACATGTTTTTCAGGGTCATGGATAGCCTGCCATACCTTGTCGATATCGTTCTTTTCATGAAGTGCTCCTACAGGGCAGTAGTTGATGCACTGACCGCAGTTGACACAAGGAGTGTCAGCCAGAGATACATCAAACGGTGCAGCTATCTTGGTGTCGAAGCCTCTGTTTACAGCATCGATTACTGCAACTGTCTGTATGTTCTTGCAGGCGCTTACGCATCTTCTGCAGAGGATACATTTGTTAGGGTCACGGACGATGGATACGCCTATGTCCAGAGGAAGCTTCTTCTGTTCCCCTTCAAAGCGCACGGTTTCAACTGAGAGCTTGTTTGCCAGTGACTGAAGCTCACAGTCCATCCAGCTTCTTGTGCATGTCTGGCAGCGTGAATTGTGGTTTGAAAGAATCAGCTCCAGATTTGTTTTTCTGGCCTTCATTACTCTAGGTGTATGAGTGAAAACCTCCATACCTTCGCTTACAGGGTGTACGCATGCAGCCTGAAGTGCTTTTGCACCCTTGACTTCAACAATACACATACGGCAGCAGCCGACTTCATTTACATCCTTGAGGAAGCAAAGGGTAGGAATAGTTATGTTTACTTCTTTAGCAGCCTCGAGAATCGTATAGTTCTCAGGCACGTAAAGCTTGATACCGTCTATGGTAATATTTACTTTGTTCATAATACTTACGCTCCCTTCTTCTTACGCATTCTTGAGGATTGCCTTGAACGGACATTTTTCCATACAAAGTCCGCACTTGACGCACTTGTCCTGATCGATTGAGAACGGAGTGTTCTTGTCGCCGGAGATACACTGAACAGGACAGTTCTTTTTACAGATGCTGCAGTGCTTGCAGGCATCGTTGTCGATGATGTACTTAACCATTGACTTACATACGCCGGCAGGGCATTTCTTGTCAACAACGTGTGCGATATACTCGTCACGGAAATATTTCATCGTCGAGAGTACAGGGTTAGGTGCAGTCTGTCCCAGTCCGCAGAGAGCGGCATCCTTGATGCTTTCTGCCAGCTCTTCAAGCTTATCCAGATCCTCCAGCGTTCCCTTTCCTTCTGTAATCCTTGTAACGATTTCCAGCATTCTCTTGGTACCGATACGGCATGGCGGGCACTTACCGCAGGATTCATCAACTGTGAATTCCAGGAAGAATCTTGCCAGGTCTACCATACAAGTATCCTCGTCCATTACGATAAGTCCGCCTGAACCCATCATGGAGCCGAGAGCGATAAGTGATTCGTAATCTATCGGAGTATCCAGCTCTGATGCAGGGATACATCCGCCTGAAGGTCCGCCTGTCTGTGCAGCCTTGAATTCCTTGCCGTTAGGGATACCGCCTCCGATATCGTAGATGATTTCACGAAGGGTAGTTCCCATAGGAATTTCAACGAGACCTGTATTGTTGATTTTGCCGCCCACAGCAAATACCTTGGTACCCTTTGATTTTTCTGTACCGATGCTTGAGAACCATTCAGGCCCATTCAGGATTATCATAGGGATATTGGCATATGTTTCAACGTTGTTGAGGATAGTAGGCTGGCCGAAAAGTCCCTTGACAGCAGGGAATGGTGGTCTTGGTCTTGGCTCGCCACGCTTTCCTTCTACTGAAGTCATGAGAGCAGTTTCCTCGCCGCATACGAATGCGCCGGCACCAAGTCTGATTTCCAGATTGAAATCAAAGCCTGTACCCAGAATGTCCTTGCCAAGCAGACCGTATTCCTTAGCCTGTTCGATGGCAATCGACAGTCTTTCAACTGCGATAGGGTATTCGGCACGAACGTATACATACCCCTGATTTGCTCCGATGGCATAACCTGCAATAGCCATTGCTTCGATTACTGAATGCGGGTCACCTTCCAGAACGGAACGGTCCATGAATGCGCCCGGGTCACCTTCGTCGGCATTACAGCATACATATTTCTGGGCAACCTGCTGAGCAGCAGCAAAGCTCCATTTTACACCTGTAGGGAAGCCTGCACCGCCGCGGCCTCTTATCTGTGATGCTTTGATAGTATCGATAACATCCTCAGGATCCATTTCTGTGATAACCTTCTGCAGGGCGAGATAACCGTCTCTTGCTATGTATTCATCGATGCATTCAGGATTGATTGCGCCGCAGTTTCTTAAGGCTACTCTCATCTGTCTTGAGAAGAAGTCAACATTGTCGAGAGCGTTGGTGATTTCCTCTGCAGTTTTGTCACCTGCCAGAAGGCGTTTAACAGGTTCGCCATTGAGAATATGGCTTTCGAAAATTTCTTTCACGTCTTCAGGCTGCACGGTTGTATACATGATGTGATCAGGATAAATCATTACGATTGGTCCTTCAGCACAGAGTCCGAAGCAGCCGGTTTTTACCACTTTGATCTCATCCTGGAGCTTGTTGATACGGATGAGCTCCTCCAGGTTATCGATGATTTTCATCGAGTTGGAGGAAGTACAGCCTGTTCCTCCGCATACCATGACATGCATGCGGCCGCCTTCTGCTGTAGGCTGTGCATTTTTATCGAGACGGATCATCATATCCGCGTGTTTTTTTGCTCTTATTTCAGCAATATCTGCAATACTTTTTATCATTTCGGCACACCCCTCCTATAATTCTTCATACTTATCGATGATAGCATCTACGTCATCTGGTGTGAGTTTGCCGTACACTTCATCGTTAATTGTAACAACAGGGGCAAGTCCGCATGCTCCGATGCATCTGCAGGCATCAAGAGAGAATTTGCGGTCTTCAGTGCATTCACCCACGTCAATGGAAAGGCGTGTCCTGAATTTGTCCAATACTTCGTTTGCGCCCTTAACATAGCAGGCAGTACCCATGCATACGTTCACCTTGTATTTGCCCTTAGGATTAATGGAGAACTGGGTGTAGAAGCTGACTACTCCGTAGATTTCTGCGAGAGGGATATCCATCAGCTCCGAAATTTCGCGCTGCACTTCAAGCGGCAGATATCCATAGACTTCCTGAGCCTCATGGAGTACCTGGATTAAGGAACCTTGTGTGTCTTTGTACTTGTCGACGATTTTTTTCAGTTCCTTGATTTTTTCCTGTGATTCAGCACATGCTGTGCATTTGTCAGTCATAGGAAACTCCTTTCATAATAATTTGTTAACATGTATTTTTCTAGTAATATGTCAGAATATTATAAACATCCTGTTAAAAATGTAACATGCCTCGGCAGCGGGAGTCAATGGTAATTGCAGACCGCAAACAAAGACAGCAAGTTAGTGATAAAAACAGATTAAGAAGGTGCAAAAAGTGTTGAAATTGCAGACATTGTATACATAATCTGTCCTATTGAGCAAACTCTGCTTGAATGGTGTGAGGCAAGGGGGTATAATTGAGAACGCTGAGCCCGCAGTACTGTATTCCGGGCTTTGTAAAATAAATAAGTTAAGAGGTGCAAAAGTGCTGGTTTTACCTATTCTCAGCTCTCTGGCGATGATTTTTGTCATGATTCTGCCCGGGATTTTTTTTAAAAAACGTAGTATGATTACAGTTGAGCAGAATGGGGCTGTCAACAGCATAATCGTTAATCTTACATGGCCATGTCTTGTGATTGATGCAATGCAGATTCCATTCAGTACGGAAACCTTAAGGGATACCGGGTACATTCTTGTGGCATGTATAGTGATTTTCGGGGTGCTGCTGCTGGTTGGGATTCCTGTGATTAAGGTCATGAGACTGACAAAAAACAAACAATATCTTGTGATGTTTATGCTGCTGTTCGGCAATACCGGCTTTATTGGTATTCCGGTAATCAAAGCGCTTTATGGAACCGAAGCATTGTTCTTTGCAGCAATTGTTGAGTTTATAAATGATATTCTGCTATTTACTGTAGGTGTGCTGCTTATACAGATGTCTGCAGGAGCTGCATTAAAAATCGATATTAAAGAGCTGTTCAGCCCGGGTCTGGCGGGTGTGCTCATCGGTATAATTCTGTTTCTTCTGGATTTCCGCCTGCCGGGTGTGATGGGCGGTGCCGTTGAGATGATTGGTAACGCGACGACTCCGTTGACCATGTTCAGCATAGGCTTCCAGTTAGGCGGCCTGAAGCTTCGTGAAATCTTAAACGACTGGCAGGTATATGCTGTATTGTTTGTGAAGCTGCTTTTGGTCCCGTGTATCGCACTGGCTGTGATGAAATTATGGGCAGGTGAATTCACTTTGCTGGAAAAGGTACTTGTTCTGTCCTTTGCCATGCCGGTTGCATCAGTAGCGGCAATATTCAGTCAGCAGTATAAAGGCGAGGCAGTTTTTGCTACCAAAAGCGTACTCCTTTCTACGGTAATGTCTCTGGCAACGATACCAGTGTTTGCAATATTACTGGAGCTGTAGTGTGAAGCCGTGCTGCCGAGCAGGCGAAGTTCTGAATTGCCGAGTAGCCGAAATTCAAAATTTCCGAGTAGCCTAACTGCCAAGCAGATGTCATTTTAGCATTAATTCATAAATACTATTCAATGTTGTCATATCGAGACTGCCGTTATCGTCATAAGTAAGTATAAGATTGTCTCCAAGTCTATACCCGTTACGGGAATATACTGTCAGCTTGTGAATTACCTTTTCGGCATATGCAGGATCATCCATCATACCCAGATGCTCCCATATTATTATTTTTCCGTCAGATCTCCGGTAAATTATAAAATCCGGGTAATATTCATGCCCTTCCAGAATGAGCAGCTCATCGGATTTATACGATAATCCTTTGAGATCCAGAAATGTTGCTATTGACAGCTCTGATTTGGAACGTACCATTGTTCCCAGTGGGGATCTGTGGATGCGTTTTTCTGGCATATATGGATTAAGCTTACTGTGACTGGAGAGCCATCTGGATTCATCGTCTGTCAGCTGAGTATTTTTATTATGATGATCTATGGTAGCCACACCGCTTATGTCCATAAAAGTATCGACTTTGAAGTCGTGCCCTTTTAGATTTTCGAGTTCTTTGATTTTTTCCAGATAGTTAATTTTATATAAATCTGTAAAACAGTTATCGAGAGATTTAAGGAGGCAAAGGTTTCTTTTGATTTCTGCAACCATTAGTCCTGTGAATTTTTTTAACAGCAGCTTGTTTATAAGTTCCTTGTTTCTCTTAGGACTTAAATAAATTTCTTTGTTGTTTTTGCGAATAAAAGGTCGCCATTTGTTATGGTCATACTTGAAATAAATTTCTCCATCAGGAGCTTCCGCAAGAAGAGTTTCGTAATTTTCGAATAGGTTGCTGTAAAAATCTATTTCGGACAAAATAGTTTCTTTGTCAATCATGGTTTCCCTCCAATTTAGAATATATGTAAATAATTTACATATATTCTAAATTGTTGCTGGAAGGATGTCAATATGTTTTAAGAAGAAAAAATGTAAAGTGTACTTGGATTAATTTATTGTGTTGTTTTCGACGTATAAGGCTGTTTTTACGATGTGTACGTCGAAAAGTAATTCGTTTCAAGAGATGATTAAGTTTATTTTCGACGTGCCAAGCTTAAAAATGCATCAATACGTCGAAAGTTCTTTGCCATTTTAAAGCCTACAGGAAATATTTTTAATTTGTGCTTGATTTTTTCGACGTGTCGCAGTTATTTTTGTTTAGTCACGTCGAAATTTGTTTTCGCGGATATTAAGGATGATAATAATTTCGACGTGTATGCTCATTTCAGAGCCAGACACGTCGAAAAATATTCAACATCTCAAATCAAAACTTAAATGCAAGTATTATTTCCTCAAAATCTCCAAAATTTCAATATAAAAAAACCACCTCCCCGATTCTGGCTTTGTCGGGGAGGTGGTATGAGTGGTCGGCAAGCGAAACAATCGCTTGCCCCCATTCGATTGCGAGAGACCGGCAGGCGAAACAATCACCTGCCTCATACTCGATTATAAACAGACATTATTTATCGTAATTCTGTCTAGGTGCATAGTGAGTGTGGAGCAGCTTGTGAGCCTGCTTTCCGCCTGCCATTCCGAGGTATTCTTTGTAGAGCTTCTTAACAGCAGGGTTGTTATGAGACTTACGGATAAACATCTTTCTGTCTTCTGAATATAATGCCTTGGCTCTTTCTGCCTTAAGGTCTATCCAGTTGCGCTGGTCAGCTGGCTGCAGAGGCTGTCCGCCGCCGTTGATGCATCCGCCAGGGCATGCCATGATTTCCACGAAGTGGAATTCTTCTCCTGCACGGATAGCTTCCATCAGCTTTCTCGCATTGCCGAGACCGTGGGCAACAGCAGCACGTAATTTTACATTGCCTACTTCTATATTTGCAATCTTTATACCCTCGAGTCCGCGAACCTCTTCGTATTCGAAGTTATCAGCTGAAGTGCCGCTGAGAAGATCTGCAGCAGTTCTGAGAGCAGCTTCCATAACACCGCCTGTAGTACCGAAGATAACGCCGGCACCTGAAGCTTCACCAAACGGATTGTCAAAGTCTGAATCTCCAAGGCTAGGGAAGTCGATACCCATGTCGTAGATCATCTTACCCAGCTCTCTTGTAGTCAGAACAACATCTACATCAGGACGGCCATCAACCTGCATTTCAGGTCTCTTTGACTCGAACTTCTTAGCAGTACAAGGCATAATTGATACTACAAAAATCTTGTCAGGATCGATGCCCTGCTGTTCAGCATAATATGTTTTGAGGATAGCACCGAACATCTGATGCGGTGATTTGCAGCTTGAAAGATTGTCAAGCATATCCGGGAAGTTGTGTTCGCAGAACTTGATCCATCCAGGTGAACATGATGTGATCAGCGGAAGCTTGCCGCCGCTTCTTACACGGTCGATAAGCTCTGAAGTTTCTTCCATTATTGTCAGGTCAGCACCTGTATCTGTGTCGAATACCTTGTCAAATCCCAGCATTCTCAGTGCAGTAACCATCTTGCCTGTTACAGGAGTACCGATAGGCATGAAGAATTCTTCACCCAGAGCAGCTCTTACAGCAGGAGCAGTCTGAACTACAACATGCATTTCAGGGTCGTTGATGGCTGCGAGAACGCGATCTGAGTCGTCCTTTTCGTGGAGTGCTGCAACAGGACATACGTTGATGCACTGTCCACAGTTTGAACATGGAGTTTCGTCCAGCTTGCGTCCGAAAGCAGAGCCTACAACTGTATCGAATCCACGGTTCATGGTATCGATAACTGATACAGTCTGGATGTTTTTGCATGCGCCGATACATCTTCTGCAGAGGATGCACTTGTTAGGGTCGCGGACAATGGATACACCTTCGTCCATAGGAAGTCTCTTCTTGTCGCCTTCAAAACGTATAGCTTTTACTGACAGCTTGTTGGCCAGTGACTGCAGTTCGCAGTCCATCCAGCTTCTTGAGCATGTCTGGCAGCTTGCATTGTGGTTGGAAAGAATAAGCTCCAGATTTACCTTTCTGGCTTCAACTACCTTTGGAGTGTGTGTATAAACCTCCATGCCTTCTTTTACAGGATGAACGCAGGCAGCCTGCAGAGCCTTGGAGCCTTTAACTTCAACTACACACATACGGCAGCAGCCGATTTCGTTTACATCCTTCAGGAAGCAGAGAGTAGGAATATTGATGTTTACTTCCTTTGCAGCCTGCAGGATAGTGTAGTTTTCCGGTACATATAATTTGATTCCATCTATGGTGATATTTACTTTGTTCATTTATTCTACGCTCCCTTCTTACGCATTCTTGAGGATTGCCTTGAACGGACATTTTTCCATACAGAGTCCGCACTTGACGCACTTATCCTGATTGATAGCGAATGGAGTATTCTTGTCTCCAGAGATACATTCTGCAGGGCATCCCTTCTTACAGATACCGCAACGTTTACATGTGTCTGTATCGATGATGTATTTAACCATGGATACGCATACGCCTGCAGGACATTTCTTGTCCACAACGTGTGCAACATATTCATCTCTGAAGTATTTGAGTGTCGAAAGAACAGGGTTAGGTGCACTCTGTCCCAGACCGCACAGCGCTGAAGCCTTGATGTTTCTTGCCAGGATTTCCAGCTTGTCCAGATCTTCCAGAGTTCCTTTACCTTCTGTGATTCTTACGAGAATTTCATGCATTCTCTTTGTACCGATACGGCATGGAGGGCATTTACCGCATGATTCGTCCACTGTGAAGTCGAGGAAGAACCTTGCAAGGTCAACCATACATGTATGCTCGTCCATTACGATCAGACCGCCGGAGCCCATCATTGAACCAAGCTTAGTCAGGGAATCGTAATCAATCGGCGTATCCAGATGCTCTGCAGGGATACATCCACCTGAAGGACCGCCTGTCTGTGCAGCCTTGAATGTACCACCGTCAGGGATTCCGCCACCTATATCATAAATGATTTCACGTAGAGTTGTTCCCATAGGAACTTCAACGAGACCGATGTTGTTGATCTTTCCGCCAAGAGCGAATACCTTGGTTCCCTTTGATTTTTCAGTACCGATGTTTGCGAACCATTCAGCACCGTTTCTGATGATCTGAGGAATGTTAGCATATGTTTCAACGTTGTTGAGAACTGTAGGCTTTTTCCAGAGACCTTTTTCTGCTGACCTTGGTGGCTTAGGTCTCGGCTCGCCTCTCTTGCCTTCGATTGAAGTCATCAGAGCTGAACCTTCGCCGCATACGAATGCTCCCGCTCCGAGTCTTACTTCGAGATTGAAGTCAAAGCCTTTGCCCAGGATGTTTTTGCCTAACAGACCATAATCTTCCGCCTGCTTGATAGCTATTCTGAGTCTCTGAACTGCTACAGGATATTCAGCACGTACATAGATGTATCCCTGATTTGATCCTACAGCATATCCGTTGATGATCATAGCTTCTATAACTGAATGAGGGTCGCCTTCCAAAATCGAACGATCCATGAATGCACCCGGATCACCTTCGTCGGCGTTACAGATTACATACTTGGTATGTTCTTTTACTACAGCAGATGATTCCCATTTTCTTCCTGTAGGGAAAC
Organism: Bacillota bacterium; assembly: GCA_030526355.1. Taxonomy (GTDB): domain Bacteria; phylum Bacillota; class Clostridia; order Peptostreptococcales; family Anaerovoracaceae; genus Lentihominibacter. Next base: position 42,456 of record JAUNDC010000004.1, on the reverse strand, counting down.
CGCCGCCGCCTCTTCCTCTGAGACCCGATTTCTTTACTTCGTCAATTACTTCATCAGGTTCCATTTCGTTCAGAACCTTAGCGAGGGCCTGATATCCGTCGAGAGCGATGTATTCATCGATATTCTCAGGATCGATTATACCGCAGTTGCAGAGAGCGATACGTTTCTGCATCTTGTAGAACGGAATCTGAGGAAGACGATCTTCAATTTCTTCGTATTCTTTTTCTCCTGCCAGAAGTCTCTTGACTACCTTGCCGCCAAGAATATGGCTTTCAAAGATTTCGCTGACATCTTCAGGAGTAACCTTTGTGTACATTACGTGTTCAGGACAGATCATCATGATAGGTCCTTCAGCACAGAGACCGAAGCATCCTGTTTTGATTACCTTGACGTCATGTCCGAGATTATGTACTTTAATCTGCGCTTCAACTGCTTCAGCAACCTTAAGTGATCCGGAGGAAACACATCCGGCAACTCCGCAGACCAGAATATGGATTTTACCGCCTTCGACCGGAGTGATATCCGTACGTTCGAGACGAATTTCCATGCTTTTAACAGCTTTGTCTCTTAAAGCATTTAATTCTTCAAAATTCTTAATCATTATTCTTCTCCTTTTGCTTCTTACAGATCTTCGTATTTGTCAAGAATATCGTCTACATCGTCAGCTGTGAGCTTACCATAAACTTCATCGTTGATAGTAACTACAGGTGCGAGTCCGCATGCGCCGATGCAGCGGCATGCATCCAGAGAAAACTTCTGATCGTCAGTGCATTCGCCAACGTCGATGGAAAGCCTTGTTTTGAACTTGTCAAGGATATCATTAGCTCCCTTGACATAGCATGCAGTACCCATGCATACATTGATTTTGTACTTTCCTTTCGGGTTGATGGAGAACTGGGTGTAAAAACTTACAACTCCATATACCTCGGCGAGAGGAATATTGAGTTTTTCTGCGATAGTGCGCTGAACTTCAAGAGGCAGATATCCATAAACATCCTGCGCTTCATGAAGAACGGGTATCAGTGCGCCGTCAGTATCTTTGTACTTTTCGATGATTGCGTCCAGCTTTTTAGCGTTCTCTTGCGCTTCTGCACATAAAGTGCATTTTTCACTCATGAGAAACTCCTTTCCTTACCTATTTTCTGATAAATCTGACTTTATTTGTAATAAGACTAACACTTTTAGAATACAAGGTTTCTACACAATCTGTCAATAAGAATAATAAATCGACATGCAAAAAACAGAAATTTTTTGCATGCCAGGACTGAAATGTATTGCATGTTTGATTATTCTAACCATTTGGAATTTACAGAGATATTTCCCCTCTGACCAGAATGGCGGCATTTCCGCCTGCCTGGATTTTCACTGAACCGTCGGAGACATCGATACATGTGCGGATTGATGAAGGCCTGCTCATCGCTTCGCCCTGAAGGAAAAGGCACGTGTTGCCTTCGATAAGACCGTGTCTGTAAAGGTAGTACGTCAGCGCTCCGCTGGCAGTCCCTGTAGCAGCCTCTTCGTCTATATCATAAAGCGGTGCAAAATTTCTGCACTCGGCAGTAATATCAGGTTTGTCGCTGTTGAGCGTGAAAACGTGTGCTCCGGTGACGCCGTACCTTTTTGACAGCTCCGACAATGCATCAAAATCGGGTGCCGTTTCAGAAAGCTGAGCTGGAGATGATACGGGCATGATAATGTCAGGCAGACCGGTTGAGATGATTTCAGGCATGAGAGGCTCCCCGCTGTGAGAAAAAACCGGCTCATATCTGATTCCCATAATATTGTAGAGCTTATCGACGGACTTCTGATCGTCTATTGCCCTAATAAATTTCGGAGAAGCCATATCCATCATGATGAAATCGTCTTTTACGATTATCTGAAGGTCTCCTGCAAGGGTTCTGTTGGTACAGATGCTTCCGCTGTGAACCAGACCTGCATCTCTGAGACATTCAAAAGCCGCGATAGTAGCGTGGCCGCAGAGCTCAACCTCTGCAGCAGGTGTAAAATATCTGATATTGAATTCGTTATCTCCAAGCTGCCTGATAAAGGCTGTTTCCGAATATCTGAGCTCTGCTGCGGTTTTCAGCATGATTTCCTCAGGAGGGAAATCGTCTCCGTTTCCGATGAGGACAACTCCGGCAGGATTGCCGCCGAAGATTTTTTCTGTAAATGCGTCAGCGATATATAACTTCATACTGCTCTCCTTCCATCTATTGACAAATGTGCACCTGGATGAACCCAGGGCTGCTTTCCTCTAATTGAATTATATCAGACTGATGATAAATGTACCAACATTATATACTATGAATGCTATCGACCAGGCGATGAGAAGGTGGAGCACTGCCATGATGATACTTTCTCTCCAGCTGCCGGTTACGCTTCTGACAGCAGATAGCGTTGCTATGCACGGCATATAGAGGAGACAGAATATCATGAATGAAAAAGCACTTAATGGATCAAAAATTTCTGCCAGCGCCATCATAGGTGGGATTCCGGCTGAAGCTGCTGAGGAAGATGAGGTGACAACGAGAGTGCTGATTATGGCTTCTTTTGCAAAAAGCCCTGAAATGACAGCCGCGGCCGCTTTCCAGCTGCCAAAGCCAAGTGGAGCAAATATGGGAGCGCAGATCAGGCCCATTGACGCCAGCATGCTGTCATCCCCTGAAGAGACAGGCTGTATATCAAAGCTGTATGACTGAAGGAACCAAATAAGCACAGATGCGGTGAAAATAACGGTAAACGCTTTTTTGACAAAGCCCAGGATATTTTCGCATACCAGAGATATCACTCTGCTCATATCCGGCATATGATATTCAGGAGTATAAGCGGCAGCAAGCCTGCCGGAGCAGGGCTGTGCAGAGGGGAAAATTCTGAGAACAAAGGCGGCAGCCGCCGCTGTCAGAATTCCAGCAGCATAGATGCTGAGCAGAACTGTGATGCGATGCTCGGGAAAAAAGCATGAGATGAGCATGGAGTATACAGGAAGCCTGGCGCTGCATGACATAAACGGTATCAGACGAATGGTGTTTATCAGGCTGCGATGAGGTACAGTGTTCATTGATGCTGTATACATTATGGCAGGCACAGCACAGCCGAAGCCCATAATGAGAGGTATGATGCAGCTGCCTGCAAGACCTGCATGCTTCAGCGGCCTGTCCATTAAAATGGACACCTTTGACAGGTATCCTGTTTCCTGAAGCAAGCCCAGCAGGAAGAAGAGAACCGCGATTACGGGAATAAATGAGAGAACACTGCCAACGCCGGGACATATACCGTTTATTACGAGGTCATAGAATGCAGGGTTTATATTAAAGCTGCTGAGAAAGAGGGCGAGCTGTAATGTCAGAAACTGCAGAAGCTCAGACAACAGGTCGCTGAGACATCTGCCCAGAGTATTAAAGGTAAGTTCAAAAACTGCCAGCATTACTGCGGCAAAAATAATGTAATCTGCCGGTCTGATATGATTGCAGCTCCTGCGGTGTGAAGCAGTGCAGGCTTTTTTGATATGAAAGCCCGAATACATGAAAAGATAACCTCCGTTTTTGTGATATAATAAAATACGGTGATACTAAGACCAATATGATAAAAGGAGAAATAAATTGGAAGAAAGAACATTCAGAATAGGACCTATCAGACCGCCCAGTGAAGCGCAGAGCCTTCTGCTGCAGGTCACAAACGGGTGCACGTGGAATAAATGCAAATTCTGTCAGCTTTACAGACACACCAGATTCAAGGCGTACAGCGCAGACAGCATCAAAGCGGATATAGATAATATGGTGTTTCACGCGGAGCGTGTTAACAAATACAGACAAAGCGACGGCTCATGGGATATTGAGGGCATAAACAGAGAACTGATGGCAGGCTCCGAGGAATATCGCCAGTGCTTTTATATGGTGGCAAACTGGCTTGTAAACGGGGGAGAAAATGTTTTCCTGCAGGATGGTAATACAACTGCCCTGAGCAGCGGAAGACTCAGCGAGGTGTTGATATATCTCAGGCAGGCCTTCCCGCAGATTAAGAGAATAACCTCCTACGGCAGAGCAGAAAATCTGTCGAGGGTAAGCGCAGAAGAGTTTGCTGAGCTCAAGGCTGCCGGGCTTGACAGGATACACTCGGGATTTGAGTCCGGTTCGGATGCGGTTCTGCAGAGAATAAACAAAGGAGTGACTGCAGAGCAGGAAATAATCGCAGGAAAAAATATCAAAGCAGGAGGTATAGAACTGTCGGTGTATTTTATGCCTGGCGTCGGTGGTCATGACCTGACAAAAGAAAACGGCGAAGGGATGGCACATGTTATCAATGCAATCAATCCTGACTTTATAAGGATAAGAACGGCAGTGGTGAAACCGGGGACAGAGCTGTATGAAGACTTCTGTAGCGGGCAGTTTACTCTGTGCAGTGATGATGAGAAGCTGATGGAAATCAGGACCGTCATAGAAAGGGCACACGATATCGATACCCGCCTTGTCAGTGATCATATAGTAAATCTGCTTCAGGGGGTGAAGGGCAGTCTTAGTACCGACAGAGAAAAAATGCTTGCGTATATTGATGAGTACCTTGAAAAACCGGATGAGGACAGGCGTATTTATCAGGCCTTGCGCAGAATGGGCAGACTGGTCAGTCCGAATCAGATGGGGCGAATAAGCCGTGAGGAACAGGAACAGATAAAAAGAATGTCATCAGAAACCCCCGACCAATATGAGTGGGAAATCAGGATGAATGAACTGATGTGCAGATATATATGATATGTAGGGCTATATAGGACTGTCGCATTACTTACCATTTTCACGGGAAGCTTAAGCAATACGACAGTTTCTTTATTTTGTGCCGGCGAATAAGCTGTTTATTTCCCTGTTTTGCGCATGGAAGACAGCGCCCATAAAACAATGATGGCACCGAGAATAAAAAGAATAATGCTTCTTGATGGCGGAATGTTGCTGAGCATTCCCAGAGCAGCGACACATCCAAAGATGAGTACGAAAACACCTATAGCCAGTCGAAAAATGATTGTCAGTTTTTGAATATCCATGTTTACCTCCTGAGATTTGATTATCGTGTTTATTTTCTGGCTGACAGCAGGTAGGCTGCCGCAGCAAAGATCACAAGTCCGGTTACTGCCGACAAGCCTTCAATGCTGAAGGAAAAGCCCGGCCAGATTATTAATATAGAACCGATCATAAGACCAAGTATTCCAAAGTACAGAGCCTGCGGATGAAAACGAAGCATCTTTTTGATTACCTTAATTCCTGTAAATCCTCCTGCCAGAACGCCTAGTCCTATTATTGAGATGAGAATCAGATTAAAGGTTGCTATCGACTCCATAACGATGCCGTATGTACCAAGCAGAAGGAAAATGAGGGACCCTGAAAGTCCCGGCAGTATCATGGCGATCATGCTTACCGCTGCTGTAATAAACAACCATACGCAGAAGCCCGGAGATATTCCGCCAAATTCCTCAAGCGTTTTGTTGCTTGCAGCATCGGGATTGATAAGAGTGAGAAAAACCATCAATACCAGTGCGACGGCGAAGAACACCCAGTTCCTTTTATTTATCCCATCACCCTTTGCTTTTTTGTAAAGAGCCGGAATGCTGCCCAGTACAAGTCCTATAAAACAGAAATTGAGAATAACCGGGTAGTTTTCCATTGCCTGAACTATCACCTTGCTCAGGGCGAAGATTCCGGCGGCTCCGCCCAGCAGCAGAGGAATAAGGAATCTGAGATTCTCTTTGATGTTTTTGAGACTTATGGAGTACATTATTTTATCATATATATTGAGAATAACTGCCATGGTACCGCCGCTTACGCCGGGTATTGCGTTGGCGATGCCTATCAGCATACCGCAAATAAAATTCTTGAAATAACTCATAGCAAAAACCTTTCAACATAAGTAATATATGCATTTTACATTGTATAATAAAAAAAGTCCACAGCTTAAACCAGAGAAGTATCAAGAAGTGATAAAAAACAGGCGACAATGTTTCAAAAGTGAGAATCGGTATCGAGAATGAAACACAAAAGTGAGAAAAATCAGGATAAATTGAAATTTAACCTCGGGAATTCGGAAATTTTTTTCATATTTTTTTAATTTGTACGACCCTTGAAAACACTTGAGGTTACGGTATTTATCAGAATATTCAACACCTTAAAAAACAAAATTATACTGCAACTCCAAAATGCTTGGCACGGGACTTGCTCTATATAGGGGCAGAAGTTATACCGATTTGCCGTCACCAATAGGACGGTAAAAACAAAAGAAAAGGTAAAAAAGAAAAGGGAGGTCAATAATAATGACTGAAATGAACAAAGCAAAGGCTTTAGAACTGGCTACTCGTGTTGTTGGTTACATCGAAAAGGATGAGCTTACTGATGCTGACAAAAAAGCTATCCATGATGAATCAATCGCAAACTTTAACGAAAACGTTAACCCTGGTTGGTTAGAATACAGAAAGTCTGTATCAACTGACGCTGCATTCGTTGAATGGGAAGATGACAACGAAGTATTCAGAGATCTGAACGGAACTGAATTTATCGACTGCTTAGGCGGATTCGGTATCTTCGCTTGCGGACACGGAAATCCTGAAATCAGAAAGACTGTACAGGCTCAGTTAAACAGATACGCTCTTCACTCACAGGAACTGGTTGACCCGCTCAGAGGTTACCTCGCTAAGATCCTGGGAATGATCACTCCAGGAGATCTGCAGTACTCATTCTTCTGCAACGGCGGTGCTGAAGCAGTAGAAATGGCTCTGAAGCTTGCTAGATTAGCTACAGGCGGAAGATGGTACATCTCAACAATTGGTGCTTTCCACGGAAAATCAATGGGAGCTATCTCAATGGGTGGTAAAGGCGCTTACAGAGAAGACTACATCCCAATGGTACAGCAGGTACAGCACGTTGAATATGGTAATGCAGCAGCTACAGAAGCAGCAGTTAAGAACCTGCAGACAGTAGGCGAAAAGGTTGCAGCTATCATCGTAGAACCTGTACAGGGTGAAGCTGGCGTTATCATTCCACCAGAAGGTTACCTCCAGCAGTTAAGAGACATCGCTGACAAGTACGGCGTATGCCTCATCTTCGACGAAATCCAGACTGGTCTTGGACGTACTGGTACAATGTGGAGATGCGAACACGAAGGAGTATGCCCTGACATCATGACATTTGGTAAGGCTTCATCAGGTGGTCTGGTACCTATCACTGGTATCATCGCTAGACCTTGGACTTATGAAAAGTCAGGCGTTGGCACAGGTCAGGAAGGCAAGATGTTCGATAACCCATGGATTCTCGGATCACCGACATTCGGCGGAAACCCTCTGGCTTGCTCAGCATTTATTTCAACTATCAAATACATGCTCGAAAACGATATCCCTGGACAGTCAAAGGCTAAGGGCGACTACTACCTCGAAGGACTCAAGAAGTTACAGGACAAGTATCCTACAGTTCTTAAGGAGTTCAGAGGCGCTGGAATGCTGATCTGCATGGAATTCCCAGAAGCAGAAGTTGGTTACGAAGTAACTAAGAACCTGTTCGCAAGAAAGGTTATGACTGCTGGTACATTAGTAAATGCTAAGACAGTAAGAATCGAGCCACCTATCACTCAGAGCTATGAAACTATCGATAAGGTTCTGGCTGCTCTGGATGAATCAATGGCAGCTGTAAAGGCTGAATTCAATCTGTAAGATTTACAGGCGTAAAGCAACTAGAATATCGGTGTAATATTCATCTAAATACCTCAAAGCCCCGTCAATATCAGGCGGGGCTTTGAATTTTTTTGCGGCATATCGGCTATGTATGTGGTATAATATTCCCACTGACTTAAAGGCGATGCTGATGGAGCAAAGGAGAGCTTATGAGCTACAGAGTGAAGCTTAATGTCTTTGAAGGTCCCTTCGACCTGCTGGTATATCTTATCGAGCACGCTCAGATGAGCATATATGACATTAAGATATCTGAAATCACAAGTCAATATCTCAGCTATGTGGAAAAAATGAAGAATGCCGATATCAACGTTTCGGCAGAATTTATGGTGCTTGCGGCTGCGCTGGTGGAAATCAAATCCAGGATGCTGCTGCCGAGAAAAACCACTGACGATGGTTGTGCAGAGCTGGCGGAGGATCCACGAACGGAGCTGGTAGAAAAGTTGGTGGAGTACAAGAGATTCAAGAGAATTTCAGAAATGCTGGCCTGCAGGCAGGAGGAGGCTTCCATGCAGTTCGAAAAACCGCAGGAGGATCTGTCTGTATACACAGGGGAGCCTGATGAGTATTTCAATCTTGATATAGAGCAGTTCCGCAGGGCATTCGAACAATTTCTGGTGCGAAAGAGGCGTATAGAAGAAATACGGGAACACCATAAGAGAACTGAGAAACAGAGAATAACCACGGAGATCAGGATGGAGAATATTAAAGAGTTTTTCAGGCAAAGTAATGTGGACGAGGCCGACTTCAGAGAGCTTATATATAAGCGTGATGACAAATACGATGTAGCTGTGACATTTTCGTCAGTGCTTGAAATGATGAAGGAAAAACGTCTGGATGCCAGTCAGAAATATTTGTTCGGAGATATAACAGTTAAAGCGACGGAGCATCTCTTTGATGAGAATACAGATGAAGGAGAACCGGATGGCCAGCAATAAAACAATAAAATCGGCGATTGAATCCATGATGTTCGTATGGGGCGAACCTCTTGATATTAAGGAAATCGCGGAAATATTCAATATGGATAAGAAGGAGGTTTACAACCTGTGCAAGGAGCTGCAGGAGGAATACGAGCAGGAAGGCAGAGGTATAGTAATAAGAGAGGTGAACAGGAGCTTCCAGTTTACAACACGCAGGGAGAATCTGGGGTACATCGAGAGGCTTTGTACACCGGTAAGGCATAAGCGGCTGTCTCAATCGGCGCTTGAAGTGCTTGCAATTGTAGCATATAAGCAGCCTGTAACCAAGGGTGAGATTGAGGCTGTCAGAGGAATCAGATGCGATAGAGTTATTGAAGGTCTTGTCAAAAAGAAACTTGTTGCAGAGGTGGGAAGATCCGATGCGGTAGGACGACCTATACTTTACGGAACTACCGATGAATTTCTTAAGCAGTTCGGATTTGCCAGCCTTAAGGAACTCCCGGCAATAGAGGATCTTGAAGGAGTTCTAACTGAGGATGATGAAGAGACAGGTGCGACCGACAGCCTTTATATGCAGCAGATTTCGATAGATCTTTCTGATAAGTAATAAAAAACAGCATATGAATTCCCTTTGTCACGTAAATTGACAGAGGGGATTTTTTTATGAAAAAAGGAAAAACAATATTTATACTGATCGTGCTGCTTTTTGTTGCAGCAGGCTTTGCCCTTTATATGCAGAAGCATGGGACGCTGAGTGTATCGGGAAGCAAGGAAAAAATACAGGAAGGCATTTCAGCCGGGCAAGCTATACTGATAGATGGAGATACAGGAAAGGTTCTGTATGAAAAGGCTGCTGACGAAAAGGCTTATCCTGCCAGTACGACAAAAATAATGACTGCGCTGATTACCTTGGAGACTCTCGAACGGTTTGGCAGCCCCATAACGCAGATGATAGAGGTGCCGCAGTCAGCAGAAGGAGTTGAAGGCTCGTCCCTTTATCTCAAGGCAGGTGAAAAAATTTCAATAGAGGATCTGCTGTACGGGCTGATGCTGGTATCTGGAAATGATGCTGCGGTGGCACTCGCCGAAATCATTGGAGGAAGTCAGGAGAATTTTGTGGAAATGATGAATATCAGGGCGGCGGAGCTGGGATGCAGCAATACTAATTTTGTCAATCCTAACGGATTGTTTGATGAGAACCACTATACGACCGCCCGAGATATGGCGGTGATATCGAGGGAAGCTATGAAGAACAGCACATTTAGAGAAATAGTAGCATCCAGACAGTGGCAGGCAACCAGCAGGCAAAGCACATACGTGACTTTTCCAAATAAAAACAAAACCGTATATCAGTATGAGGGCGGCTGCGGAATCAAGATAGGATACACCAAAAGCTCGGGCAGAACATTGGTGGCGGCAGCAGCACGGGGCGAAAAAACCATGATTTGTGTAGTTATGAGCGCACCGGACTGGTTTAACGATGCATATAAATTAATGGATCAAGGTTTTGAGGAGGAGCAGGACAAATGACATATAGAAACAGCATATGTGCAGATGCAGGGACTTCAAACTGTCCGTGCGTTTTGGCTGAAACAGGAGATTGTCTGGTGTGTAGCAGGCTTGCGGGCGAGAAAATCTGCGACTGCTGCTGGACCGGGGTATGTGTGTATAACGAGTATATTCAGAACGACAAGGTCGTGAGAGGCAGACGAATCAATATCACAGTGCCGGTGCTCAAGAAAATCAGGTATGGCAGCGACCTTATGGTTATGGTGCTGAAAGTTGCTAAGGGCTTTGCTTTGCAAGCTATGGAACCGGGTTCATTTGTATTTGTCAACAGTACTTCAGAGAGTGAGTTCTTTAACGTGCCGGTATCGGTAATGAAAGTCGATGTGGAAAATGAACGGCTTTACATTGCCCTAAAGGTGATTTCCGGAAAAACAAAAAAAGTAACAGAAGCTTCCGAACTGCTGCAGCTGCGGGGCGTATACAGGAGCGGGCTGCTGGGGAAAGGGGCGGAGTATCTGCAGGATGACCGAAAAAAAGCTGGAAGCTGGCTGCTGATAACAAAAGGAATAGGCTTCGCGCCTGCTGTGAATCTTATTGAATGGGCGGGTGGCAGAGTGAATATCGATATGATGGTGGATATGGAGAAGATTACGGAGGAAATGGTTGAAGACAGTCTCAGAGACTGCATAGAATCTTCGGGCGGCAGACTTAATATCAGACGCAGCAGCCTGCAGGAACAGATGAACACATTCACTCCCGAAAAAGCTGCTGAATACGACAGAATTATTATTATGGCATCTGATTATTTTATCAGGACAATAGCAGAGCAGATGGAGGTGCCGGCTCATAAGCTGGTATTCTGCAACAATTTCAGGATGTGCTGCGGAGAAGGAATATGCGGCGCATGCAGTCATGTGGATACACAGGGAAAGGTGAGCAAGATGTGCAAATGCAGAGGCAATTACGATATAAGCAATCTGCTGTGAGCCAGGTAATTCCTGTTTACTTTTTAACAAATGTAATTTATTATATTAATGTAAGATAAAGCTGCCGGGAAACTGTAGAATGCCAACAAAGGGCATAGTTTCCGGCGAATCGTAAACAATGGAGAAAATGCAGAATGAGAATATTTGACACAAATGTACAGGAACTGAAATACAAGGTGCTGATGGAGCTGGCATGGCAGACGTGGAGAGGCAATGATGCATTCATGGTATTCAACGAGATTGCCAATGAGATTGTCAAGAAAGATGAGAATCCTATGAGTTGCTGCATATACAAAGATAGAGCTATAGTAGCGGAGCGTATCAGAATAGCTCTAGGAGGAGACAAGAACAACCCGAATGTGATACAGGTTATAGGAATAGCTTGTGATGAATGTCCGGAGGCAGGTCATGTTGTAACAGATCTTTGCAGGGGCTGCGTTGCACATAGATGTGCTGACGGATGCAAGCTGGGAGCAATTACTTTTGATGAGGAGCAGCGTGCACATATTGATAAGGAAAAATGTGTGGAATGCGGCAAGTGTGCCAAGCTTTGTCCGTACAGTGCAATTACGAATTTCAAGAGACCGTGCGAGAGGTCGTGCAAGGTGGACGCGATCAGCATGGCAAAAGATGGAGTGGCAACAATAGACAGCGAGAAATGTATAGCCTGCGGAGCATGTGTATACCAGTGTCCATTCGGCGCTACACTGGACGTTTCAAGCATTACAGATGTTATTAAAACGATAATGGCGAGTGAGAATAATAAGAACTTCCACGTGTATGCTATGGTTGCACCGGCAATAGGCGGGCAGTTTACCTATGCTAAGCCGGGTCAGGTGATTACAGCGATAAAGGAGCTGGGCTTCTACAGTGTGGAGGAAGCTGCTATGGGTGCCGATATCGTAGCATATCATGAAGCAGAAGAGCTCAGCGAGAAGGGTGGATATATGACATCATCCTGCTGTCCGGCATTCGTTAAATATATACATACGAAATTCCCGAATGTTGTACCGAATATATCGTCAAGTCTTTCGCCTATGGCGGAAGCAGGCAGAGTTATCAAGGCTGCCGATCCTGATGCCAAGGTGGTATTTATCGGGCCATGTACTGCAAAGAAAGCAGAAGTCAGAATCCCTGAGGTGAATAAATATATCGACTATGTTATGACCTTCGAAGAGCTTCAGGCTATGATTGACAGTAAGGATATTATCGTTGAGGAGCTGCCTGAGACTGATCTGGCAGAGGCATCAAGATTCGGCAGGAAATTCGCCAGAACCGGCGGAGTTACGGAGGCAGTCCAGGAAGCAATCAAAGAACACGGTTTTGAGGATCTGGAATTCAATCCTATTATCTGTGATGGTGTGGATAAATGCAAGACAGCCCTGCTTAGAGCCAACAAAGGGGTGCTGCCGAATAATTTCATCGAGGGAATGGTATGTACAGGAGGCTGTATAGGAGGTGCCGCCTGTCTCAGCCATGGCGATGCCAACAAGGCGGCCATAGACAAGTATGGTGACAATGCCGCTATGCCTGATATAAAGACAGCTGTAGAGACTGCCGAAAGCAGAAAATAAGCTTTTAACAAATTTCCCCTTCTAATCATATCTTGAATTGAGATATGGTTAGGGAGGGGATTTTTTTGTATAAAGCTATAGTCATAGGAGGCGGCTGGGCAGGTTGTGCCGCAGCGCTTGCAGCCAAGAAGGCAGGTGCGGAGGTTACCCTTGTAGAGAAGACTGATATGCTTCTGGGGCTCGGTAATGTAGGCGGAATCATGCGAAACAACGGCAGGTTCACGGCGGCTGAAGAAAATATTGCTCTTGGAGCCTGGGAGCTGTTTGACATAACCGACCGATGCTCAAGGCACGTAAATATTGATTTTCCGGGACACAAGCATGCAAGCCTGTATGATGTGACTAAGGTGGAGCCTGAGGTAAGGAGACTTCTGCGAAAGCAGGGCATAGAAGTGAAGCTGATGACGCGGGCGGTTGATGTTGCTGTGAAGAAAAGGGAACGTTGGGTGGCAGAAGGAGTTGACGAAGTAATCATAGAGAAGTTGATGCTGGCAGGAGGTGAGAGCATTGAAGGCGATGTATTCATTGAAACCACCGGCTCCACAGGACCTATGGGTAACTGTCTTACATACGGCAACGGCTGCTGCATGTGCATTTTACGATGTCCCGCATTCGGTCCCAGAGTAAGCATCAGTGCCAAGGCGGGCAGCAGTGATATAATGGGCAAAAGAAAGGATGGAGCTTTCGGTGCGTTCAGTGGCAGCGGAAAGCTTGAGAAACAGTCCTTGTCTGAGGACCTGCAGAGAAAGCTAAACGAAACAGGCGTGGCAATCGTGCCTTTGCCGCAGAAGGCGATACGCAAGGAAAAGCTGGATATGAAGGTATGCAGGCAATATGCTCTCGACGAGTACGCTGAAAACATAATCCTGCTGGACACAGGATATGCTAAGATAATGACGCCGTTTTTCGATCTGGATACACTGAGGCAGATACCAGGATTCGAGAATGCGCGCTATGTGGATCCGTATGCAGGAGGCAAGGGGAACTCTATACGTTACCTTTCCGTGGCAGAACGGAATAATTCAATGAAGGTTGCCAGAATAAGAAACCTGTTCTGCGGAGGCGAGAAGTCAGGCCTTTTTGTAGGGCATACAGAAGCTATATCCACAGGGAGCCTTGCAGGGCATAATGCTGTCAGATATCTAAAGGGTATGAAGCCGCTGGAGTTGCCGGTAGGAATTGCTATAGGTGATCTGATATCTTTCGCCAATGCAAGCCTTGAGACAGAAGCCGGGCTTATGACACGGTACACCTTTGCAGGAGCAGAATATTTCAGGAGAATGAAAGAACGTCTGCTTTACACCACGGATAAAGATGAGATATATGTAAGAATCAAGCGGTATGGATTGCAGGATATATATAGCGAACAGCTGATATAACCTAAACATTACATTTTAAAGGCTGTTTGTTACAATTGAACCCCTAAAAGGCGTAAATTGTGGTACAATAATGAACACTGACACTAATTTTGGGGAGAGAATTTAAAATGTGGAATGTTTTGGTATGCGACGCTGATGAGGCTTTTTTGGAGTCGATAAAAAAAGACATCATCAGAGTAGCAGGAAACAAAATCAAAAAGATTGAAAGCTTCAGAGAAAAGGAGGGACTTGAATTCTATGCTGCGGATCATCCGCATGAAACAAATATCATAATTCTGGATATTGACTCGGCAAGCTGCAGAGGAATCCGGGCAGCGGAAAAGGTGCTGGAGCATCAGCCTAACTCACAGATTATTTTCACATCAGATGGCGAAGAGTATGTTCCGGAAATTTACGATGTAGATCATGTGTATCTGCTGAAGAAGCCCGTCGATGTAAGTAATCTGGAAAAAGCACTCAACAGGGCATGTGAGAAGATGGGAAGCATGAAGGTCAGCATGCTGTCTGTTTCCAACAAGCAGGGGATGCATAATATCCCGTTGAATGAAATCCTTTTTTTCGAGAACGAACGACGCCGGGTTCATATACATACAATGGAAAGGAAGATTTCTTATTACGGCAGGTTTGATAATCTGACGTAGAAGCTTGATGACAGCTTTGTGCGATGTCATAACAGCTATATTGTCAACCTTGCCAGAGTCAGAGAGATGAGTGATAAAAAATTTCACTTTGATGAAGCCAAAGTGGTACCCATAAGCAAAACGTATTTTGCGGAGGTTAGGGAAGCTTTTGTTTCATTTACAGGCAGGGAGATGCTGTGCCTGGACAGCGGCAATAAAAATGAAGCCGGAGAGCCATGAGTATTTCATAAGCTCCCCGGCTTTTAAACATATTGGTGTTTCGGTCAGTAAATACAACTTTCACCTTGCTTTACGTTGACCAGACTAGTATAATATAATTAACATATGTCAAAAATAAATTTTTTATAAAGAAAGAGGTAAGAGTTATGGACGAAAAAGAAAGAGCACAGCAGTCTGCCGGATGCGAATCAGGATGTGATTCCGGCTGCAGCTCGGATTGTTCAAGCTGTGCCAGTGCAGGCAGCTGCAACAGCCAGCCACAGAGCTTTTTGGAAGAAACCAATTCATTTAACAATATCAAGAAGGTAATCGCTGTTGTCAGTGGCAAGGGCGGCGTAGGTAAATCAATGGTTACATCTCTCATGGCGGTGAATATGCAGAGAGCAGGCTACAGTACAGCAATTCTCGATGCTGATATTACAGGTCCTTCCATTCCGAAGGCATTTGGTATCACAGAGAAAGCAACTGCAAATGATCTGGGAATTTTCCCTATCAAAACCAAGACTGGAATCGGAACGATGTCAGTCAACAACCTGCTGGAAAACGATACAGACCCTGTTGTATGGAGAGGTCCTGTTATCGCAGGTACAGTAAAGCAGTTCTGGACTGATGTGTTATGGGGAGACGTGGACTATCTCTTTGTAGATATGCCTCCGGGAACAGGTGATGTTCCTCTTACAGTATTCCAGTCACTTCCTGTTGATGGTATCATAGTTGTAACTTCACCTCAGGAGCTGGTATCGATGATAGTCACCAAGGCAGTCAAGATGGCAGAGATGATGAATATTCCTGTTCTCGGCCTTGTAGAAAACATGTCATACTTCGAATGTCCTGACTGCGGAAGCAAACTTCCTGTATTCGGAGAGAGCAAAGTGGACGAAGTTGCTGCTCAGCAGGGTCTCGATGTACTTGGTAAGCTTCCGATTAATCCTAAACTTGCAGCAGCATGCGATAAGGGAATGATCGAGCTTTATGAAGGCGACTGGCTTGATGAAGCTGTAAAGAAGCTGGAAAACCTGTAAACAGACTATGCGGTCTGCAGGGGGCTGAAAAAATGCAGACCGGCTGGACAGACGCCTTGAATCAAATATATTAGAATAAAATGAATAAAAACTCCGTATGCCGGATTATGTGGCAGCGGAGTTTTATAATTGTAATAAATTCATATTATTTCTGGCGGATTGTTTTTCGAGCAATTGACCTGATCATCTGTGTTATGGATCCTGTTATGAGAAGTCCTGCAGCGATAGTACCGGCCATAAGCAGTGTTGTTGTGACATGCGATGCAAATTCACCTGTATCCTCGTGAATCAGTGATTCCATTGTGTAATAAATATTTGACCCAGGAACCAGACAGATGATACTAGGTATGATAAAAATAGTTGATGCTTCTTTGATAAATCTTGACGCTAAATTGCTGAGAATGCCCACGACGCAGGAACCAAAAAAGCAGGAAACCGCAGGTGAATTGCCATAAAATAAACCAAGCTGATATGCTATCCATCCGAACCCACCTATTATCATGCACCATATTATTTTCTTGACAGGAACTCTGAAAATAATACAGAATCCACATGTGGCAAACATTGCAAGAAGAAATTGAATCGCCATATTCATCATAAGGTGATACCTCCCAACATAACCCATATTTTCATGACAAAACCAACCCCTGAAGCCAGTGAAACAGCTATAAGGAATGCTTCCATCATTCGTGATACGCCGGACAGCATATCACCTGACAGAAAATCTCTGATGGAGTTGGTTATTGCAACTCCGGGAACGAATATCATCAGAGTTCCGATGATAATGGAGCTGTAAGAAGCTCCGGGAACTGTGGTTGCGGCAAGCAGTGCGATAAAGGCAGCTACGCCACAGCAGCAGAAGCTGATGATAAATGGATTTATAGGATATTTGCTCAGGAAGCATGATAACGTATAGCAAAGCACACCATCAATGAGAGCCACGCAGAAATCAGACGCTCCTCCTCCGAATATCACACTGAAAAAAGCAGCTATCATGGCAGCGCCAAGCATTCTGACAGGCATGGGGTACGGTTTCTCATTTTCTATTTCCTTAAGACTTTCAACACCTGCCTCAACCGTCAGATCCGTGGTTGTGAATTCGCGCGAGAAACTGTTAATCTTTGAAACCTTGTTGAGGTCGGTAGTGGTTCCTCGTATTCTTTTGATAAATGTCTGTGTATCGTCATTTTCTCCGCCTTTATCAAGAGATATGAAAATGCCCGTTGGAGTTGCGAAGGTTTCTATGCGGTCGATTCTGCATGCCTTGCAGATACGGGTTATTGTGTCCTCGACTCTTGAAGTTTCTGCACCGTTTTTGAGCATTATCTCGCCGGCATGTACTGCCAGAAGCAGTATTTTTTTCTGATAAGGGTTTATCATTCTGCACCTCGTATAGCAAAATTGTGTTGAAAAATCCGCTATATTATAACAAAGAAAGGTAAAAGGTGCAATGATGGTTTTGTTTAATTAACGTGAAATCCTATTCTAATTAGTGTGAAATCCCATTCTGCGATTGACTACAATAAAGCAAAATTGTATAATTGTATACAGAAATACAATCTTCGTATAAAAATATAAAAGCAAATTTTAAATGAATACCGGCTTCAATGACTGCAGCATAAGACATTGGGGACGAAAAGACAGGAGGATCAAGAAATGGGAAAAACACTGGCATACAAGATTCTGGCAAACCATCTTCTCGAAGGCACACTCAAGCCGGGTGAAGAAATCACCATCAAGATGGATCAGACACTTACACAGGACTCTACTGGAACGATGGTATACCTTCAGCTGGAAGCAATGGAGGTGGAAGGTGTAAAGACTGAGCTTTCAGTTGCATACATAGATCACAATACACTGCAGACTGGCTTCGAGAACGCAGACGACCACGAGTTTATCAAGAGCGTTGCAAGAAGACACGGCGTGCTCTTTTCCAAGCCGGGCAATGGCATATGCCATCAGCTCCATCTGGAGAATTACGGCAAGCCTGGTAAAACGCTGCTGGGTTCAGACAGCCACACTCCTACAGGCGGCGGGCTGGGCATGATTGCTATCGGAGCAGGAGGTCTCGATGTTGCAGTGGCAATGGCAAAGGGAACATACAGTCTGACAGCGCCGAAGGTTGTGAAGGTACAGCTAAACGGCAAGCTCAGACCTTGGGTTTCAGCTAAGGATGTTATCCTCTACGTGCTGCAGCAGCTGACAGTAAAGGGCGGCGTAGGCAAGATTATTGAATATACAGGCGAAGGCGTAAAGAGCCTTTCCGTTACAGACAGAGCTACAATCACCAATATGGGCGCAGAGCTGGGAGCAACCACGTCCATTTTCCCAAGTGACGAAAATACTCGTGAATATCTGAAATCAGAAGGCAGAGAGGAAGACTGGACACCGCTGGCAGCTGATCCTGACGCAGTTTATGATGAAGAGCTCATAGTGAATCTCGATGAACTGACACCGCTGGCAGCAATGCCTCACAGCCCTGACAACGTGGACAGCATCTCAAATATCGGAGAAATCAAGGTTGATCAGGTTGCCATCGGCAGCTGTACCAATTCGTCATATACAGACCTCATGAAGGTTGCAGCCATACTCAAGGGCAAGAAGGTACATCCGGATGTAAGCCTTGTAATTTCACCGGGATCAAGCAAGATTATGGCCAAGATGGCAGAGAACGGCGCACTGGCCGACATTATCAACGCAGGTGCCAGAGTCATAGAAAACGCATGTGGGCCATGTATCGGAATGGGGCAGTCGCCGAAGTCAGGTGCAGTATCTCTCAGAACCTTCAACAGAAACTTCAAGGGAAGAAGCGGAACACTGGATGCCAATGTATATCTGGTAAGCCCTGAAACGGCAGCTATCTCCGCTATCAAGGGCGTGCTGACAGACGGTATGAAGTCAGGCGAACAGCTTCCGGAGATCGCAGCAGTAGACTTTACGCCTAACGATAATTTCGTTGTATATCCTGAAGGGTGCAATAAGAGCAATACAGAGGTTGCGATGGGACCAAACATCAAGCCGTTCCCTAGAAATACAGCGCTTCCTGAAGAGATTACAGCCAAGGTGGTCCTCCATGCAGGAGATAATATTACAACTGACGATATCATGCCTTCAGATTCGAGATTGCTGCCATACAGATCGAATATTCCTCATCTTTCAAACTATTGCTTCGAGAAAATCGATGCAGGCTTCTCGGGAAGATGCCATGAAGCAGGCAAATGCGCCATCATAGGAGGCGAAAACTACGGACAGGGAAGCAGCCGTGAGCATGCAGCACTGGCACCGCTTTATCTGGGAGTTAAGTTCGTAATAGCTAAATCCTTCGCCAGAATTCACAGATCTAATCTGATAAACAGCGGTATCCTGCCTCTCGTATTTGAGAATCCGGCAGATTACGATACCTTCGAGTTGGGTGATGAACTTGTTATAGAAAACGCACCTGCCCAGGTGAATGCAGACACTATCGTAGTGAAGAACGTGACAAAAAAACTTACTTATAATACTAAGCCGAACTTCTCTGAGCTCGAGATAAACATGATTATGAAGGGCGGCAAAATCAACGCTATCAAAGAAAGCTGATTCAGCGCACAGCCCGCAGGCGGACCGGCGCCGCTTTGCAAGCGGCGCCGCCGGCCGGGTCTGCAGTCGGCATTTAACGCAGTTGCCGGCCGGGCTCGCCTGAATGCTCCGGGCCTAGTGCACTAAAAGAGCGTTCAGGCGTCCGCCGCCGGCAGCACCAATACAAATACCAAGGAGAACCAAATGACATATACAGAACACTTTAAGAAAATAGTAGAAGACCAGCTGGCAAGAGTTGAAAAGCTTAAAACCTCACAGCCGGTTCCTGATTTTTCCCAAATGGATAAAATTATAATCGGAACCATCGATGGAGACGGTATCGGTCCGGTAATCATGGACTCCTGCAGAGAAATCCTCAATAAGCTCCTCGCTGACGAGATTGCGTCAGGCAAAATCGAGCTGAGAAAAATCGACGGTCTTACTATCGAGAACAGAATCGCCAAAATGGAAACAGTGCCTGCGGATGTACTGGCAGCCATCAAGGAATGCGACCTGCTTCTCAAGGGTCCTACAACAACCCCGGGAAAAGGAGACAACCTGCCTAACATCGAAAGTGCCAACGTGACACTGAGAAGAGAGCTCGACCTGTTTGCCAACGTGAGACCTGTAGTAATCCCGGAAAAGAACATCGATTGGATCTTTTACAGAGAAAACACCGAAGGCGAATACGCGCTGGGCAGCAGAGGCGTGGATATCAATGAAGATATTTCAATCGACTTCAAGGTCACAACGACCATCGGTACGACAAGGCTTGCCAGAGCAGCCTTTGAATATGCGAAAAACAACGGCAACAAGAATGTTTCTATCGTTACCAAGGCAAACATCATGAAGAAGACCGACGGTAAATTCCTGAGCCTCTGCCAGGAAGTTGCCAAGGATTATCCTGAAATCAAGGTGGACGACTGGTACGTTGACATCATGGCAGCAAATCTGGTGAACGATCAGATAAACAGCAATTTCAATGTAGTTATTCTGCCTAACCTTTACGGCGATATCATTACCGATGAAGCGGCACAGCTTCAGGGCGGAGTAGGAACAGCAGGAAGTGCCAATATCGGTGGCAGATATGCCATGTTTGAAGCTATCCACGGCTCGGCACCGAGAATGATAGAGGACGGTATAGGAGAATACGCTAACCCTGCCAGCATAAACAGAGCGGCAGTGATGATGCTCAGACACATAGGCTTCACTGATAAAGCTGCAACTCTGGAAAGCGCACTTGATGCAGCAGCGGAGGCTCTCGATATGCCGGGAGACGGTACAGGAAACACTGCTGCCGATTTCACAGAATATGTATTAGGCAGACTTTAATTTGGAGGAGTCATGGTACTTTACAAGTTTTCCGACGATATGGAACTGAATAATGCACCTCTTTCCAACAGCCTGCTGGGTAAGCTTCAGAAGGATATTCTGACGGGGAAGCTTAAGCCCGGCGAGAAGCTCACTGAACAGGATCTGTGCAAAACGTACGGTGTCAGCAGAACTCCTGTCAGAGAGGCTCTGCGTCAGCTGGAAGCGGATGGTCTTGTGGAGAATATTCTCAACAGGGGAGCATTTGTTGTCGGCATGAGCCAGCAGGATTATGAGGATATGTTCGAGCTCCGAAAGGCGTATGAGGTCCAGGCTGTAAGGTGGGCAATTGAACGCATTACCGATGAAGAAATGGACAGACTTGAAGAAACCTTTGAGTTCATGGAATTCTATACTTTGCGAAATGATATAGACAAGATGCTTACGATAAACAGCGGATTCCATCAGGTTATATATGAAGCTTCTCACAACAGGATGCTGAAGAAACTGCTGTCATCGTATCAGAACTATCTGAAGTACAAAGGTCTTGAATCTGTTTATGACGATGACTATCTGTCTACAGTACTTGAAGAGCACAGAGCCATATTCAAGGCATTCAAGGATAAGGATGTCAAAGCAGGGGCTCTTGCCATGGAGATGCACATAGATCGTGCAAAGGAACGAAGGTGCGGTATATAAATTAATATATAATGAACGGGCTTTTTCCCCGGATAATGCTTTTTGCATATGGCCGGAGAAAAAGCCTTTTTGTTTTTTGCAGCTGATGAAGTCGCTAACCTGGATATACAAAACCAGGAACATTCATCGGCAAAACCTTCTTTATCATAAATCAACACCTCATCAACTTAATAATTCCTCAATATCGCTATTATTTCATCAATTCCTCTTGCATCAGCGGACAAAACCTGTCATAATAAATTGGTGCTACCAATTTGAACGAGTTTGAATAAACGTCGCGAGTTGCAGGAAAGAAGGAATCGATTTGAAATACATAAAACAATTCGGAATAATACTTATAATATCGTTTGCAGGAGAAATACTGAGCGAGCTTCTGCCGCTGCCTGTACCAGCCAGTATTTACGGCATAATACTTATGCTTGCATGTCTCGGTACGAAAATCATCAAAGTCAGTGATATCAGAGAAACCAGTGATTTCCTGATTGAAATCATGCCGCTTCTGTTTGTTCCGGCAGCAGTAGGACTTCTGGATTCCTGGCATATACTGAAACCTGTATGGATACAGTACATCACAATTACAGTTGTTACGACCTTCCTGGTGATGATTGTTGCAGGTCGGGTGACGCAGGCAGTGATACGCCATTCAGCGAAGAAAGAAGGTGGAGAAAATGCCTGAGTTCTTCGAGACATCGGTTTTTTTTGGAGTGTTTATCAGCCTGATATCGTACGGCATTGGAACAATTCTAAACAAAAAACTGAAGCTGCCCATATTCAATCCGCTTCTGATTGCTGTAATAATAATAATAGCCGTACTGGTTTTGCTGGATATTGACTATGAAACCTATAATGAAGGAGCAAAATACATCAGCTATCTGCTAACCCCTGCCACAGTGTGCCTTGCAGTGCCGCTTTATGAGCAATTTGAACTGCTGAAGGAGCACCATAAGGCCGTTATTGCAGGAATAGTGTCGGGAGTAATAACAAGTATGTGCAGTATACTGCTGTTTGCAGTTGTTTTCAGTCTGGATAAGGGCAGCTATGTGACTCTTCTGCCAAAATCAATAACAACCGCAATAGGCATGGGAGTATCCGAGAAGCTTGGAGGATATGTGGCGCTTACAGTTGCCGTAATTATAATTACTGGAATTATAGGAAACATGTTTGCCGAAAGCATATGCAGAATATTCCGTATCACAGAGCCTATAGCCAGAGGTGTGGGAATCGGGACATCGGCGCATGCGGTAGGCACGGCCAGAGCGATGGAAATGGGCGAAGTTGAAGGCGCTATGAGTAGCCTTTCTATTGTTGTGGCAGGATTGTTCACCGTAATAGGTGCCGGTGTTTTTGCCAATCTGCTTTAACGGAGGATAAGAATGAAAAAGGAACACAGGGAATACAGGAAAGTTGTAGACTATATCTATGCTCTCGTGGAAAATGAACAGCTTTCTATAGGCTCCAGGCTGCCTACAGAGAGAACGCTTGCAGAGGAGCTTGGCGTGGGACGTAATTCCATACGTGAAGCTCTCAGGATGCTTGAGAATATGGGACTTGTCGAAAGCCGGCAGGGCTCCGGAAATTATATCGCCTGCAATCCGTCAGCAGCCATATCAGAAGCAATAGATATGATGCTTATGCTGCAGCAGACGACAGTTGAGGAGGTGTGCTCTTTCAGACGTGGCATGGAAAAAGCCGTATGTCAGGAGGCTATCAAAAAAGGCATTTCAGATGAGATGTCCGAAGAAATTGAAGCCCTGCTGTCGGATCAAATGTATTCTTCCGATGCGGAGGTACAGGCTGAAGTGGATCACAGCTTTCATTACGCTCTGATCAGAGCATCGGGAAACCAGATGTGGATATGTGTATCCGAAGCAGTTATTAACGTATATCGCAGATGGATCGAAAGAGTCATACTCAGAGCGGATGAGTCGGTCAGAATGGAGCTCAGGGAGAACCACCGCGAAATATTCAATGCGATAAAGCGGGAAGATCGTGACGCCTGCGAAAAGGCAATCGACAGGCATTATGATATTGCAGATCGTGAACTCAGTATGAAGGGCTTGTATCATGACTGAATGGGGCGAGCCCTTCATTTATCAGGTAATTGGCTGCCTGAACCTCATCTTCAAGAAGCTTAAAAACATGCTGTTGCAGGAAAATGCTGTCTGCACCGTCTTTTTTCAGATTATCGGCAATAATAAGCAGTAGCTGAGGCCGGAGCCTGATTTGTGAAGGGTCTTTTTTTATGCTTTCGATAAGCTCCATTAGGTCAGTTTTTTCACCAGGCATAACCATAGCACCCAGTTTTGTATTCAGAGCTAAGTTCAGGCTATCATGGCTGTAGACCGTACATGGATCGAGCTTCAGAACACATGCAGCGGCATCTGCCCCCTCAAGCTGGTGCTTTGTAAAAACGCCTTTGTCAAAGGTGTACTTTATTCCATCAAGCTTTTTATACTCTTTCATTGTATCCAGATACCCCAGCTTCATTATCATAGAAGTGTTATTATGATCAAAAAACAGGAAATTTCCCAGATTGTGTGGACTTCTGATAAGATGAAATTCATCACACACTTCACGTGCTTTTTTCACGGTATCCTTTCTTACTATACCGGCAGCCTGCAGATCAACTGCAATTATTGAAGTTGCGTTTCTGATTAGAGCCATTTCTACAGGCATGTTGTCGCGATATCCGCCGTCGATGTATTTTTTTTCGTCTATTACATATTTCTGAACTGCAGGGAAACAGGAGGCACTTGCCATAATGTAGTCTGTGAGTTGTCCTTCGGGTATTTCATCAAGAAAGAGAAAATGCTCGTTAAAATCCGGGTAGCCTGTCATTACAAGGCCATACTCAATTCCTGATTTTCGTACATTTTTTTCATCTATGAATTTATTCAGCATGTTTTGAAGACCGCTGCTTCCTGCTCCGCCGTTCAGTACGATTTCTCTGGCATATGACAGTGCTTCTGCTGTCGGAATTCCGCCGATTTCAGGAAGGTGTCCATTTTCATTGCTGTATTCGCTTTCTTCTATATCAAAAATCATCTGAGTTTCCAGCTGTTTCCAGAGTTTTTCTGTCAAAGTGAAATCACCCTGGGCTATCATCGCGCCATTGATAGCACCTACAGATGTACCGGTAATAATGTCTATGGAAATTCCCATTTCGCGCAAGGCTTTCCATACACCAACTTCATATGCTCCCCGGCTGCCGCCGCCGCTCAGGACAAGTGCTGTTTTTTTCATTGATTCAAAATTCCTCCATATGATTATATTATATGCAGTTTCAGCGATAATGTACAGAATTAAAAACAGCCGCAGGAAGAGGCTGCAAGAAAACATAAGTTCTTGAACAAACGTTCCTTAAGTGATAAAATAAAACTGCGGTTACAACAGATAAAGCCTCTGCGGATGAAGGGATGGATGTTTATGGAAGCAATGATGGAAAAACTCAAGATACTGGCGGACAGTGCCAAATACGATGTGTCATGCTCCAGCAGCGGAGCCGGCAGGCACAATAACGGCAAAATCGGGAGTGCACATGCTGCCGGAATATGCCATTCCTGGGGCGCGGACGGCAGATGCATTTCATTGCTTAAAGTGCTTTTTACAAATAAATGTGTTTACAACTGTGAATACTGCGTTAACAGGAGAACTAATGATTTTCCCAGAGCATCCTTCGAACCGGATGAGCTGGCTCGTCTCACGATAGAGTTTTACAGAAGAAACTATATCGAAGGGTTGTTTCTCAGCTCTGCAGTTGAAGTATCACCTGACTATACTGCGGAGAGAATACTGGAATCACTGCAGCTGCTGAGGTATAAATATGGATTCGCAGGGTATATTCATGCTAAGATAATACCGGGAGTGTCCCCGGAGCTTCTTCATCAGATTGGGCTGGTGGCAGACAGACTCAGTGTCAATATAGAGATGCCGACCTCAAAGAGTCTGGAACTGTTAGCACCCCAGAAAAAACCGAATGAAATCTTCGCGCCTATGCGTCAGATAACCAATTCGCTGATAGAGAGAAACGCACTTAAGGGGCCGGGAACTATGTTCAGGGGGCAGCAACTGAACACAGCGGAGAATTATCTGGGTGCAGGAAGGCAGCTGAATATTGCAGGGAATTATCCTGTGACCGGCGGGCATAAGAGCAGCATGGCAGGGAGCACTGCTGTAGCACGTGTCAGAACGGACAAGAGCTTTGCGCCTGCAGGACAGACGACACAGATGATAATAGGCGCAGGAGGAGAGACAGATCAGAGTATACTTACTACCAGCGAGAACCTTTACAGAACATTTAAAATGAAAAGAGTTTATTACTCTGCATATATTCCTGTAGTTGAGTCTCCGGTGCTGCCGGGCAAAAACACGGCGCCTCCTCTAGCTAGAGAACACAGAATATACCAGGCTGACTGGCTGCTGAGGTTTTACGGATTCACCGTAAATGAGCTGTTTAACAAGGATAATGCCAACCTGGATCCGGATCTTGATCCCAAGGTGACATGGGCGCTGAGAAATCTTGACCAGTTTCCGGTGGAAGTCAACAAGGCTTCATACGGAATGCTCATGAGGGTACCGGGAATAGGAGCTGTTTCGGCCAGACGTATAATTAGGCAGAGAAGAATCGCAGCAGTCAGCTTTGATGACCTGAAAAAAATGGGAGTTGTAATCAAGCGTGCCAGGTATTTCCTGACATGCGGTGGAAGATATTACGGACAGAGAAGCTTTGATCCGGAAACTATAAGAAATGCAATACTCCAGATGGAAAGCGGACTCCAGCTTTCTATGTTCGATAATGATTGGAACAGGCTTGAAGAAGGAGAAAAGCAGGAGAAGCTGGCACAGAACGGACTTATCTGACAGAATCGGCCGGCGTGCGTTTTGCAGCCAGATGTATATGAGCTGCTTCAAGTAAACTGTAAGGAGTTTGAACTATGTTGGATTATCTTTATGACGGAACCTTTGAAGGGATACTTACATGCATTTATCATCATTATTATACCGGTAAGGCTTCGGGAATATTTCCTCAGGGTGAATACCAGCCGACTCTGCTGGCGGATTTTATGGAGGTTGAAACAGATTCTTTCAAAGCTACAGCAGTATACGAAGCTATAGAAAAAAAGATTTCATCATATGATTTGCGGAGGATATACAAGGCCTACCTGTCATGCGATCATGACAAAGAAATGAAGATTCTCAGATATGTGGAACTGGGCTTCAGGCAGGGTGCATCGGTATCAATGCTCCATGGCAATCCTGTTGTGTTTGATATTCAGTCAATTGAGAAAAAAATAAACGTGGAAACAGAACGAATGCTGCAGTTCGTCAGATTCTCAGTTATGGACGGCGACGTGCTGTACAGCAGAATAGAGCCTGACAACGATGTTCTGGAACTGCTGCATACTCATTTTTGTGACAGGTTCAGGAATGACCCCTTTATTATTCATGATTTCAGAAGGCGGAAAGCATTGATAGCATATCAGAATCGATGGTATATCTCCGAGTTTGATGATTCCGATATACCGGAACCATCAGAAGAGGAGCAGAGCTACAGGCTGCTATGGAAGAATTATTTTGACAACATATCAATAAAAGAAAGAACAAACCCAAGATGTCAGAAAAATTTTATGCCTGTGCGATACTGGAAGCATCTTACAGAGATGAATACGATATGAGTGGCAGCAGCAGACACAGAATATACAGAATTAAACAACATATTCAAAATGGCATAATGCATTGAAAAATACATATGAAAATTATATAATTTAAGATAGTAAAACAGTATTCTGTTAAAATAAGGCAGCTGTTAAGCAACTGTACATAATCAGAAGAAAGAGAGGTGCTCAAATGCAATATCAGATCAAAGGGGAGACGTTACCTGTAGTTATTTGTACTCTTGAACCGGGTGAAAGAATGATAACCGAAGGCGGCGCCATGTCATGGATGTCGGCTAATATGCAGATGGAAACAAGCAGCAATGGTGGAGTAGGAAAAGCATTGGGTCGGATGTTCGCAGGCGAGCATATTTTTCAGAACATATATACTGCCCAGGGAGGCAAAGGTATGATAGCGTTTGCTTCAAGCTTTCCGGGATCAATTAAGGCTTTCGAGATAAGTCCGGAGAACGAGCTCATATGCCAGAAGGGTGTTTTCCTTGCCGGGGAAGAGGGCGTGCAGCTTTCCGTATTTCTTAATAAAAAGATAGGCTCGGGATTGTTTGGAGGAGAGGGGTTCATCATGCAGAAGCTGAGCGGCAGAGGAATTGCTTTCGGTGAATTTGATGGCTATGTGGCTGAATACGATCTTAAACCAGGTCAGCAGATTGTAGTTGATACAGGACATCTGGCTGCCATGACAGCAAGCTGCAGCATGGAGATAAAGACCGTTCCCGGTATGAAGAACAAGTTCCTGGGAGGGGAAGGTCTGTTTAATACGGTTATTACAGGACCGGGACATGTGTGGCTTCAGACAATGCCTCTTCCTAATGTTGCAGCAGCAATCAGACCGTATATACCAACAGGAAATTAGGAGATTAAGTATGGACAGCAGAGTAAAGGAAATACTAGATAAGAGTAATAAAGTCGTATTCTTTGGCGGTGCGGGAGTGTCGACAGAGAGTAATATACCTGATTTCAGATCAGAGTCAGGATTGTACAAGGCAATGAATGATTACGGGTTTTCACCTGAGCATATGCTTTCGAGGTCATTTTTTCTTCAGCACACTGAGATGTTCTTTGATTACTACAAGAAAAATCTGATTTATCCTGATGCACAGCCCAACAAGGCGCATATTGCCCTGGCGGAGATTGAAGAAGCTGGGAAGCTGATTGGTGTTGTAACTCAGAATATCGACGGTCTGCATCAGAAGGCAGGCAGCAGAAAGGTATTTGAGCTTCATGGATCTGTTTTGAGAAACAACTGCATGGACTGCGGAGCATATTATGACCTTGAATTTATAATGAATGATGAGAACTGCGAAAAGGGAATACCAAGGTGCCCTAAATGCGGTGGCATCATCAAACCGGATGTGGTGCTCTATGAGGAAGCTCTCGATGATGAAGTGATTCGCGGAGCAGTGGATGCAATAAGTGAAGCTGATACCATGATAGTTGGAGGTACATCACTTGTGGTATACCCTGCGGCCGGACTGATAAACTACTTCAGAGGCAACGATATTATTCTTATAAACAAATCGGAAACAAGCTATGATGACAGAGCGTCGCTGGTAATAAATGATTCGATAGGAAAAGTGCTGGGCAGTTAGTTTTTGTTTGCTCTCGACCTTAAAGTATGGTATAATTTTTGCAATGCAGTTTTTGGATTAATGTATACTGCATAATGACTTTCAATAAAGGCGAGGTAGATTTATGAATATATTGGTGGCCAATGACGACGGTATTCAGGCACGTGGAATGAGGGAGCTGGTCAATGCACTTTCTGATAAGGCGGACGTATATGTGTGTGCTCCGGATTCACAGAGAAGTGCCAGCGGTCATGGAATAACTGTATCGAAGCCTGTTATCGCAGAGGAGGTGCCATACGAGAATGCTATATTGGCTATCAAGTTTTCCGGTACTCCTGCCGATTGTGTCAAACTCGGTATGAAGATTCTTCAGGACAGAGGTGTTGAGATAGATATGGTTTACTCCGGAATTAATCACGGAGGCAATCTGGGGACGGACACATTGTATTCAGGTACTGTCTCGGCAGCAATAGAGGGAAGCATCTGTGGAGTGCCGTCTGTGGCGGTATCTGTCAACAGCCATGAAGCGACTCATTTCGAATATGCTTGTGAGCTTGCAGTCAAGGCTCTTGAGAAATCATGGGGTAAGATAGGCCCGGATACAGTGCTTAATATAAATACACCGGATCTTCCTGCAGATATGATTAAAGGTTTGAAATATACCACCCTCGGAAGAAGAGAATACAAGGAGTTCTTTACTCCTGCTCCGCTGGAGGATGGCAGAACAGCCTACAGGTACACGGGAGATCCTGTTATATATGAAGGTCTTCCTGATACCATCGATGTTATTGCCATGCAGGAAGGGTACGCGTCCGTAACCCCGCTGCATAGGGATCTGACTGATTATAAACTGATTGAAGAAATAAAAAAATGGAGGATAGATGAATGAGCCTTATATCAAGGGATAATACGGCATTTGTTGTTATAGATTTTCAGGAAAAGCTCATGCCTGCAATGAGCGGCAAGGAGCAGCTTGAGGATAAGACCGTGCGTCTTATAAAAGGTATGAACGTTCTTGGTGTACCTTCTATTGTGACACAGCAGTACACAAAGGGAATCGGACCTACGATTCCTCCGGTAGCAGAAGCTCTCGGAGATTTTGAACCGATTGATAAAACCACATTCAGCTGTATGAAAAATGAAGAATTTCTCGAACGTTTCAGAGCGCTTGGCAGGAAAAATGTGGTTGTATGCGGAATAGAGGCACATATCTGTGTTCAGCAGACGGTGTTGCAGCTCATGGAGGAAGGTTACAATGTATATGTTCCGACAGACTGCATATCATCCAGATCTGCAGAGGACAAGATGTGGAGTATTTCGCGTATGGGAGAGGCCGGAGCGGTAATAACCTCATATGAAGCAATACTGTATGAAATTCTGGGAGGCTCGCGTGAAGATGGCTTCAAACAGATTTCTGCTATAGTAAAATAATCAGAAAGCAGGAGCACGTCAGCAATGTATATGTTTAAAAACAGAATCACAATAGATAACAGACAGGCTCTTGAAGAATATCTTTACGGATATGAATACAAGACATCAGGTCTCTCCTTTTCGGCATTGTATATGTGGAGGGATATTAATAAATTCAGCTGGGAGATAATAGGCGATTACATGTGTATAACGGGAATCAGCCATCTTGAGCTGGAGGATGGAATTATTCTTCCGTTCATGTTTCCACCGCTTACCAGAACAGGTGAATATGATACGGAATCACTGAGAGAAACAATATTGGCTGCAAAATCTCGTTTTGAAGATATGGGACAGCCCTTCAGTCTGAGACTTGTTCCTTTTCACCTTATGGAAATAATAAAGGAGGCATGCCCTGAAATATGCTTCAAGGATGATAGACCTAACTATGATTATGTTTATCTGACCCAGGATCTGATTGACCTTAAAGGAAGAGCATATCACAGCAAAAAAAATCATCTCAACTTTTTTCTTAAGAATTATGAGTATGAATATGTTGAAATGACTTCTGACATGGCGGATGATGCTATGAAGTTCATAGCTGAATTCAATGCCAGAAAGGATGTGCCTGAACATGAGATGGAGCTTCTTAAGATGGAAGAGCAGGCTATGGAAGACGTCTTTCGCAACCTTGAAAAGGTTGGATACAGTGCAGGTGCTATTCTGATAGATGGCAAAATAGAAGCGATTGCTATTGGTGGGCAGCTAGGCAAAAACACTATCACTGAGCATGTCGAAAAGGCGAACATCAATTACAGAGGCCTCTATCAGGCGATTAACAATGAATTCTGCCGGAATGTTGCATCCAAAGCAAAATATATAAACAGAGAAGAGGATATGGGTATACCTAACCTCAGAAAAGCAAAGCTTTCGTATAAACCGGTTAAGCTGCTTGAAAAATATATAGGAATATTCAAATAGTATTTTATCCATGTTAAAAAACGGGCATAACATGGTTAAAAAAATAACAGTAGTAATGTGATAACACATTTAAAGGAGGAAACTAATTATGAGAGATGTTGTAATCGTAAGTGCAGCAAGAACCCCAATCGGCAGTTTCGGCGGAGCACTGAAGTCAGTTCCAACAAGAACACTTGGTGCTATCGCTGTAAAAGAAGCAATCAAGAGAGCTGGAATCAATGCAGAAGATATCGATGAAGTAGTTCTGGGCTGCGTACTCCAGGGTGCACTTGGACAGAATATCGCTAGACAGATTGCTATGGATGCTGGAATCCCTAAGGAAGTTCCTGCAATGACTCTGAATAAGGTTTGCGGATCAGGTCTCAGAGCTATCTCACTGGCAGCTCAGATGATCAAGGCTGGCGATGCTGAAATCGTAGTAGCAGGTGGTGCAGAAAACATGTCAATGGCTGCATATGCTATGCCGGCTGCAAGATGGGGCGCTAGAATGAACAACACTAAGATGGTAGACATGATGGTTAACGATGGTCTTTGGGATGCATTCAACGATTACCACATGGGTATCACTGCAGAAAACGTAGCAGAACAGTGGGGTCTCACAAGAGAAGATCTGGATGCTTTCTCAGTAGCATCACAGGAAAAGGCTGAAGCAGCTATCAAGGCTGGTAAGTTCAAGGATGAGATTGTTCCTGTAGAAATCCCTCAGAGAAAGGGCGATCCAATCATCTTCGATACTGATGAACACCCTAAGTTCGGAACAACTATGGAAAAGGTTGGTAAGCTGAAGCCTGCATTCAAGAAGGATGGTATTGTAACAGCAGCTAACGCTTCAGGTATCAATGATGCTGGCGCAGCTGTTATCGTAATGTCAAAGGAAAAGGCTGATGCTCTCGGTCTGACTCCTATGTGCACAATCAAATCATATGCTTCAGCAGGTGTTGACCCTAGCATCATGGGTGTAGGTCCTGTTCCTTCATCACAGAAGGCTCTCGAAAAAGCTGGTCTCAAGATTGAAGATATCGATCTTATCGAAGCTAATGAAGCATTCGCTGCACAGTCACTGGCAGTAGGTAAGGATCTGGGAATCGATCCTGCTAAGCTCAACGTAAACGGTGGTGCTATCGCTCTGGGACACCCAATCGGTGCATCAGGCTGCAGAATTCTTATCACTCTGATCCACGAAATGGCTAAGAGAGATGCTAAGACTGGTCTGGCAACTCTGTGCATCGGCGGCGGACAGGGAACTGCAATCGTTGTAGAAAGATAAGATACATATCTAAAAAAAGATTTTTCAAAGCATGCGGATGTTTTCATCCGCATGTTTTTTGTTCTGTAAACATTGCAAATAATACTCTAAAAGGAGTATAATATATACATATGTGCCATTATAATAAACAGACTATTTTACGGAGGAACAATATGACCGAAATCAAGAAGGATGTGGTAAAAGAAGAAGCGGTTAATGAGGCGGCTTCTAACTTTATCCATAATATAATAGACAAGGATCTGGAAACCCAGAAGTATGGAGATAAAGTGCATACAAGGTTCCCGCCGGAGCCTAACGGATATCTTCATATCGGACATGCTAAATCTATATGTCTGAATTTTACAACCGCACAGAAATACGGAGGTAAATGCAATCTCAGATATGATGATACGAATCCTGTCAAGGAGGATATGGAGTATGTAAACTCAATAGAAGAGGATGTGAAATGGCTCGGCTTCCAGTGGGATGAGAGACTTTGGGCTTCGGATTATTTTGATGAAATGTATGAATGTGCAATTACTCTCATCAAAAAAGGCAAAGCATATGTATGTGAACTTAATGCAGAACAGATCCGGGAATACAGAGGAACGCTAAAAGCTCCAGGCAAAGAAAGTCCATACAGAAACAGAACTGTGGAAGAGAATCTGCAGCTGTTTGAAGAAATGAGAGAAGGAAGATATGCAGACGGTGAAAAGGTTCTGAGGGCTAAAATAGATATGGCATCGCCTAATATCAATATGAGAGATCCTGTTATTTACAGAATCGCCCATGCTGAGCATCACAATACAGGTGACAAATGGTGTATTTATCCGATGTATGACTTCGCACACCCTATAGAGGATGCTATAGAAGGAATTACTCATTCAATATGCACATTGGAATTTGAAGACCACAGACCGCTGTATGACTGGGTACTCCGTGAGGTAGGTAAATGGCCGGCTCCTCCTCAGCAGATAGAATTTGCCAGACTGAACCTGACTAATACTGTTATGAGCAAAAGATATCTCAAGGCAATGGTTGATGACGGAACTGTAGAAGGCTGGGATGATCCTAGAATGCCGACTATCGCAGGAATAAGAAGAAGAGGCTATACTCCGGAGGCAGTAAGAGATTTCTGTGAAAGAATAGGTGTGGCCAAGGCTAACAGCACTGTTGAATCGAGCCTGCTGGAGCATTGCGTGAGAGAAGATCTCAAGCTTAAGGTTCAGAACAGAAATGTCGTGGAAAACCCTGTGAAGGTAGTGATAACAAATTATCCGCAGGATAAACACGAGGATATGGAAATAGAGAACAATAGAGAAGTGCCTGAGATGGGAAACAGAATGGTTCCGTTCAGCAGAGAGCTTTATGTTGACGGCGATGACTTTATGGAGGTTCCTGTAAAGAAGTACTTCAGGCTGTTCCCGGGGAATGAGGTAAGATTCAAGGGCGCATATTTCATCACCTGCAACGAGGTTGTTAAGAATGAAGACGGGACAATCAAGGAGCTCCTGTGCACATATGATCCGGAGACAAAGAGTGGAAGCGGCTTTGAAGGACGCAAGGTAAAAGGCACGATACATTGGGTGGACGCTGCAACAGCAGTTAAAATAAGGATAAGAAATTATGACTATCTGATGCTTGATCAGGAAAATGGAGAAAAAATTATGAATCCTGATTCTCTGGTGGAAACTGTTGGATATGCAGAACCATCAGTTGCAGAAGCGCAGCCGGGAGAAAGATTCCAGTTTTTCAGAAAAGGTTATTATGTAGCAGATTCTAAGCTGAATGAAGGCAGACCGGATGAAGAAAAAGTATTCAATAAAATTATCGGACTTAAGAGCTCATGGAAAAAATAATCTGAAATAAAACTGATACAGACCGCCCGAAAGGGCGGTTTTGAGAATAAATAATACGAGGTAAAATTAATGGACTATTACAAAGCATCCCTCAAAATGCACGAGGAAAATAAAGGTAAAATGGCTGTGGCAAGCAAGGTTAAGGTCGAAACAAAGGATGATCTGTCAACTGCATATACACCTGGAGTTGCAGAACCTTGCAGAAAAATACACGAAAATCCGGAGGATGTATATAAGTATACCAATAAATCCAATATAGTTGCTGTGGTTTCGGATGGATCCGCAGTTCTGGGGCTTGGAAACATCGGCGGACTTGCGTCGATACCGGTTATGGACGGTAAATCCCTGCTTTTTAAGGAGTTTGCTGGCATAGATGCATTTCCGATATGTCTGGAGACTCAGGATGTTGATGAAATTGTAAATATTGTCAAAAACATAGCTCCGACTCTTGGAGGAATCAACCTTGAGGATATTTCGGCTCCAAGATGCTTCGAAATAGAGGAAAAACTTCAGGCACAGGTGGATATTCCTGTTTTTCACGATGATCAGCATGGTACGGCGGTTGTCGTGTCAGCGGCAGTAATTAATGCAGCTAAGCTGACGGGCAGAGAATTCGGTTCCATCAAAGCAGTAATCAACGGTGCAGGAGCAGCGGGAACAGCGATAGCTAAAATGCTTATGAACCTGGGTATTAAAGATATAGTTGCATGTGACAGCAAGGGTATACTTACACGCGACCGCAGCGATCTCAATGAAGCCAAGAGGAGACTTGCGGCGGTGACAAATAAGGATAATATCACCGGAACTCTGGCGGATGCTGTAAAGGGACGCGATCTGTTTATCGGAGTATCAGCGGCTAAAGTGTTGACACAGGATATGGTGAGATCCATGAACAAGGATCCTATGATCTTCGCCATGGCAAATCCTGAACCTGAAATTCTCCCGGATCTGGCTAAAGAGGCCGGAGCTGCAGTAGTGGGAACAGGCAGATCAGATTATCCGAATCAGATAAATAATGTGCTTATATTCCCGGGGCTGTTCAAAGGAGCATTGGCAGCAAGGGCAAAGCGAATAACTGAAGAAATGAAAACTGCAGCAGCATTTGCGCTGGCTGGAATCATCAAGGAAGATGAACTTAATGCCGACTATATCATACCGAGTGCATTTTACCCGGGAGCTGCTGACATCGTGGCAGAGGCAGTTGCCAAAGCGTGGAAACGATAGAACTTTAACAGATAAATACAGGTAGTGAATGGAGCCTCCAAATGAGATTTTTCAAGTCCTTGTTTGGAGGCTTTTGTTGTTCTTGATATATTTCAGATTAATAAGTACACATTTTGCTGATGAAAATCCGAAATAGAGTAAAAAATTTTCAAAAATGTTAGCACTCACTATTGACGAGTGCTAACAAAAACGCTATAATAAACTCATCAAAAGGAAAACAACAGGAAGTAACACCGGCAGACAGCCGGCTATAGGGAATGGAGGTAAATGATATGTTAATGACAAACTTTTTAGGAGAAAACTTATTCGATGAATTCTTTG
This sequence comes from Bacillota bacterium, assembly GCA_030526355.1. Lineage (GTDB taxonomy): Bacteria > Bacillota > Clostridia > Peptostreptococcales > Anaerovoracaceae > Lentihominibacter. The sequence goes on along the minus strand of JAUNDC010000004.1, from coordinate 6,661 downwards.
GAGATTTCACAAGACCAGAGAGAAGAGCAGTGAAATGTACAAGCCCGGCAACATCAGTAATGCGTACTGACGTCAAGGAAAACGACGAAGGCTATGAACTCCACATCGACCTTCCTGGATACAAGAAAGAAGATGTGAAAGCAGAACTCAAGGACGGCAACCTCACAATCAGCGCTTCGAGAAACGCAGAAAGTGACGAGAAGGATGACAATGGTAAATACATCAGAAGAGAAAGATTCTACGGCAGCTGCAGCAGAAGCTTCTATGTAGGAGACGTAGTTGATCAGACAGACATCAAAGCTAAATTCGAAGACGGCATCCTGAAGGTATTCGTACCTAAGAAGGAAGCGAAACCTGAAGTAGAAGAGAACAGATACATTGCAATCGAAGGGTAAAAGGAAAAAAGAGAGAATAAAGTATTAAGGAAATGACGGGGATGCGCTGGGGAACAGACGTCCCCATTTTCCTTTTCAGGGGGTGAGAAAATGACAAAACGAGATTGCTATGACGTTCTGGGAATAAAAAAGAACGCCACAGATAAAGAAATAAAATCAGCATACCGCAAGCTGGCCAAGAAGTATCACCCGGATGCCAATCCCGGCGATAAACGTGCCGAAGAGAAGTTCAAAGAACTGTCCGAAGCCTATGACATCCTGAAGGATCCTGAAAAAAGAAAGCTTTATGACCGATTCGGCCATAAAGCCTTTGATGAAACTATGGCACGACAGGGTGCTTACGGCTCTCAAGGAACTAAGCAGGGATACGGCAGGGGCTGGTACGATTTTGGTAGTACAGGAAACGGCGGTCAGTACAGAGAATACCATTTCAGCAGCGACGATCTGGGGAATATTTTCGGTGACTTTTTCGGCGGCTTTGGAAAAGGTACACATGCCGGCGGAAACAAGGGTGCCGACATAGAGACTGAGATAACCATATCCTTCGATGAAGCGGCCTTCGGATGCACGAAGAAAATATATTTCGAAGGAAACCAGAAGAAACCTCTCGAAGTGAAAATTCCGGCGGGAATCGATGAAGGACAGTGTGTGCGTCTCAGAGGCAACGGCCATCCGGGAAGCAGCGGAATGCCTTCAGGAGATATGTATATCAAAGTCCACATAACGCCAAAGCAGGGATATGAGAGAAAAGGTATGGACGTTTACACGACTGAGGAAATACCGTATACCACAGCCGTGCTGGGCGGCGATGCCATATTCAGTACACTTTATGGAAAGGTAAAATGCAGAATACCCGCAGGCACCCAGTCCGGAAGCAGGATAAGGATAAAGAACAAAGGCATACAATCCATGAAGAACCCGTCAGTTCGGGGTGACGAGTATGTGACAGTACAGATTGCGGTGCCGAATAATCCGACACCGCAGGAAAGAAACAAAATCAGAGAGCTTGCAGAGCTGGAACGATTAAAAAGAGCTTCATAAGATTTTTCTTTCTTTATTTTCAGCCCATTTCACTACGAATACCTGGATGATTCCTGCTAGAGGAACTGCCAGCAGCATACCAAGAATGCCACCGAAATAACCGAAGACGCTGACAGCAAGCAGCACCATCAGTGGATGGAGACCTGTTGAGCTGCCGACAATCTTTGGGTAAATTATGTTGGAGTCTATCTGCTGTACAGCCACCAGTATCGCCGCTGCTATTACACCCTGCAGCAGACCTTCTGTACACAGTCCCATGAGAAAAGCAGGAATCATCCCCATGACAGGACCAAAATAAGGGATAACATTGCATATTCCTGCAAAAACTCCGATAAATACCGAAGCTTCAAGCCCCAGTATAGAAAGTCCAATTGAAGATAATATAGCAACTATGAGAGCGTCCAACAACGCACCTCTTATAAACTTTGACAGTACACCGTTGATCTCGCGGAGAGTTTCGGTCAGGATAGCATTTCCCTTCTGTGGCATGACAAGGTGGAGGAACTTTCTCCAGAGACCAAGGAAAAACTGTTTATCCTTCATCAGGTAGATGCTTATTATGATGCCGATAAGTACGTTGATTACACTGCCACCGATATTGCTGAAGAATGTTATTACTGAGGACGCATTGATATTTTCGGATATCCACTTCATTATTACATTGGCAATCTCACCCAGCTTATCAGATAGAACACCGTCAGGCACATTGGCAGTAATATTCGATATCCAGCTTCTGAAGGTATCTTCATATTGGATGATTCCGGAGAGCAGATCCTGAATTAATGTAGAAAGATCCTGGAACACGACTTTGCCGATTATCATTACAGCAAAACCGTAGATTATCATCAGTACAGCGGCAATGACCAGGATATAAGTCAGGATTACGCTTATAAAATGTGCCAGGTTTTTACGTTTTTCTGCCTTTACAGGATTATCTGGAAGTCTGACAAGTCTGCATACGATTTTCGTATCTATGAGCTCCGAAAGAGGATTGAGCAGGTATGCCAGAATAAGCCCCAGAATAAGCGGCCAGAAGGCATCAACAAGTATACCGAGGCAGCCGACTGCCCATGAAGCAATCGGGCCGATGTTTCTGATAATGAAATATATTATATACAAAAGGACTGCGTTGAATATAATGAAGAAGCTTCCCTTCATGAACGCATTATCCTTCAACATTTCTTTAAATTTATCCATACTATTTCCTCCAATACCTTTTTATTATATACTATGGTAGGTAAGTAAGCAAACAGAAAGGTGATATAGCAATGAGCCAGAGACATATACCTGAACTTCTTGCACCGGTCGGAGGACGGCAGCAGCTGGAGGCGGCGGTGCAGAACGGAGCGGACGCAGTGTACATGGGCGGACCACTTTTTAATGCGCGTATTAAAGCGGAAAACTTCACGCACGACGATATGCGTGCAGCAATCAGATACGCACATGAAAGAAATGTTAAAGTATATATTACTCTGAACACCCTCATTAAAGATAGTGAGCTTGAAAAAGCTTTTTCATACGTTAATTTTATCTACAAATCAGGAGCGGATGCGGTAATCCTACAGGATATGGGGCTTGCACGCCTTATCCGAAAATACCTTCCGGGCATGACAATGCATCTTTCCACTCAGGGGACAATATATAATGGACATGCAGCGGAACTTGTCAAACAGATGGGCTTCAGCAGAGTAGTGCCGGCAAGAGAGCTGACCTTGGGTGAAATCGAAGCTCTGACATCAGAATTCCATGATGGTGATAATCCGTGTGAGGTTGAGGTGTTTGTCCATGGTGCGCTTTGCATATGCTACTCCGGTCAATGTCAGATGAGCAGAATGCTTGGTGGGGTAAACGGCAGAAGCGGTAACAGGGGCCTGTGCGCACAGCCATGCAGGCTGCTATATAAGGATGATGAAGGCAGACAGAGATATCTTCTGAGCCCAAAGGATATATGCGCGCTTCAGGATATTCCCGGTATGTGCGAAGCCGGAGTTGATTCTCTCAAGATTGAAGGCCGCCTCAAGTCACCTCATTATGTGGCAATCGTTACTGCTGTATACAGGAAATATCTTGATATGTACAGAGATAATGGATATGTAAAGGTGGACGCTGACGATATTTACAAGCTTCAGCAGATATTTAACCGCGGTGGCTTTACGGACGGGTATCTGCATGGTAATCCGCAGAATAAGCTGCTTTCAGGAAGCAGCCCTAAGAATCTGGGAATATATGCAGGTAAAGTGAAACGTGTGAAAAAAGGCAGTACATTGGTTGATGTGGAGCTGCATAATGAATTGTCAATAGGCGATGGAGTGGAAATACACAGTAAATCTCTGACAGGGAATGTACTTTCATATGTAAAATTACTTCCTGACGGATATGTGAGAATCGGAGATATAAAAGGGAACGTGAAACAGGGAGACAAGGTGTATAAGGTGACGGACAAGGAGCTGCTGAAGGCGGCAGAAAGCTCCTGGTCAGGAAAAGAAAAAGTCAGGATACCATTACACATGACTTTTGAAGCAGAGATAGGGTGCGAGCCGCAGCTTGCTGTCTCTGAACCTGGAAGCGAATATAAAGTGCACGTCACCGGCAGTAAACCAGTGGAAAAAGCAGTGAACCGCTCCATAGATCCTGAAAGGACGAAGACTCAGCTTGAAAAGCTTGGCGATACGCCATATGAAGCTGTCTGCACAGATGTAAAGGTTGATGCTGAGGCTGCACTTCCTGTTTCGGTTATAAACAACATGCGCCGTGAAGCTATACAAAAGCTGCTGGAATTAAAATCGCATACAAACAGGGCGGCGCTGAATGAAAGAGAACTGAAGCATATATGTTATGCGGAAGGCCTTGGCAGAGATACTATTGAGAGTATGCGCTTATCAGATAAACCGTTGCTGTATGTTTACAGCGAGGAAACCCTTGAGAGGCTTGATGCTGCAGAGGCAATGCATCGCTATGAAGCGGTGTGTGTGCCGCTGGAACTTTATATGAGGGAAGGTGGCGGCTGCAGGAAGTTCAGCCGTCTTGCAGAACTTGGAATTAACATCATTCCATACGTGTTGAATGTCAGCAAAGGTGCACTTGACAGGTATATCGAAGAGAATTTTGAGGACATTGTGTCAAGGGTAAGCAAGTCCGGCATAATGCTGGGAAACTCAGGATGGATAAAACAGTTCCAGCAGGCCGGTGTAAAGGTGTACGGTGATTATGGTCTGAATGTATATAATCGCCAGAGCCAGCTGCTACTGGAAGAAATGGGAGTTGAAGTCAAAGGGTTTTCCCATGAAGCGGAGAAGTTTTTTTCGGGAAACATACCTCTTATGATTACGGAGCATCCGGTTACTTCACAGACGATGGAGGATCGAAAGGGAGAAAAATATACGATTTTGCGGTGGCATTCGGGGGATAAATATCTGATTTTCCAAAATAGTGCAAAAAATAAGTATATACAGAAATCATTGAAAAATGAAGATGTCCGGGTTATATACCGCAAATAAATACGAATTAACATTAAATAAAGCATCTTTTTCCTGATAGCAGAATTTGGAGATAGGTGCTTTGTTTGCTTTTTTGAGTAATGCAGAAAACGCTGAAAGTATTGAAAACAGTACATTTTCGTACAGAAAAAAATACATTTCAGAGGTGTTGACAAAGATTGTACTTGATTGTATTATGCATACAGGATGCATAATACGGTGCACAAAACACAGCAGATATAAAGAATTAATAAATAATATAAGGAGGTAAAGTTACATGTTTAAAGAGCAGTGGGAAGGATTCAAAACAGGCTGGTGGTGTGAAGATATCCAGGTGGATAATTTCATCTTGCTGAATTACAAACCGTATGAAGGCGATGAAAGCTTCCTGTCAGGCCCGACGGAAAGAACCAGAATAGTTTCCGACAAGGTTCAGGAGCTTATCAGACAGGAACGTGAAAAGGGCGGAGTGTTAAAGGTTGATGCCAGCAGAATCATGACTGCAACAGCATTTGAACCGGGATATGTTGACAAGGACAGAGACATCATTGTAGGGCTGCAGACAGACGAGCCTCTCAAAAGAGGTATATGTCCGTTTGGCGGAATCAGGATGGCAAGACAGTCGGCTGAAGCATATGGCGAGAAGATTGCAGACGATGTTGAAGAAGTTTTTAAATATGTAACTACACATAATGACGGAGTGTTCAGTGTATATTCGGAGGAAATGAAGCAGGTGAGACATGCGGGCTTCATTACAGGCTTGCCTGACGCATACGGCAGAGGCAGAATTATCGGAGACTACAGAAGAGCTGCCCTTTATGGAATAGACCACCTTATAGAAGAAAAGAAAAAGGATAGAGAATTCTTTGCGAATCAGCCGATGGATGAAGAAAATATCAGACTCACAGAAGAAATCCACAAGCAGATCGTAGAGCTTGGTGAGCTGAAGAAGATGGCTGCGATGTATGGATATGACATTTCTGAGCCTGCAAAGGATACAAAAGAAGCTATCCAGTGGCTGTATTTCGCATATCTGGGAGCTATCAAGGAGGAGAACGGTGCAGCCATGTCCATAGGCAGAACGTCCACTTTCATTGATGTTTATGCAGAAAGAGACCTGGAGAGAGGAACATACACAGAAGAAGAAATTCAGGAAATGGTAGATGACTTTGTACTGAAGCTCAGACTTGCACGCCATCTCAGAACTCCTGAGTATAACGAGCTGTTCGGCGGAGATCCGATGTGGATTACCGAGGGCATTGGCGGAATGGCAGATGATGGCAGAACCAAGGTTACAAAGAATTCATACAGAATGCTTAATACGCTTTACAATCTCGGGCCTTCACCAGAGCCGAATATGACAGTGCTGTGGTCAGAGAAACTGCCTGAGCCGTTCAAAAGGTTCTGTGCACAGGTTTCAATAGATACAGATTCTATTCAGTATGAAAATGATGATATCATGAGACCTTCATACGGAGAGGATTATTCCATTGCATGTTGCGTTTCTGCTATTGAAATGGGAGAGCAGATGCAGTTCTTCGGAGCTAGATACAACCTCGCAAAAATTTTGTGCCTGGCACTTAACGGAGGCGTGGACGAAAGAACAGGAATGCACCTGGGGCCGCAGATGGAACCTGTACAGGGAGATGGACCGATTGATTATGATGATGCTATGAGAAGATTCAATATCTACAGAGACTGGCTGTGCGGTCTTTATGTAAATATCATGAATATCATCCACTACATGCA
>JAUNDC010000049.1 GCA_030526355.1 Bacillota bacterium | reverse complement strand
AACTTAGGAAGTTATAGAATCGTTCCTGATCATTACGATGGCTCCTTTCAACTTTACCGTTATGTCAAGGCGTCCGAGGTCTTATAAGTTTATGTGTTATGCCAAGGGAAATACAGTCTTTATCCAGCGGATGAACCTTTGTGATTTCCTTGCCATATGTGAATTCAAAGCCATTGTCTGTTTGCAGTATTTCAGGAATATATCCAAAGTATTTAATTGCTCGCTTCAGAAAATCTCTTGTTGTATAGCTGCTGCATTCGCGATAAGGGTATATGAATCTCTCGCGGGAAGCTTCATCAATTACCGTGTATTGGTAGAACCTGTCCGGCATTTCGCTAACGTAACAGGCTGATGGTATGTGTTTAACATCCATTTGCCATTTAATGCCGAGATTATTAGGTGTTTCATACTTTCCGTTATGCTTCCTCATTTTCTTGGTAGAAGGAGCTTTAGAGGAATAGCCGAGCCTTCTGAATACGCGATAGAGCGAACAGGGATGCCTGGAATATCCTTTATTGGTACGTAGTTTACCGTACAGCTCACATACGGATATATGTGGATTGCGTCGATGATAGTCTTGGATCCACTTAAGCTCCTCATCTGTGTGAGAATTAGGATGAGGGGTATGTGGACGATGTGACTTGTTCAATAAAGATTCTTTGCTACCATCAAACTTCTTGTTCCATCGCATCAGAGATGACTTGGACATATGATAACGACGGCAAATGAATGCAATTGAGTGACCAGCCCGGTACAGTTTGCAGGCATAATATTTAGTATTAAGTTCATGTGGCAAATATCGCTGTGTATATGTTATATTATTCATGGCGATTGAAGTCCTTTCATTAGTTGTTTTTGTGGTTATTAACATTCTAATGGATTCAATCGCTTTTTTCTATGGCGAAGATGTCACATCTATTGTAAAGCTACAAACTTGACACCGTCTTATATCAACCTTACCTTGACAAACAAATGTCTTTTGATATACTAAATCCAGTTGTAAATAAAAAGAGGTGATTTCATATGAAGAAGATAGTCTCGTTTGTGGTTATAATGTGTTTAGTGTTAGCTTTAGTGCCAATAACTACTGAAAAAGCTGAGGCAGCTACATATACAATAAAACCAGGTGTGAGTGAGATTTCAGGTACCGCATATTTAACGATTTATAATTCCTTAAGTAATAAAAATTATAAAGTTGTTAAAGTTAATGGGGCGTATTATGTTCAGTTTAAGTATGGAAATAATGTTGTGAAAGTGAAATGGCCAACTGCTTGCCCGACTAAAAATGTAAACGACTTTTCCTACACAAACCAAAAAATTGGTAAAGCTATTTCCGGTAGAACTAATTATGATGGTGGGGAAGTTTTCCAAAAGAATATGAATTATTCAGACGGATATCGTTCGTATGATAAATGGAGTATGGTATATTTACAAGCGAGTGGATCATACTCAAGCGGAAAGATTGTTCTAAAGTGTAAAAATTTAAGTGGGTTAAGGATAACTTTTGCAACAAAATATAAGTATGGCAGTGTATACCGTACACCTAAAACATGTGCAGAGTATATGAAATGTTTACAGATAGTGAAGGATAGTAATGCTATTGAGGTCACACCAAAGTGGGATGTACAGGTGGTCAAGCCTGGAAAAAATAAAAATGTATTAAGTACATACAAAGTCGCTGGGTTAGGATATGCTACTAGAACTAATGACATTGATCGTTTGTTTAACGTTTATTATACTACTAAAGCTATTGCAACATCGACAGTTCCTGCATTATCGGTGAAGAATTTATATGATTTATATAGACAAGGAGCAGATTTGCAAGGATCAAACTCTACGGGATATAATACGGGAGAAACTTTCTTGCTGTCTAAGAATAACGGGTCTAAATACTATAAATGTATGCGAGCTACTTTTACGGCGCCTCTTAAACTAACTAAAGCAAAGAACTTTTATGAAGTAGATGTTTATTTAAACAAGAGCATTTCAAGTGGATCTCCATATACAAGTATAAAAACAACATTAAGTATACCATCATGTAAGCAGAAATGATTTAAAGTTTCGAAATTGAAAAGATTAATAATTGTTTCTAATTAGTATATTTAATCAATGGTTGATATGTAAGTTGTGGTAATTAAATTTTGACAAAGGCAAGACTTATTATTATTAAGTTAGAGCTTATGAGACTGTAAATGATAAAAAGATTTATGGATCATGGTCAACAACAAAGTCCTACAAAAGGAAATAATATTAGTGGAGCCAGATTTAATTTTACACATTTTTTACACTTTAGTTACCGATGATCACCGCTAACTACCAACGATAACAAGAAATCAACACAGACTGCCAATGCGGCAAAATGTGTTGATTTCAATGCTTTCAGGCAAAATCATTGGAATGATGCGGTTTGAGCGATTTGACTCTAGAAATTCCGGAGGCCAGAGGTTCAAGTCCTCCCCCCCGCAACCATGGAAACAATCGCTGGAGCCTAGTAACACCAAGGGTTTCAGCGATTTTAGCGTTTGGCCCGGATTGATGTAAGCCGTTCTGTCACATCACGTGATAATAATTCTGATTCTGCCGATTGTAGTTTACTGCCTGTACTGCGACCGTGGGTATGTTATATATACAACACTGTTAAGCATTCCTGTAATGATTCCAAGCCATCTGGCAGCATCATGAACGCTTCGACGGCAAGGGATATCAAAACGGGCTTGAAGGTGATAGCATCAATTAATATGCCGGATGTGCAGCGGCAGCGGATGTTTTTGATAACACCGGTGTAGTAAAATGAGGAAAGAACAATGACAATAATCAATTCAATAAAAAGATTTGAAGCTGAGATAGACATTGAAACTTATGTCAAAGACTATGTTGATGTTGAGACTTTTCAGGCGTGCTGCAAAGCATGTCCGCACTACAATACGGTATGGTCATGCCCGCCGTATGATTTCAATCCTCTGGACTACTGGAATTCATTTGACAGATTTCTTGTGGTCGGGTATCAGTTAACTTTCGGAAGCGACCGGACCTCCGAGGCAATGACAGAGGCACTGGTGGATTTCAAGCAAAAGCTTGCAGAGGAAATGTACGCCATGGAAGAAGAACTTCCCGGCTCGGAGTCACTGCTGACAGGCGACTGCCGGATATGTGATGGCTGTACCAAATCGGAAGGAAGGCCCTGCAGGTTTCCTGAAAAAATGCGGTATTCGATTGCATCTTTAGGAGGCGACGTGGGCAAGACGATTTCAAATCTTTGCGGTATAGAGCTGGAGTGGAGCGAAGACGGCAAGCTGCCGGAGCACTATGCGCTGGTTGGCGGACTCCTTAAAAACAATCTGAAAGAATAAACAGACAAATGAGTAATTACTGAGACAGGGAATTCGGAGGATAATCTGAATTCCCTGTGTGTTATTTTACCTTTATACCCCTAAAAATTTTGAAATAGATGTAACGAATTGATTCTTCACAGATTATATAAGTGAAGAAAGGAGCAGTATGGACATCGAAATAATATATAACAGGTATTTCAAGATAATTTACAGGTATCTTCTGTCCCTGTGCAGGGACCCTCATCTTGCGGAGGAGCTTGCTCAGGAAACCTTCATGAAGGCGCTTTCCCGGAAATTCCCTGAAGGTGAGGAGGATAATGTGCCTGCATGGCTGCATACAATAGCTCGCAATCTGTATTTCAGGCATTACAACAAATCACGCAGGAGACAGGAAATACTGAAGATAAACATCTGCGAACACCCGTCTGACAGTCCGGAAACAGAGATTATGCAAAAGCAGGGGCAGCTAAGGATCCACCGGATTTTGCATGAGCTTGCAGAGCCTTACCGGGAGGTGTTTATGCTGCGGAATTTCGGCGAGCTGTCCTTTGGGGAAATCGGAGAGATATTTCAGAGGACCGAGGCCTGGGCCAGAACAACGTATTTCAGGGCACGGAAGAAATTGATGGAGGATCTACAAGATGAAGATAACATGTAATGTCATAGAAGATTTGATGGTGCAGTATGTAGACGGCACTTTAAGTGAGGACAGCCGGCTGCTGGTTGAGGAGCATCTTGATTCCTGCGGGGAATGCAGAAAGAAGGTGCAGCAGATAAGAACTATTTGCGAAGAACTGGACGGAGGCGACAGGAAGGATGCAAAGGAGAAGACGGAGCGGGAATATGGAACCTTTCGCAGATTCCGGCACTGGATGAATGTACGAAGAGCAGTGACTGTAATAATCTCGGCTCTGATTACATTTTGCTTGGTAGGAGGAGGGATGTTTCTGGCATTCAATTACGAAAGCTATATGCCGTATGGGAAGACGGGAATGTATGTAACCAGCGATGGAATGATGTTTATGAAGGAGCCTTTTTACGGGTATCGTGGGGTATACAGTGGATTTGATTCCTCCGGCGATATGGTTGAAATCTTTTACATGACAGACACATTTGAGAAACGGCATCTGGGAAAGGCTACCCGGAGTCATGTGGTTGACTTCGGCGTTGAGGACAGGGGGGTATGGACAGACGATAACGGTGTAGAGGAAAAGATTCCGGCAATTGACAAGGTATATTATCTCAACGAGGAATATGTGGATGAATACAATCTTACAGGTCTCTTCAATTCCCATGCCACACTGCTTCCTCTGGACACAAGTGAAGAAGAGGATATGCGGCTTATCGACGAAGTTGAAAAAAGCTCAATACTTGTGTGGGAGAGGAATGATTAGGAAAATAAAATTTACATGGATTTTACAATACTTTGACTCCTTTGTGATTGTGAACCCCCTTATCGTGCTGTTATCATTAGCATGACAAGGGGGGTGAAACAAATGATTGATTTTAACGAAAAAAAGGGTTTCATATGTGACATGGACGGTGTCATATATCACGGCAACAGACTGCTTCCGGGAGCTAAGGAATTTGTGGACTGGCTTCAGAGGGAAGAAAAGGAATATCTGTTTTTGACAAACAACAGCGGAATGACCCAGAAGGAGCTGCAGCAGAAGCTGCTGAGAATGGGGCTTGATGTTCCGGAGGAGCACTTTTATACTAGTGCCCTGGCAACGGCTGAGTTTCTGAAGGCTCAGGCGCCGGGCTGTTCAGTCTACGCTCTTGGTGAAGCGGGGCTGCTCAATGCCCTCTATGACGCCGGGCTTACAATGAACGATGTCAATCCTGATTATGTTGTAATAGGGGAGGGAAAGAGCTATTCCCTTGATACTCTTACAAAGGCAGTAAACCTGGTGAGAAAGGGGGCGAAGCTTATAGGCGCCAATTCCGATGTGTCAGGGCCTATTGAAAACGGTATTGCTCCGGCCTGCAGGGCGCTGATTGCACCTATTGAAATGGCCACCGGCAAGCATGCTTACTTCTGCGGCAAGCCGAATCCTCTTATGATGAGAACGGGGCTAAGGCTTCTTGGCTGTCACTCCGAAGAGGCGGTAATAATCGGCGACCGCATGGATACGGATATAGTTGCCGGCACAGAAAGCGGCGTGGCTACTGTTCTGGTGCTGTCGGGAATCTCCGATGAGAATACTCCGTCCCAGTATGCATACCAGCCTACGGTGATACTTCCGGGGGTGGGAGATATTGTGCAGATCAGCAGCCATGCAGGCATAGAGCAGCATTAATAAAAAACAGAATCACGGCTGATGGAATAGACTGAAAACATACATCTGATATGTTTCAGTCTTTTTTTATTAAAATGACCTGAATATGTCTTTATAAGGAAATTTGAATTCTAGAAATAAAACCATCAAAAACAAAATTTGCGTAATAAAATAAAACAAAAAACAGATTTTTGCAAAAAAAGATTGATTTTTTTACATTTCATTATTAAAATGAAAATCGGAAAGGAGGAAAGCTAATGATAACTTACGACTTACTTATTAAGAACGGAATAGTAATAGATGGAACGGGAAAGAAAGGCGAGCAATTTGATATAGCTATTAATGATGGAAGAATAGTTAAACTGGATAAAGATATAAACGATTCGGCAGAAGAAATCATTAATGCAGATGGTTGTGTCGTTTCGCCGGGCTTCATTGATCCGCATGCACATAATGACGGATGGATTTTTTATGATAACTCGAATATTTATAAGCTGGCACAGGGAGTTACAACCGAAGTATCGGGAAATTGCGGTGAGGGAATGTGCCCAATTTCAGACGAATTTTTTGATGAAATTTATGAATACTACAGGCCGTATTATCCAACTGAGGACTTCAAAAACTTCAAGACTGGGAAAGCATACTATGACAAAGTTGACAAACTTCAACTTGGAACCAATATGGCATTTCATTGTGCACACGGCACATTGAGAATGTCCGTTATGGGATTTGATTCGGGCAAGGCAAACACTAAGCAAATAGAAGATATGAAGGCAAAGCTGAGAGAATGTCTGCAGGCTGGTGCAATTGGGATGTCAACAGGACTTGTATATTCTCCCGGGTGCTTTGCGGATACCGATGAAATTGTGGAACTCTGCAAAGTGGTTGCTGAATATGATGGTGTGTATGCAACTCATATTCGAAGTGAAGGAAGCGGGCTGATAGAAGCGATTGAAGAGGCTATTGAAATAGCGCGAAGAGCGAAAGTAAGGACTGTTATATCACATCTTAAGTGTCTAGGCAGGAAATACTGGGGTCTTGCTGGAGAAATTACCAAAATGATTGAGGATGCGAAAGCTGAAGGGCTGGAAATATTTGCCGATCAATATCCATATACGAGAAGCGCCACGGTTCTTCATTGGCCAATTCCAATTGAATATACTTCAGGAGGTTTCGTATCAATGTGTGAGAAGTTGAGTGATTCCACTGAAAGACAGAGAATTAAGGATATGTTTGATAACAAATATGGCCCATGGGACAACATAATGGAGAATGTTACCCCTTCAGGAATTCATATCCATCGAGCGGCTGCGACTCCTGAGGCAGTAGGAAAATCTCTTCAAGAATACGCAGATGAATTAGAGCAGAATCCTTATGATGTGCTCTTCGATTTAATTGTTGCGAATAATGCTGATGCAATTGCATCATATGACAGCATATGTGAAGACGACATTTCGGTAATTATGAAGAAGGATTATTGTATGGTGGGATCTGATGGCTTAGATGTTTTTCCTGATGAGAGCAGTCATCCAAGGCTAACAGGAACCTTTCCACGATTTCTCGGACGATATGTTAGGGAAATGAATACTGTATCGCTTGAGGAGGGCATACGGAAGATTACATCGCTGCCTGCGACGGTATTGAAACTAAAGAATAAAGGCATTATTCGAGAAGGATATGATGCTGATATTTGTGTATTTGACAAGGACACAATCATTGATAAATCCACTTATGAGAATTTCAACATCAAACCTGAAGGAATTAATTATGTAATTATTGGTGGAAGAGTAGCTTGTAGGGACGGTGAATACACCGGTGCAGGTTCCGGCAAGCTAATCAGACGCTGATTGATTATATCATTATTATCAATATTAGTAAGAAGGAGGAAAAGAAATGAGTTCACTAATTTCGGAAGACAATACCTTATTGATATGGACTGTGTTAGTTGTATTCGTATTCCTGGCAATGTTCGCCGAAAGACATTTCAAGTGGGCAAAGGCAGTAGGTGCAGCTCTGATTTGCCTCGTTGGTGGAATGGTTCTTTCATCTATTGGGCTAATGCCATCAACATCATCGGCATATGATATTATTTGGTCAATGATAACGCCGCTAGCGATTCCTTTAGTATTATTTGCAGCTGATTTGAGGAAGATTCTTAAAGAGTCTGGAAAAATGCTTTTCATGTTTATTATCGCTTGCTGCGGAACTATGGTTGGTGCGATTGCCGCTTCTTGCATTTTTCACAATCAAATTGAGGAAGTGTGGAAGGCTGCAGCGATGCTTACTGGCTCACAGACGGGCGGAAGCGTAAATGTTGTTGTAATGGCGGAAGTATGGGATATAACAGGAAGTTTCTTTGATGCAATATATGTAGCAGATATTCTGACTTTTACATTCACTCTGTTTACACTTGTAATGCTGCCATCAATTGCTATTCTTCGTAAAAAATATGGAACAATGTATGATGCCCCGGTTGTAGAACATAATATTGAGGGAATCGAGGAAACAGATACTAGAATGGACACTTATCAGCTTGGTATGGCCTTGGCTACGTCATTTGCAATCGTGGCAGTTTCAGTCGCGATTGCAAACTGGGTAAACTCTGTAACGGACATATTCATCATAAACCAGCTCTTTGGACAGAAGTATCTGATTATCACACTAATCACTGTTGTCCTTGCAACAGTATTCCCGAAATACTTTAGCAAAATACCGGGTGCTCAGGATCTTGGAATATTCTTGATGTTTATCTTCTTTGTTGCAGTATCAATTGAAGCGGACTTGAAACAGATTCTAAGTGTTGGACCATGGCTTATTATGTTCTCAGTAGTAATATTTGTTGGAATACTGTTTGTATCACTTCTCTTTGGAAAAATATTCAAATTCAAGATTGAAGAGATATCTGTTGCAGCAAACGCGGCTCTCGGAGGACCGACCACAGCAGCAGCGTCAGCAGCAGCGAGAGGATATAAAGAACTTGTTACGCCTGCAGTACTTGTTGGAACTCTCGGATATGTAACAGGAAACTATTGTGGAGTATTAATTGGAAATATCGTAATGGGATTGTTTGGATAATCCTTAATTCGATAAGAAGGAGCTGTTGCACTAGCATAAAATAAATGCTAGTGCACAGCTCTTTTTTCAAT
>JAUNDC010000021.1 GCA_030526355.1 Bacillota bacterium | reverse complement strand
TCGGCTTTGAGCTGGGTATAGATGACTATGTAGTAAAGCCATTCAGCCCTAAGGAGCTGATGGCAAGAGTAAATGCGGTTCTATCCAGAAACAGCGCTGCCGAAAAGCCTGCTGAGAAGGTAATGAAATTTGATGGACTTGAAATCAATATTCCTGCCAGAACAGTTACCGTTGATGGAGAGAAAGTTGAACTTACTCCTAAGGAATATGATCTGCTTTTTTACCTCGTGGAAAACAAGAACATCGCGCTTTCAAGAGACAAGCTGTTATCTGACATCTGGGGATATGATTTCTTTGGCGACGACCGTACGATAGATACTCATATCAAGAATCTTCGAAACAATCTTGGCAAATACAGAGATTACATTGTAACATTAAGAGGGGTAGGATATAAATTTGAAGCTTAAACCCGATTACAGAAGTATTAAATTTAAAACATGGCTGTATTTTATCCTTTTTGCTGGTTTCCTGATGCTCATGCTGTGGCTTCTCCAGGTGCTGTTTCTTAACAGCTTCTATGCCACAATGAAGGGTGAACAGACAAAAAACATTGCCAAAAGCATCGAAAATGCATATCAGACAAAAAGCAATCAGAGATTCCTCGAAAAGGTGGAGGACATTTCCAACTCCAATGATATGTTCATCTATATCGTCTCCTCTGACGGCAGTACGATGTATTTCAAGCCTGCCGGAAATGATACGGATGCACAGTATTATGCAGATCAAATAGATACAGTAAACAATTATATGATTGAGCACAATATCACCTATGCATATCTCAAAATAAAAAGCATGGATGATTCCAAGGATGTTCTCGTATGTGGCAATGTGCTGAACGCCAAGAACAAGACGCCTCTGATCATATACATTTTCTCACCGCTCTGGCCTGTGTCCTCAACTGTGAAGATACTGACGAATCAGCTGGTATATGTTACGATTATTTCACTTATCGTCGCATGCCTGATTTCGTTCTATCTTTCCACCAGAATCACACGGCCGATTCGAAAGATTACTAACTCAGCGAAACGGCTGGCTCATGGCGAGTACGGGATTGTTTTCAGGGGTGGCCATTACACCGAGATCATCAATCTTGCCGATGCACTCACCAACGCTTCTATTGAGCTCGAAAAATCCGACATGCTTCAGAAGGATCTGATTGCCAATGTTTCCCATGACCTGAGAACACCGCTGACAATGATCAAATCCTATGCTGAAATGATTCGTGACCTTTCCGGAGACAACCCTGTGAAAAGAGAACAGCATCTGCAGGTTATCATAGATGAGGCTGACAGGCTGAACTCTCTCGTTGAAGATCTCCTGACGATTTCCAGAATGCAGTCAGGCAAGATGGCCATAGAGAAAAATGATTTTAATATCACAGCCGCCGCCAGAAGCATAATCAACACCTACAAGGTAATGGAGGATACCGAGGGATTTTCGCTGAATTTTGACTGCAATACGAATTTCATAGTTAACGGAGATGAGGAAAAAATCAAACAGGTTATCTCTAATCTTGTCACCAACGCAATCAAATTCTGCGGGGATGACAAATATGTAAACCTATCGCTTAAAAGGCGTGGAAGGTCGGTGCTCTGCAAGGTGGAAGACCATGGTGTAGGAATCCCGCCTGAAGAGCTCAGCCATGTCTGGGAAAGATACTACAGATCAAGCTCTAATATGGTCAGGGCAGCCGAAGGCTCAGGTCTTGGTCTCTCCATCGTCAAGGAAATACTGACTCTCCACAAGGTCAACTTCGGCGTTGACAGCACTGTCGGCGAAGGAACTTCCTTCTGGTTTGAGTTGCCTTTCGTCAAAATAGAAAAGGAACGGCTTAACAACCCTACATTAAATGACAAAAATTTCAATATTTAAATCAAGAGGATAATACAATTATGGACACAATTTTGACACAAAAAAACAAATGCATGATCGATATCGATTTTCATACTCACACCGGATTCTCTGATGACTGTGACTGCACAGTAGAAGAAATGCTGGAGGGTGCTGCAGCCAGAGGGATAAAAATTCTTGCTGTCACAGATCATTTTGATCCAGGATATCCTGATCCTGAGTTTCCTTTCACAATTGATTTCCATGAATATCAGGAGACCATGTCTGCTGCCAGAGAAAAATACAGAGGAACAATGGAGATACTTACAGGACTTGAGGTCGGAATCATGGAAGGTCAGTTCGATGCAGCTAACAGCGTAATCAATGCCTACCCGTATGACTTTATCATCGGCTCATTCCACTGCCATCGCGGCAATGACCTGTATACCTTTGACTACACTGATGTCGATGGACCTGCGATGCTTGAAGACTTTTACACTTATATGTATGACTGCCTCAAAGCATTTGATAATTATGATATTGTCGGTCACTTCAGCATTCTGGACAGATACATCGGCAAGCTTTATGATTACAGCCCTTTCGAGGACGTTATAGATGAAATACTGAAGCTTCTGGTTCAGTCCGGCAAGGGAATTGAAATCAACACCTCAAGCTTCAAATATGGTACAGGCACCTGGCTTCCTCGCGAATCCATACTTAGAAGGTACAAGGAACTGGGCGGAGAAATTCTGACTTTTGGCTCTGATGCCCACAATCCCGAACACTATCAGCTTCATTTTAATGATGCCGTTGAATTTGCCAGAGAGCTTGGGTTCAGATACCATTGTATTTTCCGTAAAAGAAAGCCGGAATTTCTTCCTCTGTAGCCCGCAGCTCTAAAAATCCGGACTGCTTATCCGGTTTATTTCAAAAAAACAGAGGGCATCACATTAACGATGAACCTAGCTGTTAATGTGATGCCTTTTGGGGTTGGTATCTATGTTTTATTCAAAAAAGCTTTTTATTTCTGAAATGTTCTTAATTCCGGTCAGTCTGAATTCCTTCTGGCCTTTTTGCCTGCGGTCTTCATTGATACCTTCTACCGTCTTATACAATCTCTCTGCATTCCTCACCGGCAGGATCACTCTCTCAAATCCAAGCCTTGCTGCTTCTCTTACAATCTTCTCACTGTTCTGTACTGCACGCAAATCTCCTGTAAGACCGATTTCTCCCATGGCTATTGTTCTGCTTCCTAAATGCCTGTTTTTGTATGATGAATACACTGCGAGAGCTACAGCAAGATCGGTATATGTGCCCTCCGGTTTAATGCCGCCTACAATATTTACATAGACATCCTGATTCATGAGTGACAATCCCATTTTCTTCTCCAGAACAGCCAGTATCATATTAAGCCTGGGATTATCTACACCAAGTGATGTCCTCCTGGCAAATCCTATATTGGTTGGAGAAGTAAGTGCCTGAACCTCAAGCACAAGAGGTCTTGTTCCTTCATATACCGCTGTTGCCACTGCGCCTTCACTATCTTTATCCATTTCTTCCATAAGTGTTCCGGACAGATTCTTAATTTCCACAAGTCCCTCGGCAGCCATTTCAAAGGCACCTATTTCACTTGTTGTTCCAAATCTGTTTTTCTGCGCTCGAAGTATTCTCATCTCATGACTTCTGTCTCCTGTAAAGCTGAGCACACAGTCCACCATATGCTCGAGAATCCTTGGTCCTGCCAGTTCTCCGCTTTTGGTCACATGAGCTACTATAAACACAGGAATATTCCAGACCTTTCCTATACGCATCAGTTCATTTCCACAGGCTCTTACCTGAGATACACTGCCTGGAGCTGAGTCAAGCTGTGAGCTGTACATGGTCTGTATTGAATCTATTACCAGAAATCCCGGTTTAAGCTGCCTGCACACCTCATTTATGTTTTCCATATTTGTTTCTGCCAGAATAAACAGGTTATCAGATAGCTGCCCGCACACACGATCAGCTCTCATTTTAATCTGCTCTTCTGATTCTTCACCTGAAATATACAGTACAGGGCCATTGGATGCAGCTATGTGAGACGCAGCCTGTATTATTATTGTGGATTTACCGATACCCGGTTCTCCTGATATCAATACCAATGAGCCGGCAACTAAACCGCCTCCAAGGACTCTGTTCAATTCTCCTATTCCTGTATCTATACGTGCACGCTCTCCCGAGGTAATCTGGGAAAGCTTTGACGGCCTTGCAGCCCTGCTGCTGTTTTCATTTCCAGCCGTGGTTCTTCTTCGTCTGTCATCCTTATCAACAACTGTAACCTTTTCTTCAACCATCGTATTCCAGGCACCGCAGATACATTGCCCCATCCATTTAGGACTTTCATACCCACATTCCTGGCACACAAACACGGTGTTGTTCTTTTTCGCCATACCCTTTCCTTCCGATAAAAAAGATGGACCGGCAACGATTACCGATCCACCCCAATTATAAATGTTCTTATTTATTGGCTTCCTGTTCTGCCTGATGCTCTGCTATTATTTTCTGAGCTATCTGGGCAGGAACTTCTTCGTATCTTTCGAATTCCATTGTGAAGCTTCCTCTTGCCTGAGTCATGGATCTGAGTACGATAGCATAGTCGAACAGCTCAGCCTGAGGTGCTTCAGCCATAAGCTTCTGTCCGCCGCCTGCCAGTGGTTCCATACCTAATATCTTGCCTCTTCTCTTGTTCATGTCGCCCATAACATCGCCCATATAGTCATCAGGAACAACTATTTCCAGCTTCATTACAGGTTCGAGAAGACACGGTTTAGCTTCTGCGATACCTTTCTTGAATGCCAGTGAAGCAGCAATTTTGAATGCCATTTCGTTTGAGTCAACATCATGATATGATCCATCATAAAGCACTGCCTTGATATTTACTACCTTACATCCTGCGAGAGGACCTTTTTCCATTGATTCTCTGAGGCCTTTCTCAACTGCAGGAACGTAGTTCTTAGGAATAGCTCCTCCAAACAGTTCTTCTGAGAATTCAAAATCTTCCTGAGCCGGTGAAAATCTGATATGAACATCACCATACTGTCCTGCTCCTCCGGACTGCTTCTTATGCTTACCCTGAACATCGGAAGTTCCCTTGATTGTTTCTCTGTAAGCGATTTTCTGAGGAACCGATACTACATCAACACCAAACTTATCCTTTAATTTGGCTGTAATGATATTAAGCTGAATCTCTCCCTGTCCTCCCAGCAGAGTCTGGTGAGTTTCAACGTTTCTTTCAAGAACAAATGACGGATCCTCTTCCATGAGCTTGTGAAGACCTGTTCCAACCTTTTCGTCATCACCCTTCTTAGCAGGTTCAACTGCTATGTAAAGTGACGGTGAAGGGAACTGTACAGGTTCAAATTTAATTATATTTGCTTTCTCGCAAAGGGTATCTCCTGTCTTTGTAAACTGAAGCTTTGCGATTGCAACTATATCACCTGCTTCAACAACAGGTGCTTCCTCCTGTGTTTTTCCTCTCATGAAGAACATGGCTCCAAGCTTCTCGGCTTTTTCCGCTCTGGCATTGTAGATTTCCTGTCCAGCCTTTAATGTTCCGGAAATAACCTTTGCAAGTGAGATTTTACCCAGGAACGGGTCTGCAATTGTCTTGAATACAAATGCTGCCGGCTTTCCTGAAGGATCAACTGCAACCTCTATATCTTCATCTGCATCGTTCTTAGCTGCATAAGCTTCATGATCTGAAGCCTTCGGAACGAGTGCGATAAACTGTTCGAGGGCTTCCTTGACGCCTTCTCCTGTAACGGCTGAGCATGCAAGAACAGGCACAATATCTCCTGCACCTATACCACGTGACAGCCCTTTGTTAAATTCTTCATCAGTGAATTCCTCTCCCGAGAAGAATTTCTCCATGAGTTCTTCGTCAGTCTCTGCGATAGCTTCTGTAAGAGCGTCTTTATCATCCAGTGTCACTACTGATGTTCCGAACTTATCCTTAAGCTCTTCTATTGTAGTATCAACATCAACATTTTCTTTGTCTGTTTTGTTGATGAGGAAGAACTTAGGAACACCAAACTGCTTGCATGAGTTCCAGGCCTTCTCTGTTCCTACCTGAATTCCTGCTGAAGCATCAACGATGATTGCTGCCGCTTCAACTGCTCTCAGTGCTGAATTCACTTCTCCTACGAAGTCAAAGAATCCCGGTGTATCCACGAAGTTAATCTTGACTTTATTATATTCAACCGGTACGAGTGAAGTACTGATGGAATATCCCTTCTCAATTTCCATTTTATCATAGTCAGAAACAGTATTTCCATCTTCTACCTTGCCGAGTCTGTTGATAACTCCTGTTGCCAGCAGCGCTGCTTCCAGAAAAGTGGTTTTACCGCATCCGCCATGTCCTACAAGTGCAACATTTCTTATATTTTCGCTCTTATAGCCCTTCATCTAATGAGACCTCCTAATTAATTTTGTAAAGTTATATCCATTATACCATTGCAGCGGTCTCATAGCAATAAATTTCATGTCTGAATATTTGCACCTTTTTATCTTATTCTTCTTAATGCGCATATGGCTCCGAACAAGGCTGTAATCATAAATGCAACTATTATCATTATCGGCATGTGATCGCCTGTACCTGGTGAAGTACCCGCCCTCATCACAGTAACAGTCTGATCGGCACTGTCTATGTCTTCATGAGTCGCAATCAGCTCTCTCGATTCATAGAGATATTCAAATACCACCAGATTATCTCCCTCCATGCCACGGCTGTCAAAGCAAAAATCGACGTCCACCGCTCCTGAGGATGCTGCAGCCATAAATTCGGTATATCCTGTTATGTTTCTGCCTTTTACTATAACAGGCTGTGCGGTTTTCTTTTGCATCAGGGTGCCTTTTATCACATAATCCTTACCGGCTTCAAGTCCTTCATATTTAACTGTGTCGGTAATAGATGCCGCCGATGATTCCGGTATTTCTTTCCTGCCTGTGCCTTTTTCATATGCTGTTGTTCCTATTTTTATTCTTTTATCTATCAGAATTCCAAGGTCAACGATTTTTTCATTACTGTCTATGACCACCTCCAGATTCCTTATAAGCTGCAGTCCTGTATTTTCTTTGCATCTGACTTCATCCAGTATATATGTATCATATGGCAGTGCACCAGCAGGCTTGTCACCGTTTTTCTCCGCCTTATTCGCACCGAACCATATACCGCTGTTTCTTGTTGCAGCCATTCCACATTCATCAGTTTTAATAACAGCACTTTCTCCTGTGGATTTCGAAGTGATTCTGAATGGTATTCCGCTTAGAAACGTATTGTCGCCCTCTGCCTGCTTAAAGAATTTCAGATCACCTCGAATTATCTGCTCTTCATGTGTAAGGATTTCAAAAGCCTCTTTTAGCTGTTTCCTGCCGTCGCTTCTTATCTGCTTTACATGAAGGCTTCCATCCAAAAGATACCCTTCAGGTGCCTTTGTTTCCTGTATCGTCACTGTGCCCAAGGGAAGAATGGTTCTGCCATCATCAAGTGAAAACAAATCATCTCCCGATACTATATCTTCTTTCTTAAGCGATGCTTTACCATCGGCATTTGTCCTGATCACCCACTCCCTTACCGGCTTGAGTTTACTGAAATCCGTCTTCTCATCATAATATCCATCATAATATTTTACTGTATAGTGTGCATTTTCCAGTGAAGCCGCAAACTGAGAATGGTTTTTTTCACCGCCTGAATCAGAAGTACCTGCCTGAAGCTCTTTATCCTTTTTCTGTACCACTACATCAATAACGCCCAAAACAGGTTTTTCGCTTACATCAATGCTCACACTCTTGGCGCTCAGTGTAATATTATGTGCTTCGCTATCCACTGTATATCCTGCTGGTGCCTTGATTTCTTTCAAATAATATGACCCGTATGGTGCCTTTACCGATGCCTTGCCGTTTTCATCAGTTACAAAAGTATCATATAGCTGACCGCTGCCGGTATACAATCCATACTCTGCATTTCTGAGAGAATATGTGCCGTTTCTGGATGTAATTTCAGGCATCTCCGAGTGCTTTTTTAACTCTATAAGCCCGATATCTGCCCATTTTACCGAAAACGAAACCGAATCTGTCTCCCCCACACCACAGAAAGCTATATCCTGCTTTCCTGATACGCTTATCATGTATGGCTGAAAATCTGTAAGGACTCCGCTCATCACAGGCGATTTATATGTTCCTGTCACTGTATCAGCTGCTGTAAAATAGAACGTATCGCCTCCGTAAACCTTTACGCTGACTGCATTGCCGGATGCTCCGTTATAGGTTTTACTGCTGCCTCCACTTGTTTTAACAAGCTGTATGCCCTCCGGCACCGGTACATTTATCCTGTTGTCAGAATGTCCTGTCAACTTGAATACAGGTGTCTTCTGCATTCCTGATGCTTTATCCCATACTGCTTCGGCACTTGTCATGTTCAGTGACAGCGAGGAATCATCCGGGACTGCCGGCCACTCCTTTTCTATCAGGGATGTCACCTGCTTTACAAGTTTTTTGGTTTTACTGCTTACGCCTTTAAAAGCATCAGACGAATCACTTTTTTTATCGTATACATAGCTTAATATCAAATGCGATAACGCATATGCTCCGTCATCATCGTCATAATCGTCGTCTATATCCTTCTTTGAAATGTATGCCCTTGTCTTTTTATCATATCCCGGATATCCATAAGAATAATAGAGTGCTTTTGTCATCAGTTTGTTATTGTATTCCTTTGCAGTCCAGGTTCCCTGTGCCAGCGGTGTCTCCTTGGGCTGTATGCAATATGCCACCTTTGTTTTGCCATCATATTTCACTCGAAAATTCCTGGTGAAGAAATTCTCGTATTGAATCTTGCGGCTATACGAAAGAACCACCTTGTCTTTCTTTGGCGCACTGCTTTTCAACGTCTGGGCTGTTGTATCTGCGAAAAGCAGCACTTCTTCGTTTTGTTCCAGCTCTTCAAGGGCAGCTTCTGATTTCTGGTCTTCTCCCTCAACAGTTACCGGCTCCACTGTCTCGCCTATATTGTCTTCTGCATATACAGCTTGTGCAGCTCCGATATCTCCAGCAGCTCCAAAGATTCCGGTGGAGCCAATAGCCATAAAATCTCCGAGAGCCCCCACAACAAGCATTAGAATCATCATGACCACTACTAATACACTCTTCCTCCGAAGAGCTTTTCTCTCTCTAATCATAAATACCTCCTTCAATTACAGACACCTTCAGGTAGATGCTATTTTAGTCAGACTTGTGGGCTTTTTTAAGCCTTAATTCAGCACGCAAGGACTTTAAGTTTCAAGCAAGTCCGAAGGCATTTTTTAACTTTAAACAAGCCCGAAGGCGTCTTTTCCCTTTTTTTCTAATTTTACCATATTTTTACTTTTTGTCAATGGTTAATTCCATACAAAAGCCACCGAGTACCACATATGCATTTGGCGTTAGCGCTATACGGCTGATTATTAATGTTCCAAATAGTTTTGATGATTTATGATCCGAATACTTTTGATGATTTATGATTGACGATTTGCCTTTCACAGATTTGTTTTCGACGTGTTTACACTTTTATGAACGTGACACGTCGAAATTCATTTTGGGGCAATGCATCAGATTAATACATTTTCGACGTGTTATGCCCTCCAAAGCACCGACACGTCGAAAATGTTCTATTGAACTCTTTGATATTACTCAGAATTTTCCATATGCGTTGAGTGACCGATAAAAATTTCGACGTGCTCTTACTGATTTGACTTAGGCACGTCGAAATATAAGAATCTTACTTCATAGGACAGATTATTTTTCGACGTGTTGCTTATATTTAGCGCCTGATGCGTCGAAATTTCATTTTATAACAAAGTCCACTTCACTGATTCTATCGGAGAAGTGGACTTTGTTGATATGGGCTGTCGCAACCGGAACGTCAGAACTTTTTAATTGCAATAAACTCAATTGTCTTTTACGAGATTCCCAGCAATTAACGAAATCTTCGATTTGTTTTTACGAAACACCCAATCTAAATTGCTGTTTTCGTTAATTGCTGAGAAATATAAAAACGATATTTCCTGCATAATAAAAAATAATGGTAACAAGCCGCAATTGCTTGTTACCATTTTCACTACAATATGTTAATTATTTGCTAGCAGGCTTTCTTCTGATAAGTGTTGCTCCTCCAACTGCTGCTGCACAAAGGGCAATTGCAATCAGTGGAACTGCGTTGAAATCATCACCTGTCTTAGGTGAGTTTTCATTCTTGGCTGCAGTTGTTTCTGCTTTTGTTGTATTGTCGTTATCTGTTTTGCCGGTAGTTGTTTTGTCTGTAGTTGCAACATCTTTTTTTACTACGATTGAATAAATTCTAACTGGTGTTGCATATTGACTATTAGGTTCATATATTCCAGTAGTTGTACCACAATAAACCTCAATTTTAGTACCATCAGCAACATTTATATCACCTGGTACTGAAAAAGTTTTCCCACCATCAGTACTTACCAAGGCAATAAAATTCTCTGGATACTTAAGCGCTAAAGAAAGCTTAACTTTATCAGTTTCTGAATCAACATTTAAATAATAATTCTCAACTACAGGGTCGAATTGTTTATCCAATGTTCCCTTACTAAATGTTAATTTAGATAAAACCTTATCGCCCAAATCATAACGATAAACATTACCTACATCCGTGCCGCCATCCATTGAATACTCAACAAGAATTTCATCTCCATCCTTCAAGTGCATGCCAGCTTTTCCTCCTACGGAAAACATGTTAGGGGAATTATCTAAAAACCAGCCGTTTAGAGATATTATCCATCCTGCAGAGTCTGATCCACTAATTCCGTCATTATACCCATCAAATATGCCATTTATCCCATATATGTATCCCGGAGAAGCATCAATGGTTTTTTCATTTTCGCTGCAAGCTTTTTTTATTGCATCTTGTATTGTTTGACCATCACTTAATGTTACTTCATAATTGGAAGCAAATAAATTTCCAGTCCAAGCTGGGTCACCTCTACCTACCACCGGAGTTGTAAATGTCTCGTTCTTTACAGTAACTTTTACAGTAACACTGTCATCCGCATATGCATCCTGCGGGTTTGATACCAAAAATCCTAATCCTGCGATTATCATTGCCAGTGCAGTCAATATACTTACCGTTTTCCTGGCAATCACATTGTTTTTAATCATTTTTTCCTCCTTGTATTTTAATAAATAATAACAATATTTAACATACCTATTTCAGCTTATACGCTTTCACCGATGACCACGGGCCGTAAATTTTCTGTCCGTTTACAGTTTTATAAGCTCTGATCTTGTAATAATATGTTTTGTTTCTTGTTGTCTTGAGCTTATAACTGCTGTACTTATAGCTTACAGTCTTCACAACAGAAAACTTCTTATTCTTATATTTAGATCTTGCTATCTGATATCCACTCTCACCCGAGATATTTTTCCAGCTTATTTTTATATACTTTTTTGATGCTTTTTTCACCGACGGCTTACTGAGCTTCTTCAGCGTATATATAATCGAACTGGTTTTGCTGGTTCCGTAATAGGTCGTACCATTTACTTTTACATATGGAGTCACTCTGAAGTAATATCCCGCACCATCTGCAAGGTTGGTTTTCTTTAATGACAAAGCAGTTGTTCCATTACTCAGGGTCGACCATCCTCCACTGCCTTTTTTATACTCAACCTTATAGTACACGGTCGCACCGGACACTGACTGAGCGCTCCACTTGACTTGAACATCATCATATCCATAAAGCTGTGCTGTCACCGTTTTCTGAGCAGCAATGGCTGGAGATTTAATTCCAAAATTCAGAATATGGGTACCTTCATAGCTCCCCGTTCCCTTTATAACGGCGGTCGCTGTTCCCGGGTAAATATTATTTGAATATGTGATGCTGTATCCATCGTTTCCAGCAGATAGCGCATTACCGTCGTATTGTACCGTGACGCCCGGCTTTACAGCTGATCCGGTATATGCTCTAGCTGAAATTTTGCCACTGCTGTCTGCACCGTTCCACGTAGCAGTTATAAGTTCATCGGCATCTCTGACCGCCATAAGGTTGTTACTGTCATTTGTAAAGTACAATGTACCATCTTGACCCTGTGCTATACTTGATATACAGTAGTTCTGCATGCTGCTGTGAGGGATAAAATAATTATTTCCAACACCTGATGAAATAACATATATTCCACCTGGAGCTTTGTTATAGGTGCAATATATTTTATCACCCGATAACGTAATGAACTTCACATCTCCCGGAGTGGTATATGTATTGATGATGTTATCTTTATCTTTATCTTTATCCTTATTCAGATCAATAACCATAACACTTGATGACGTTCCTACGTATGCTATTCCATCATCAGTTATAACAGGTGTACATGTTGAAGCTCCGGAAAGCTCAGCTTTGACTTTCTTATTTATTTTTCCGTCAGCAACCTCTACCTCATGCAGCTTCCCAGCTTTGCTCGTGAAATAGTATTTCCCGTTATATGAAACTACCGTAGAACAGATGCTTCCTGAGCCACTAAGAGGCTCAGTTATCACTTTCTTATTATTTTTATCATATGCATAAAGAACTGCGTCACCTGTTGCCGGTGTATTATCATCACCAGCAGAGTTAGAACCAAAAACTACATAATTTTCATCTACACAGGCACCTGCCCAGTAAAAACCTGTAGTTGAGTCCGCAATCTTAGTCACTTGAGTGTCACCGTTATCAGATAAAGATACCTTTGCGAATGTACCACTAGCACCTTTTCTCCATGATCCCAGATATACAGCCTCATCAGCTTCACTATATATTGCGGGAGTCAGACTCTGATGACTCGACTGATTTTCTGCATAAGTAATACTCTTCACCACTTTCATTGTCGACGAGTCCACAATGTCCAGCTTTGCACCACCCAAAGGGATGAATACTTTGCCATCAGCAACTGTCGGCGCAAGCTTGTTATACCCGATACTTCCTGACAGAGAAGCCTTGCCAGCAGTTTCTCCAGTAGCGGCATCTATTTTATACAGCACCTTTCCAGATGCCATATATACATAATGACCATCAACAACCGGAGCCGAGACCCCCTGCATGCTTGTTCCTCCGGTATCCTTGAAATACCACAGCAGGCCACCATTTTCTCCATTTGCCGCATCTGCCGATATTGTTCCCACCGCTCCGAATCCAGTCAGAACCATCACCATGGCAATAATCAATGATAATACTTTTCTCCTGATTTTAACCACTCCTCTCTTGTTTTATATCCTCACGTATATGCAAAACGCACGTTGCCTATCTGAAGCGCATTTGTCTTAATGGCATTTATCCTAATGGCATTCATGCACCAAAAACACCCATACCGTATTTCACCTTGACTCGTTCCAGCTTTCCTATCATAGGCTTTGCCAGTAGGAGAAGGAAAATAACTGTTGCTGCAGCATGTATCAGATTAAAATATAAGGCTGCCGAATATACCATGACCGCAGTCTCCAAGGTAGGGTCAGGAGTCATAACCAGTATTGTCCACAAGTCTACAATAAGACCATATATCACGAATGCCGCTATCGCTCCGAAAACAACCAGTGCAGGTCTGTTAAAGCTGCCGGAAAACCTGTGGAATATAAGCCCTGCCAGATATCCCACAACAGCCATTGCTATCATCTGCCACGGAGTCCATGGACCCTGCCCGAACAGGAAATTAGATACAAAGGCAGACATTGCACCCACCAGGAAACCGCTTTCTTTACCGAGAGCCACTCCTGAAATTATCACAATAGCCAGCACCGGTTTAAAATTCGGTATCATGAAAAACGCTGCTCTGCCCACCGTAGCAACAGCTATGAGCACTGCCAATATCACTATTTCCCTGGCCTTGGGTCTTCGCCTCTCGAATCCCACAAAAAACGGAATAATCGCATATACTATGAGCAGCAGACACACTGTCACATACTGTTTATTATCAAATACATAAAATCCTACATATATCGTCGCCGCCGCAAGTACCGCCATCAGCAGCTCCAGCAGGACCTGATTCACAGGCTTTTTTGGCTTCTCCCGGGAAGCTTCGCAGAGTTCATTTTCTTTATCGCCATTTTTTCTATTATAAGTCTGCTCTTCCTCATAATCATCTGCAGATACTTCTCCCAGATTTATCCGAGCCAGCTCAACCACATCATCAACGTTGACCGCATTATCGAATATATGCCGTGACATTCTATTGGCTGCAGTAGTATAAAAGCTGTTTCCCGAAAAGAATTTTCTTGGGGTGTTCACAGTGATTATCCTGCCGTCAAAAAACATTGCGCATCTGTCGCCGTATCTGCCGCAGAACTCTATATCATGGGAAACCATTACTATAGTCACGCCTGACTCTTTGAGCTCCCGAAGAATCTCTGCCAGTTTGAATTTAAACTCATTGTCAAGGCCCTTGGTAGGCTCATCCAGAAAAAGGATTTCAGGCTTCATCAGAAGTACCTTGGCCAGTGCCGCCCTCTGCTGCTCTCCTCCCGATAAATCATATGGATGCATATCAAGAAGCTGATCAATCTTAACAAGCTCCGAGATTTTCATTACCTCTGACAGCTTCCGGTTGCTGTCCATTGAAGCACCTTCAAAAGCTTCAAGCAGATCTGCCTTTACAGTTTTCTCGACAAAAAGGCTCTGAGGATTCTGAGGCAGCATTCCGATTACGCCGTTAAACAGCTCATTCTTTTTGTATTTTTCAATGTTCTTTCCTTTGACTTTTACCTGCCCACGGTAAGCTTTATTTATACCGCATGCTAATGTCAGCGTGGTTGTTTTCCCCGTTCCATTGCCTCCGACAATGCAGAACAGTTCGCCCGGGTTCACTTTAAACGAAAGATCCTTTATTACATCTTCACCCTGTCTGTCATATTTGAACCATACTTCCTTCATTTCCAGTACCGGGGCAGCCGACATCACAGGATTTTCTTCCATAGGCAGAGCTGTCTTCACCAGCTCTCTGTCTGATAAAAGCTCATTCAGCCAGTTTCTTCCCTCTCTGACATTGACCGGACATGCCAGCTGTCTGCCTTTGCCTTCCTGATACAGCATGGAATATGCCTGCAGAGGTGTAGGCATTGCCATAAACATAGGGTGATTCTGCTGAGCAAGTATCGCACCTGTATTCGCAGGAGCATCATCTGCAATAATACTTCCGTTATCCAGAACAACAATCCTGTCTGCCATAGGAACCACATCCTCCAGTCTGTGCTCAGTGATTATTACTGTAGTTCCAAGCTCACGGTTTATTTTTTTTACAGTTTCCAGAAAATCTCCTGCAGCAATAGGGTCAAGCTGCGAAGTCGGTTCATCAAGGATAAGAACCTCCGGCTGCATTGCCATAACTGAAGCCAGATTAAGGAGCTGCTTCTGCCCGCCTGACAGATGATTCACATCCTTGTGAAACCACGTCTGGATTCCAAAAAAGCTTGCCATTTCAGCAACCCTCAGCCTGATAGTCTTAGTATCTATCCCCAGATTTTCCAGGCCAAATGCCAGTTCATGCCATACCTTATCAGTAACAATCTGGCTATCGGGATTCTGCAGCACGTATCCTATTTTAGCGGCCTGCACCTGCTGATCAAGCAAATCCAGCTCCTTGCCGCAAAACAACATACTGCCGCTTCTGATTCCATGAGGTGCCAGTATCGGCTTGAGATTCCTCAGAAGCGTACTTTTACCGGATCCGGACTGTCCACAAATCACGATAAACTGTCCGGCTTCAATATTCAGATTTATATTCCGGAGTGCCGGTTTATTTTTTTCAGGGTATGTAAATGTCAGATTTTTGACTGAGAATATTTCCAAACTGCCACCTCCTTCACTTCCACGGCTATAGGGAAAAAGCATAAGACCATATATGCTGCACAGATTATTGTCGTCATACAATCAAAGTCTGCCATAACAATAGATGGGTAAAATTCAACTGAACATCTGCCTGCTGCAGCTCCAAAAACCACAACAGCTGTCATCATAGATAGTAATCCAGCTGCAATTTTGTCTCTCGTATCAAATCTGTATATGGAAAATGTACTTCTGTCTTTCAGCCCGTACCCTCTGGATCTCATGGAATCTGCCGAATCAATGGCATTTTCCAGAGCCCATGTCAGCATTATTGAAAGTATTTTCACACCATGTCTGGCTCTTTGAAGCCTGCTGCCGCTGGAAATATCACGACCTATACATTTCTGAGCATTTGATATCTTGACAATCTGCATCTTGAAATTCGGTACAAACCTCATTACCATAGAAAAAATCAACGATACAGCCGGCATTATCCTGCCGAAAATATATACGAATTTATCGCTCGTCATAATCCTGTTATAGCATGAAAACCATAAAAGCACGGCAGCCAACATGAATCCTGACAGTAATCCATAAACTGTCGATTCCATGGTTATCTGACTGTATTTCGTATAGAACAGTACAGTCTCACCTCTATGGTTTACCATAGGATTCACTATTGTAAAAACCAGAATCATAGGCAGAACAAAGCATACACTGAACTTCAACGTTCCCTTTCCGCCAAGCATGAGTGCATAAATAAGGGCTGCCACAAACCCTATGGTCAGAAATACCGGATGCCGTACAAAAATCCCTATACCTATGACAGCACAGAAAAATCCAAAATTAATTACAGGATGGTATGTACTGAATACACTTCTCATTTATCTCTCCCTATAACTCACTTACATAATCCCAGGTTATCTTATCGCCGCTGCTTACCTTGTATTCACCGCAGCTTTTATTCGGTGCACTGCCATTGACGTAATACATCCATCCGCTGGTCGATCCTTCAGCAAATTCAAATCTGCCGTTGATTCCCTCCACATATATTCCATACCCTGTGCTTCTGGCACTTACATTAGCCCCTGAACGCTTCAGAATGTCATATACTGTATCACCGCTCTGCATATTCACTTGCTTACTGCTGCAATAGCCTTCTATACTTATATAGCATACACTTGTTGCCTGAGTTGGTTTTGTCGTAGCTTTTGTTGAGTTTTTACTCGTTTTCGAAGCTTTTTTCGTACCTTCATTACTTTTAACTGAAGTTGCCTTGACAGTGCTTTCTTTTGTGGTTTCTTCTTTTTCAGAGGATTCGTCTTTCTTTTCCTCTGTTTTCTTATCAATTGTTTGTTCCGAGGCAGTCGTTGTCGCTGCAGCATCTTTATCAGCCGTCTTGTCACCACTGCTGCATGATATTATTGTAAATGAAGTAAATACCGCAATAATAGCCACTATTATCACCGGTAATAATCTGTTATTTTTTCTCCTATGCATATTATTTCTCCTTTGTATCTTATCAGGTTTACCGTCTTAATCTATTTCTAAAAAAGGAGCAGGGAAGATATATAAATACTCTTGACACTTTTATATACCTGCCCTGCGGATGAAAAGGCGTATTAATGCAAAAAGGACTGTACACTTAACATGTACAGTCCGTATTTCTGAACAAATCTCTATCGTCAATAACCAGGCTCCCGTGGATTGACATCATCTCATGCAGGTCTCCTGACTTATCTCTCAACACTCACAATCACCTTCCCGAATTCTCAGTGGCTGTCTTAGCGACTTAATCGTGAGCTCCTGACTTACAGTGGCGGGTCCGCTCCGGATTCACACCGGATTCCCTCTTAGCTGCAACATATGCTGCAGAACATGGATGCATTAAATTGTAACTACAAGGTATCATATTCAATACTCTTTGTCAACCCATTACAGATAAATCAGAATTTTATAAATATTATCGTTAGCAGATTCTTGTTCCTTCAGGCACAATATCATCAACGAAGATTACCTGACAACCGCATGCATTGTTGGTTCCGGCCAGAAGCATGCCTTCGCTGGTAACACCTGTAAGTCTTGCAGGAGCCAGATTGGCAACAACTATAATCTTTTTGCCCTCCAGTTCCTCAGGCTTGTAATCATTCTTGATGCTTGACACAATGACTCTCTCCTTGATGCCGTCAAACAATGTCAGCTTATAGTTACTGTGCGCCTTTCTGATTTCCTGACATTTCAGTATCTTGCAGACTCTGAGATCCATAGCGAAGAACTGATCGGTTGTAATTTCCGGTTCAACGATTGGCTTCACCTCATCCGGCTCACCATATACCTTCACAATTTCAGGCTCCTTCTCCGCTTCAAGAGCAGCTTTTTCAAGAGCTTCCTCCTCTTCAGTCTTAGGGAAGCTGAAGTCCAGCAGATGCATGAAACGCTCTTTATCTATAGCATAGAGGAACAGGTAGAGACGAGGACCTCTTTCCTTGCTGATAAGAAGCTTGTACACCTTCTTGAAGAACTCACCCTGCACCTGTTTGAGGTTTTCAATATCAGCTCCGAAAACTTCCTTAGGAATATCATAAAGCTTAGTATTGAGTGAATCCAAATCATAGTCACCTTCTTTGATGAAATCATAAAGTAAGGCTATTTCTTTCTTTTCTTCCTCAGTGAAAGTATTGTAAAATTCCCAGTCTCTCCAGCCTCTCAGCTTGTTGGCTGTTTCCGGAGCGCACTGGTACAGCCAGTATTTAGCCAGTTCAAGTCTTGTATCAAAGTCTTCATATTTGTATGGAGTTCCTATTTTTTCAAATACAGTTTCCATCATTGGAACATTGAAGTCTACTATGGATCCCAGCTGAACGAGAAGGCTCATAGGTACAGTCTTGATAGTATGTCCCTCCACCAGACTGTATTCAATAACAGAGCGGTTGTGTTCATTAGCTGTTCCGTCCATATATGCATTGTACATCTTGTCAAACTCAAAGTACTGGCGAAGAATACCGTCATCGAAGCAGAAGTCAAATGCCTTCTTAGGATCAGTCTTGGAATAGAGCCATAAGATAATTTCAGGCTCATATATCTTCAGTAACGTTTCCGGGGTAAGATTCAGACCTGAAGAACCTGACATCTTACCTGTTGATCCCTTAATTCCGATAAACTCATAACCCTGGAACATTGGAGGTTCGCAGTTGAATATCTTCCTGCAGATAACACTGCTTGTCTCATAGCTACCTCCCGGACTCGCATGATCCTTGCCGCCCGGTTCGAAGTCTACCCCTTCGTATCTCCATCTCATCGGCCAGTCAACCTTCCAAGCCAGCTTGCAGTTGAAGTCTGTTGTAAAGTTGAACGTACCCTTGTGGCCGCACTCGCATTCGTATTCCGCAACAGTGCAGTCATCAGAAATCGATACAATCTTGGTAGTATCCTTGCCGCATTCAGGGCAGAAAATGCTTACAGGGAAATATGCATCCCTTTCACCTTCCTCTGCATCCTGAGTACGGAAGCTGTCCAGTATATCAAATATTTCTTTTCTCTTCTTAATGGCTTCAATGATATCATCCTTGTATTTGCCGGATGTATACATTTCTGTCTGATATTTGTAGTCCATCTCGATACCGAATTTCTTGATGGATTCCATGAATTCCGCTTCAAAATATTTAGCATAGTTTTCATGCTCTGTATCAAACGGGTTAGGTACGTCAGTATAAGGTCTGCCTATATACTGTTCCATTTTGTTCTCCGGATCAACAGCCTTGACATTGGCAGGCACCTTCCTGAATCTGTCATACTCATCCCATGAAAACAAAAGTCTTGCCTTCTTGCCTTTCTTGACAAGCGCCTTGGCAACAAAAAGACTTGTTGCAATATCTCTGAAGTTACCGATGTGGATAGAGCCTGAAGGACTTATCCCGGCAGCGCAGACATATTCCTCCTTATCCGGATTTTTCTTGATTATGCGGTCTGCTATTTTTTCCGCCCAATGCATAAAAAAACACCTCTCTCTTCTACTTCTACTACTTGATTATCTCGATTATTTCATAATTTATTATCCCATCAGGAATTTCAACGATTACTTTATCGCCCTTCCTATGTCCTATCAGAGATTTGCCAACGGAAGATTCATTGGAAATCTTGCCATTGAACGGATCTGACTCCGTCGCTCCCACGATAGCAAATTCCTCTTCTATTCCTGCATCAAGATCCTTGACTCTGACCTTAAGACCTACATTTACGACATCCCCTTTAACATCCTCATCCTGAACGATTTTAGCTTTACGAATCATTGTCTCCAGTTTATGAATCTTCTCTTCAAGTTCAGCCTGTTCGTTCTTTGCTGAATCATATTCTGCGTTTTCGGAGATGTCACCATACGAGATAGCTTCCTTGATTCTCTCTGCAACCTCTGCTCTTCTCACAGATACTAGTTCTTCATGTTCCGCTACGATTTTATCATAGCCCTCCTTGGTCAACAATATTTCATCATTCATATTTTCACTCATGTTCGTAAATCTCCTTTCGACCAGTTGTCGTATCGAATAATTATACTTTAAAACCGCCCGCTTGTCAATGTTTCCGAGCCTTTGCATTATTGACATTTACCGTCTCCGATGGTATTGTAAATATGCATATACTATTATATACAAGGAGGCTGTAATTATGAAAATCAGCGGTGCAATTTTTGATATGGACGGCACGCTTCTCAACTCAGCGGAAATGTGGCGCGGCGCTGCCAGCAGATATATAACTTCTTTACGTAAAACACCGGAACCAGATCTCGGGGACAAGACAAAAGCCATGACCCTGCCGGAGCTCTGCAGCTATCTCAAGGATACATACAGAATCGCCACTACCGAGGAAAAGATTGCCAAGGGCTTCAATACGATAATCCGCGAAGACTATCTGGCAAGTGTTGACATCAAGGAATATGTTCCAATAATTCTGGAAAAATTCAAGCAGAAGGGGATTCAGATGTGTGTCGCAACCTCCACCGACAAGGCCATTGCCGATGAAATACTTGCAAGACTTGGAATCAGAGACTACTTCTTTCACATCGTTACCTGCGAGGAATCAGGAGGCGGTAAGGCTGACCCTGAGGTATTCGAAAACGCACATAAGCTGCTGGGAACACCTAAAGATGAAACAGTAGTATTTGAAGACGGTATTCTGGCTATCAGAGGTGCAAAAGAAGCCGGCTTCTATGTTATAGCCGTCGCAGATGACAGCGAAAAAGAAAACAGAGAAGAAATCAAATCCCTTGCGGACAAATACATAGAAAGCTTTGAAGAGCTGCTTTAGTCCAGATATCACAATGACAGAAAAGTCTCCAGAAATACCGAATTTAAATGCACCGGCAATCTGGAGACATTTTATTTTTATATAAATACCTTCTGTATATTTCCTGAATTTGTAACATATACCATCGTCGAATAGCTGAGATTGAACTCAATGATATCGCCCACATGTACATCATACTCTGCGTCTTCAACATCAAGAATGGTATGGTCACTGGATGCCCCGAGAAGCTTTATTCCCTTCATTCTAGGTTCAAGATCCTCCGGAAAAGCGTAATCCACCTTACCCAGACCCAGAAGTGCACGCTTCCTGATTCCTCTGTCCTCATATTCAGGCTTGTTGCCGAAAGCATCGAACATTATCTCACCTACAGGATGCGTAGGCTTGTTCTTAACCTCGATCACCTCAGCTCTGAGAGTGAATATATCTCTGTGCATATAGCTCATATCATAACCCCACAGATCCTGAAGATCCTTGGCCAGCAATATTCCCTCTCCCACTCTGAGCATATTTATTCTAGGAGGCATATTATCCTCGATTATTCTTGGCAGTGAGCTTGTTGCACCCCCTGAAATAAATTCAAGCTCCCTTCCAATTTCATTTTCTATTTTCTCGGCAATATCCACCAGCTCCTGCAGCTTCTCAGGTGTAGGGGCGATTGCACCATAGCACCCCAGATTAGTACCAACTCCGGCCAGAGTGAGATTATGCATATCGTTTTCCACCTTCAAAGCAGCCTCAAGCATTTCATCCTTATCCCAGAATCCTTCTCGCAGATCACCCAGATCAGCCATCAGAATAACCTTATGATTTCTATCCTGCCTGCCGGCTTCTTTATTAAGAGCCTCGAGGACCTCCATTTCACTGTTCAGGCTTATATCTGTGATACGGATAACATCAGGGACTTCCGTAAGTGCAGGTATTCTTATCATCATGAGAGGTGTCTGTATGCCGTACTCCTTCAATGGCTCCAGCTGTTCCAGTCTTGATGATGCTATAAATCTGCAGCCTGCATACTCAAACTGCTTCGCGCATTCAGGGATTCCTGTGCATCCCTTGATAACTCCGGCTATTTCAACACCTTTATCATGACACATCCTCTGTATTCTGGAAATATTGAATCTCAATTTGCTCAAATCAATAACAAGTTTGGGGTTTCTGCTATGTTCAATCATTTTCTTCTATACCTCCTTCTTGTTGTCTTCATCAAACCTCACGAGTTTATTGGACGTATTTTTAACAAAGTCCTTTTTCCTGATAAGAACTCTCCTTATCTTCCTGTAATTAGGTGCACTGTCGTTTAGCCTGTCTACCTCTTTCCATATCAGTTTTTTCACATCCTCATCTGAGTAATCACTGCCAAGCAGCTCATCCAGAAGCTCACTGTCCATCCTGACTGATGCAACAATGACTGTATCCTGATCATCACTGCTGTTCTGAGAGAAGACAAAGGCCTCCTGAACAAACGGTATGGTTGAAAGCTGGTATTCTACTTCTTCAGGATATACATTCTTACCGTTTTTGGTGATGATAACGTTCTTTTTTCGCCCTGTAATATATGCATATCCGTTTTCATCAATATACCCGAGATCTCCTGTATGGAACCACCCGTTTTCATCGATCACCTCAGCTGTCGCCTCCGGCATCTGGTAGTATCCAAGCATTACATTTTCGCCCTTGATGCAGAGCTCTCCAATACCCTCCTCATTCACATCCATTACCTTGAGCGGAGTTCCCGGAAATGAAACGCCTATAGACGATGCGTTTGGAGCAGTATCAGGGTTGAGCGCTCCCAGAGGAGCACATTCAGTAAGCCCATATCCCTGAAGCGCCAGAATGCCGAAATCACGAAGTCCGTTAAGCACATCGGGGTTTATCGCAGCCCCTCCGCAGATGAGAAGCCTCATCCTGCCTCCAAAAACATCCGTAATCTGCTTAAACAGCTTTTTGCCCAGATCCAGACCGACTTTTTTTGTAATATTATTGACCTTGATTGCTCTTCGAAGCAGTTTTTCCTTACCCTGCTTTCTGATATTTTTCCATATAGTACTGTACAGCTTTTCAAAAATTGCAGGCACTCCCAGAAACATGGTCGGTCTTGCTTCTGCCAGGTTTTTAGTAATATACTTAAGTCCCTGACAATATGCGATTGCTGCTCCCTTGTAAATAGGCATCAGAAATCCTGCCGTACATTCATAGGTGTGGTGCAGAGGCAGTACCGAAAAAAAGATATCCCACGGATATACCTTAAGCACCGTAGGCGCCACCATCAGATCCGCTGCGATATTTTTATGCGACAGCATTACGCCCTTCGATGCTCCGGTAGTTCCAGAAGTAAAAAGTATAATACTCATTTCATCATGGTCAATTTCGGCATCAAGGAATTCTCTGTTTCCTGATTTTATCAGTTCTTTTCCTTCTTCTTTTAGCACACCCCAGGCATAGACATCATCCTGTTCCGCTTTTGCATTGAAATCGACCAGTACTTTCAGAGAAGTCTGACCGGACGCCTTCATCCGTATAAACATTTCTTTGAATTTTTTTGCAAAAAGCACACACTCTACATCAGCTTTGATTATCAGATTTCTGATTTCCTCTTCATTCAGCTCTTTATCAAGAGGAACCACTACCCCGGTTCCGCATACAGCTGCAAGGTATGAAACAGCCCACTGATAGCAATTCTCCCCAATAACCGCTATTCTTTTTCCCTTGAGACCTTTGTCAATCAACGCCGTACCCAATCCATTCACATCGTCCATCATCTCCCTGTAGCTGATTTCCCTGTATGGACTGTCACTGCTGTCCTTCTGCATAAATGCAGTATTATCAGCATAAAGCGCCGCACTGGTTTCTATCATGTTCTTGATATCAGTTATCGGGCGGCTTTCCTTGTATCTGACATATTCCCTATTATCTGCTTCAATCTCCGCAACAACCCTATCTGCCCATTCCATCTTCTTTTTATTCACATCGGTCATGCACGGACCTCCTCTATTTAATAAACAGGTTATTCTTCTTCCTCTCTTATAGCTCCGCCGGTTCGTTTAATCTTCCTCGTTGTTGTTTTCTCAAACTCCTCATCTCTGAGCTTGAACCGCTTCACCCGCTTATATGTCGGCATCTTATCATTGACCTCTTCAATGGCGGTCTTAATTATATCCTGTAGCCCTTCCCCGGTAGTGCTCCCGAACTTTTCTTCAACAGCTGCAAAGTCTGGGAATATCTCCGCTTTTACTACAGTATCATCGTTTCTTTTATCAATTGTGCCATATACAAGAACCTCTTCAATATACGGACTATCCATAAGAAGAGCTTCTATTTCCTCCGGGAATATATTTTTACCGTTCTTTGTTACAATCACATTCTTTTTTCTGCCGCATATGTAAAGAAAGCCTTCATCATCAAGCCTGCCGTAATCTCCCGTATAAAGCCATCCGTCCTTAAGCACCTCCGCCGTCGCTTCCGGATCATTGTAGTATCCCAGCATTACAGAAGGGCCTCTGCATATTATTTCTCCAACTCCATCCTCGTCCTCATCGATTATCCTTACCTCGGTACCCGGCATAGGCTGCCCTACTGAATCAGCCTTGCTGTAATAGTCTCTGTTCACTGCAATAATCGGTGCGTTTTCTGTCATGCCATAGCCCTGTATCATCGGGATACCAAGTGCTTCATAGTCTCTTATTACATCAGGGTTTATCGCTGCTCCTCCTGCAATAAACAGTGATACGTTATTACCCAGACTTGTATGTACCTTGGCAAAAATCTTACGCATAACCTCCTGATTGTTAAAGAGCCTTGTCTTTCTGGCCATATTCATCATAGCTCGCATTTTGCCGGCCTGACCCGATGCCTCTGCCTGCTTCCATACTTTTTTGTGCATCGTTTCAAATACAACAGGTACTCCCAGCATTACCGAAGCCTTTGACTCCTTGAGATTCTGCTGAATATATCTCAGACCTTCGCATATTGCTATGTACATTCCCTGATAAAGCCCTGTAAACACATGGCATGTAAGCTCATAAGTATGATGCATAGGCAGCACCGAAAGACCCCCGCCGTTTCTTATCTTTACATACTTGGACATATTATATACATTAGCTGAGATATTTTTGTGAGAAAGCATTACGCCTTTTGCCATTCCTGTGGTTCCTGATGTGAACAGCAAAGCGCACATAGCCTCTCTGTCAATAATAGCATCTATGAAAGCTCTGTCTCCTCCCAGCAGCAGCGCCTTCCCCTCTGCCTTGACCGTATCCCAGTCCATTACGCCTTCTTTCTGTTCTCCAGGCTTCATGTTGATTCTGATTGACGGACCATTTTCGATATCTTCCAGTGCCTCAAGCACCTTTTTCTCCATTTTCCCCGAATACACTATAGCCTCAGGCTCTGCTCTCCTGATAAGGTTTCCAATCTCAATCGCTGTCAGTTCCTTGTCAAGGGGCACAATAACGCCTGTACCATTTGCAACTGCCAGGTATGTTACTACCCATTTATAGCTGTTTTCCCCTATCACAGCCACTTTTTTACCTTTCAGCCCCATATCTGTCAACCTGGTGCCAAGTGCGTCTATGTCTTCTCTAAGCTGAACATATGAAATTGGCTTGTATTCTCCTCCAGGTACATCCTTTTCCAGAAATGCCGGCTTTTCTCCGTACATCTCGGCACTTGAAATTATCAGATCTCTCAAATCGTTTATATAACGCATTTTATATAATACGTCTTTGTATTTTTTGCTGTTCAAAAATCAGTCCTCCTTGCGTTCTGCGAGATATTCATCAACTAATCTGGCAGCATCTTCAACGCAGCCGTCACAGCTTCTGAGCACCTTCCCTGTGTCCACACCTTTGATTTCTCTGCATATTATAGATTTATTCATTTCCATGAATTTACCTGTAAGCTCTTTCATTTTTTTGTAGCATACTTTCTTGGTGGCAGGTGCATCAAGGCATCCATCGGATTCCACCATGCCGATTACTGCCGCCATTGCCGATACAGCGCCACAGGTCCCCATGGTTCCCATACCGAAGCCAAATGCTTCCATTATTTCAAATACTTCTTTCTCATCTTTTCCCAGACGGTCACAAAACGCACATGCTACCGCCTGAGCACAATTGTATCCTTTTTTGTGATTTTCTACTGCTTTCTTCGCTGCTTCTGACATTTTTTCATCATTCCTTTCTACCATACTTGTCTGCCAATAGCCTTGCAACATAAACGCCGCTCGCCGATGCCTGAGATAACGAATGGGTTACACCCGAGCCATCTCCGAGCGCATATAGTCCCGGTATCTTTGTCTGCAGATTCTCATCAACTTCAACTTTTGAATTATAAAACTTGACTTCCACACCATAAAGCAATGTATCCTCATTGGCTGTTCCCGGTGCTATTTTATCAAGTGCATATATCATCTCTATTATATTATCAAGCTGACGCTTCGGTATGACCAGACTCAGGTCTCCCGGAGTTGCCTGAAGAGTAGGTCTTGTAAAGCATTTTTCCATTCTTCTGGCGCTGCTTCTTCTGCCTTTAACGAGATCTCCGAATCTCTGCAGCAGAACGCCTCCACCAAGCATGTTGGAAAGCCTTGCTATTGATTCTCCATATTCATTGCTGTCCTCAAAGGGTTCAGTGAATTTATTGGATACAAGCAGAGCGAAGTTCGTATTTTCCGTTCTCAGATCAGGATCTGCATAGCTGTGCCCATTAACGGTAACTATGCCGTTGGTATTCTCTGCAACAACCTCCCCGTATGGATTCATGCAGAAGGTCCTTACCATATCATTGTATTTGTCGGTTTTGTAAACTATCTTGCTTTCATATACATCATCAGTGATGTGTCTGAATATCTCGGCCGGAAGCTCAACTCTGACGCCTATATCCACGCGATTTTTCTTCTGCCTTATCCCGAATTTATCGCATACACTGGATATCCATTTTGATCCCGAACGCCCAGTAGCCAGAACCAGATCTGCACAGTTAAACCGTTCTCCTTTATCGGTCACCACGGTAAACGAGCCATCATCCTCAATAATGACATCATCTATAATCGTATAAAAGCGTGTTTC
Source organism: Bacillota bacterium (assembly GCA_030526355.1). Classification (GTDB taxonomy): domain Bacteria; phylum Bacillota; class Clostridia; order Peptostreptococcales; family Anaerovoracaceae; genus Lentihominibacter. The sequence goes on along the minus strand of JAUNDC010000021.1, from coordinate 22,119 downwards.
GATTTTGCTGTTGCTGTATTCAAACATCTTATTCAGAATCCTGACATTCCGGTCTGTTCCCAGATGTCTCACCTTGGCCTCCAGCAGATGCAGGTTGTTTCTCAAAGCAATGGTCTTAAGCTCGGAGCTTGCCGTTGAGTAAAGTTTGGCATCTGCACCTCCCATACTGCATAACACCTCATCCACATACTCCATCAGTTCAAGAGCTGTATCGGTGCCTACATAATTGTGGAGGTCACCTCCGAAATGTGTGGTTATATTATATTTTCCGTCTGACAATGTTCCTGCGCCGCCATAACCGTTCATAATATGGCACGGTTCACATTTCAGACATGTTTTTGCCCCCTTTTTGATAGGACAAAGCCGTTTCTCAAGAGGTGCCCCTTTATCTATCATAAGAATACGTGCTCCTGTGTCCAGTCTTGCCATCTCATAGGACATGAACACTCCGCTGGCTCCCGCACCGACTATAATCACATCATATCTATCCATCATCAACCTCCGCAGATAATCATATACTGGTTACTTCCTAGGCATTCTTAGCCGTTTTGCTGTCATAAGCAGCAAGATATCGTTTGACATATTCTACATCAGATGTACAGTCAATATATCTGTTCCCGTATTTCTGCCGTGTTTCCTCTCCCTTGCCTGTAATAAGAAGGAGCGTCTTCTTCTCTACAGGCTCAATTGCCGCCTTTATTGCTTCTCCTCTATCCTCTATCATTTCATAGCTGCAGTTCTGAGCTTCCACATACTGAGCTATATCTCTAGATATCTGCTCAACAGGTTCAGCACCGGGATCCTCGGCGGTCAGATAAACCTTACTTGCATACTGACCGGCAACGGTACCCAGATCTCGTCTTCTGAGAAGCGCTTTCTTTCCCGGGCATCCAAAAACAGCTACTATTTCATAATCAGGATATTCCTGCTTCATCGACGAGAACAGCTTTTCAAAGCTCAGCTTATTATGTGCATAATCAACGATTGCTATTATCTTCTGATCTCTGGATGAATACATCTGCATTCTTCCCTTCGACCTGGCTCTGTAAAGCCCCGAGTGTATGTACTGTCTCGGTATCCCGAGGTTTACCGCTGCAATAATAACGCTCATGGCATTTTCTATGTTAAAAAGTCCAGGCATTGTGAGCACGAATTCTTCTTCAAATTCACTGCATCTCACCATAAATTTCATTTCATTGCCTTCTTTTCTTATGTCATGCCCGTAATAATCCGCGCTTTCATCCTCAAGGCTGAAGGTAACCACCTTTCCTGCTGCTTTTGCAGCCTCCAGCACTCTGTCTCTGTGATCAATATCCAGATTAACCACTGCTGTATCTGCCTTTTCAAACATAAGTAGCTTTGAATTCAGATAGTCCTCAAAATCTTCATGCTCGATAGGACTGATATGATCTTCCGAAATATTGAGAAATATGGCAACATCAAATTTCATACCATCTACTCTGTGGTATTTAAGTGCCTGTGATGACACCTCCATCTGTGCATATTCTATCCCGCAGTCAAGAGCATTTCTGAGATAATGCTGCAACTCCATTGCCTCCGGTGTTGTTATATGCGATTCCACCAGTTCTTTACCATCATATATATCTATTCCGGAAATTACAGCGCTTTCCTTTTTGTTCTGCGCAGCCAGATAATCATCAACTATAGCTTTCATGTAATATGCCGATGTGGATTTTCCTTTTGTCCCACCTATGCCTACAAGCTTTAGGTCCTGCCATGGTTCACAATAAAACATGTTTGCCAGCAGAGGCATTGCTTTTCTTATATCATTTACGATCATATAAGGTGCATCGACATCGTATTTTGTCTCACTTATATAGCAGATTGCTCCTCTTTCTACAGCCTCAGCAAGATATTCCTTTTTGAATGCTGCGCCTTTGCATACAAACAATGTACCCTTGTCTGCTTCCTTCGAATTGTATGTGAGCGCTTCAACATCAATTGCGTCCAAATTCCTGAGACTGCATTCAGTCAGCAATCCATTTTTCTCCAGCAATTCTTCATATTTTCCCAATGTATATGTTTTCTTTTCAGCCATTATTATCTCTCTCCTTTACCTTTCCCTGCAAAAGCAGCAATGCCTGTCCTATCTGTAATATCTGTTAAAATTGGAATACTGCCTGAAATGATTTTTGAGCATTCTCAGCAGTCTCATTAATTTCATATCTCCGCGCTTGAATACAGGATTCACCACTTTTCCTTTTTTTATAAGTGCTTTCATTGCAGCAATATTTTCCGGCTGTTTAACATATTTAAAAGCCACTTTCTTCGGCACTGTAAGCCAGAGATTTTCTTTGAAATCATCACTGTACTCAAGCTCCCTGCCGTAAATGTAATCCTCAACCAGATATCTGGCAACATTAAATCCGGAACCTGTAACATAGTAATTGCTTCTGCCTTGTCTTGTATTTATCTCAAAGAATCTATACGAGCCGTCTCGTGAATCGTATTTGATATCAAAATTTGAAAAGCCCTTGTAATTGAGATCCTCCAGCAGATTTCTGGCACGTTCCATAAGTTCCTTTTCATATTCGGTTATTATAACTGCATGGTTTCCCAGACCGTGAGGTGTATGTTCCTCCAAAAGCACATGACCAAGACACATCATTTTAACTTTACCGTTTCTGTCCGAATATGATGTGAGCACACGCATGTATTCATCATTGCCGGGAATCATGTCCTGAATTATTACAGCATCGTCGTAGCCTGCATCATATATCTGGTGCAGTACCTTTTCCATCTCTTCTCTGGAATCAAGCTTGTACACCTTGTTCTGGGTTTCAAACGGATGCTCCCAGTAAGCAATGCTGTTGGACGGCTTGACGATTACCGGGTATGAAAATTCACACGGAAAGTCAAAGCCCATTTCCTTCCTGTGGATTATTGTCCTTGGATAATCTATCCCATGCTTCTCGCAGAGACCGTAAAACAATTCCTTGTGCTGCAGCTGATCCATCAGTTCAAAGTCTATATACGGAACTATCACATTGCCGGGGAATTCATTTCTGTGCCTGCTGGCGAGGGCTACATAGCTGTCTCCGCAGCCTACCATCAGTATCTTCTTGTCCTTATGCTCTTCGGCAAATCTGTTCATCCTTTTAACGAAATAGTCATCCTGATCTATCTCAAGTTTTCCTTCATATTCTGTAAATCTGCTCTGATAGCTTGGGCCTGTAACGAATTTACCAAATACATATGATTTAACTTTATATTCCTCATAAAAGGCTCGTGCAACACTGTAGGTATTGATATCACCGCCAAGAATCACCGGTATGAATTCAAGATCTCTAAACTCCATTTTTTATCTCCTTATTTTTGATTATACGCTCTTAAATTATACTGCTTCTGGTATAAGGTGTCAAATTTTACATAATAGTTTAAACCTGCCGAAACAGCCTGTTATTTCAAAAAACAAAAGAACCTGCCACATCATTTCATCAGATGCGACAGGCTTTCCTGCTGAACATTTTCCTGTTGCCTGCTGAAATCCATTATATTTCTTCTGCAGCAAGCTTTTCAAATTCGGCAACAACCTTGTTGAACTCTTCTTCATCCTCGATATCTATCAGTTCATAATCTTCTTCGTATTCCTTATAGCCGTAAATGAATACATCCTCAGTTCCAAGAGGATTCAGGGCTATGTATTCTTTGCCCAGTGCATCGAACACACCCAGAATACCGCATTCTTCCTCTTCACCGTCATCAAATTCAAGAGTTAAGATATCTTCTTCAGCATATCCGTATAATTCTTTATCTTTTGACATTTCTTTCCTCCATATACAAATTAGTTGATTTCATTAGGTTTACTATAACATTATGTTTCCTTTTAATCAACATATTATTTATGAAAAAATTCCCAGACATTTAAGGCGGCAGCGGCAGTCATTGAAGGTGCTTCCTCCAGTTCTTCAAGGCTTGCATTTCTGATATTATCAACACTTTTGAAATATTCCAGAAGTGCCCGTCTCCTTGCCGGTCCTATGCCATTGATATCTTCCAGAACCGATACCGATACGCGCTTATTTCTAAGCTTCCTGTGATATTCTATGGCAAACCTGTGAACCTCTTCCTGTATATTTCCTATATATTTAAACAGAATCGATTTTCCCTTCAGGGGAATCTCTCTGTATTCTTCACCTTCACTTCCTGTGATACGGTAAATAAGAGCTCTTGTCCTGTGTTTATCGTCCTTTGCCATTCCGACAACAGGTATATCAAAGCCTGATGCTTCAACCACCTCAAGAGCTGCAGACACGTGCCCTTTGCCTCCATCCATGAAAATGATATCCGGAAGTACACTGAAACCTTCATCGCCCTGGAATACTCGGTTGAATCTTCTCGACAGAACCTCACGCATCGCTCCATAATCATCCTGACCAGATATTGTGCGCACCCTGAATTTTCTGTAGTCCTGCTTCACAGCCTTCAGACCTTCAAATACCACCATCGCACCGACTGTATCCACGCCATTTGTATTTGATATATCATAAGCCTCCACTCTGAATTCCCTGCCATCATAGCTTCCGCCTACAGCTCCCATTTCTCTGAGAATATCAAAAATTTCCATACCAAGATTATATCTCCGTTCCTTGGATGCCGCAGTTCTTTCATCTATGGTTTTGATCATCTCGATCACATCCCTTGTTGCCAGATCAACCAGTGCTTTTTTTTCTCCCTTCTGCGGTATTGTAAGCTTGACTCTATGTCCAGCAAGACCTGAGAGATACTCCTCCAGAATCTCTTTGTCCTCAGGCATACTTGTCAGCAGTATCTCGCCGGGAAATCCGGGAAATCTGCTGTAGTGCTGATTGATAAAAGCAGAAACCAGTTCGCTTTTGTCAGCTTCCGGCATTGCATCCAGCTCATAGACCTCTCTGCCGGTAAGCTTTCCTTCCCTGACAAAGAAAATCACCATATGTGTTTCCTCACTGCCTTTTGCAGGAATAACGATATCTATATCCTTGCTCTGGTGCATTACAACCCTCTGGGTTGCAGTCAGCGCTTTTGCTGCTTCAATATAGTCTCTGCAGACTGCAGCGTTTTCAAATTCAAGTGCCTCCGATGCCTCAAGCATCTTTTCTTCCAGCCTCGCTATTATCTTCTTGTTTTTCCCATTAAGGAATTCTCTGGCTCCATCAATCGCTTCAAGATATTCCTCTCTGCTGACGTCCCCGCTGCATATGCCTCTGCACTGATTTATATGATAATTGAGGCAAGGTCTGAAATCATGGGGAAACTCCGAGGCTGTACACCTCTTGAGAGCAAAACTGCTGTTGAGGAGATCTACTATTTTATTGACAGCTCCTGCATCACTGTATGGCCCGTAGTATTTTCCTCCGTCCTTTTTAACCTGCCGTGTTTTAATAACTCTTGGATAATCCTCATTGGTTATCTTGATATATGGGTATGTTTTGTCGTCTCTCAGGAGCACATTATATTTGGGTCGGTGCTTCTTGATAAGATTGCATTCTAAAATCAGGGCCTCCATTTCACTCCCTGCAGTGATGTACTCAAACTCAGCAATGTTCTCCACCATGCTCCTCACCTTTGGGGGCATGTTCTTTTTTGACTGAAAGTACTGGCGGACCCTGTTTTTTAACGATACAGCCTTGCCCACATATATTATGTTGCCAAGCCTATCTTTATGCATATATACCCCCGGACAATCGGGGAGATTTTTGAGATTTTCCTGAATATTAAACATGTAAAATACCCGGTATCAGTTGTCAAATGGATTCCTTTCCTTATCCCACTCACGCCTTCTCATGTTTCTTTCTCTCTGCGCTCTTCTTCTCTGGCGCTGCAGTCTTTTATGTCTGACATACAGCATACGTGCTGCAATCAGCGCCGCCAGAATCAGAATCACCGTAATAATGAAATGCGGAATATGCTCGTCTGCTATGCCGATATACGAAAGAACTCCGCCCTTTTCGGAAGCTTCCAACGTAACCAGCTCCGCCTCAGCGGTTTTCACGCCTTCTTTATACACAACAAGCGTACCCACATTCTGACCTTTTTTCACCGGTGCGGTAATCTTTTTTTCAGAAGGGATTACTTCTATTGTGATATTTTCTTCATCGTATCCCTTGTTCAGCGTCAGGTCAAGATCACTGCTGACTCCAACAGCAACTTTACTTTTTTCTCCACGCCTTACCTTCAGCTCATCAAGACTGGTATTGCCTTTGGCTGCAGTATATGTACTGTATTTGGAAAAACCGTAATCCCAGAGCTTTATCACATCTGCAAATCGTTCTTCCGGTGTAAGCGCATTAAGACTTACAGCTATCAGACCTGTGTTCCCCCGCACAGCCATGCCGCAGTAGCATTCTCCTGCAGTACCTGTCGAGCCGGTTTTGATGCCGATTGCCCCGTCATATTTATATGGTCTTTTCTCACCATCTACCTCCAAAGTTTTCTTTTCTTCATAGAGGCAGTAATTTGTACTCTTGAGCTTCCTTGCCTTGGATTTGTTTGTTGCCGGTATAGTGTAGCTGACTGTGGAAACCAGAGTTCTGAACGTCTTATTCTTCATTGCTTCTCTGGATATCATAGCCAGATCGTAGGCAGTGGTTTTGTGGTTTTCCTGACCATAGTTGTTCAGACCATTGGGGTTTGTAAAGGTTGTGCCCTGGGCACCGCATTTCTCAGCACGCTCATTCATCATATCGCAGAAATTATCTATACTGCCGCCTGCCTCCATGGCTAGAGCCTCAGCAGCATCATTAGCGGAATAAACCATCATTCCATAAAGCAGATCTTTGATGTATATCCTCTCACCCTGTTTTAACCCTAGAACATGACCCACTGTCTCGACATCGTAATCTATCGTTGCGACATCATTCGGATCCAGTGTCTCCAGGGCAACCAGACATGTCAGTATCTTTGTTACACTGGCAGGATCTCTGCGTTCATATGCATTCTTTTCATAAAGAATTTCTCCACTGCCTGCATCAATCATTATTGCTGAGGTTCCTGATATGTCAGGTGCATCCTCCCAGCTTATATCTGCCGAAGGCACAATCTTATCATCAGCAAAAGACGGCGTTACTCCCGTAAGAACCAACGCCGCTGTTAAAAACAAAACTGTTAATTTTATAAAGATTTTACTTTTTTTCAAAGAAAAAGTCTGCAAGTTCAAATCCACTATCGAAATACATTCCTTTCTCGCCTGATTTCTCACAGAAACATTTGCTCTCATCATAAGCCGCTTCTTTAGTGCTGTCATAGATCACAAAAGGAACAGGTGTAGCAGAATGTGTTCTGATTGCCAGAGGTGTTCTGTGATCAGGAACTACAAGTATTCTGAAGTCTTCGCCTGCTTCTCTCAGATATTCAACTATCGGCTTCAGGACTTTTCTGTCGATGCTTTCCAGACACTCTATCTTGCCGTCTCTGTCGCCCTGATGAGAGCATTCATCAGGACCTTCCAGATGCATATACACAAAATCCCTGCCATCTTTGAACTCTCTGATTGCAGCCTGCGCCTTGCCATCAAAATTAGTATGAAGCGTGCCTGTAGCACCTTCAACATCTACAGAATTCAGACCTGCACATATAGCTATACCCTTAATGAGGTCAACTGCTGAAATCGCAGTACCTGTAACTCCATATTTATCATAAAACGACGACAGACTCGGCTTTCTGCCCTGCCCCCATATCCAGAGAGTATTAGCTGGGTTCAGCCCTCTTTCTATCCTTGACTTGTTCACAGGGTGATCCTTTAGAATATCATAGCTCTTTTTCATCATATCGGTAATGAATTCACTGCCTTCACCCTTTGGAAGATGATCTCCCACTCTCTGTGTAAGCACGTCATGAGGAGGTGTAAGCTCATACTCCGTCGAGCCATTGTGTACTATCATACAATGTCTGTAGCTTACGCCTGTATAGAATTTGATATTTTCATCCTCAAATGCTTCATTCACTGCTTTGATGAGTTCATCCGCTTCAGCTGTAGTGATATCTCCGGAGCTGTGATCCGTGATAATCAGATCCTCATATTCGCCATCACCAGTAAGCGTGATGATGTTGGTTCTGAACGCAACATCAGTATCCGACATATCGATTCCGATACTTGCTGCTTCCAGCGGTGAGCGCCCTGTAAGATATACAGCAGGATCATATCCCATTACAGAAAGATTTGCCGCATCACTTCCTGGAGCTACCCCCGGAGGTATGGTTTTTACCATACCTACCGTGCCTTTATGAGCAAGCTCGTTTATCGTATCCATTTCAGCTGTTTCCAGAGGGGTTTTTCCCCCCAGCGCTTCTATTGTTTCATCGCCTGCACCATCAGGTACCAGAATGAGATACTTCATTATTTATTTTCCTCCTCGAATTTCTTCATGAATTCGATCAGAGCATCAACACCCTCTGCCGGCATAGCATTGTAGATGCTGGCACGCATTCCGCCTATGGATCTGTGACCGTTGAGGTTATGCATATTGTTCTGCTTGGCTTCTGCCACAAATTTCTTGTCAAGGTCAGCATCTCCTGTAACGAAAACAACATTCATCAGAGATCTGTCTTCTTTTCTTACAGGGCAGTTGTAAAGCGCACTGCTGTCGATATAGTCATACAGTTTATTCGCCTTCTCAACGTTTCTTCTGTTCATTTCGGCAACTCCGCCTATGCTCTTGATGTACTTGAATACCTCACCTGCAACATAAATTGCAAAGCAGTTCGGAGTATTGTAGGTTGATCCGTTGTCAGCGTGAATCTTATAATCAAGGTATGTAGGCACATCTTCCTTGGCAAATCCTATCAGATCCTCTCTCATAATTGCAATGGCAATTCCTGATGGAGCGATGTTCTTCTGAACTCCTGCATAAATAAGACCGAATTTGCTTACATCAATTTCTTCTGAAAGAATGCAGGATGACATATCGGCAACGAGAGGGATATCACCTGTATCAGGGATATATGGGTAATGAGTTCCGTATATAGTGTTGTTTAAAGTGATATGTACGTAATCTGCATCAGGTCTGAAGTCTTCCTTCTTCACCTCAGGAATATATGTAAATGTTGATTCCTCTGACGAAGCAACAATCTTGACATCTCCGTATTTCTCAGCTTCCTTGGCAGCCTTTTTAGCCCATGTTCCTGTAACGATATAATCTGCCTTGCCGGATTTTCTCAGCAGATTCATAGGTACCATGGCAAACTGAAGGGTGCCTCCGCCCTGGATAAACATAACCTTATAGTTATCAGGAATATTCATGATATCTCTGAGGTTCTGTTCTGCATCTGCCAGAATAGCCTTGAATTCAGCGGATCTATGACTCATTTCCAGCACTGACTCTCCACAGCCCTGATAGTTTACCAGGTTTGCAGCTACATCTTCCAGTACGCTCAATGGCAGCATCGATGGTCCTGCCGAAAAATTATATGCTCTTTCTTTACTCAATTTGGTCACCTCCACTTGTTTTATATATTTCCATATGAGTATCTAAAAAATAATTGCATATATTATAGCACTTTACCTGAATAACGTAAAGTGCTATAATGAATGTTAATAACGCAAATTTGATGCTGCTAGCGGCGTCTTAAATCAATAACGTGAGGTGAAAAAATGTACAAAATCGGAACATTCAACAAGATTTCTCCGGTAGGCCTTGGTAAGCTTACCGACAACTTTGCTCTCATAGAGGATCAGAACGAAGCTAACGGAATAATCCTCAGAAGCTATGATATGCACGAAATGGATTTCTCTGACAATCTTCTCGCAATCGGCAGAGCAGGTGCGGGAACAAACAACATTCCTGTTGACAAATGTGCAGAACAAGGCATCGTTGTTTTCAATTCTCCGGGAGCAAATGCAAACGCAGTAAAGGAACTGTGCCTTGCAGGCATGATTATGGCAGCAAGAAATATCCCTGCAGGTATTGCATGGGCTAAAACTCTCGTAGGCAGCGAAGGAGTAGGCAAGCAGATTGAAAAGGGCAAAGGTCAGTTCGCCGGAACTGAAATCATGGGTAAAACCCTCGGGGTTATCGGTCTTGGTGCCATCGGCCGCCTCGTGGCCAATGCATGCACAGCTCTGGGAATGTCTGTAATCGGGTATGATGCTTTTCTCAATGACAAGGCAAAGGATGAACTTGATCCTGCCGTTACAATAGCGGATGATCTCAGTGTGCTGTATCCTCAGTGTGATTACATTTCCATTCATGTTCCTGCCAATGACTCTACAAAAGGTATGATGAATGCAGTGGCTTTCGCACAAATGAAGGATGGGGTTAAATTCATGAACTTCTCCAGAGATAAGCTGATGAATGACGATGATCTTCTGGCTGCTCTGGACAGTGGTAAGATTTCTACATACGTTACTGATTTCGCAGACGATGCCATTCTTAATGCTGATAAGCCTAACATCATAGTTCTGCCTCACCTTGGCGCATCATCGGCAGAAGCCGAAGACAACTGTGCTGTTATGGCAGTAAGCCAGGTTATGGATTATCTGGAAAACGGAAATATCATTAATTCAGTAAATATGCCTGCTGTATCTCTGGGAGCCAGAAACGGAGCCAGAATCAGCATAATAGCCAAAGCAGATTCAGCAGCAGCTGTTCTTGCCAAGGTTGCCGAGCTTGGTGCTGCAGATGTAGCTTCTGCAACCCGCGGAGACTACGCTTATATCCTGGCTGACGTTGATGCAGACGAAACCGCAATCGACGTTGACGGTGTTATCAGAGTAAGAGTTCTCAAATAAGCCGTCCAAATAACCTGATTCAAATATTATTAAAGGGCTGTCGCAATTGGAACGACAGCCCTTTTTATCATCTCAACAATCATAATATAATATTCCCGATCAATACAACAACAGCTGCTGCCAGCCATGCAACGACACACTGACCAACTGCAACGCAGACAGCCCATCTGCCTCCCAGTTCTCTCTTTACTGATGCGATAGCCGCCACACAAGGTGTGTAAAGAAGGCAGAATACAAGCAGTGACACTGCTGCCAGCGGTGACAATGCTTGTATAAGCGCCGCTGTCGAGCCAAACAGAACCGATAATGTCGATACAACACTTTCCTTGGCCATGAAACCTGTTATAAGTGCTGTAGAGATTCTCCAGTCCCCGAATCCCAGCGGTGCAAATACCGGAGTGATAATTCCGGATACCGAAGCAAGCAGACTGGTCTGTGAATCAGTCACAACATTCATATGTATATCAAAGGTCTGCAGGAACCATATAACGATTGTGGCAATAAATATTACTGTAAATGCTCTCTGCAGGAAATCTTTCGCTTTTTCCCACAAAAGCTGCCATACATTTCTTGCCCCCGGCATTCTGTAATTAGGCAGCTCCATTACAAACGGCACCGGTTCACCTCTGAAGATAGTCCCTCTGAATACAAGAGCAACTATTATTCCTGTAATTATCCCTGTAAAATACAGACCTATCATTATCAGCCCGCCATGTCCCGGGAAAAACGCTGCTGTAAAAAATGCATATACAGGCAGCTTCGCAGAACAGCTCATAAACGGGGTCAGCAGTATAGTCATCTTCCTGTCACGCTCGGACGGCAAGGTTCTGCTGGCCATCACACCTGGAACTGTGCACCCGAAGCCTACCAGCATAGGTACTATACTTCTGCCTGACAATCCTATTTTTCTCAGAAGCTTGTCCATGACAAAAGCCACCCTGGCCATATATCCACTATCCTCCAGAAGTGACAGGAAAAAGAACAGTGTCACAATAACCGGCAGAAAACCGAGAACGCTTCCTACTCCGTTAAAAATCCCGTCAATTACAAGAGAATGTATAACCTGATTGACATCAAGTGCTGTAAACCAGTTATCCACCAGATCAGTAAGCATATCTATCCCTGCATTGAGCCAATCAGAAAGCATCGCACCTATAACATTGAATGTCAGCCAGAACACCACTGCCATTATACCGACAAACGCCGGGATTGCAGTATATTTTCCGGTTAATATTCTATCAATATTTCTGCTCCTGATATGCTCTTTGCTTTCCTTTGGTTTAACGACTGCAGCATTGCATATTCGCTCGATGAAGCTGAACCTCATATCAGCGACAGCTGCTGCTCTGTCAAGACCACGCTCCTCCTCCATCTGCAGAATTATATGCTCCACAGTTTCCTTTTCATTTCTCGAAAGTCCCAGACTGTCCATAATGAGCTCATCGCCCTCTGCCAGCTTGCATGCTGCAAACCTCAAAGGTATACCTGCACTCGCCGCGTGATCCTCTATAAGATGCATGATTCCATGCAGACAACGATGTACAGCTCCGCCCTTTTCATCTGCACTGCAGAAATCCTGCCTGCCTGGCCTTTCCTGAAATCTAGCAATATGCAGTGCATGATTGACCAGTTCCTCAATACCTTCTCCTTTTGCCGCCGAAATCGGAACTACCGGTATACCCAGCATTTCCTCCATTTCATTGACATGTATAGAGCCTCCGTTGGCATGCACTTCATCCATCATGTTGAGTGCAAGCACCATCGGTACATCAAGCTCCATAAGCTGCATGGTCAGATACAGATTTCTCTCTATATTCGTTGCATCAACAATATTAATTATCGCTCTCGATGAGCCTCCGAGAAGAAATTCTCTGGTAACTATTTCCTCATTTGAATACGGCGACATGGAATAAATTCCCGGCAGGTCGGTAACCAGAGTATTGCTGTGTCCTCTGATTACACCATCCTTTCTGTCAACAGTAACACCGGGGAAATTACCCACATGCTGGTTTGAGCCGGTAAGCTGATTAAACAGCGTTGTCTTGCCGCAGTTCTGATTGCCTGCTAGTGCAAAAGTAAGTGTTTCTCCTTCCGGCAGCGGATTCTCATCTGCCTTTACATGATATTTACCGCCCTCTCCAAGTCCCGGATGGACAATATCTTTTCTTTTTTTATTGCTATCTTTTTCTTCAATTCTATCTCTCACATTGCTGATTCTGATTTTTTCTGCATCTGCAAGTCTGAGAGTAAGTTCGTATCCATGTATCCTGAGCTCCACAGGATCTCCCATAGGAGCGTATTTTATCATTGTGACCTCTGCCTCAGGGATTACTCCCATATCGAGAAAATGCTGTCTCAGAGCACCTTCGCCTCCGACGGAAACCACTGTCGCAGTTTTACCGATCTGTAAATCCTTTAGTGTCAAAATATCTGACGACATTTTATCGTTAAAATTCTCCTTTCTTTTTTTTGTTCAAATGCTCGGGAGGATTTCTTTTACTGAAAGTGCTGGTTTCCTCCCAGACCTTATTGCACAGCACACCCAGACACAGCACCCATGCAATAAAGAAAAACCACAGCATTATAACTACTACTGAAGATAAAGCCCCGTAGATAACATCGTAATTTGCCAGCGTATTGGCGTATTTGGAATATGCATACGTCACAAGCAGCATCCCAACAGAAGCAAATATGCTTCCCGGAATAACCTCTCTGTATTTAAGTCTTTCTGTAGGCAGAATATAGTAATTATAGCTGACCATCAGAAAATATAGAGCAAACCCCAGAAACCATCTGATCCACAGCCAGAAGCTGTCCAGATACTCAGTCAGATTATCTATATGCAGCACGTTCAGTATGGTCACGAGAATAAATTTACCGTGAACCAGTATTATCAGTGAAAAAACGATAGTAATTATGGTGATAAGCATCGTCTTTATCGCTCTGAAACGCTCCACCAGGTATCCTTTGCCTGTGCTTTTGCCATCTGATAAGGTATAGTTCGTTATTCTCATTATCGCAAATGAAGCACGCGAGCCTGCCCACAATGCAATTGCCACGAAAACAATATTCCTGTAGCCTGCTGAGGAGAATTCGAAAAGACCTCCGAGCATGGATGACATTTCACCACCGGTATATTGTTCCAGCAGCTCCAGTGCTCTTTCCATCGATATATTGAATAAACCCAGAATCTGAGTTATTAGCAGCAGCGTAGGAACTATTGACAAAGTAAGATAAAACGACACCTGAGCTGCAAAGCCCTGATAATACGGATCTCTGAACTGCTTAAATCCCAATATGAACATTTTAAATATTCTGTCTCTTATGGTTGCCATATACCGACTCCCCTTAAATAAAACCCCTAAAAGCCTCGTTCCTCAAGTTTTTTCCTGAGTGCTTTGAGGGCATTTGCGCGATGGCTCATGCTGTTTTTTATCTCCGGCTCTATCTGCCCGAAGGTTTTGTCGCATCCTTCAGGAACAAAGAGCGGATCATACCCGAATCCGTTGTTTCCCTGCGGCTGCAGAACTATATGTCCTTCAACCTCACCTCTTGCCACAATACTGTCTCCATCAGGGAAAACCATTGTAATGACAGAAACGAATCTTGCTGTACGTTTTTCATAAGGAATATCCTTTAACAGGTCAATCAGCTTCCTGTTATTTGCTTCATCATCTCCGTCAACCCCTGCGAATCTGGCTGAATAAACGCCCGGAGCACCATCCAGGCAGTCAACCTCAAGGCCAGAATCGTCCGCTATTGTTATTTTACCGCAAAGCTTCATTATTTCGTAAGCTTTTTTGTATGAGTTTTCTTCAAATGTGTTTCCGTCTTCGATTATTTCCACATCAGGGATATCTGCTTCTCCGCGGGAAATTATATTAAGACCGAAGTCTCCGGTAATTGCTTCTATCTCTTTTATTTTATGCTTATTCTGCGTTGCAGCTACTATTATTGTATCCATAGGTTTATCTCCTTTCCTGTAAAATCTCTGTCAGATAAGTGCCTTTATTCCTATAATCACCAGAATAACGCCTCCCAGTATTTCGGCTCTGCAGCCCAGCATATCCCCGAATTTCCTTCCGATGAGAATCGCCGCCACCACGATGACCGCTGTTACAATTCCTATTATCGCTGCCGGAGTCCATATGCCGATTCCTGCCGCACTGAATCCTATGCCTACTGCGAACGCATCTATACTCGTAGCTACCGACTGAAACAGGAGCACCTTAAGGGTCATCAGTTTATCTGCACAGGTTTCATGTTCCTTAAGATCATCGATTCCTTCTTTTATCATTTTGCCGCCGATTATCCCCAGTATTATGAATATTACTATACCGGAAAACCTTGTGATTATGGATGCGAAAATCCCTCCGGCATAAAACCCAAGCACCGGCATAACAGCCTGAAACAGACCGAAGAAAATCGGCATTGCCGCATACGTTCTCTTTCTGAGATTCCTGTAAACCATACCATTTGTCATGGAAACCGCGGCTGCATCCATGGCAAGCCCCACACTGATAAGCAAAATATCAAATACTGTCATTTATATCGCCTTTCATTGTCAATCAGCAATATCCACCTTCCGATGGTTACTTAGTTAGCCGACATTAATTATAACATACATAATATGGACTTTCTATGACTAATAGTGTAAAATATTCTTTATGGCTCAGCCATAAAAAATACAGGTGAGAACCTGAGGAGGTATTATGGATATAGTTATTTTTGATGGATATACGATAAATCCCGGAGATCTTAGCTGGGAAAAGCTCGAAAACATGTGCAGCAAGCTTACAGTTTTTGATGCCACACCAATGGACAAGGCTCTGTCACGTATCGGAAACAGTGAAATCCTCATGACAAGCAAATGTCCTATAACAAGGGATTTCATGGAAAAGTGCCCGAATCTGAAGTATATTGGCTGTACTGCAACAGGCTATAACAATATTGACGTCAGAGCCGCTGCTGATCTGGGAATTGCAGTAACCAACATTCCTGCGTATTCAACCGATGCAGTAGCACAGCATACTATTGCTCTGATGCTGGAGCTCACTAATAATGTAGGTCTTCATAACCAGTCTGTACAAAACGGTCAATGGGCCGAAAGCGACTATTTCTGCTACTGGAAAAAGCCTATAGTGTTGCTTGCCGGTAAATCTCTCGGTATCATCGGCTACGGTGCCATTGGTAAAAAAGTTGCTGAAATAGCACGTGCTCTGGGTATGGTTGTAAATATTTTCAGTGAAGATCCTGAAGCGGCAATGAAGTCTGATTTTGTATCACTTCACTGCCCTCTGACAACAGAGAATGAAAAAATGGTAAATACCGAGTTCCTCGTAAATATGAAACCCGGTGCTGTCCTGATTAATACAGCTCGTGGCAGGCTCGTTGATGAAAGAGCTCTCGCAGATGCACTTAAAGCTGGTTTTATCAGTGGAGCAGCTCTTGACGTTCTGGCTGATGAGCCGGCATCCGAAAACTGCCCTCTCGTCGGTCTGGACAACTGCATAATAACACCGCATATAGCCTGGGCACCTAAGGAAATGCGCCAGGTAGTCATTGACAAGCTGGCAGAAAACCTTCAGGCGTGGCTTGACGGCAGAATGCTTAACAGGGTCGACTGCTGAGTTTTAGAACCAGATATATTTTGATCTCATTATAATTTACATACAACATATATGGGATAAGTTATTTATACTTTGTTTTTATTTTGAGGAGGAGATTTTAAATGAAACACAGAATCTGGGCACTGCTGCCTTTCTTCGTTTTTCTTGTGTTTTTCGCAGGTGCGGGAATCATAAGCAACGACTTTTACAGTATGCCTGCTTACGTAGCTTTTATCATCGCTCTGTTCATCGCATTCCTGCAGAACCGCAGCGTCCCGTTTGATGAAAAGCTCAAAATCGTAGCCAGAGGCACAGGTGATGTCAATATCATTACCATGGTACTTATCTTCCTGGTAGCCGGAGCTTTCTCAGGCATAGTATCTGCTGCCGGTGGTGTGGAGAGCACGGTTAATCTGGGGCTTTCCGTTATACCTGCCAACCTCATGGTTGTCGGTATGTTTGTAATCGGCTGCTTTATTTCTCTGTCAATGGGTACTTCTGTCGGCACTGTAACAGCACTGGCTCCAATTGCACTGGGAGTTGCCACCCAGACAGGATTTCCTGTTGCCATCTGCGTAGGTGCGACAGTCTGCGGGGCTATGTTCGGAGACAACCTTTCGATTATCTCCGATACAACCATCGCTGCTGTCAGAACTCAGGGCTGTGAAATGAGAGATAAATTCAAACAGAATTTCTTCATCGTACTCCCAGCCGCTGTTATCACGATAATTGTTTTCCTTCTGCGCACAAGCAGTCTGACAGCATCAACAGAGGTCGGCAGCTACAACTTCATTGAGGTTATCCCTTATCTAGTTGTACTGATAGGTGCTCTTATCGGACTTAATGTTTTCCTGGTTCTCTTTATCGGTATCATTTTGTCGATGATCGTAGGAATCTACAATGGTTCATTCACATTCATGGAATCCTTCGGCATAATCGGCGAAGGGATGACAAGCATGTTTGAGATTTCAATCATCTCGATTATTGTGGCTTGCATGGTTTCGCTCATCAAGGAAAACGGCGGTATATCACTTATTATCGATACTATCGAAAAAACCGTTAAAGGCAAACGCGGCGCAGAGCTCGGCATCGGTATACTTGTACTGCTGGTAGATCTGTGTACTGCCAACAATACAGTTGCTATTGTAATGGCCGGACCTGTTGCACGTGAAATAGCGGAAAAATTCGGAGTAAACAGGAAAAGGGCAGCATCAATACTTGATATTTTTGCTTCAGTAGGTCAGGGAATAATCCCTTATGGCGCACAGCTGCTTACCGCTGCTGCACTGGTAGGTATATCCCCTATTGAGATCATACCTTCACTTTACTACCCGTTCCTGATGCTCATTTGTGTTCTGCTGTTTATCTTTTTCAGACCTCAGAAGGGGGAACGCGATTAAAGCGGCTCTGCCGTTTCAATATTTTACATTAAACTTAAGAAAGCTGGTGAATATATGTTTGGACTTGGACCTGACGTAAAACGAAATGTTATAGAAGCGGTAAACAACACGATTGCCGAGTACAAAGCGAAGGAAGATTTCACAACAGAAATAGGGGAACCTGTTATCGGTTATGCCGATGTAAGGAATCCTGTTTTTGATATGTTTTTTACCAGAGGTATGAGCGAGCATCCTAAAAAAATACTGAAGGCCGGATACACTATCGTCCTGTATTTTCTTCCTTACAGTGAGGATACTGTAAAAGAGAATTTCGATTCCAGAGAAAAGGGTGAAAAATGGACTAAAGCGTTTTATGACACAATGTGGCTGTCAATGAGAATAAACGCTAATATCCGTCAGGTTTTCGAAGATGTAGGCCGCCTTACCTCACTGATGAACTCCCCTACTGAATGGGATGAAAAAAGATTCAATGAGGGCTGGTCTCACAAGCTGGCTGCATATGCGGCAGGTATGGGTGAGATAGGCCCTGCTGGCTGCTTCCGCACCCCTGACGGTCGTTTAGGCCGCGTTGGAGGTATCATAACGGATGGCATGTATGCAGATGATTTCGAGGTTCTTGATAACGAACAGCTGGAAGCTGTATATCAGCAGCTTATCAGCAACAGCTACTTCAAGGAAGGAAAAAATGTAGTATGCAGTGATGAAATGATAGCTGCATGTCCTGGATGCGCCATCACAAAAGACGGTATTGACAGAGCAAAATGCCAGGAGCACTGCAAAACAATAAATGCATATACTCCATCACCTGATGTTTGCGGAAAGTGCTTCAGATTTTAAACTCTGGATTTTAAACGGCGAATCCGATAACCGAAAAAATTATTCCGACAACTGCACCTGCAATAACGTCTTTGGGAAAATGTACTCCTCCCAGAACTCTGGAAGCTGCCATCACAACTCCTGCAGTTCCCAGCAGAACGCCTGCTGTCGGAAAAAATCTGAATACTGTCGAGGCTATAATGAATATAGAAAAGATATGTCTGCTGGGGAATGATTTCCCCAGCGTTTCTTTTTTTATAACAGACGGTGTATCAAAGACAACATACGGTCTTGGCGCATCGTACATTTTCCTGAACACGCTCACGATTATGAATGATATTCCCGGAACCAGCACTGCCCTGATCAGCCCGGTGTCCTTTTGAATAAAAAGCACAATGAGAAACAACGGATACGCCAGATACACCGTTCTTGTCAGTATCCTGTCAACCCATACTATCAGATTATATATCAGCGGAGAACCACTCACTGATTTCATCATTTTAACGTACGTTTCCTTTTTCATAGGCTTAATATATTCCCTTCATCCATGTATTGCTCCGGCTATGCATTTTCCCAGAAACACGCCGGCAATACACAGCACCAGACTTGCCGCAGCGTAAACTGCAAAGGCTGACCATCTGCCGCTTTCTATAAGCCCCAGCGACTCCAGTGAAAATGTGGAAAATGTCGTGAATCCTCCACAGACCCCTACCTTAAGCAGCAGCATCGTATGTCCACTGAGCCATTCACAGGAATCTGATGATCTGACAAGCATTCCTATAAGCACTGCACCTATAAGATTTACCGCCAGAGTCTGCATCGGAATATCGCTTCTGTTGAGAAATGGTATCAGACTTACAAGATATCTTAAAACGGAGCCTATAAAGCCCCCTGCCCCTACGGCCAAACAATTATACAACATTTCAGTCTCCTTAAAAAACCGGATCATTCACCCATACCATATATATCAACCTGCTGCACCATATGCCCTATATTCCCCTCACCGGCGAATTTTTCCAAATCAAAAAAATCCTCGTTAATGGAAAGCCAGTGCAGTGGATGTTTTTCGGGAATAAGTTTTACAGTTTTGTTTAACACGCCTGCATATATTTCCACATAACATTGCTGATTATAGTATACAAAATCCATCATATGCGAAAGCATAACGTCCTTATCTGTTATTCCTGTTTCCTCTTTAAGCTCCCTATAGGCTGCATCAAGATGGTTTTCTCCGTCATCAATCTTGCCTCCGACAAGGTTGAACATACCTTTGTAGGGATCGCTTATACGTTTGCAGAACAACAGTCTGTTCTTTTTTTCATCGTATATCATAATGCAATTGTAGCCTTGCATATTTCACCTCCATAGCAGGTCTGTCATTTCACCTTACGCTATTGTTCTATACATCTGCGGAATTATTTGCTGAACTCTCCTTGTTGCTGTACAGCATATGGTCAGCTTCTTCTATGGTATCTTGTATATGAGTCGTGTCAGGATTGTAATATGCATATCCCAGTGCAACATCCGGCATTCGTCTGTCCTCATTCTGAAGCTCTTTAACAGCATCATAAAACTGATTATTTAAAGTTTCAATGTATGCCTCTGAATTGTTCTGGTTGGTCTTCATAATGACGCAGAATTCATCACCGCCAACCCGATAGCAGGTTCCTGCCTTTCCATATACATCTCTGATTATGTCCGCAATATTTCTAAGGCACACATCGCCGATATAATGCCCGTATGTATCATTTACATTCTTGAATCGGTTTATATCAAAATACATCACCACAGCTCTGTGACTTATATTTCCGACTGCTGCTTCATAGCACCTTCTGTTCAACAGCCTTGTAACTGCATCCAGCTGCAGCACCATTTTGTAATATCTGCTGAAAAGCACCATGTTTCCTATCGCTATGCACAAGTAATCTATTCTTATATCTGCAAAAATAAACTGAATGCCTACACCTATTACTATCATCAGAATCGTCAGCACAACTACGCTGTCGAGGCCTGTCTGAAATTCTTTCCCAGTCATAATGACACAGAAAAAACCATAGCCTGACGAAATCACAAATGCTGCCACATAAATGAAATACAGTTCCTCTCTATGGTATATATTGCCACTGTCTATACTGAACACCCATTCAAAGCATGCTGCTATACACTGAAAAATCGCATGTATTATAATACATGTAACTGCCAGCCGCGACCTTTTTACTATGCCATATGCCATAGCGCATGATATTCCAATGGCCGGTGCGATACAAAATTCTGCAATCTTACTTATTTTATGCAGCATAATCAATGAGGACGATGCTCCATCCGTAATTACTCCTACCCACTCCCCTATCGCTGCACCCAGTATCAATATGCACGCTGCTACTGCCTTGACTCTGGTATCTGTCGATACTATCCGATTAGTTGTAACATCTGCTATCGTAATAACAAGAAGCAGTGCTGTCACTATAACTACTGCTGTGTACAAATTCAACATTTTCTGTGCAAGTACCTTTCTTCTCTTGGTTTCTTTCAATCCCGTCCGGTTCATAAACCATATTGTTATTGTACACAGAATATCAGTTAAAAACAACAAAAAACTGCGAATGCCGCAATTGCTATGGTTACTATGTAAATTCCGTAAATTCCCAAAGTAAATTCCATAGTGAAAGTTCCGGTGGAATTTACTTCGGGGTTTACGTGTTTGCTGTTGAACACGGAATATGTGCGGAATTTGCTTAGGGGTTTACGTGTTTGCTGCTGAACGCGGAATATGTGCAAAATTTGCTTTGTAGCTTGCGGGTTTGCTGTTGAACACGGAATATGTGCAAAAAGAACTGTATGAGAATAAAAATTGCACATTATTTTTAAAAGTTCCCTTTTAAGAGGGGGTATATGCCCCATAGACCGCCTTAATAATGGAAATATGTTGGATTAACAGCATATATTTGCAATTATTTACAGCAAATCGACCTTTCTGCGGCTTTAAATGTGCAATTTTTTTCGCATTTTATTGAGTGTTACACATTTTCACTGTGCAACACTGCAGATATTCCCCATGGGGGTATATCTACCTTATAAAAACCAACAACACAAACACATCTACCGTAACATATTTCGATAAACCAGAAGCAATTGCACATCAAGCACATAATAATTTAATTTCATAGACAGCAATGGCACTTCCAGCAGCACAGCTATCTGTGAACGAAAAAAACAGAACAACCTATGAACCGATTCAAATATTGCTTGCATCTATACGGGAATTTTGATATATTATAAAAGTGCCTGAAATAAGGCGTGTTATTAAATTGTTGATTAATTGATGGAGGATTGACCGAGTGGCTAAGGAGCTCGCCTGGAAAGCGAGTAAGGTGTAACAGCCCCGCGGGTTCGAGTCCCGTGTCCTCCGCCATAACGAAGAGACCTGAACAAGGTCTCTTTTTCATTGAAATTTCAAGGAAATCAAGCAATTGCAATGCTTTGCGGGTTTCCTTTTTTATATAGATTAACGTCGTACAGACGCATACAAAGGTATACAAAGGAACTTTAAAATGGGAATCGGTTG
>JAUNDC010000020.1 GCA_030526355.1 Bacillota bacterium | reverse complement strand
GAAAGTAGGACGTTGCCGCTTAACAAAAAACCAGCTTGTATTTAGCTGGTTTTTTATTAAGCATATTTAATATTATTCAGAGTACCATGCTTGTTTTAAGAGCAGAATAATTTTCTTGAAATTATTCTGCGGAATTGTCGGAAATCCTATTAATAATTGATTATCAGGACAACGAGAAGGAACTGCATATAGCGGACGGCTTGAGTACAGCCTGATACCAGCGATTGCTGCTTTTTCTATCAGAGTTTCCTGTGAAAGCGTACCTTTTACATTAAGTAAAAGATGTATTCCTGCTCCTTCACCATAAACCTCAATATCATCTCCAAATACATCAATTAAGGCAGCAAGAAGTGCGGCCTGCTTTTTCTTGTAAAGAGTTCTCAATCGATTTATATGGCGTTCATAGTATCCCGCTGACATGAATTCAGCAAGTGCAAGCTGATGCAGTGTTGAGACCTGCGAATTGTAACGGTGATAATATTTGTAATATTTATTCAGCAGCGTTTCCGGAAATATAATATAAGCCAGACGCATTGAAGGGGAAAGTGATTTCGAAAAAGTTCCAGTGTATATTGTACGTCCGTTTTTGTCAAGTGATTGCATTGCCGGTATAGGATTCGTATAGTATCTAAGTTCACTGTCATAGTCATCTTCAATAAGGAATGTATTTGTTGATTCGGCCCAGTTCAGAAGCTCTTTCCTTTTGCCAATAGACAAAACAGCTCCTGTGGGAAACTGATGTGACGGTGTGACATAAAGCAGATCCGTTTCCAGCGAGTATACATTGTTCATGCATATGCCATCGTCATTTACAGGGATATATTCCATTCTGAACTTATGGTTAAGAAAAACTTCTCGAATACCATCGTAACCTGGGTCTTCCATTGCAAATGTTTTTCTGGGGCTTTCATCAAACATATTTGCAATGATTTCCATTGAATGCTGTTGACCGCATGTGATAATTACCTGCTCAGGGTGACACCTCACACCGCGGGAATGATATAAGTATTTTGAAATTTCTTTTCGCAGGATTGGTTCTCCTGTTCTTTCTGGATATCTGATGGTATCTGCGAGTTCCATTGTTGAAAGCGCGTTGTTTATACATTTTCTCCACTGATTGTATGGAAATATTGAATTATCCATATTACCATATGCAAAATCATATTCTGGTGCATTTGTTTTTAAGATGGTTTTATGCTGTGGCAGTGCCGTAGCTGGTTCTGAACAAATTCCTGATGGTATACTGTTGACAATGAAGCCGCTTCCCGGTTTAGAATGAATATAACCCTCTGCTACCAGCTGCTGATATGCTTTATCGACAGTATTTCTTCCTAACGAAAGCTCTTCGGCCAGCTTTCTGGTTGCAGGAAGACGAGACCCTGACGGTAATGCACCTGATAGAATTTCATCGGTATAATATGAATATATCTGTTCATAAATTGGCTTACTGATGGTTCGATCAATATATATCACTAGCTTATTCCTCCTCTGCAATTGGCTCTGTTTTGTTTTTGTAAATTGGTGCTTACTTGTAAACCAATTATATTGTATATTTTTACTAACTTAAAAACAAGAATAACTTTGCAGGAGGTATACCATGAAAAAAGAGATGAGAAGAAAAGAAAAAGCTATTTCAGCAGATGAAATTATAGAGGTTCTTAAAAGTGCTGAATATGGTGTTTTATCTACGATAAGTCAAGATAACACTCCGTATGGGACTCCATTGAATTTTGCATATGATAATGATGCTATATATTTCCATAGTGCATGTGAAGGACATAAGCTGGATAATATAGGATACAATAATAATGTTTGCTTTAATGTAGTGGATTCTGTAGTACTTATGCCTGAAGATTTTAATACACAGTACAGATCAGTTACGGTTTTTGGAAAAATTACTGTTGTTGAAGATGCTGATGAGAAGAGAGCAGGCATAACTGCAATAGCAGATAAACTCAGCCCTGAATACCATAAAGAGGGACAGGATTACATTGACAGGGCATTTAATGATATGCATGTACTGAAGCTTGAGATAGAGCACATGACAGGGAAGGCAACCAGAGGTTAGAGTTCAATGAGGGAGGCTCAATTCTGGAATTGTAATTTGTTTAAATAATACATTGTATTTTGCCCTGTAATTTATTATAATTGTTTCTATACTATTAAAGAAATGAGGAAGAGCAATGTACGCACTGTGTTATATTCTGGGAATGATCTCTGTGACAGTTTTTATTTATGCGGTAATTATCAGGAATCGCAGAAACAAGAAGGAGGCTATGACTGCCAGCGCTTCTGCATTCATTGTGATTGCAGTTCTGGGAATAGTTAAATGGCTGTTTATGTGATACATTTTAAAACTAAGCTGCAGGTTTGAGTGCCTGCAGTTTTTCTTTGTTTATATAGTTATTGAATAATTAATAAAATTTAACATAACCTTAACATGTCCTTAACATTTAAACCTTTTCATAACAAATTGTTAACATTATAATAACAAGTGGTCAATACGATATACTTATTATAAAAAATAGAACTCAGGTGGTAGAAGAATGAATATAGAAGCTTTGAAAATTGCGTTACAGTTGTTCGGTGGATTGGCTTTGTTCATTTATGGTATGAACTTTATGAGTGATGGTTTGCAGAAGGCTGCCGGAGAAAAAATGAAGAGTATTCTGGCAATGCTTACGAGAAATGTATTTGTTGGAGTACTGGCCGGAGCAGCAGCAACGGCGGTGCTGCAAAGCAGCGGTGCTGTTACTGTAATGGTTATAGGATTTGTTGCTGCTAATCTTATGACACTTAGACAAGCTATAAGTATCATAATGGGTGCAAATATTGGTACCTGTGTTACAGCGCAGCTTGTAGCTTTTCAGATTGGCGATTTTTCGTGGGCTTTCGTGATAATAGGATTTATAATGTATTTCTTTACGTCAAAGCGTGAGAAAATTGTAGATTTCGGACAAGCAATCTTTGCTTTCGGTATATTGTTCACTGGGCTGAATATAATGTCAGAGGCCATGAAACCTCTGGCTCAAAGTGAGATGTTTTCAGAATTGATGCTTAAGGTTGCAGATATGCCTATACTAGGAATAATTACTGGTGCTGTTATGACTGCAATAGTACAGAGCAGCTCGGCTTCAATCGCAGTACTTCAGAACCTGGCAAGCACGGCGGGACCTGATGGAGTCAGCAGTCTGATAGGATTGGTAGGGGCGATACCAATATTATTCGGCACAAATATCGGGTCAACAACAACTGCATTACTCGCTTCCATAGGGGGTAGTGTAAATGCGAAACGTACCGCATTATCGCACATGATATTCAATGTTGTAGGAACATTGATTTTTATCTGGTTCACACCATTTATTGCCAAGTTTGTTACAGTAATATCTCCAGGAGGAGATGAGCTGGAGGTAATATCAAGGCAGATAGCCAATGCACACCTTACTTTTAACGTGGCAACCACATTGTTGTTCCTGCCGCTGATTGGTGTGCTGGCAACGGTGGTTACCAAACTTATTCCCGGCAATGATGGTGACAGAGATCCTATGGAGCCTGTGTATCTGGATTACAATGTACTGGAACAGCCGTTTGCTGCAATTCATCTGGCAGTACTTGAGCTTTCCAGAATGGCTGAGATTACAGCACGTATGATTGTAGAAACAAAGAAAGCATTTCTTGGTAATAATCTGACAGCCGCAGACAAAGTAATGGAATATGAGGAACAGGTAAACAACCTGAGAGATCATATTACCGGATATCTGTCGTCTGTACTGTCCGCAGATAAAGTAACAGAATATCAGGCAACAGAAATATCCGGTCTGCTCCATGTGGTATCAGACATAGAGCACATCGGTGATAATTGTAAAAATATTGCAGAAGCTTCAATGGAGAAAACGAAGAAGGGTTATGAGTTCTCGGATACAGCATGTGCAGAAATTTATGAATGCTTTGATTACGGAAGCAGGATGGTAAATGATTCAATTGAAGCTCTTAAAAATGATAACAGTGAGCTTGCAGAAAGTGTTAAGGAGCAGGAACAGGGACTTAACAGAATGGAAGAGCATCTGAGGATAAAGCATATGGAAAGACTAAACAACAAGCAATGCTCACCTGAATTTACAGTTATATATACTGACGTTATACACAATATCGAAAAGATTGGTGACAGCTGCGACAACATAGCTAATGTTGTTCTGGACGGAGCAAGACATAAGAAGCATGAAGAGCATGAAGAAACGGAAGCATAATTGAATAGGAATATGTATTTAAAAGGGTTCGCTGAATAAAGCGGACCCTTTTGCAAGATGAGCTTTACAGCAGCAGGCCTGCATATACAGGTATTGTGACAAGGCTTATGAGAGTAGAGAGACTCACGAGATTAGATGCATATTCACTTTCAAGGTCATAATATTCCGCCATTATTGCCGTCTGAGCATGGCATGGGAGAGATGCAGCTAGAATAAATACCTTTAGAGGGAAACCGGTAATACCGAGAAGCGTGAATGCTCCCCAGATAATCAGAGGGTGTATGACAAATTTACCGAGCATTATTATTATCTGGTCAAGAGTGATTTTCTGCATTCCCTTTGACAATGATCTGGACAGGTTTGAACCGATTACCAGAAGAGAAAGCGGCACACAGATATCCCCAAGATATGACAGTGCGGTTTCAAGTATAACAGGAAGCTTCCAGCTCATACCTGCAAGTATGCATCCAATGAATACTCCTATGAGACCAGGGCTGAAAATCTTTTTAATGGAAAAGGACTTGTCCTCAAGCTCTGAAGCACTGCACAGTGTCCAGGCTCCCAGACTCCAGAAGAACGATATGCTTACAAGGTAGAAAGTAAATAAATATGGTAACCCATCATGACCGAAGACAATGGAAATGATAGGAAGCCCTATAAACATGGTGTTATTAAATGTGAAGGTTGTAACGAAGACAGCCTTCTTTTTTTTAGGGAGTTTTAAGAGCCTTCCCAGAACTCTTGCCAGCAGATGCATTATTATAACACTGCCTGCTATGATAAGAAGATTCCAGAAGGCGGCTCGTAGCAGCTCAGGTGTGAATCTGTTCTCAATACTGACAACAGCCAGAGACGGCGCAGCGATTTTAATTACAGTGGTTGAGAATACTTTATTGGTGTTGTCAGGCCATATTTCTTTTTTAGTGAAAAAAAAGCCGACTCCCAGTATTATGAATACAACAAGGACACTTACTATTCCGTTAAGCATGATTATACTCCTTTATATGTAAAGTATGGGTTTGTTATTTTACATAGTTTTAACTTTTAATTAACCTTGGATTGCTTTTATATAACATTATATTGATTTAACATCAAAATGTAAAACAAATGTAAGAAAAAACAGAGGAGAAAAATGATGAATTCGGAAATGGTGCAAATGATAATAACTTTATTCGGAGGACTTGCCATGTTTATTTACGGCATGAATCTGATGAGCGATGGTCTACAGAAATCTGCAGGTGATAAAATGCGGAAGGTGCTGGCTATGCTTACAAGAAACCCTGTTTTTGGGATAATGGCGGGAGCACTGGTAACGGCCGTTCTTCAGAGCAGCAGTGCTACGACGGTAATGGTAATCGGCTTTGTAAGTGCAGGATTGATGAAGCTGCCTCAGGCGATAAGCATAATAATGGGAGCCAATATAGGAACTACGATAACAGCTCAGCTTATAGCTTTTAAGATAGGAGACTATGCATGGCTGTTCGTGGCGATAGGATTCATCATGTACTTTTTTATAAAGAAAAAGGAAATAATTTCATATATAGGGCAGACGATATTTGCATTCGGTATATTATTTGTAGGCATTAATATAATGGGGGATACCATGAAACCTCTGGCGTCCTCGCAAGTGTTTGTTGATCTGATGCTGCAGGTGCAGAATATACCGGTGCTTGGAGTTGTTCTCGGAACTTTGATGACAGTCGTGGTTCAAAGCAGCTCAGCAACTATAGCAGTTCTTCAGAATCTGGCATCAACAGCAGGACCTGACGGCATAAGCAGTATAATAGGTCTGCAGGGAGCGCTGCCGATACTCTTTGGTGATAATATAGGTACGACTATAACAGCCGTGCTGGCATCAATAGGAGCTTCTGTGGCTGCTAAGAGAACTGCAGCGGCACATGTTATATTCAACCTTACAGGAACATTGATTTTTATATGGTTCATACCATATTATGCACAGTTTATCCAGTTTATTTCGCCAAAGGGCGCAGAGATTGAAGTTATTGCCAGACAGATTGCAAATGCTCATATGTGTTTTAATCTGTTTAATACAATACTGTTTCTGCCGCTCATTGGAATTCTTGTCAAAGCAGTTACGAAAATTGTGCCGGGCAGAGAAACCGACAGATTGCCTTCGGAACCGGTATACCTTGATTATAATGTGTTGGAGCAGCCCTTTGCAGCAATTCATCTGGCGACAAAAGAGCTCACAAGGCTGGGTTGTATGGTAATGTCAATGATAGAGGTTTCGAGAGAGTCATTTATAGAGAATGACAGTACTAAAGTAAAAGAGCTTATGGAGACAGAAAACGATGTTAATAATCTACAGGAAAAAATCGTAAATTATCTTGCTCATATGTTTTCGACAGAAACGATTACGGAAGACCAAGCATCCAAAGTGTCCGGATTGATGCATGTTGCAGCAGATATAGAGCATATTGGTGATCACTGCAAGAATATAGCTGAATTTGCAGAAGAGAAAATTAAAAACTCGTATGAATTTTCGCAGGAGGCATATGGCGAAATAAAAGATTGTTTCCAGCTGGCTGAAAAAATGATGCAGGAAAGTATAACGGCACTTGAACATGGAAGTACAGAAAGCGCATTCAGAGTGCAAAGCCTTGAAACTGAAATGAATACCAAGGAGCATGAACTGAGACTGCATCATATGACAAGACTTAACAGTAAAAAGTGTTCACCTGAATTTACGGTAATATATACAGATGTAGTACATAATATAGAGAAAATGGGTGATTACTGCAATAATATAGCTGATGCGGTCATAGGTGTTGAGCCGAATTTGTAAATATGGTAAAATAAATATAATGTACACAATTTTGCGAAAAGAGGTTCAACATGAAAAAAATCCTGATTATTGAGGATGAACCCAACATTAGAGAGCTGATACTCTACAATCTTAAAACCAATGGATACGACGGAATAGCTGCCGAAGACGGAATAATGGGAATAACCATGGTTCATCGTGAGAAGCCGGATCTCATACTTCTGGATATAATGCTTCCTGGTAAAAACGGGTATGAAATATGCAGAGAGCTGCGTGATGAAGGAAACAATACACCGGTAATTATGATTACAGCTAAAACGGAAGAGCTTGATAAAGTTATGGGGCTTGAGTACGGGGCTGATGATTACATTTCGAAGCCTTTTGGCATCAGGGAGATGATGGCTCGAATAAAAGCGGTCCTCAGAAGATACGAGATCACTACAGAGCTCAGCTCAGCTGAAGATACGGTAATTATTATCGATGATCTTAAAATAAATGTTGAAAGACACGAGGTGAAGGTAGGTGATAGAAGCGTAGAGCTTACATTGAAGGAGTTTGAGCTTCTGAAATACCTTGCTGAGAACAGGGGACGTGTATTTACAAGAGATCAGCTTCTTAACAGTGTATGGGGTATTGATTATGCCGGTGAAACGAGGACGGTAGATGTACATATCAGGCATTTGAGGCAGAAGCTGTCAGACGGAAAAAATGATGAACAGTATATTGAAACCATTAGGGGAAAAGGGTACAAGGCGAGATGAAGAATAAATTGTTTATGCTGCTGATTGAGACTGTGATTATCAATCTGACAGCCTTGTTTCTGGTATCAAGGTTTGCCGAAAGGGTTGCACTTGTGTATGCGGCAGTGTTTATTGTGATTATGGCAGCGGCAGGAGTGCAGGGATATTTTCAAATAATAAAGCCTTATACTCAGAAAATGAAGGAGCTGGAGAAGGCAGCAGAAGAAAGCCAGAAATCGGAACTGATAAGACGTGAGTTTGTTGCTAACGTAAGCCATGAACTGAAAACACCTCTTACGTCCATTTCCGGATTCATAGAAACCTTGCAGGATGGTGCTGCCGAAGACCCGGAAATAAGAACAAAATTCATAGATATAATAGCGATAGAAACAGCCCGCCTTAAGAGACTCATAGAGGATCTGCTGGTGCTGTCTGATATTGAGAGCAAGCGCGATTCAGAGCAGCAGGAGTTCGACGTGAAAAGGGTAATCGAAAATACTGTTGAAGCCTTGCGTCCGATAGCGGATGACAAATATATAACGATTCTGATGGAACTTGAGGATAATTGCAGTATCAGTGGTTCCGCAGACAGATTCAGACAGATGATGGTAAATCTTATTGAAAATGCTGTCAAGTATTCTGATAAAAACAGCAGAATATGGATAACTGCAAATAAAAAGGAAGATAAACTGATAATAAGCGTCAAAGACGAGGGAATAGGAATAGCACCGGAGCATCATGAAAGACTGTTTGAACGTTTTTACAGAGTGGATAAATCCAGATCCAAGAAGGCGGGTGGTACGGGTCTGGGGCTTTCAATAGTAAAGCATATTGCAGTACTGCTGGGAGCGACACTTAAGGTTGAAAGCCAGGTGGGAAAAGGAACCACGTTTTATGTTATTTTTGATGAAAAATAACTGCGCCGGTTAAATATGAAGAAAGGAGGAGGATTTGCATTTAGATTATCTTGTAAGTGATTTGGCACTTATACTTATTGCGGCAGCTATTGTCACGATTATTTTTAAAAAACTGAAACAGCCTGTGGTGCTGGGTTATATAGCTGCAGGCTTTTTAATCAGCCCTAATTTTGTATATCTGCCTACTGTAGTGGAAATAGATGATATCCATGTGTGGGCGAACATAGGAGTAGTGTTCCTGATGTTCGGACTGGGGCTGGAATTCAGCTTCAAAAAAATTGCAAAGGTAGGCGGCAGTGCTTTCGTAATCGCCCTTACGGTAATGAGTGCAATGATACTCATTGGAGCAGGTGTAGGCAGTCTCCTCGGATGGAGTAAAATGGACTGTATATTTCTTGGTGGAATGCTTTCCATGTCATCTACCATGATAATACTCAAAGCATATGAAGAATATGATTTGAAAAAAGAAAAATTTGCTCAGATAGTTCTGGGAACTCTTGTAATTGAGGATATTGCCGGAATTTTCATGATGATCATATTGACAACAATTTCTGTCAGCAGAAATGTATCGGGGATTTCAATGGTGAAGGAAATAGGTCTTATGCTGATGTTCCTTGCGATATGGCTGCTGGTCGGAATATATCTGATACCTACATTTCTGCAGAAGATAAAAAGTATTATGAATGATGAAATGATTCTTATCGTTTCTGTAGGAATATGTCTTGGCATGGTAGTGATTGCCAATCTTATAGGTTTCTCATCAGCTCTTGGCGCATTTATGGCGGGATCTATTCTGGCGGGGACGGTTCAGGCTGGACGTATCGAAAGAATTGTGAATCCGATAAAGGATCTTTTTGGAGCGATTTTTTTCGTATCTGTAGGTATGATGATAGAACCGGGACTGCTTATTGAATACAAGCTTGAAATACTGATAATCACTATTGTTACAATACTTGGCCAGATGATATTCTCTACGATAGGAATGCTGCTTTCGGGACAGTCGCTGCATACAGCTGTTAGAGGCGGATTCAGCATGGTACAGATAGGGGAGTTTTCTTTTATTGTAGCTTCATTAGGAATGAGTCTTGGTGTTATCAGCAGCTATCTTTATCCTATAGTAGTATGTGTTTCAGTAATAACATCATTTACTACGCCTGTATTTATCAAGAACTCGGAGAGAGTATATAAGTTTATCGATGATGTTATACCTGACAGTCTGTGGGTATTTATCAGGAAGAATACATCTGAAAACAGAAGCAATGATGACCAGGATAAGGAATGGTATCTATATATCAAGAAGGTAGTTGAACGAACTGCGTTATGTTCGGTATTTATGTTTATCCTGTACTGGGGAGGCACACGATATCTATGTCCGTTTATATCGGAGCATATAAGCGGAGGCTATATGGCCAATATTATCACTGCAGTAATAACTCTTGCATGCATGACGCCTTTTGTAAACCTGATGCACGGAACAAATCAGACGCTGTTCACCAAGCTGTGGCTTAAGCACAGAGCCAACCGACTGTCTCTGCTTACATTAAAAGCAGTCAGGATACTTATTGCAGCATGCTTTGTAGCACTGGTTCTCAGAAAAATTTTCAACATACCGTTTGCTCTGCTTGTGTTAATAGCAGTGATACCGATAGTGTTCATAGTCCGGTCGGATTATATTAACGGAATGACTATGAACATGGAAATAAGGTTTATGAATAACTTTTCGGAAAAAACTCTGGAGAAGGAGAAAAAGGAACGCGGGCTTAATGATGACTATCACTGGCTGAATGAATCGCTGTTTGTTGCAGAGTTTCAGGTGACAAATGCGGCAGAGAATATGGTAATAGGTGACTTTACCAAAAAACCGACTTCACGTGTAGGTATTATAAGGATAATAAGGGACAATAAAGTAGTTAATATCCCTAAGATTACAGAGCCGGTTAAAAACGGCGATATTCTTCACATGCTGGGAACAGCAAAAGAAATAGAAATATGCACGATGCTGCTTGAAAAGGATGAA
Source organism: Bacillota bacterium (assembly GCA_030526355.1). Lineage (GTDB taxonomy): Bacteria > Bacillota > Clostridia > Peptostreptococcales > Anaerovoracaceae > Lentihominibacter. The sequence continues at coordinate 38,751 of JAUNDC010000020.1, read as the reverse complement.
CGTATTGAATATACCGACAGAGATGATATGACTCTAAAGGATTATATAGAAGAGCAGGAGAAATACGATATTTCTGAAGACAGTAAAATGATATGCTGTCCGATCAGAGTTGATTCAAAATCACCGTTTGCCAGAAAGATGATAAAACATTGCGGCATCAGAAAAAAATACAGAGCTACCATTGCCGGGATAGAGAGAGGAAATCTCCCTGTAATAAAGCCGGGCAAGGAGGTTATCATACAGCCGGGCGATATGCTGTGGGTGCTGGGAAGCAAGCGAATGGCTGATGAACTGATCAAGAGTGACGTTCTGGACGGCTGAGATGTGAGTCTGTATAATAATTTAAAGGATAATGAAGAGGCGGGTTACTGGAGTTTCCCGTCTTTTTTGGTAAAAAGAAACATATCTTGGATGAATAAAAAAACATAAAATTTAGTATTGAAACAATTGAAGAACAATTCTGAAAGTGTTATAATCGAGGTATCAAGAAGATGTTATTTTTTTAACGAGAAAGGTATACTGTATACAACATAATATATCCTAAGTACGGCCGTGTACAATTTTGTATACAAGATATCTGAACGATATTGTTTACTGATTGGAGGAATTATAAATGGGCAAGGTTACGGAATCAGCTAAATTAATAACTGCACTCCTGCCCGGCGGCGATTGTCGCGGATTCGGCGGATGCGGATTCAGTTCCTGCAGCGACTGTGCACAGGCAATTGCTGCAGGCGCACCGGTAGATTCATGTCCTGCGTGCAGACAGGCTGAGGTTGATGCAATAGCGGAAGCTCTGAATGTGGAAACAGTAGCGGTTGAAGAAAAGGTTGCATTCATCAAATGTGCAGGCGATGCAGCAGGTAAAAAACGTTTCTCTGCTTTAGACAGCTGCAGTGCGGCAGTTGAAGCAGGATTTCTTGAAGATGAATGCCACTGGGGTTGTCTGGGAATCGGCAGCTGTGCCGACAGGTGTGAATTCGAAGCCATGACAGTAGAGGAAGGCAAAGTAAATATAGACAAGGAAAAATGCAATGGCTGCATGGCATGTATAACCGCATGCCCTCAGAAGCTTATAAGTGTGATTCCGAGAGATGCAAGCAATTTCATACCTTGTTCTTCAAAGGACAATGAGAAGGATACATTGTCAAAATGCGGATTCGGATGTATCGGATGTGCTGATTGCGCTCTGGCATGTCCGGAAAATGCAATTGAATTGTTACGCGGAAACAGAATAGACGGAAGGTTTGCGGCAATAGATTACAGCAAGTGCGTCGGATGCGTTGCATGTACGGTAAGCTGTAGGAAGAAGATAATTGTTGACGAACTGCATGATCTGGCAAAAGTGAAACAGGAAGTAGCATTTGTCAGATGCAGCGGCGGATATACAGGAAATAAAAAGCTTACTGAGATTGGTATTGATGATTGCAGGACTGCCGATGATATGGATCTGGATGCATTGGGTATATGCAGCTATGGATGCACAGGTTTCGGAAACTGTACTAAAGTATGTAGATATGATGCAATCAAAGTGGAATTTGGAACAGCCGTAGTGGATGAAGAAAAGTGCGTGGGATGCGGAGACTGTATAAGGGAATGTCCTAGAGGCATGATAACAATGGTGCCGTATGCAGGTGTGAAGCAGATGGCATGCTCATCAAAAGCTCCGGCAGAAAGAAGATTTGAAGTGTGCTATGCCGGATGTATCGCATGCGGTGATTGTGCAGAAAACTGTCCTGCAGGGGCAATAACCATGAATGACGGTAACCCTGTGGTAGACAGTGAAAAATGCGAAAACTGCGGAGTATGTACTTATGTATGCTCCAGAAGACCGATAAAGGAACGCAAGGTTCCTGAATATACATATCTTCAGTCGGAAGCTATGAAAATAGACAAAGCAGATGGGAGGGAGTGGTAATTATGAGAGCTAAAAAAACTATGGACGGCAACACTGCTGCGGCACATGTTGCATATGCGTTTTCAGAAGTTGCGGCTATCTATCCGATCACGCCGTCATCTGTAATGGCAGAAAATATCGATGAGTGGGCAAGTGAAAACAGGAAGAATATTTTCGGAGAAGAAGTAAAGGTTGTGGAAATGCAGTCTGAAGGTGGAGCTGCAGGAGCAGTTCACGGAGCAGTGACAGCAGGTGCTTATACAAGTACTTTTACGGCATCACAGGGACTGCTGCTGATGATTCCGAATATGTATAAGCTTGCAGCAGAAAAAACTCCTACGGTTATGCATGTTGCAGCCAGAGCGATTTCAACACATGCACTTTCCATATTCGGAGATCATTCTGATGTAATGGCTTGCAGACAGACAGGCTTCGCAATGCTGTCCTCATGTGATCCTCAGGAGGTAATGGACTTAGGTGCAGTGGCACATCTCGCAGCGATAGACGGTAAGGTTCCGGTGCTTCATTTCTTTGATGGTTTCAGAACAAGCCACGAGCAGCAGAAAATCGAAGTCTGGAATTATGATGAGCTTAGGGATATGGTGAACTGGGATGCGGTAAAGGCTTTCAGACAGAGAGTTATTAACCCGAACCATCCTCACAGTATAGGTTCTGCAGAACAGCCTGAAACATTTTTCCAGCATAGAGAAGCATGCAATAAGAACTATGAGGACACAGTTGAAACCATAGCACATTACATGCAGCTGGTAAGTGAAAAGTGTGGCAAGACACCGGCTTATAAGCCTTTTACATACTACGGAGCAGAAGACGCGGAGGAGATCATAATCGCAATGGGTTCTGTGTGTGATGCGGCTGAAGAACTGATCGATTATCTGAATAAGCAGGGTAGAAAAACAGGAATAGTAGTTGTACGATTGTACAGACCATTTTCTGCTAAATACCTGATAGATGCTATTCCGGATACAGTAAAAAGAATCGCCGTTCTCGACAGGACAAAAGAACCTGGCTCAACAGGCGAGCCACTTTTCCTCGATGTAACAGCTGCATTGAAGGGTAGCAAATTTGACAGCGTTCCGATTATGGGCGGCAGATACGGACTTGGTTCAAAGGATACTCAGCCGGGGGATATACTGGCCGTATACGAAAATCTGTGGAGTGATGAGCCTAAGAAGGAATTTACTATCTCTATCAATGACGATGTGACGGGGCTTTCACTTCCGGTAAGCAGCAATCCTGACGTTGCCCCTGAGGGAACGGTGGCATGTAAATTCTGGGGACTCGGCGCTGACGGCACGGTAGGTGCCAATAAGAATACAGTTAAGATCATCGGTGATAATACGGACATGAATGTTCAGGCTTATTTCCAGTATGATTCCAAGAAATCCGGCGGTGTGACCATCTCGCACCTGAGGTTTGGATATGGCAAAATTAAATCATCATATTATGTTAAACAGGCTGATTTCGTAGCTTGCCACAAATCTGCATATCTGAATCGCTATAAGATAGTTGAGGATGTAAAACCGGGTGGCACATTCCTTCTAAACTGTTCATGGGATGATACCCAGCTGGAGGAGATGCTTCCGGCAAATGTGAGGCGTTATATTGCTCAGAACAATGTCAGTTTCTATACCTGTGATGCTGTTTCGATAGCAAGAAAGCTGGGGCTCAAGGGTAGAACCAATACAGTGCTTCAGGCGGCATTTTTCAGACTGGCAGATATTCTTCCTATAGAAGATGCAGAAAGATATATGAAGGATGCTATTGTCAAGTCATATGGAATGAAAGGTGAAAATATAGTAAAGATGAACTGTGATGCTGTCGATGCCGGAATAACTCATGTTCACAAGGTGAATGTTCCTGCTGAATGGGCTCATGCAGAGGGAGACCTTACACATGATGAATCTGAAGGACGTGACAGGATACATACTGATTATATTAACAAGATTCTTAGACCTACGAATGCCATGGACGGTGACTCTATACCGGTTTCCGCATTTGTTGACACTGCAGACGGGATGATTCCTGCGGGAACTGCAGCATATGAGAAGAGAGGTATTGCTGTTGAAATTCCTCAGTGGAATGCAGACAAATGTATACAGTGCAACTGGTGTTCATACGTCTGCCCTCATGCAGTTATCAGACCTTTTGTGTTAACAGCCGAGGAGGAAGAAAAGCTGAATACAGGTGCTGTTCCTCTCAGGGGCGATGAAGAGAAGCTGTTCTCTATCGGCGTATCTGCCCTTGACTGTACCGGATGCGGCTCATGTGCAGATGTATGTCCTGCCAGAAACAAAGCTCTGGAGATGGTTCCGGCAGAAAAAACTGAGTTCGTTGCACAGGCAAGATTTGATAAATTGTTCAGCGGTGTTGAGAGAAAAGAGCTTGATGCCAATGATGATACTGTCAGAGGTTCACAGTTCAGACAGCCACTTCTTGAGTTCTCCGGTGCATGTCCAGGATGTGGGGAGACACCTTACGCCAAGCTGGTTACCCAGCTTTACGGTGACAGAATGTATATAGCCAATGCTACCGGATGCTCATCTATCTGGGGATGCAGCGCACCAAGCACACCTTATACGGTAAACAATGAGGGCAAGGGCCCTGCATGGGCGAATTCCCTCTTTGAGGATAATGCTGAGTTTGGCTACGGAATGGCAGTGGCAGTTAAGGCAAGACGAAACGAGTTGAAAACAGCAGCAGAATGCCTGGCAGAGGATGTGCGTTTTGCAGATGCCGCCAAAGCATGGCTTGATAAGATGGACGATGCTGAATGCTCCGGAAAGATGGGAAAGGCATTACTGGAGGTATGCAAAGAGCACACCGATGTTCCTGATGCGATGTTCATAACAGAAAACAGTGATATGCTGCAGAAGCCTTCCATGTGGATATTCGGCGGTGATGGATGGGCTTATGATATCGGCTACGGAGGTCTTGACCATGTGCTGGCATCAGGCGAAAATGTGAATGTACTAGTATTTGATACTGAGGTTTATTCCAATACAGGAGGTCAGGCGTCCAAGTCTACTCCAACAGGAGCTGTGGCACAGTTTGCGGCAGGCGGAAAAGCTGTAAAGAAAAAGGATCTGGCACATATAGCAATGGCATACGGCTATGTGTATGTAGCTCAGATTGCCATGGGCGCAAATCCAGCACAGACACTGAAGGCTATCAGAGAAGCTGAAGCATATGATGGACCGTCTCTCATTATTGCATATGCACCTTGTATAAATCATGGAGTAAAGGCAGGAATGAACAAGGCTATGCTGGAAATGAAAAAGGCTGTCAGAGCAGGATACTGGAATCTTATGAGATACAATCCTGAGCTTATCGCGCAGAAAAAGAATCCACTTTCAGTTGACAGTGCTCCTCCAACAGAGAACTTCAATGAATTCCTGATGGGAGAGGTGAGATACAACTCCCTGAAGCTTAAGGCACCTGAAAAGGCAGAGAAGCTCTTTGAAAAAGCAGAATCGGAGGCTGCAGGCAGATATCAGAAGCTTCTCAGAGAGAAGAAAAGCTTTGATGAGCAGTAGGAAAGGGAGTGATTTAAATGTATAAGATCGTAAGTAAAAGAAAACTCAATGCTTCCATGACCTGGCTCGTCATTGAAGCGCCACTGGTGGCAAGAAAAGCAAAACCGGGACAGTTTATAATACTGCGTACGGATGAATATGGTGAAAGGATACCGCTTACTATGGCGGGTCATGATTCCGAAAAAGGAACGATAGATATAATATATGCAGCAGTGGGTAGAACCACAATGCTTATGGATCAGCTTGAAGAAGGTGACTGTCTGGCTGATGTAGTTGGTCCTCTGGGCAAGCCTACACATATGGAAGGACTTAAGCGTGTGGCTGTTGTAGGCGGAGGAACAGGCAACGCACTGGCATATCCGCTGGCAACTGGAATGCACAAGGAAGGAATTCATGTGGATATGATTGCCGGCTTCAAGAATAAGGATATGGTTATACTGGAGGATGAATTCAAGGAAGGAACCGATAATCTTTATATAACAACCGACGATGGCTCGTATGGAGAAAAGGGTTTTACCACAGATAAGCTCAAGGAGCTGATTGAAGCCGGAAACGAATATGATGAAATCGTTGCTGTGGGTCCGCCTGTAATGATGAAATTTGTATGCAAAATAGCTTCTGATTACGGTATTCCGTCAGTAGCATCGCTAACTGCCTACATGGTAGACGGTACAGGTATGTGCGGCGGATGCAGGGCGATAATCGGAGGCGAAAACAAATTCGTATGCGTTGACGGTCCGGAATTTGACGGAAGCCTTGTGGATTGGGATGAGCTCATTAAGAGGAACTCATTCTACAAGGAGCAGGAACAGGAAGATGCGGCTCATATCTGCCGCCTGACAGGAGGTGTGCGTTACCATGATTAATCTGAAACAGATAAAGAATCCGATGCCGGAGCAGGATCCGGTGGTAAGAGCTGGGAACTTCAAAGAGGTGGCAGAGGGTTATACTCCACAGATGGCGATAAATGAAGCAATGAGATGTCTCAAATGCAGGAAGAAGCCTTGTACCAAGGGTTGCCCGGTAATGGTAAGAATACCTGAATTTGTAGCCAAGGTTGCTGAGGGCGAATTTGAAGAAGCTTATCAGATAATAAGCGAAACGAGTGCTTTGCCTAGAATATGCGGAAGAGTGTGTCCGCAGGAGAATCAGTGTGAAGGCTACTGTGTACAGGGTGTGAACGGCGAACCTGTATCCATAGGAAGACTTGAACGGTTCGTTGCTGACTGGCATGCTGAGCATGAATCAGACTGCTGCGAAACCGTTACTGAAGCTGAAGGATGTAGTTGTGGCTGTAGCGGAACCAGTGCTGATACACCTCATGGCAATTGCAAAAAGGTTGCTGTTGTCGGTGCAGGTCCTGCAGGCCTTACATGCGCAGGGGATCTGGCATCAAAGGGCTATGATGTGACCGTATTTGAGAGTCTTCATAAGCCTGGCGGAGTGCTTGCATATGGAATACCCGAATTCAGACTGCCGAAGGATATAGTGGCAGCAGAGGTAGCAAAGCTCGAATCCAGAGGAGTAAAATTCATAAACAATGCAGTAATAGGACGATCAGAAACCGTTGATGAGCTGTTTGAGGATGGATATGAGGCTGTATTTGTGGGAACAGGTGCAGGTCTGCCTTCCTTCATGAACATTCCGGGAGAGAATCTTCTGGGAGTCTGCTCAGCTAATGAATACCTGACGCGGATAAACCTGATGAAGGGTTATCTTCCTGAATATGATACACCTGTACAGAAGGCAAAAAGAATCGCAGTTGTAGGCGGCGGCAACGTTGCCATGGATGCTGCAAGATGTGCCAAGAGAATGGGTGCCGAGAAGGTTTACATAGTTTACAGGCGTTCTATGGATGAAATCCCTGCAAGAAGAGAGGAAATTCACCATGCCATCGAAGAAGGTATAGATTTTCAGCTTCTCAGAAACCCTGTAGCTGTAATCGGAGATGAAAACGGATATGTTACAGGTCTTGAATGTGTGGAAATGGAGCTTGGAGAACCGGATGCTTCAGGAAGAAGACGCCCTGTTGTCAAAGAAGGATCAAACTTCGTTCTGGACGTTGACTGTGTAATCATGGCCATTGGTACGAAGCTCAACAAGCTGATACTTGAAACCACCGAAAACCTTGAAGCCAATGAAAGAGGCGGAATAGGAACTGACGCCGGTGCAGCTACAAACCGTGAAGGCGTATTTGCAGGAGGAGATGCGGTTACAGGTGCCGCAACTGTTATACTTGCGATGGGTGCAGGCAAGACTGCAGCTGCGAGTATTGATGAATATTTAGATAAATAATAACCTCAATACAATAATACTTCCATTTATAGTTAAACAAGCAGACATACAGAGCCGCTTTTCATGCATCTCAACAGGAGCGTGTGAAGCGGTTTCTGTATTAGGACGTGTTGACATCAGGTGTTTGGGTCTGATACAATTGTCATATACTGGTAGTTGTTTAGGAAAAGGCAGAATAATTCTTGTATGATTAATAACTGAGAGGCAGAGATGATTATGGCGAGCTTTAGAAAAGCGGAGAATAAGGATATTGATGCGATAGCAGAAATATATGAAGAGATACATACAGCTGAGGAAGAGGGCAATGCAGCTGTCGGATGGATTAGAGGAATATATCCGACAAGGCATACAGCTGAAGCTTCTGTTAAGGCAGGAGATATGTTTGTAGCTGAGGATAACGGAAGAATTGTGGCAGCTGGAAAGATAAATAAAGAGCAGTGCCCGGAATATGCACAGGCAGAGTGGCAGTATGACGTACCTGATGATCAGGTGATGGTTTTTCATACTCTGGTGGTTTCGCCCTCCATTAAGGGCAAAGGGTACGGCACAGGGTTTGTTGATTTTTATGAAAAATACGCTCTGGAGAATGGATGCCGTTATCTGCGAATGGATACGAATGAGAGAAACAAAGCTGCGCGTGCCCTTTACAGTAAGCTGGGATATAGTGAGGTTTCAATTGTGCCGACTACATTCAACGGAATTCCGGATGTGAATCTGGTATGTCTGGAGAAGAAACTATAAAAGCAATATTAAAAGTGCTGCTGCATTGATGATAAAGCTTCAATGCAGCAGCACTTTTGTTCTGACCGTTATTTAATATATTTAAGCTCAGGTATAAGCTCGATGAAGACATTGTCGTATTCTGCACGTAACTTTTTTATTATTTCATCCTGAGCAGATTTCAGCATACGCAGATCGAGCATGTTGTCTTTCTGAACAATGTAAATGTCTATCCATACTTTACGACCTGTCTTTACAACATCAAGAAAATCTATATCAATGTCATGCTTTGTGAGCTCGGAGCCTGTGATTTCTCTTATGTGTTCAATGACCTCTTCTTTTGGAGCCAGCAGGATAAGACTCTTGACAGCGTCCCATATCATCATGACAGGATCCTTAAGAAGTATAACTGCCATGAAGATTGCAATTGCAGGATCGACATACGGAACAAGCCATGCAAGTGATGTCCGCTGCATTATAAGCTGAACTACGAAAGCCATACCTACGCCGGCAGTACTGTATGAGTCAAGCTTCCATATATAAAGCTCTGCATTGACTGTAGGCGATGAGAATTTTTTGTTAAGATGCTTCAGTATGAAGAACATTATTATACATGAGGCTGAAACTGCAAGCTCGAAAGCCGCGACCGCACCGGCGTTAACTACATGACCGCCATCCATAATCAACTGAACGCTGTCTGTCATAAGCTGTATATCAAGGAACAGCAGCAGACCGCATTTGATTATAATAAACAGCGATTCAATCTGAGAAAGACCATAAGGCCAGCGCTCGGTGACAGGCTTATATAGCTTGGGGACAAGTATCATGAAAGGCCCCAGCATTGCCAGATCAACCAGATCATAGATGCAGTCCATCAGAACTGCCTGAGAATGGGTAAGGAAAGCAGCGGCACATTCCGACAGAAGGAACAGTGCGCTTCCTATAAAAGAAATTCTGAGTATACGTTTTTCTGATTTCAGATTCTGAGACTGCTTCTTGTCAGTCTGTAAAATTGGTGACTCTGAATTGTCATCCATGTTTTCACTCCTCTCTTGTTTACTTTATAATTATACTACTCTGGTTATTAACTATGTTGCTGTTTTTGTGGCATAGATGTTATAATGTTTCCCGGAAAGGGTGAGAATATGAGCATTCGTACTAAGGCTTTGATTGCTGTAATAACAGGAAATACAATATTTGGCTTCAGCTTTCTGTTTTCAAAGGTGGCACTGCAGCTTACAGTACCGAGCGTGCTGCTGGCAGTAAGGTTTCTGACTGCATTTGTGGTACTTAATCTTATAGTGCTTACAGGCAGGCTAATAAAAAAGAAGAATGGTGAGCCTCTCATAAGTTTTTCGCTCAGAGGCAAACCGCTTAAGAACGTATTGCTGCTGGCACTGTTCCAGCCGGTAATATATTTTATGGCGGAAAGCTATGGGATAAAATATACATCGTCTGCATTTGCAGGAACAATCATAGCGGTGATTCCGATAATGGGGCTTGTTTTTGATGTGCTGATAATGCATGAGAATGTTTCAAGAAAACAGATAATATGTGCGCTGGCTTCTGTTGCAGGTGTGGCAGTTACAACCCTTGGAGCGGAAGGGATGAAATCGTCAGCTGTAGGAGTAATGATACTGATGGCAGCAGTTGCAGCAGGAGCGTTATTTTATGTATTCAGCAAAAAAGCGGGTGAGTATTTTGATCCGCTTGAACGGACTTATGTAATGTTCGGAGCTGGGAGTGTGGTGTATGTCTGTTTTGCGCTTATAGAATGTGCTGGAAGGTATGACAGACTTATTCTGGATGTGACAGCAATGCCGCAATTCTGGGTGTGCATTCTTTATCTGGCTGTAATGTCATCAGTTATCGCATTTATGGCTCTTAATTTTGGAAGCTCGTATGTATCTGTATCGGAGGCATCCCTGTTTGCCAATCTCACGACTGTAATATCAATTATTGCAGGAGTCGCTGTGCTTAATGAGAGTTTTACTGTTCCTCAGGCAGCAGGAGCTGCTGTTATTATTGCAAGTGTATATATTTCCAGTGTAGACCCGGCACGGAATAAAGCTGATGAGTTAAGCAGCAGATGAAGTAGCCTTGCGGCATGAAGCTTAGTGTAATATAATGTAGTAAACAATATTCTTCAGGAGGTAAAAATGACTAACTATTACGTTACATATACTCTTAAAACCAGAGAGGACAGAGACAATTATTACAGAGAAGTAAAAGAGAACGGTATCATTGATAAATCTAGAGCTGAAGATGGATGTATCAGATACGAATATTTCTATCCGGCAGATTCAGATACAGATATGTTCCTGTGGGAGCAGTGGGAAAGCAGAGATGCACAGAAAAAGCATACTCAGCAGCCTCATTTTGCAGTACTTGGCAAGCTGAAGGAAAAGTACGGGGTTATTGCTGACATTATTGTGGAAGATCAGGTAATCAATGAAGCCTGATGCATCACAGGTATTATCAGGACAGGAGTGAGACGGATGGATGAGAAGCTGATAAGGGAACTGCTCGACAAGGTTCGCAGCGGAGAGACCTCCGTTGATGATGCATGCAGCCAGCTCAAGGATCTGCCATACAAGGATCTGGGGTTTGCCAATGTGGATAATCACAGAGCTATAAGGACAGGTTTCCCGGAGGTGATATACTGCCAGGGAAAGACACCCGAACAGATATGTGCAATAATGACAGAGCTTGTATCAAAGGGCGGAAGTATAATGGGTACAAGAGCTGAACGTTCGGATTATGAGGCCGTTGCAGACTTGCTGCCGGAGGCTGTATATTTCGAGACGGCAAAGATAATTGCTGTACTGGATGACAGCGGCAGATCGGCGAAACAGAATATGGGAACTGTGGCAGTGGTAACAGCAGGAACTGCAGATATACCTGTTGCTGAGGAAGCAGCGGTGACCGCCGAAATTCTGGGTAACAAGGTTAAGCGGATATATGATGTGGGTGTTGCAGGAATACATAGATTGTTCAATAAGCTTGACGAAATAAGAAGTGCTGATGTGATAATAGTAGTAGCTGGAATGGAAGGGGCACTTGCCAGCGTGGTAGGAGGGCTTACTGAGGCTCCAGTGATTGCTGTGCCTACAAGCATAGGATATGGGGCAAACCTTGGCGGTATTTCAGCGTTGCTTTCTATGCTGAACAGCTGTGCCAATGGTGTAGGTGTTGTTAATATCGATAATGGGTTCGGTGCCGCGTATCTGGCTTCTGTAATAAACAGGAAAAGATAAATGAAGAAACTACTTAATTTTGACTATGCATGTATTCACGGAACCTTCTGGATGTTCTACGGAGTGGCAAGCAGCTTCGCATCGGTGTTTCTGCTTGCAAATGATTACACCAACTCGGAAATCGGAATGATTCTGGCCGCAGCCAATATTCTTGCCGTGATACTGCAGCCGTTTGCAGGTGATCTGGCAGACAGGACACGACGTATATCGCTGATCGGTATTACTGAGCTGATGACAGCAATGATGATAATAATGACAGCGGGACTTTTCATATTTAAGGGCAGATCCTACGGACTTGCTCTTATTTTCATACTGCTTATAGCCTGGCATACAGTGCTGCAGCCACTTTTTAACTCGATGACCTTCAAACTGGAGGAATGCGGGATACATATAAATTTCGGGGTGGCCAGAAGTATGGGCTCACTGGCATATTCAGCGCTGGTTGCCGTTCTGGGGACGCTGGTGGAAAAACACGGAATAATTGTCCTTCCCGTTACAGGCGAGGTTGTGCTGATTCTGCTCATGTTCAGCATTCTGGCAACGGGGGTTCAGTTTAACAGAGCCAGAGCTGCTTCACAGATGAATGCAGCTGCGGCTGATGTACGTCAGGATGATGAATCCGGTGAGGCTGAGGAAATAAACCTGATAAAATTTATCAGAAGAAATAGAATGTTTTTCATTCTGAATCTAGGTGTGGCAGGCTTGTACTTCAGCAATTCCATCCTTAACAATTACATGATGCAGATCGTGTCTTCTGTGGGAGGCAACAGTGAAGATATGGGAAGAATACTTTCACTGATGGCCTTTCTGGAAATTCCCACTATGGTGTGCTTTGATTTACTGAGAAGAAAATTTTCATGCAGGCTGATGCTGAAGGTGGCAGCCCTGGGCTTTACAGCTAAGATAGCATTGTGCTGCATAGCGGATTCAGTTGCTATGATATTGGCGGCACAATCTCTGCAGCTTGTATCCTTTGCACTGTTTCTGCCGGCAATGGTACATTTTACAGACGAGGTTATAAGCAAGGCGGAGGCTGTAAAAGGGCAGGCGCTTTTTACTACAATGGTAACTATAACCACGGTGTTTTCAAGCATTGCAGGTGGAATAATTCTTGATGTAGGTGATGCCAGACTGCTTACCGGTACGGCAACGGCTGTGACAGCAGCAGGAGCAGCAGTTTTCCTGATAGTAACAGATAAAGTGGGAAAATACATGTCAGAATAGAAAACACTGGACAAGCTGAGATTACATGTGTATAATATAAAACGTTAAAGCGTTAATGATTTATCACGATAATGCTTTAATGCAATAAAGTGATAGCGGACATATAATTTGTCACGACAGGGGAGATAGAAAAATGAAATACAATCTGAAGCCTGATGAAAGGGCTACTTTGGAGCTCAGAGGATTATACGAAAAATACGGATATAAAAAATATAAAATCGGTAAGTTCGAGGAGTATTCACTTTACGCCGCCAACAGAGATTTTATAGCAGGAGACAAGGTGCTCACCTTTACAGACCTTGATGGAAGGCTGCTGGCAATGAAGCCGGACGTTACGTTGAGTGTTGTTAATAACACGAGAGCGACAAGGAGCAAGAGCGAGAAGCTTTATTATATAGAAAATGTGTACAGGGAAAATAAGGAAAGCCATGCATTCAAGGAAATCAGCCAGATGGGACTTGAGTATCTGGGGCACATCAACAGGCACAGTATACTGGAGGTTATAGTGCTGGCTGCTAAAACCCTGAAAACCATAGATAGTGATTATCTTCTGGAGATATCTCACATGCATTATACGGTTCATCTTCTGGAAGCCCTTCAGCTTGGTGAAAGTGTGTATCTGGAGATACTCAACAATATCAGGCAGAAAAATGTGACAGGCATCACCCAGGCTGCATCAAGAGCAGGGCTTGATTCGAAGACAACAGAGATACTTTGCCAGATACCGTTCCTTTATGGTGAAATGTCTAAAACGATTAAGAAGGCCAAGACTATGGCATTAAATGACGAAATGCTGCAGGATATCGACGAGCTTCAGGAGTACTGCAGTGCACTTAGAAGTCTGGGTTATTCCAAAAATCTTCAGCTGGATCTTTCGATGGTAAATGACATTGATTATTATAACGGTATAGTATTCAGAGGATATATCAGAGGGTTGCCGGGGTGTGTTTTATCAGGCGGTCAGTATGATAAGGCTATGAAGCTTCTGGGCAAGGATGCAGGTGGAGTCGGATTTGCAGTTTATCTTGACGAGCTGCTCAAGGGAACGCAGCATCCTTCAAAGTATGATGTGGACGCGGTTCTGCTTTACAGCGAGGACGAACCGCTTACTTCGGTAATCAGAGCTGAGGCGGTTCTGCAGAAAGAGGGGCTTTCGGTTCGTACAGAAACATCGATACCTGACTGTCTCAGGTACAGAGAAAAATATGTCATGAAGGATGGCAAACCGGTTAAGGAGGATGAAACATGTTAAATATAGCACTGCCAAAGGGCAGACTGGGAGATCAGGTTTATGACATGCTGGCGTCAATAGGCTTTGACTGCCCGGGTTATTATGAGCAGAACAGAAAACTGGTATTCGAAAGCCCTGAGAAAAATGTAAGGTATCTGCTTGTAAAGCCAAGTGATGTTGCTGTGTATGTGGAGCATCATGCTGCTGATGTAGGAATAGTCGGAAAGGACATTCTTCTTGAACAGAATTCTGATGTTTATGAGCTGCTGGATCTTAAGATAGGTAAATGTCGCATGGCGGTAGCAGCACCTGAAGGCTATGTGGAGGATCCGGACAGAACCCTGCGTGTAGCGACAAAGTATGTGAATGTAGCTAAGAAATTCTATGCGGGAAGAAACAGAGACATAGATATAATTAAACTGAACGGGAGCATTGAGCTTGCACCTATTCTGGGGCTTACTGATGTTATCGTGGATATTGTGGAAACCGGTAATACACTGAGAGAGAACCATCTCAAGGTAATCGAGGAGTTTCAGGATATCAGTGCCAGGTTCATAGCCAATAAGACAAGCTTTAAATTTGAAAATGAAATAATCAGTCAGATACTTAACAAACTGGGAGAACAGGTAAAATGAGCAGATTTTTGAACAGCAGATACAGTGCCCTGGAGCCCTATACGCCGGGCGAACAGCCAAAGGTGACGGGGCGGCTTATAAAACTCAATACAAATGAGAGCCCATATCCACCGGCACCGGGAGTCCTTGAAGTAATCAATAACCAGGAGCTGCAGAAGCTCAGGCTTTATTCAGATCCGGCAGCATCTGAGCTTACGGCAGCCATAGCTGATTTTTATGGTCTGAAGCAGGAGCAGGTGATGGTGGGAAACGGATCTGATGAGGTTCTGGCATTCATATTCATGGCTATGAGGGGAAGCAATGATGTAATATATTATCCGGAAATAAGCTACAGCTTTTATCCGGTGTACTGTGATATTTTCCATGCACACGGAGTCAAGGTGCCTCTGAGAGAGGATTTTTCCATAGGTGCTTCTGATTATTTCAATCTTGATGGCACTATAATCATTACTAATCCGAATGCGCCTACCGGAAGAGCTTTGACACTTGATGAAATAGAAAGTATACTTATCAATAACGAGGAAAATCTTGTGGTTATTGATGAAGCCTATGTGGATTTCGGGGCAGACAGTGCAGCAGGGCTGATAGACAGATATGACAATCTGATGGTTGTACAGACGTTTTCCAAATCAAGAAGTCTGGCAGGAGCAAGGATTGGATTTGCCATGGCATCCAGTGAAATCATAGCGGATATGAACAAGCTGAAATTCAGCTTCAATCCATATAACCTTAACAGACTGTCCATACTTGCCGGTACAGAGGCTATGAAGGACAGAGAATATTTTGAAGATACCCGCAGCAGAATAATGGAGACAAGGGAGAAATTTGTCAAAGAAATGAGAGAGATGGGATTTACCGTGCTTCCGTCTAAGGCAAATTTTGTTTTCGCGGCAAGCGACAGGATATCAGGTGAGGAATATTTCAGAGAGCTGAGAAAATACAATATAATCGTCAGACATTTCAGTGACAGCAGAATATGCAATTATGTCAGGATAACAATAGGCACTCCTGAGGAAATGAAGTCTCTGACCGATGCTACCCGGCAGATACTCTCAAAACGCTGATTTTATTTATGCAGGTAAGGAGGATATCAGATGCGAAGAAAAAAAATCGTAAGGGATACTAAGGAGACACAGATTGTACTGGCACTGGAAATTGATGGTACTGGAGCATACGAGATAGATACCGGCGTTGGTTTTCTTGACCATATGCTTGAACTCTTTGCAAGACATGGCAGATTTGATCTGGCAGTTGACTGCAAGGGTGATACAGATGTGGACTTTCATCATACTACGGAGGATATAGGTATTGCACTGGGTCAGGCGTTCAGAGAATCGCTGGGCGATAAGAGAGGCATATACAGATACGGGCATATGATTCTGCCTATGGATGAAGCCCTGGTGCTGTGTGCTGTTGATATAAGCGGCAGATCATATCTGGGCTTTGATGCTGAGTTTCCTGCTCAGAAGGTGGGTGACTTTGACACCGAGCTGGTTAAGGAGTTTATGGCTGCACTGGTCAGAGAGCTTGGAATGAACCTGCATATTAAGATGCTGGCAGGTGAAAACACACATCATATGATCGAGGGCATATTCAAGTGCCTTGGCAGGGTTCTTAGACAGGCCTGTGCCATTGAAGAGGAATATGCAGACGAAATACCATCAACAAAAGGAGTTTTGTAAAATGATTGCTATCATAGACTATGGCGTAGGGAACCTGTTTTCACTGGCAGCGTCCCTGAAATACCTTGAAGCAGATACCAAGGTAACGAATAATATTGAAGATATAAAAAAAGCCGATAGAATAATACTGCCGGGAGTAGGAGCATTCGAAGATGCAATTGCCAAGCTGAGAGCTACCGGACTTGTAGATACTATAATGGAGCAGACAGCCAATGGCAAACCTTTGCTTGGAATATGTCTGGGTATGCAGCTTCTGTTTGAGGAAAGCCATGAATATGGTGTGCATGAAGGACTGGGTCTTGTAAAGGGAACGATAGCTTCGATTGACGATGATCTGAAGACAGAAGGTATTACAGATTTGAAGGTGCCGCATATCGGCTGGAATTCACTCAGCTTTGCGGAGGATGAACCGCTGTTTAAATATATAAAGCAGGGTGATTGTGTATATTATGTACATAGTTTCTATGGCAAGGACTGCAGTGAGAGCACAATAGCTTCATCGGAATATGGAATCAGAATAACGGGCGCAGTGAGAAACGGCAATGTTTATGGCACTCAGTTCCACCCGGAAAAAAGCGGACAAGTCGGTCTGAATATTCTCAGAGCATTTCTGGAGGTGTAATTATGAAGATTTTTCCGGCAATAGATTTGAGAAACGGTAAGGCGGTAAGGCTGTATCAGGGAGATTACGATCAGATGACTGTATACAGCGACAGCCCCGTTGAGGTGGCCAGATCATTCAAAGCTAAAGGAGCAGAGTGTCTTCACCTGGTAGACCTTGACGGAGCAAAGGACGGAAAGCTGGTTAATTTTGAAACCATCAGCGAAATAGTCAGGGAAGTGGATATGTTTGTTGAAGTTGGCGGCGGAATCAGAGATGAAGAGCGAATCCGTCAGTACCTTGAGCTTGGCGTTGGCAGAGTGATTCTGGGAACCATAGCAGTAAAGGATCCTGAATTCCTTGAGAAGATGGTATCAAAATACGGAGATAAAATAGCAGTAGGTGTAGATGCCAGAGACGGCTTCGTTGCAATAAACGGATGGAAGGAAATCACCGATAGAGAAAGTTTTGAGTTCTGCACATATCTGAGAGATATCGGAGTTAAAACGGTAATATATACTGATATTTCAAAGGATGGCGGACTTGAAGGCACAAATATGGAAGCCTACAGGAAGCTTCAGAAAATTGAAGGCCTTGAGGTTACAGCCTCCGGAGGTATAAGCTTCGAAGAGGAAATAACCGCACTGAAGGATGTAGTGGCAGCAGCAATACTGGGCAAGGCCATATACAGCGGCAAGCTTGATCTGGAGCGGGCGGTAAAGCTGGCTGAATAATGAATAATCACATATGAAAGAGGACGACAATGATTACCAAAAGAATAATACCATGTCTCGATGTGAGAAACGGCAGAGTAGTAAAAGGAAAGAATTTTGAAGGCATTCAGGATGTGTCAGATCCTGTGGAAATGGCAAGGTTCTATAATGAAGAAGGTGCTGATGAGCTGGTGTTTTATGACATTACGGCAAGCGTTGAGGAGCGTGGGCTTTTCACTGACATTCTGACCAAGGTGGCTTCTGAAATATTTATCCCGCTGACTGTCGGAGGAGGGATAAATACTCTTGAGGATTTTGACAGAGTGCTTAAATGCGGTGCAGATAAGGTGAGCGTCAACAGCGGGGCAATCAGAAACCCTGATATCATAGAATCAGCTGCAAGAAAATACGGAGATCAATGTGTTGTTCTCAGCATGGATATCAAACGGGTTGACGGCTGCTTCAGACTTTTTGCCAAGGGCGGACGTGAGAACACAGGCATAGATGCTGTGCAGTGGGCTGTAGACGGAGTAAACAGAGGTGCCGGAGAGCTTGTTGTCAACAGTATAGACACAGATGGAGTCAAAGGCGGCTTTGACCTGGAGCTTCTGGATGAAATTGCAGCCAGGGTTAATGTGCCGATAATTGCATCGGGAGGAGCCGGTAAAATGGAAGATTTTTCGGAGCTTTTCAAGCATGATGGCATGGATGCAGGACTGGCGGCGTCCATTTTCCATTACAAAGAAATCAGGATAAAGGATCTTAAGGAATACCTGAGAACTCAGGGTGTGGAGGTAAGACTGTAAAATGGATATAGACAGAATAAAATTCGATGAAAAGGGACTTGTGCCTGCCATAGTGCAGGACTACTATTCAAAGCAGGTGCTTACAGTTGCATACATGAATCGTGAAGCACTGGAGATAACCGTTGAGGAAGGATACACATGCTTTTACAGCAGAAGCAGACAGGAGCTGTGGAGAAAGGGAGAAACCAGCGGAAACAGACAGAAGGTTGTTACAATAACTTCAGACTGCGACAATGATGCCCTTGTAGTGGAGGTTATCAAGGACGGTCCGGCCTGTCATACGGGAGCTGAGAGCTGCTTCTTCAATCTGGAATACGTAAACCCTGAAGAAACGCCGTTTTCGTATCAGGCTCTCTATGAAATGATAGAGGGGAGAAAAACGACACCGAAGGAAGGAAGCTATACTACATATCTCTTTGACAAGGGTATGGATAAGATTCTCAAAAAGGTGGGAGAGGAATCCACAGAGGTTATTATAGCCGGTGCCAAGAATGATAAAGAAGAAACCATCTATGAAATAGCAGACCTGGCGTATCATATAATGGTAATGATGGTACAGCAGGGCATTACTCTCAAGGATGTGACTGCAGAGCTTTCAAAACGGCACGTTATAGATCATAAGGTCAAGCAGGAAAGAATGAAATAGAATATCAGCTGATTTCTTCCAGCATATAAACACCATCCATAGCTTCCAGTGCATTGATGGTATCGCGGCGATTTCCGCCGGCTGGAAGAATCAGTGAAATATTAACGGGAATTCCACCCTGTAAAACGGGCGATGTCTGGCTCAGGTGGGTTTCATAAAAAGTCGGTGAAAGCGACTTGATGTACATTTTGACTTTTTTGTAGTTTTCTATGTTGTCAACTTCTATATAAAGCTCAAGAACTCTTGACTTTCTGTAAAAATGGTTTTCGATTTTAGGAAGGAGTGCGAGGCTGATAAATATTATCACAGCTGCAATTACAGCGCCTGAATAGAAACCGATACCAAGGGCCAGCCCCAGACATGCAGAAGCCCACAGGCCTGCAGCTGTGGTAAGGCCTTTTATTTTGTTTTTGCCTGTTATCAGAATGGTGCCTACGCCGAGAAAACCGACACCTGTTATTACCTGTGCTCCGAGACGTGCCGGATCTGTTGAACCGAAAATCTCGCAGATGTACTGATTGGTCATCATTGCCAGTGCAGCGCCTACACATACCAGAATATGCGTACGGAATCCCGCAGGATGTCTGTTGGCTCCACGTTCCAGACCTATAATTCCGCTGAGAATAACAGCGAGAAAAAGTCTGGTGGTTATTGAAATAATACTTATATCATAAAAACAATCAGGTAACGTAAACATATCTTTTCCCCTCCTTATAATATTATAGCATAAGAAAAAGTTTTATGATATAATATATAAACCATAACCATGACTAAGGAGTAGAATATGGAAGCAAAATATAAACGAGTACTGCTTAAAATCAGCGGGGAAGCACTGGCAGGTGAAGCAAGGTTCGGAATCAATGAAGATATGGTAAAGAAGGTTGCGCTGCAGGTGAAAGAGGTTCGTGAGCTGGGTGTCGAAGTAGCTGTTGTTGTCGGCGGAGGAAACTTCTGGAGAGGAAGGACAAGCAAAAGCATGGACAGGGCGACAGCAGATTACATAGGAATGCTGGCTACAGTAATGAATTCAATGGCATTGCAGGATGCCTTCGAAGCAGAGGGCATGCCTACGAGAGTGCAGACTGCTATAGAAATGCGCGAGGTGGCTGAACCGTACATCAGAAGAAAGGCCATGAGTCATCTTGAGGACGGTAAAATCGTAATCTTTGGAGCAGGAACGGGAAATCCGTTTTTCTCAACAGATACTACAGCCGCTCTGAGAGCAGCTGAAATTGATGCAGAGGTTATTTTGCTTGCGAAGAAGGTCGATGCAGTATATTCAGATGATCCTGAAACAAATCCGGATGCAGTAAGATATGAATCTCTTACACACAAGGAAGTGCTTGAGAAGGATCTCAAGGTGATGGATTCCACTGCGGCATCTCTTTGCAGGGATAATAATATAGCTATACACGTATTCGGAATTGCCGAAGAGGGCAATGTTATGAAGGCCGTATGCGGAGAGAAAATCGGTACTATCGTTAAATAGAATTATGGAGGAAATAAAAATGAGTGATTTTGATCTTAACATGCTTGATGAGAAAATCGAGAAAACTATAAGTGTACTGAAGGAAGAAATGGGGACAGTCAGAGCAGGCCGTGCCAATGCGGCACTGGTTGACAAGATGATGGTGGATTATTACGGAACACCGACTCCGCTCAAATCACTGGCGAATATTTCTGTTCCTGAACCAAGGACTCTTCTTATCTCACCATTTGACCCTAAGAGCATCCCGAATATCGAGAAGGCAATAAACGTAGCCAATATTGGAATAAACCCTGTTAATGACGGCAAGGTTGTAAGACTTCAGATTCCTCAGGTAACAGAAGAGAGAAGAAAAGAGCTTACTAAAATCGTCAAGAAGCTGGGTGAGGATGCCAAGGTTGCAGTCAGAAATCTCAGAAGAGATGCCAATGATAAAGTCAAGAAAATGGAAAAGGCCGGAGATTTTACCGAAGACGATGCCAAATCAACTCTTGAAGATATTCAGAAGGAAGTTGATAAGGCTGTAAAGAATATCGACGAAATCGTAGCTGCTAAAGATAAGGAAATCATGGAAGTTTAATTCAATGAAAGCTGCAGATGTGGCCGCAAGGTCACATCTGTCTGTTATATGGGAATTATTATGCTTAACAAAGAACGAATGCCTGTGCATGTTGCGATTATAATGGACGGCAACGGCAGATGGGCTAAACAGAAAGGACTGCCGAGACTGGCAGGTCATAATGCAGGAATGAAGGCCATGAAGAAAATCGTGGATCATTCCGATAAACTTGGAATTAAATATCTGACTGTATATGCTTTTTCCACAGAGAACTGGAAACGCTCAATTGCAGAGGTCACGGGAATATTTAAGCTTCTTGTTTCATATGTGAACAGTGATCTGAAGGAACTGGTACAGAACAATGTCAGGGTTAAAATACTTGGAGACTACAGTGCTCTTCCGGAGGATGCAGTCAGAAGTTTAGAAAAGACGCTTGAGGAAACAAAGGGCAATACAGGACTTCAGTTTAACATTGCACTGAACTACGGCGGCAGAGATGAGCTGAGGCGTGCAGTTGAAGCACTGGCTGTCAGAGTGAAGAATGGAACGCTTCAGCCGGAGGAGATTACAGAGGATATGATATCAGCGGAGCTTTATACAGGCTGCGCCGATGTTGCTGCTCCTGATCCCGAGCTGATAATAAGGACAAGCGGTGAGCTTAGACTCTCAAATTTCCTGCTGTGGCAGAGCGCCTACAGTGAGCTGGTGTTTTCGGATGTACTGTGGCCGGATTTCACACCGGAGGAGTATGAGAAGGCGATTGCGGATTATCAGAGCAGAGAACGACGTTTTGGAGGGAGATAATATATGAAAACCAGAGTTTTGTCAGGGCTTATCATGCTGCCCCTGCTGCTTATTCTGTATTTCGGCGGGTATGTTCTGTTTGCTGCCTGCCTGCTGATAGGCATAATGGGTGTAAGAGAGTTTTATAATGGATTTGAAAAGATGGACGTGAAACCGAGCTTTGCTGTTGCAGTCGTGATGGCGGTTGCTCTGTATGCTCTCAATCTGGCAGATGTGAGATTTGAATGGTATATGCTGTGGTTCTTTGTCGCAGTTCTCGTTAGCATGCTGTATTTATTCAATATTGAGCACAGAAAGCTGGAAGACGCCATGGCTACAATTACGGGTATCTTTTATGTGGTGTTTTTCTCATTCCATGTGACATTGGTGGATCAGACAGATCCATACAGCAATATGGTATGGCTTATAGTGCTTACAGCATTCGGAACAGATGTAATGGCATATTTTACCGGATATCTTCTGGGGAAGCATAAGCTTTGTCCTAAAATAAGTCCTAAGAAAACGATAGAAGGATCAGTAGGAGGTATTGTGGGAAGCATTGTACTTAGCGGATTATTCGGATATTTCTTCATGCCGCAGGTGATTGTACATTGCCTCATTATAGGTCTTCTGGGAGGTATCGTATCGCAGTTCGGAGATCTGACTGCTTCGATTTTTAAACGAAAAATGGGAATAAAGGATTACGGCAATCTCATTCCGGGGCACGGAGGAATACTTGACAGATTTGACAGTGTGCTCTTTACAGGACCGATGGTTTATTACTATATCGTTCTTGTTATAGGATATATGCCTTCATAAAATACATTATTAATGAATGACCGAGGAACTATATATGAAAAGGATTTCTATTCTGGGGAGCACCGGTTCCATAGGAACGCAGGCTCTGGATGTTATTAAACGAAACAGCGACAAATTTCAGGTTGCAGCGCTTTCATGCGCTAGAAGTATTGAACTGCTGTGCAGGCAGATTGAAACCTTCAGACCGGAAGCGGTAGCGGTTGATCGGGAAGAGGATGCTGCATTTATCTCACAAAAATACAGGAATATAGAAGTTTATCACGGCAGCAGAGGGCTTGAGGAAATTGCCTCCATGGAGAGCTGCGACATGGTGCTTAATTCTCTGATGGGAATGAGAGGACTCAAACCTACGCTGGCAGCGGTGGAAGCAGGTAAGGACATAGCATTTGCAAATAAGGAAACCCTGGTTGTAGGGGGAGAGCTTGTCATGAAGGCTGTCAGGGAAAAGGGCGTGAAGCTGCTGCCTGTCGACAGTGAACACAGTGCTATTTTCCAGTGTATCCAGGGAAATAAGAATAATGAGATAAAAAGAATTATTCTTACTGCGTCGGGCGGACCGTTTAGAGGATACAGCGCAGAGCAGCTGGAAAACGTTACCCTGGAGCAGGCTCTGGCTCATCCTAACTGGTCTATGGGAAGCAAGATAACCATAGATTCTGCAACGATGATGAACAAGGGACTTGAAGTAATAGAGGCTAAATGGCTGTTTGATGTTCCTCTCGATAAAATACAGATTGTTGTACATCCGCAGAGTGTTCTGCATTCGGCGGTTGAATTCATGGACGGTAGTGTTATTGGACAGATGGGCAATCCTGATATGAGGATACCTATAGCATATGCTTTCTCATACCCCGATAGACTTGACCTTTCGAATGTGACCCAAAGCCTTGATTTTTTCGGAATGAAAGAGGGAATGTCATTCTACCCGGCTGACAGCAGAGTATTCAGAACAATTGAGATGGCATATGAAGCGGCACGTCGGGGTGGCAGTCTGCCTGTTGTACTGAATGGAGCCAATGAGGTGCTGGTGGATATGTTCCTCAAGGGAAGGATAAAATTTACGGATATACAGAATACGCTTATTAAAGTTATGGAAAAGCATGACGTGAAATATAATCTCAGTATAGAGGGGATACTTGAGGAGGATGCGAGGATCAGAGAAGAAGTGAGTAAAATGATCTGGCAGGAGGAGATGATTTAATGACAATAATATATGCTATCATATTATTTTGTCTGCTGATATTTGTACATGAGCTTGGGCACTTTATTGTTGCCAAGCTCTGCGGAGTAAAGGTAAACGAATTCGCTATAGGAATGGGTCCGGCTTTTTTTCAGAAGCAGAAGGGTGAAACAGTGTATTCATTGAGGATTTTTCCTATAGGAGGCTTCTGTGCTATGGAAGGCGAGGATGAGGATTCGGATGACGAGAGAGCATTCAATAATCAGCCGGCATGGCAGAGAGCGCTTGTTCTGGCGGCGGGATCATTTATGAACCTTCTGACTGCAGTGATTCTGATGATAATTATTTCATTCTGGATAGGCCAGCCTACAACGGTGATCAATGAGGTCACAGACAATTCTCCTGCACAGGAGGCCGGGATAATGACTGGTGACAGAATCATTGCAATCAACGGTACCAGCGTTGATTCATGGAACGAGACGACAGCTCTGATTGGTAAGGAAAAGAATAAAGAGGTAGAGGTAACGGTCGAACGTGACGGAAACCGGATTGTATTAACTCCGATTGCGGAATTCGATGAGAAGGAGCAGCGAAGCAAGATAGGAATCAGACCGGCGACAGAGCATGCACCTGCCGCAGCCCTGGAAAACGGTGTCAAAAATACCTGGAACATGACAGTGATGATGGGCAAGGTTCTTAAGGAGCTTTTCACAGGAGATGTATCTGTAAAGGAACTTAGCGGTCCGGTGGGTATTGTATATGCTGTTAATGAATCTGCCAAGTCAGGAGTGATATACGTGATATATCTGGCATCTCTTCTGAGCCTTAACCTGGCAATAATGAATATGCTTCCGTTCCCGGCTCTCGACGGAGGGCGGCTTGTATTTCTGCTCATAAGAAAGGTATCAGGCAAACGTGTGACGGATGAAATGGAAGGCAAAATACATTTTGTGGGGATTATGCTGCTTTTCGCCCTCATGATATATGTTACGTGGAATGATATAATCAGATTTATAGTACCGGTGTTTTCATAACTACGGAGTGATGTTTACGATACAGTGATAGCAGAGGTTGGATATGAAGAGAAAAGTAAATTGCGGAGGTGTGGTTATCGGTGGTGATGCACCTGTAACCATACAATCGATGACAAATACCAATACGGCTGATTTAGTCAGTACTGTTGAGCAGATTGCACGGCTTGAAGATGCCGGGTGTCAGATAGTGAGGCTTGCAGTTCCCGATCAGGAGGCAGCAGATGCTTTAAAGGAAATCAAAGCCAGAGTGCATATTCCGGTTGTTGCGGATATACATTTTGATTACAGACTTGCCTTGGCGGCAATCAGATCAGGGGTTGATAAAATCAGGATTAATCCCGGAAATATAGGTTCTGAGGATGGTGTCAGACAGATAGTGCAGCTTGCGTCCGAGCGTGGAATACCTATCAGAGTAGGGGTCAACTCCGGTTCTCTGGAACGTGATATTCTTGAGAAATACGGTAAGGTTACAGCGGAAGGTCTTGCAGAAAGTGCGCTTCGCAATGCAGAGCTTCTGGAGATGTATGGATTTGAAGACATAGTTCTTTCACTGAAATCATCGGATGTCAAAATGAACTATGACGCATATAAGATTGTTAACGAGAGATCGGATTATCCGCTTCATATAGGTGTGACAGAAGCGGGAACTCCTGCGATGGGCAAGGTGAAATCATCAGCAGGTATAGGGGCGCTTCTGCTGGAGGGTATAGGAAATACCATGAGGGTATCTCTCACGGCAGACCCTGTAGAGGAGGTGCTTTTTGCAAGAAAGCTGCTGGAGGCTGTGGGACTCAGAAGGGAAGGCATAGAGATAGTATCCTGCCCTACCTGCGGAAGAACTGAGGTGGATCTTGAAGATATTGTTTCTCAGGTGGAGCGCAAGGTCAGCCAGCTTGACATAACAGGCACAGCTGCCATGAAGATAGCGGTAATGGGCTGTGCTGTCAACGGACCAGGAGAGGCAAAGGGTGCGGACATTGGCGTGGCATGCGGCAAGGGCAAAGGTGTGCTCTTTGCAGGAGGAAAAATAATAAAAACAGTTAAGGAAGAAGATATTGCAGAGGAACTGATTGAACTGGCAGTGAAGTATGATAAAAATTCTGGAAGACTCGATTGATTTTACAAAGCTCGGAAGGTACAGCAGGAACGATTTAAAAATGGATATAAAGAAAGCAGTAATCTCCAGAGAAAGCAGAACGCTGACTCTGGAGTTAGTGCTTAATTTAGTGTTGCCTTATGAAGCGGTAGATAAATTCAAAAGATCCATTACGGGCCGCATTAAGGATGTTCATGATGTAAAGCTGGAGATTTCATATGAAGAGCTGATGCAGACAAAAGAGGAGGCACTCAGCTTTTATATTGAGCATATGATTGCAATGGTAAACGGCCGGTACGCTCATGTGACGAAGACTATATATACCGATAACTGGGAGCTTGATGCCGGAACGTTGATAATATATGCACTGGGGGAAATGTCGGTAGAGGTTCTCAACAAGGAGGTGGCTGATAAATTCGGGCAGCTTCTGAAACGTGATCTTGATATGGATGTCAGGGTTGTGTTCAGAAACAACAGCGACGTCTACAAGAATGCCGGCAGGATTATGGAGGAAAGAGAACGTGCTGTATTTGACGCTCATCGTGAGAAGGTTGCAGAAGCACTTCAGGCAGGCAGGGCAAGAGCTTCAGCCGGCGATGCTGCAGAAGCCCCTTCAGGAGGCTGGCAGAGCCCGACAAACGGATGGACAGGCCAGGGCGGAGGTCAGAATAAAAAAAGAAAAAAAGCCTATGTTCCTGTCAAGGGTAATCTGATAATGGGGGATCATATAGGTGGTCAGGCTGTGCCGATAGGCGAGGTGAATTCCGAAAGCGGTGTGGTGGTCATAGAGGGAGAGCTTTTTAACAAGGACTGCAGAACCACCAGAAGCGACAGCAAGCTAGTGAGCATTTTTGTGACAGACAAAAAGACAAGCATATGCGTCAAAGCCTTTGTTCTCAATCAGAAATGGGAGGATATAGATTCTCATCTGGGAAAAGGAGACGGAGTAAGGATAAAGGGACAGGCTCAGTGGGACCGTTTTGACAACTGTGTCACAGTTATGGCAGACAGCATAGAAAAGATAGAAAAAAAGGAACGTATGGATACATATCCGGAAAAGCGTGTTGAGCTGCATGCTCATACCAAGATGAGTGCTATGGATGGTCTCAATGATGTCAAGCACATGGTCAAGACAGCTGAAAAGTGGGGGCATAGAGCAGTTGCCGTTACGGATCATGGTGTTGTACAGGCTTTTCCAGATGCGTCACATGCGGCAAAGGATATCAAGATTCTGTATGGATGTGAGGGCTACCTCCTGGAAGACAGAGACCTGATAGATGAAGAAGGGAATATAGATTACAAGGGCAGAGGCACCAATCATGTGATAATTTTCGCACAGAACAGAACAGGGCTGAAGAACCTGTACAAGCTGGTATCATTATCACATCTTGAATACTTTTACAAGAGACCAAGAATACCTAAATCGATACTGACTAAATATCGTGAAGGTCTTATCATAGGCTCGGCTTGTGAAGCGGGCGAAGTATACAGTGCGGTTCTTAACAATAAAAGTGATGAAGAAATAGAACGTCTGGTTAAATTCTATGATTATCTCGAAATACAGCCGTTGATAAATAACAGGTTTATGCTGAAGAACGGCAGAATAAAGGATGAAGAGGAGCTGCGTGAGAACAACCGCAGGATTGTAGCCCTGGGAGAAAAATATGGCAAACCGGTGGTTGCAACCTGTGATGCTCATTATTTTGATGAGGAGGAGGCTCTCTACAGAAGGATACTTATGGCAGGTCAGGGCTTCAAGGATGTAGAGGGTGACGAGGGACTGTACTTCAGAACCACAGATGAAATGATGGAGGAGTTCAGCTATCTTGGCGAGGAAACCGCTTACAAGGTGGTAATTGAGAATACCAATAAAATAGCTGATATGATAGAGCCGATGATGCCGGTGCCTGACGGCAAATTCCCTCCTAAAATAGACGGAGCCGAGGATGATCTGCGCAAGGCATGTGAGGAACGTGCTACTGATATGTATGGTTCACCTCTGCCGCAGGAAATACGGGAGAGACTTGACAAGGAACTGAATTCCATCATAGATAACGGTTATGCCGTAATGTACAGATCAGCTGAAATGCTTGTTAAGAAATCGCTTTCGGATGGGTATCTTGTAGGCTCCAGAGGTTCGGTAGGATCTTCATTTGCGGCTACTATGTCCGGTATTACCGAGGTAAATCCATTGCCGGCTCATTACCTGTGCCCGAAATGCAAGCATCTTGAATGGGGCGACAAGACAAAATACGACTGCGGCGTTGATATGCCGGATAAGGTCTGTCCTGAATGCGGTACGCCGTACAGGAAGGAAGGGTTCACCATTCCATTCGAAACCTTCCTGGGATTCGAAGCCAACAAGGAGCCTGATATCGACCTTAATTTTGCTGGAGAATATCAGGGCACTGCACATAAATATGTCGAGGAAATATTCGGTTCGGAAAATGTGTACAAGGCCGGTACTATAGGCACCATCAAAGATAAGACTGCATATGGATATGTTGCCAAGTATTTCGAGGAACGCGGCATGAATGTGAACAAATTCGAAATGGACAGACTTTCCTCGTGCTGCGAAGGTGTGAGAAGAACATCAGGGCAGCATCCCGGCGGTATCATCATAGTGCCGCGAGGTCACGAGATATATGAATTCTGTCCGGTTCAGCATCCCGCCAATGATGTGAAATCGGATATAGTCACCACACATTTTGACTACCATTCCATTGACCAGAACCTGCTGAAACTGGATATACTGGGGCACGATGCTCCGTCCATGATCAGGCAGCTTCAGGACATGACCGGAGTGGATCCGCTGAAGGTTCCGATAAAGGATGAAAAGGTGATGACGATTTTTATCGGCATCGAAGGTCTCGATATCAAGGACCCTGATTATAAATTCACTCACGGAAGCTATGGCATACCTGAGTTCGGCACCAAGTTCGTAAGACAGATGCTTGACGATATACAGCCTACCAGCTTCGAGGAGCTTGTCCGTATTTCAGGGCTTTCCCATGGTACTGATGTATGGCTGGGAAATGCGCAGGAGCTCATCGTAAACGGAGTCACAACCATGAAGGAGGCCATCGCGACGCGAGATGACATCATGAACTACCTGAGACTCAAGGGACTTCCTAACAGAGATGCCTTTACAATAATGGAAAAGGTACGTAAAGGAAAAGGTCTCACTGAGGAGCAGGAGGCGCTGATGAGGGAGCATGATGTTCCTGAGTGGTACATAGATTCATGTAAAAAAATAAAGTATATGTTCCCACGCGCCCATGCTGTGGCTTACGTTATGATGTCAAGCCGCATAGCGTATTACAAAGTTTATCATCCGGTTGAATTCTATGCGGTGTATTTTACAGCAAAGGTAGCTAATTTTGATGAGAAGGTAATGCTGCTGGGTCAGCATGCCATCGAAGAGCGAATGAATGAGATCATCAGCAAGGGCAAGGATGCGTCAAAGAAGGAGGAGGACGATATCCCTGTGCTTGAGGTTGCATATGAAATGTGTGCCAGAGGGTATGAGTTTGCACCGGCAAGGCTCGGAATATCAGACAGTGTCAGATTTCTGTCCTATGAAGGCAAAGTGCTGCTGCCGTTTGTTGCAATAACGGGAGTAGGTGAAGGTGCAGCAAAGACCTTTTATGAAGAATACCAGAAACGTCCGTATGAAACAGTGGAGGATGTTGCGGAACGTGGTAAGATAAACAAGACAGCACTTGATGAGATGAGGCAGCATGGAGTGCTGGACGGACTGCCGGAAACGGCTCAGATAAGTCTGTTCGGTTAGTAAAATTATATCCTTGCACCGGGTTGAAATGTGTGCTATAATAAATTCTGTTAAAACTTATCGATTTAGCAAGAGTGGGTGAAAGCCCACTCTTTCATTATGTTATCCGGCAGCAGACAGCCGGCCGGAGCATCTTTTGAATTTGAAGAGGATTTTTATGGCAAAGAAAAAGATTACGGAAATCGTAGAGGAAATGCTGGAGGACTATCTGCAGCAGGAAGGCTATGAGCTTTACAATACTGAGTTTGTAAAGGAAGGCAGAGACTGGTTTTTGAGAGTATATATCGATAAACCGTCGTGTGGCGAGAACGAGTATATAGGTACGGAGGACTGTGAAAAGGTCAGCAGGTATCTCAGTGAGAAGCTGGATGAAGCTGACCCGATTGAGCAGAATTATTATCTGGAGGTATCTTCACCAGGTATGGATCGTCCGCTTCTGAAGCCGGAACATTATCAGCGGTACACAGGAAGTGAAGTGGAGATAAGACTTTACAAAGGAAAAGACGGAACAAAGAATATTCAGGGAATATTAAAAGGTATTTCAGGAGAAATCATTACTGTTGCAGACCATGACGGCAGAGAGTGGGAACTGCAGCTGTCTGAAATAGCTAAGGCGAAGCTGGCAGTCATTTTTTAGAACAGGAGGAGATTGTAAAAATGAACAATGAATTTATGATAGCCATTAATGAGCTGGTAAAGGAGAAAGGAATATCAAAGGAGGTTCTTATTGAAGCGATAGAATCTGCTCTGGTTTCAGCATATAAAAAGAATTACGGGACGTCACAGAATGTACGTGTAAGCATCGACAGAGAAACAGGGGATGTTGATGTGCTTATGAGAAGAGACGTGGTAGAAGAGGTTGAGGACGAATTTACAGAGATATCTCTGGAGGATGCACTTGAAATTGACCCGAGATATCAGGTCGGAGATGCTGTGGAATATCGTGTTACGCCTAAGGATTTCGGCAGAATAGCAGCTCAGACTGCCAAGCAGGTTGTTGTTCAGAGAATCCGCGAAGCAGAAAGAGGCATGATCTTTGACAGCTATATAGACAGACAGGGAGAGCTTATTACAGGTGTTGTTCAGAGAATCAGCAACGATACAATATTCGTAAACATGGGCAATACCGAGGGCATACTTGTTGCCGGAGAAAGAGCACGTGGTGAAAAGTACAGAGTAAACGACAGAATCAAAGCATACATTATGGATGTGAGAAAAAGCACCAAGGGTCCTCAGATTTTCCTTTCAAGGACGCATCCTGGATTCGTTGAAAGGCTTTTTGAACTGGAGGTTCCGGAAATCGAAGACGGAACAGTCGTTATCAAGAGCATAGCAAGAGAAGCCGGCTCAAGAACCAAGATTGCTGTATATACAGAGGATGAAAACGTTGATCCTGTAGGCGCATGTGTGGGAACAAGCGGTTCGAGAGTCAAGAATATAGTAGATGAGCTGTTTGGAGAGAAGATAGATATTACTACATGGGATGAAGATCCGGCAGTTCTGATCAAAAACGTACTCAGCCCTGCAAAAGTTGAAGAGGTCATAGTGGATGAGGACGAAAAAGCGGCAACCGTAGTTGTTCCTGATTATCAGCTTTCTCTGGCAATCGGCAAGGAGGGTCAGAACGTAAGGCTTGCTGCAAGACTGTGCGGATGGAAAATTGACATTAAGAGCCATTCACAGTATTTCGCTGACGAGGACATTGATGACGAGGATTTCGATGAATACGAGGATGATGTGGAGTACATCGATGAAGACAGGGGCGATAGAATTGAAGAATAAAAAAACCCCTATGCGCAGATGTGCCGGATGTATGGAATCAAAGCCAAAGAACAGCATGATAAGGATAACCTGTTATGAGGGTGAAATCACCGTGGATCCGGGAGGTAAAGCGAAGGGAAGAGGCATTTACCTCTGTCCCGACAGTGAATGTATTGAAAAAGCCAGAAAAAAACGGGCTCTGCAGAGAAGCTTTGATGCAGAAATTCCGCAGGAAAAGCTGGACAGTATCTTCCAGGAGTTGGCACAGTATGAAAAATAAAATAACAAGCTATCTCGGATTTGCCAGAAAGTCAGGAAACCTGGTTGCCGGAGTCAACACGTGCACCTTTGCAATGAACAAAGGCAAGGTAAAGCTGATGATAGTCACAGAAGATATTTCCGAAAACGGTGAGAAAAAAATAATGAAAGAAATCCGAAAGCATGATGTCAGGTATGTAAAGTATGGAAACAGTGAAGAACTGTCACATGCGGCTGGTTATACAGGCAGAAGTGTGTTCGGGGTATGCGATGATAATTTTGCGAAAGTTATTTTGAATGAGATAGATCGGGAAACAGTATAAAAGGAGGAATCGTGTATGAAAATAAAAGAGCTGGCGGCAGAACTGAATCTTAGCGGTGATGCAGTTCTGGAAAAAGCCAAGGCTATGGGAATAGACGTATCCAGTACGAGTGATGAAATGGCGGATATAGATGCAACTGCAGTAAAAAATACAATATTAAGGAGTGGCACGCACACTGAAACAAAGGTGGTAAGAGCCAAGGCAAAAAAGTCTGAAAACGAGAAGAAAGAGGATGGGCCTAAGGTTACTGTAAAGGCAGCGAATATCAAGCTTCCTGAAGTCAAGAAAAGCAGTAAGACAGCTGCAAAAGCTGCTGCAAAGCCTGCTGCCAAACCTCCTGCAGGAAAACCGGTTATTTCCAAAGAGATTGAAGGAAGACCGAAGCCTCCTGAAGGCAAGCCGGTAGTGTCGAAGACAATGCTGGAGGAAAGAATTGCGAAGGAAAGCGCAGAAAAAGAGGCTGCTGCTAAGCCGGAAAATGTACAGAGCATCGTTGGGGCACAGCAGGAAGATAAGGTGATTGAGAAGGCGCAGGAGGAAGCTGCAGCTCCGGAGAGAAAAGAAGAAGTGAGAATGGAAGATAGCAGAAAAAAAGAACAACAGAAAACAGAACCTCCAAAAAGAAGAAGCGGTCTTAAGGTAATTAAAAGGGCTGAAGATGTAAGACGTGAAGAAGCAGAGGCTGCTGAAAGACGCGCTAGAAGAAATGAAGAGCGTAAAGCGGCTGAAAAGGAAAACAAAGACAGCCGTGATGACAGAAAGAGAACATCTGACAGACGCGGCTCAGATAAAAGAACGTCTGATAGGAAGCAGTCAGACAGAAAGTCATCAGAAAGAAGAAATGACAGAAATGATCGCGGTGACAGAAATGAGAGAGGCTCAAAGCCGGCTGCCAGAAGAGATGATTCCATAAGTGAAGTAGTTGCATCAAAGCCTGCATCACACAGAAGCGAAAAGAAGAATAAAGATAAGGATAAGGAGCACGATAAGTTTGCAAAGCTTGAAAGAGGCGGCAAGAAGGGCTCTAAGACACAGCCTAAATCTCTCGAGAAACAGGTAAGAAACAAAAAGCACAATAAACAGAAGCCGGCAGCAGAGCCTGAGGTGGAAACTGTTGAACTTCCAAGCGGAACAGTTCTTATCAATGTTCCTATCACAGTTGCCGGATTTGCTGAACAGACGAAGACCACTGTATCAAAGATAATAATGACTCTGATGAAAATGGGCGTAATGGCAAATGTTAATCAGAATCTGGATGAAGATACGGTTGTTCTGCTTGCCGAAGAAATGGGAATACAGGTTGCAATAGGCAAGGTTCAGGAAGAGATTGAAGAAGAAGGAATCGAACAGTTCGAAGACAAGGAAGAAGATCTGAAGCCTAGAGCACCGATTATTACTGTAATGGGTCACGTTGACCATGGTAAAACATCGCTGCTGGATGCTATCAGAAAGACAAATGTCACTGCATCAGAATCAGGTGGAATTACGCAGCATATTGGTGCTTCCGAGGTAGAAATAAATGGCCAGAAAATAGTGTTCCTGGATACACCGGGACATGAAGCGTTTACCGCTATGAGAGCCAGAGGTGCACATTCAACTGATATCGCAGTACTTGTAGTAGCAGCTGATGACAGCGTTAAGCCTCAGACTATTGAATCTATAAGTCATGCCAAGGCAGCAGGTGTTCCAATCATAGTAGCCATCAACAAGATGGATAAACCGGGAGCAAATCCTGAGGTGGTTAAGGCTGACCTTGCAAATAACGGAGTTCTCGTAGAGGACTGGGGAGGAGATGTTATAAGCGTACCTGTTTCCGCCAAGACAGGCGAAGGTATCGTAAACCTTCTCGAAATGATCCTGCTTCAGGCAGAGGTTCTGGAGCTTAAGGCAAACCCTGACAGACTGGCTCTGGGAACTGTTCTCGAAGCACGTCTTGACAAGGCGAAGGGTCCTGTGGCAAGTCTGCTGGTGCTTAACGGAACTCTCAAGGCAGGCATGAGTGTAGTAGCAGGAACATGCTCAGGTAAAATCAGATTGATGACAAACCATAAGGGTGAGAAGCTGAGACTGGCAGGACCGGCAACAGCTGTTGAAATTCTGGGTCTTACTGATGTTCCTCATGCAGGCGATGTATTCAATGCCGTTAAGGATGACAGACTGGCAAGAGAAATTGCAGAAAAGAGAGCCGAAAAACAGAGAGAAGAAGTTCTGGCGAGAAATTCAAGCACTACTCTGGAAGAACTCTTCAGCCAAATACAGGAAGGTGAAGTAAAGGAACTGAACCTTATTATCAAGGGAGATGTTCAGGGCTCTGTTGGTGCTATCGTATCATCACTCGAAAAGCTTTCAAATGATGAAGTAAGGGTTAAAATCGTTCATACTGGTGTAGGTACTGTAAACGAATCAGATATCATGCTGGCAGGAACTTCAGGTTCCATTATCATCGGCTTCAATGTAAGACCTAGTGCAGCAGTAAGTGCCATCGCCGAGCGTGAAGGTATACAGATCAGAACTTACAGGGTAATCTATGACATCATAGATGATGTGGAAAATGCTATGAAGGGTATGCTGGATCCTGAATTCAAGGAAGTGGTTCTGGGAACAGTAGAAATAAGAAATACATTCAAGGTACCTGGTGTAGGTATCGTAGGTGGAGCATATGTAACAGACGGTAAGGTTGTCAGAAATGAGCAGATTCGTCTTGTAAGAGACGGAATCGTAATCCACGAGGGTAAGATTGCATCGCTGAAGAGATTCAAGGACGATGCAAAGGAAGTCGCTCAGGGATATGAATGCGGAATAGGTATCGAAAACTATAACGATATCAAGGAAGGCGATGTTATTGAGTGCTTCACTATGGAAGAAATAGAAAGAAAGTAGGATAATACTGTATGGGCAAAGGACACAGACAAGGAAGACTTGGAGAAGAAATCAGGAAAATAATAAGTGAGCTTCTTCTCCGTGAACTGAAGGATCCGAGACTGTCTGCAATGATAAGCGTTACTGCTGTAGAGGTAACAAGCGACGGAAGCTATGCGACTGTATATCTTTCGGTGCTTGGCCTTGATCCTGATGAGGAAAAGGCACAGCTGCAGCAGGAAGAAACTCTTGAGGCAATGAAAAGTGCCAGGGGATTTATACGCAAGGAAATAGGCCGGCAAGTCAAGCTGCGCCATGTTCCTGATCTTATTTTCAAGATAGACAGGTCAATGGAATACGGCAGACATATTTCAAAAATAATTGATGGACTGGATATTAAGCACGATGATGAAGATGAAGCCGAAGAATAGAGGGCTTGATAAGGATATTGCATATGATAAATAACGTGTCACTTGAAAAAGCAGGTCACCTGCTGCAGAATGCAGAAAGTGTTCTTATCTTTCCGCATATTA
This sequence comes from Bacillota bacterium, assembly GCA_030526355.1. Lineage (GTDB taxonomy): Bacteria > Bacillota > Clostridia > Peptostreptococcales > Anaerovoracaceae > Lentihominibacter. Next base: position 3,006 of record JAUNDC010000020.1, on the reverse strand, counting down.
ATCCTGATGGAGATGCTCTGGGCTCAAGTGCAGCCTTGTGCCGGGTTTTGAGAAATAATGGGATTAATGCATGGGTTCTGCTGGAAGAGGATGTACCGGAGTACCTGAAATTTATGGATACGGAGTTCTGCACACAGGATCAGAGCTGCATAGATGAGCCGGATATCTGTGTCTGCGTTGACTGCAGCGAGGAAAAAAGATTTCCGGGCAGGGTGGATATATTCAATTCGGGCAGACTGAAGCTCTGTATAGATCATCATGTGACTTCAGGAAGCTTTGGTGATTATTACTATATTGACGGCGACGAAGCAGCAACTGCACAGATTATCTACAAGCTTCTGCTTGCTATGGGTGCGGAAATAGACAGCTGTGTAGGGTCATCACTGTATGTTGGAATAAGTACAGATACAGGGAATTTCCAATATTCAAATACAACTTCCGATACACACATCATAGCCGCTGAGCTGCTTAAAAAGGGCATTGACCATATGGGTATAATGGTGGCGCTGTATCAGAACAGAAGCTTAGCCAGAGTACGCCTTGAGAGCATGATTGTTGACAGAATGGAGATTTTCTCAGAAGGGCGTGCGGCTGTTTCCTATGTTGACAGTGCAATGCTGGAAAAGGTCGGTGCAATGCTGGAGGATGCAGAAACTGCTATTGATACGCTCAGAGATATAGAGGGCATTGAGATAGCTGCATTTATCAAGGAAAAGGATGATGCCGTGAAGGTCAGCATGCGTGCCAAATACTGGGGGCGTGTCGATGAAATCGCAGTCAGGTTCGGCGGCGGCGGTCATGCTAAAGCAGCAGGATGTACTATGCATATGGCGGTCGATGAAGCTATAGCTTTAATTAAGAAAGAAATAACCAATTATCTGGAGAAATAAATGAAAGACGGAATTCTTGTTTTGAATAAACCGCAGAACTGGACATCTCACGACTGTGTTGCTGTTTGCCGCAGGATAATGAGACTGAAGGGTGTCAAAAAAATAGGACACGGGGGAACCTTGGATCCTATGGCATGCGGAGTACTGCCGGTTTATATCGGGCAGGCAACGAGGCTTATGGAATATACTGATCTGGATGATAAAACCTACAGATGTACTGCAAGATTAGGAGTTATAACCGATACGCAGGATGTATGGGGACAGATTCTCGAGGAGAGAGATACAGAGGGCATAACCGAAGAAGCTATAAAAAAGGTACTGTGCTCTTTTCGCGGAGAAATTCAGCAGTACCCTCCTAAATATTCTGCTGTCAGGGTTAACGGAAAGAAGCTGTATGAATACGCCAGAGAAGGCAGAGAGGTTGAGATCAAAGCCAGGAAGGTGACTGTACATCAGCTTGATATAGAAGAAATTGATATGGCGAAGATGGAAGTCACGTTTGTGGTTACATGCTCCAAGGGAACATATATCCGGACGATATGCAGCGACCTGGGAGAGGCTCTGGGCTGCGGTGCGGCGATGTCAGCACTTACAAGAACTGCGAGCGGAGTTTTCAGACTGGAGGATGGGGTGAATCCTGAGGACCTTAAGACCATGGAGCTTGAGGATATAGAAAAGCACGTTATCGATGTCGACAGACCTCTGGTGCATTTCGGCAGAATTGAAATGAACGCTGACAGAGCTAAATATTTCGCCATGGGAAACAGCATCAGGTGGCATCAGATAAAGGTTCTGGAAAAACCGAAGGTTGAGAACCCTGAGCTGAAAAACAAGCGAGGAAGAAATTACAATAATCTGTATAAGGTTTACAGAACCGACACAGGAGAATTTATGGGAACAGGCTTCAGAGACGAAGCTGAGAACCTGCTAAAGGCAGATAAAATACTTGTATCAAGATAAAAGAGGCGGCAGAAATGATAATTTTTAATTCGTTGGAGGAAATCAACAATATAGAGCCTACAGTAGTGGCACTTGGGAATTTTGACGGTGTACACAAGGGTCATCAGCAGATTATTTTGAGAACTGTGAAAAACGCAGAGGCTGAAGGTCTGAAGAGCGCGGTGTTCACTTTTTCGAATCATACAAGGACTTTATTAAAAAATCTTCCTCCGGTGAAGAACATACTTTATCCTGAGGAAAAGGCTCAAATCATGGAAAATCTGGGGATAGACTATCTGTTTAACATCCCTTTCACCGAGGAGATATTGTCAATGTCTTCGGAAACTTTTGTAGAAGAGATACTTGTGAAGGCTTTCAGATGCAGAGAGGTATACTGTGGTTTTAACTATACCTTCGGGTATAAGGCTGCAGGAACACCTGAGGTTCTGATGCATGAGGGACTGAAGCATGGTTTCGGAATCCATGTTCAGGAGCCTTATATGATAGATGATATTGTTGTAAGCAGCACCTACATCAGACAGCTTATTGAGGATGGCCGCATGGAGGAATGTGCCAGATTCATGGGAAGAATGTATTCCATCGGAGGAGAGGTCGTTGTAGGAAACAAGCTGGGGCGCACTATAGGCTTCCCGACCTCCAATGTTATGATAGATGAAACTATGGCAACTCCTTCCAACGGAGTATATGTCACATACTGCACATATAACGGGGTTAAATATCCAAGCGTAACGAATGTGGGAGTAAAGCCGACAATAGGCACGTATCACAAGAACGTTGAGACGCACATTTTTAATTTTGACAAGGAGCTTTACGGCAAGAATATCAGAGTTGAATTTATAAGAAAGACACGTGACGAAAGGAAATTTGACAGTGTTGAAGCATTAAGCCGACAGATAGAGAGCGACTGTATAATGGCCAAGGCGTATCATAGAGAGCACGGCATGCTGTAATAGTTGTAAAAAAGTTGTAAAATGTACTGGAAAAATGCTGGAATAGAGAGTATAATACTATAACGAAAGCGAGAGCGGGATGTGGCTCAGCTTGGTAGAGCGTTGCGTTCGGGACGCAAAGGCCGCAGGTTCGAATCCTGTCATCCCGACCAAAGGGGCTGTCGCGTTAACGGTATTTTACCGTTAGGGCGGCGCCCTTTTTCAAT
>JAUNDC010000048.1 GCA_030526355.1 Bacillota bacterium | reverse complement strand
GAATTGTACATTTTTATATTCCATTAATTGTACATTCTTATTTTATCATTTACATACAATTCATCATTTCCGTTTTGGAATTCAATTTTGGATAATTACAGGTATTTTCTAAACGCTTTTTTCAGCTTCATTGCAACATCCATTATCCAATCAAACTGTTCTGGCCACTTGTTCCTATCATCGAAATCAGCATGATTTGATATTAGAATTCTGCTTGCCTTCTTCTCTGGCAATTCTCTCCAGTCAAGTTCCATACCCATACCCGTTTCTATTTCTGTTTTATGTGAATAGAACTTATGGTACAGTTCTTTATCATCAGTAATATACCATTCAACTACTATCAGATTATCCTTCCTGACCTGATTGATACTTATACCGCAAGCAGAAGAGCCTACACTCAATGTCATCCAATGATCTGTGTTTGCTTTTCTTTTCTTGAACGACTTTCCGAAAGTATTATTAGCAAATGCGTAGTCGTTAAATGCAACCCAATATTCATATCTCGCCTGAAGTGTTGCAGATTTGCTAGTATTACGCTTGATTTCCTTTGCCCAATCATTAGGTTTTTCAATAACTTCAAATTTAACTGCAATATCCGAGGAGCCTATTTGATATAATTTAATTTCCACAAGGAAGAATCCTATGTTCTCATCGGTGTGATTGTTAAGCCACTCTATTGCTGCCCGGTGCTCTTCTCTTGCACGCTTTACAACCCAGATTACGATATCAGCAGATTTACCGGACGCATAGGTTATAAGCTTTCCAAGGTGGTCATGATTTGTATCCTCAAGTTGATTCTCAATTATGATTTTTCTATCTGTTCCGGTTTCAGTAGCATAAATATCTACATTGAAATCACCCACGCTAGATTCGGTCTCGTCAATTGTTATTTCCAAACCGACAGCATCCGCCAAAAGAGAAAGATTCTCTTCCTCTGCAAGCCAAGGAGTAAAGTCTAGTGCTTCATGTGGCCATACCTTTCTAAGGTCCTTTATTTCTTTCAGTTTTCCAAGATTAATCATTATATCTTACCTCTTACCCGACTTATCATCTTTTCTTAATATTAAGAATGTATGAACGTCCTTTTTTCTCTCTAATGATTCTTCCGCTTTTATCCCACTCATACAGTAATGATGCTACTTCGTTCTTTACTATCGGATCAAACAGCTTTATCAAATTACTTTGAATGATGTCAGGATTATTCCAAAGTTCATTCCAAACACTGACATCGAGATTTGTTAAACATTCTCTTTTATGATTTTCCTTTTTTATCAGCTCATCATAATGCTCATTTATATACGCAAGCCTTTGTTCAGCCAGCTCATTAATTGAAAAGTCAGAACTACTACTGTTATGGCAATGCTCATGCATATCCGAAAAGTATTTCACATAACATTCTCCCATCTGCTCGCATTCATTTTTATATGCATAAAATAGTTCTAGAAAGCGTTCAAGAAGCTTTTTCTCTTCTTCTACCGATTCTGCATTGCAAGCTTTAACATGCGTGTCAATCATTTCCTCATCTCTTGGCTTTATAAAACTAGATTTATGCGCAACCCAACCCCAAGGCAATTCGCCATCTATTAAATGTTCCAAATCTTCACCAAGTGAATTTGTATTATTAACTGTATTACTCTTCTTAAACTTATCAAATATTCCCATCTTGTATCCTTTTCATTTTTCAGATAATCATCTTATCAACTCAACACTGCTAGTTATCAGCCTATCAACTCCACCTAGTAATATTTGAAAAATCTATTATCGCACAAGACTTTCCCATGGCTTACAACTATTCAGCTATAGCCTTATAAAGCCTTGATTTCAAAGGGTTTCAAGCCTTTCTCATTTTACTTTTGACATCAAACATACGCACTCGACATGCTTTGTCCCCGGGAAATTATCAAAAGGCTTCACTGATTTCACTCTGTATCCATAATACTGAAGATAATACAGATTCTCTGCCAGGGATTTAGGATTGCACGAAATGTAAACGATCTGATCTACACCATAACTGATTATTTTATCCAGAGCATCTACAGACATTCCCACTCTCGGCGGGTCAACCACGATTACCTCCGGTTTGTCTTCCACGGTATTCAGTACCTTAAAAACATCTCCTGCAATAAATTCGCAGTTATCCAGACCGTTCAATGCAGCATTTGATTTTGCCGCCTCTACAGCCTCCTCAACAAGCTCAATTCCTATAACCTTGCACGCCTTTTTAGCCAGTGTCTGTGTAATAGTTCCTGTTCCGCAGTAAAGGTCAAATGCAGTCTTGTTCTCAAAATCATCTATAAGACTCAAGGCATAGGAGTACAGATTTTCTACAGCTTCAACATTAGTCTGAAAAAAGGAAAATGCACTTACCTTGAATTTCAGTCCCATGATTTCTTCCATATAATAATCTCGGCCATAAAGTATCTTAAGCTCATCACAATACACTGCATCGGCAAGTCTGTCATTGATTGTCCTCAATACTCCGACTACTGTATTTTCAAGGGGCAGTGCCAGTATCATCTCTGTAAATGCTTTTTCATCGAATCCTTCTTCTGAGCTTGTCACTACATTTACAAGCAGTTCACCTGTCCTCACTCCGCGTCTTACAATAAGATGCCTCATAAGTCCCTTATGGGTCTTCTTGTGATAATGGGAATATCCTCTTTCAGTAACGAAATCAAGGACGCCCCTGAGCACCTTATTAAAATCGTCATGCACCAGCTGACATTGATCCACTGTTATGATAGACATGAAGTGCTTTTTCTTATGCATACCCAGAGTTGTCGGACCGTCCTTAACCATGTCCCCAAAGGTATACTCCATCTTGTTCCTGTATGCATACCTGTCAGGAGCCGGCTCTATAGGCAGAAGCTCTTCATATTTTATGTCTTTCTTTTCCAGAAGCCCGCGAACTTCTCCCTCTTTGTTTGCCAGCTGCTCTTCATAAGGTACTCCTTGATACACGCAGCCTCCACATATATTACTGTCTCTGCAAATCTCCATATTTAAAACCTTCCGTAGCTTTCATAAAATTCATTTTTGTATTCCAGGAATCTGTCTTCCTCAATTGATTTCCTGATATTTTTCATTGTATTAACCAGGAAATGCAGATTGTGATTTGTCATCAGCATCGATGATAATATTTCATCTGCTTTAAAGAGGTGCCTCAGATATGCCTTGGAATAATTCCTGCATGTGTAGCAGTCACAGTTAGGGTCAAGAGGCGTGAAGTCTTTTTCATATGCCGCATTCTTGATATTTACTCTTCCCTGTGATGTCATCGCCATGCCATGTCTCGCAATTCTTGTCGGCAGAACACAGTCAAACATATCTATACCTCTCTCCACACCTTCAAAGAGGCAGTCCGGACTGCCGACTCCCATCAGATACCTTGGTTTATTTTTGGGCAGATAATCAACACATTCATCCAGTATCTCATACATAATGGGCTTAGGCTCACCCACGCTAAGACCTCCGATAGCGTAACCAGGCAGATCAAGCTCCACTATCTGTTCTGCACTCAGTTTCCTCAGATCGGGATACATTCCTCCCTGCATTATTCCAAAAAGTGATTGCTTTTCCGTATTTTTGTGATACTCTTTGCATCTCTTGAGCCATCTTGTTGTCCTCTCCAGAGAATCCTTGACATATTGTCTGTCAGCGGGATAAGGTGCACACTCATCAAAGGCCATAATAATATCAGATCCCAGAGCATTCTGTATTTCCATGGATTTTTCGGGTGACAGCATATGCTTTGACCCGTCTATATGTGAACGGAATTCTACACCTTCCTCTCTTATTTTCCTCATTGCCCCCAGGCTAAACACCTGAAACCCGCCACTGTCTGTCAGTATCGGCTTATCCCAGTTCATGAATTCATGAAGCCCTCCAGATGCTTTTACAATCTCATGTCCCGGTCTGAGATACAGATGATAGGTATTAGAAAGTATGATTTCAGCTCCAAGCTCCTTGACCTCCTCCGGACGCATAGCTTTAACAGTAGCTGCTGTTCCGACAGGCATAAAAACTGGAGTTTCTATTGTACCGTGAGGCGTTGTTACTCTGCCTCTTCTGGCTTTCGTTCTGTTGTCTGTTTTTATAAGCTCATAAGTAACTGCTGGCATGTTCATTTCCTTTCAGTTCTTTTTTCTTCAAGTTATATAATAATATCATATCATTCTGTTTTTTTAAACAAGAAACCTTTTAATTGATTTTAATTGCAATTATAATCATAACATAGCAGATAACCGGAGGTGATTCATACGATGTCATATTTCATCACAAGTGACAACTGCAAAATCTATTATGAAGAATACGGCAGTGGAGAACCGCTGATTTTTATCCATGGCTGGGCGTGCAGTCATAAGGTTTTTAAATATCAGATTGAACATTTTTCAAAATCTCATCGTGTTATAGTATATGATCTCAGGGGTCATGGCAGTTCAGACCGTTCTGATGTAACAGAACGTAATATGACTGTAAACAGATTTGCTGACGATCTTCGCGAACTTATACTTCATCTGAATTTAAAAAGAACATGTATCGCAGGCTGGTCTCTCGGAACAACCATTCTCCTGTGTTACGCACGAAAATATAAGTGCCTTGATATAGATAAAATGTGCTTCATCGATATGACCCCCAAGCTTCTCAATGATCATGAATGGTCATTGGGACACGGATCTTCTATGACTATGAAAAAGAACCTTCAGTTTCTTTCTTCTCTTGTCAGAGATTGGGAATCTGCAGCAAAGCGTTTTGCTGCCGGCAGCTTTGCCAGAGATTATGACACAAAAAGTGAAGAATACAAATGGTTTCTTGAAGATGTGCTTGATAATACGCCCCACTGTATGATTAATTCATGGATTTCCCTAACTGCAGGTGACTACCGAAAGGCTCTCCCATTTGTCAAGGTTCCTGTCCTTCTCGCATACGGCGGGAACGGCTTAATGTGCACTCCAGAGCATGGAGAATACATGAAGGATAACCTCGGAGGAAACAGCCAGCTGATTGTGTTCCATGATTGCGGACATTGTCTGTTTCTGGAAGACCCCTCAGGCTTTAATAAAGCTCTGTCCGAATTTCTTACAAATAGTTGAGAATAATACTGTATTCCTGTTTCAGCCGTTCATATGAGCAGCTGCAGTTAGCCGGGCTTGTTGATGGCAGACATATAACGTCAATTCCGCTGCTGCTTCGGCAATACCTGTTGTATAGGTCTGCCGCTTTCTTCCCTGTGGCAAATACAGCCGAAATATTCGCTTTATTAATTATAATGCCAAGATCATTTGCATGCGGATTACGGATACTGCTGTCATCTGCTCCTTTTATCTCACAGCTTGAGAGCACGTCCCAGAGTGCTATGTTATGTGCTTCAAGCATAGCCTTTCTTTTTTCCACCGTATCTGGAAACTCTTCTTTTAATATGTCAGACAGGACTTTCCAGAACCTGTTTCTGGGATGTCCGTAATAGAACCCTTGCTCCCTTGATTTAGGAGACGGTATACTTCCCAAAATCAGAACTTTTGAATTTTCATTATAATATGGTTCGAGCTCATGGGTAACGGTCTCTGTCTGTGCCATCACATACTCCTTTACATTTCATTGCAGGCAGATTCTGATTCTATGCTCTGTGCAGGCGGTTAATACTCCTACTCGATAAACATAGCATCCCCATAGCTGAAAAACCTGTATTTTTCTCTTATTGCCTCTTCGTAAATCTCCAGAATCTTTTCTCTGTCATAGAGTGCGGAAATAAGCATGAGCAATGTGGATTTTGGCAAATGGAAATTTGTAATAAGGCTGTCTACCATTTTGAATTCGTATCCCGGGTAGATGAATATCCCTGTGCTGGCATGCCCGCTCCTTATCTGATAAACACAATCACTATCAGCTTCAGCAGCACTTTCAAGGGTTCTGGTTGAAGTCGTACCTACAGATATGATTCTGCGGCCTTCACGCTTGGCGCGGTTAACTGCGGCTGCACTTTCCTCACTTATTTCGTATTCTTCGAAATGCATTGAATGCTCTTCAATGTTTTCACATTTTACCGGTCTGAATGTTCCTATTCCAACATGAAGTGTCACATAAACAAGCTCCACACCCTTTGCTCTGGCTTTCTCCAGCAGCTCCTCCGTAAAATGCAGTCCTGCCGTAGGAGCTGCAACGGAGCCTTCTTCTCTGCAGTAAACAGTCTGGTATCTATCCTTATCCTCGCTTTCGCTGGGTCTTTCGATATATGGAGGCAGAGGCATACTTCCTACCTCCTCAAGACGCTCCATAAATATGCCTTCGTATTCGAATTCAACAATTCTGGTTCCATCCGATCCGTAATCTCTGATGTGCGCCCTGAACAATGGAGCATCACAAAATATAACACTGTCTCCGGGTTTCAGTCTTTTACCAGGCTTCACCATGGTTTCCCACACATCTCCATCTATTCTCTTGATAAGCAGAAATTCCACTCTGGCGCCTGTATGCTCCTTGGTACCAAACAACCTTGCCGGCAGAACCTTGGAATTATTCATTACAAGGCAGTCGCCCGGATTAAGGAAATCAACTATATCATAAAAATGCCTGTGTTCTATTTTGCCGCTATCTCTGTGAACCACCAGCAGCCTTGAGCCATCTCTCCTATCCGCCGGTTTCTGCGCAATCAGCTCCTCCGGCAGATTATAATCAAAATCTTCTATTTTCATATTCCGTTCCTCATTCACTAATATTTATTGTTACCTGCTCCTCACCGTATTCAAGCCCCAAATGCTTATATGCAAGCTCTGATACAACTCTGCCTTTAGGTGTTCTGTGAAGGAAACCCTTCTGTATCAGGTACGGTTCATACACATCCTCAATAGTCACCTTTTCTTCACCCAAAGCTGCAGCAATGGTATCGATTCCCACTGGACCCCCGTTAAATCGTTCTATTATAGTACTTAAAATCTCGCGATCGAGACTCTCAAGCCCCATTGGATCAACTCCCAGTGCCTGAAGTGCCTCTCTAGTGATTTCCATATCTATTTTACCGCTGCCGCGTACCTGTGAAAAATCTCTGACACGTTTGAGCATTCTGTTGGCAACACGTGGAGTTCCCCTGGATCTTCTGGCCATTTCATCCATTGATTCATTATCTATTTCAACTCCCAGAATTTCTGCTGACCTGCCGATTATCAGCTTTAGTTCATCCGGTGTATACATTTCAAATTTACAGCTTACCCCGAATCTGTCTCTGAGAGGTGCCGACAGACTTCCCGCTCTCGTGGTTGCCCCGATGAGAGTAAATTTAGCTATATCAAGCCTTATCGACCTTGCTGACGGGCCCTTCCCTATTATTATATCCAGAGCAAAATCCTCCATAGCGGAATACAGAACCTCTTCCACTGAGCGGTTTAACCTGTGTATCTCATCAATGAACAGTACATCATTTTCATTCAGGTTTGTCAGTATTGCCGCCAGATCTCCTGCACGTTCTATGGCCGGACCTGAAGTTATTCTGATATCGACTCCCATTTCATTTGAAATAATTCCAGCCAATGTAGTTTTGCCAAGCCCCGGAGGACCGTAAAAAAGCACATGATCAAGGGGCTCATGCCTCATTTTAGCCGCCTCAATAAATATCTTGAGATTATCTGTTGCTTTTTTCTGACCTATATAATCCTGAAGCGACTGTGGACGAAGTGATTTCTCACTGCGCTCCTCTCCTTCACCAAGCTCAGCCGCCGTTATTCTCTCTTCATAATCCATAGCTTATCCTCAGGTTTCTTAAAATAATTTCTTTAACGCAAGCTTAATGTATTCCTCTGCAGTCAGGCCTGTTTCACTTATTCCTGCAAGTGCACCCGCAGCCTCTCCTCTGGTGTAGCCCAGAGCCATAAGTGCTGAAACAGCTTCACTTCTGCCATCTGATATTCCTTCAACAATCTGCTCCCCTGCGTCAGGTTCAGACGAATCTGTCTGCTGTGGCATGCCGAATTTATCCTTAAGCTCCAGCACGATACGTTCGGCGGTTTTCTTACCTATACCGTTAGCTTTCGTAAGACTCTTTGAATCTTCAAACACTATTGCCTGCTGAAGCTGCTCCAAAGTAAACGATGATAAAATGGAAACAGCAGCCTTTGCTCCGACGCCGTTTACAGTAATCAGCTTTTTAAAAGCATCCAGTTCACCTTTTCGTGAAAATCCGTAAAGGCTGACATCATCCTCTCTCACCATCATAGTCGTGTACACAAGCACCTCTTCACCCTCTCCGCTGAGATAGGCGCCGGAATTAGCAGGCACACATATCTCGTATCCTACTCCATTCACATCAACAATAATATATCCATTGCCCTTATCGGCCAGAATTCCTCTAACAAACCCTATCATCTGATATTCAACTCCTTCAATCGTTTTCTGGTATCGGCTGAATGTCCGTGACAGATTGCCGCCGCCAGCGCATCAGCTGTATCATCCGGTTTGGGTATCTCTTTGAGGTTCAGGATAGTCTTGACCATCATCTGAACCTGCTTCTTATCCGCTCTGCCATAGCCTACCAGAGCCTGCTTGATCTGCAGCGGAGTATATTCTGCAACCTCCAGACCACCCTTGACACAGGCAAGTACAGCGACACCTCTAGCCTGTCCCACCATAATTGCTGTTTTAGCATTTGTATTAAAAAACAGCTGCTCTATCGATGCAACGTCCGGCTTCTCCTCATCTATTATCTCCCTGAGAGAATCATACAGATGCTCCAGCCTGTCAGTCATATCTGTTCCGGCATCTGTCGTTACAGCACCATAGCTGCATACTCTGAATTTGTTTCCTGTTTTCTCGATTACTCCGTAGCCAAGTATAGCATAACCCGGATCGATTCCCAATATCTTCATAGCGGCTCCTTTATTTATTATAAAGTATATCATACAAACATATGTTTGTCTATTGAAAAACAATTTTACTTTGTGGTATAATTATTAATACACTCGAAAATTATTCATTATTACACAAATATATTCTGAGGCTTTCATAACTGAAATTATCACGGGAGTTTGACACTTGTAAATTAACAACTTAATCTGAACGTATTGAAATAA
>JAUNDC010000084.1 GCA_030526355.1 Bacillota bacterium | reverse complement strand
TGAACCATGTGCTTGAAAAGACTCCTGAAATGAGGCGCATTATGGAAAATGAGAAGTACAAAATGCAGAGGGACATTGAACGATAAACAAAGGCTGTTGTGGGTGTAATATAGCACCCACAGATACATAAAAACAAAACCACGCATTGCGAAAGAGCGCAAAATGTAGTATGATAAAGAAAAACATCGCAGTGAGGTGATAGATATGGAATCTGCAGAAAAGATAAGAACGCTCAGAGAAAAAACGGGGTTATCCAGAAAAGATTTTTCAATACATATTGGAATTCCGCTTAGAACAGTTGAAGATTGGGAGGCAGGTCGCAGGAGACCGCCGGAATATGTACCACGACTGATTGAGTATCAGCTAAAGTATGAGGAGCTAATCAGTAAAAAGCAAAAGGAGGACCTGGATGCAGAAGAATAACGAGATTGTAATATTTGAAACAGAAGATAAGTCAATAAGGCTGGAGGTTCCTGTTGAACAGGAAACGGTCTGGCTGACACAGGCACAGATGATAGGGCTTTTTGGCAGAGACCAGTCTGTTATTTCCAGGCACATTAATAATGCTTTTAAAGAGGAGCTAGATAAAGAAAGCAATATGCAAAAAATGCATATTGCAAATTCGGATAAGCCAGTTGCTTATTATAGCTTGGATGTTGTTATTTCGGTAGGATACAGAGTTAAATCTAATAGAGGCGTTGAATTCAGGAAATGGGCAAATTCAGTGCTGAAGCAGTACATATTGCAGGGCTATGCTGTCAATCATAATCGTATCGCACAGCTTGGAGAGGTGATAAAGATTATGAAACGAACTCAAAATGAATTAGATTCACAGCAGGTGCTTAATGTGATTCAAAAGTACAGTAAAGCTTTGGAACTGCTTGATTCCTATGACCATCAGACTATGGAACGTCCAAAAGGAAACGCAGCAACATACGAGCTTACTTACGAAGAATGCATGGATGTCATTTCACATATGCGTTTTGGAGCTGAATCTGATTTGTTCGGCAAAGAAAAAGATGACTCCTTTAGAGGCAGCATAGGTAATATTTATCAGTCTTTTGCAGGTCAGGAGTTATATCCAAGTCTTGAGGAAAAGGCTGCTCACCTGTTATATTTCGTAACAAAGAATCATAGTTTTCTGGATGGTAACAAGAGAATCGCGGCTACTATGTTTCTGTATTTTCTGGATAAGAACGGTGTGCTTTTTTTGGATGATGAAAAGCTGATTGATGATCATACACTGGTTGCACTTACTATTATGATTGCAGAATCTAAGCCGGAAGAAAAAGAAATGATGATTACAGTTATTATGAACTGTTTGAAATAACATCTGCTTTACGGTATTGTAAAACAAAACCTGCAAAAATAGTACTGTGAATTGAAAGGTTTATTGTGGATTTATAAAGAGGGGGTCAGATATGTGGATATGGTATAATATAAAGACAAACCTGCTAACAAATAGCAAGCATTTTTTTTGAAGTTTTGAACAGAGTTTATGC
>JAUNDC010000047.1 GCA_030526355.1 Bacillota bacterium | reverse complement strand
CGTATACGCTTTATGCGTATAGATAATATTATTTTAACACCTAAGTACGGTAGTGTAAAGGTTCTATTGGTTATATGTCCGGCTGCTGTAACATATAGCCTTCTAATCGTAACGTTTGACCTGATTATTGTAACGTTTGGTTATCGAGCGGGTAGGGTAGGTGCACAACGTGTTGGCCAGGAGCAATATGTGCGTTTTGCATAAAAAAGACAGCATTCCGTGTCATGGTGCTGCCTTCTTATAATATTTATTCACTTAAGATGTATTTCATCTGGCTTCTGCTATCTCGGCTCTACGATGAGCTTGATGGCAGTTCGTTCCTCACCTTCTATTTCGATATCGGTAAAGGCGGGAACCGACACCAGATCTATGCCTCCCGGTGCCACAAACCCCCTTGCTATGGCAATGGCCTTGACGGCCTGGTTCAATGCCCCTGCTCCGATTGCCTGTATCTCTGCTCCTCCTTTTTCCCTCAATACTCCGGCTAACGCTCCTGCTACCGAATTAGGATTAGATCTGGCTGATACCTTTAAAACTTCCATTTTTCATTCCTCCATAAATCATTTACTGTATTATAGCTTGTAATAATCCGGGTTTGCCCCCTCTTTTCAAAGCTATTATATCGTGGAGCTGCAGCGTTTTATATTGGATTTGTACGACAATTGCCTACATCGAACAACAATTAAACGCAGAAAACACTTTTTTTCGACTTTTACTTGCATTTTACAACCTTTTACATTATAATCAGATTGTGGTTATCCCCCTGATAACCTCATTAATCTCTAATCCCAATACCCCTTTTAACAAAAGAGGCCATCGAGGTCTCTTTTGTTTTTTTGTTGTGGGTTGGGGGATTGAGGTTTGATGCAGGGATGGTTTTTTGTTGTGGGGTTTGTGGAGATTTACGAACTTGCGCACTCAAAACACTATTTTCGTTAATTGCTGGGACAGTAATGTTAGTTTGTATCACACTCGAGGCTGCCCTCCTTTTGAAAGTCTCCAAATCTTTGTCATATCCGCGTCATTTGGAGGCTTTAATATGTTCCACAGTTGTTTCACTGATTGAAATCTCCAAATAGCAGTTAGGAAGCATCTGTTTGGAGACTATTTTCCATTATTATGAATATATTGGCAATAAAGTCTCCAAACAAGCTCATTTCAGATAGTGTTTGGAGACTCCACATTTACTGGATGGCGAGCTTAAGATGAAAGTCTCCAAATGATGGTCATAATATATTCATTTTGAGACTCGTTCAAACATGGTGGCTGTAAATTGAATATCGCCGCCTAGGCTTGCGGCCTGGCGGCGATACATTTTAATTCTGAAAACGCTTCTTTCTAATCTTTCCTTATTACAGCTGCTCTATTTCTTCCTTTGTCAAGCCTGTATTGGCTGCTATGATATCAATATCAAGGCCTGATTTTTTAAAGTTTGCTGCTATTTCTCTGGCTCCTTCGATTTTACCGTCAGCCTTGCCATTGTCATACCCCGCAGTCCTCTCCAGCATGACCCACATCTCCCATTTTTCTCTTGCTATCCTGAGCTCACGCAGCTTGTCTTCCTCGCTTATTTTTTTCAGTACAGTATCCGTCATTCCGATCACCTCATCACCCTTTTTGACAAGCTCCTCCACATATGCCTTTTCTTCCGGATTTCCTGAACACTTCATATATGCCCCCAGCTGCTCAAGATCGCTCATTTCACTAAGCTGCATACCATCGCACCTGATTTTATCGAGCTCAATATAATGCAGCTCCATTATATCCGAAAGCTCTCTGCAACTGCTCCGTTCACGCATCGTGTAAACTGAATGAAACGGTATTTCCTGTGGAAACAGCTTGCCCTTAACAAAACTTATAACTATGCTTTTCTTCATTTTACCATAGTCCTGGCCTCTGTCCAAGCCTTCCGTAAGCTGTTATGTTTTCCCTGCGGTGTCGGGTCTCAAGTTTTTAGTATCAGTTCTCGGGGCTACATGCATTTTGAAAGTCTCCAAATCTTTGTCATATCCGTGTCATTTGGAGACTTTAATGTATTCCACAGTTGTTCCACGGATTGAAGTCTCCAAATAGCAGTTAGGAAGCATCTGTTTGGAGACTATTTTCCATTATTATGAATATATTGGCAATAAAGTCTCCAAACAAGCTCATTTCAGATAGTGTTTGGAGACTCCACATTTACTGGATGGCGAGCTTAAGATGAAAGTCTCCAAATGATGGTCATAATATATTCATTTTGAGACTCGTTCAAACATGGTGGCTGTAAATTGAATATCGCCGCCTAGGCTTGCGGCCTGGCGGCGATACATTTTAATTCTGAAAACGCTTCTTTCATATCTTATCTATTTTAGTTTTTCTATTTCTTCCTTAGACAGTCCTGTGGTTGCTGCTATCACTTCTATATCAATTCCTGCTTTTATTAGGTTTGCTGCTATTTCTCTAGCTCCTTCAATTTTGCCATCAACTTTGCCATTGTCATACCCTGCAGTCCTCTCCAGCATAACCCACATCTCCCATTTCTCTCTGGCTATCCTGAGCTCTCGCAGCTTGTCTTCTTCGCTTATTTTCTTCAATACATTATCCGTCATTCCGATCACCTCATCACCCTTTTTGACAAGCTCCTCCACATATGCCTTTTCCTCCGGATTTCCGGAACACTTCATATATGCCCCCAGCTGCTCAAGATCACTCATTTCGCTCAGCTGCTTACCATCGCACCTGATTTTATCGAGCTCTATGTAGTGCAGCTCTATGATATCCGAAAGTTCCCTGCAACTGCTCCGTTCACGCAGCGTGTAAACTGAATGAAACGGTATTTCCTGTGGGAACAGCATGCCCTTCACAAAACTTATAACTATGCTTTTCTTCATTTTACCATAGTCTTGGCCTCTGTCCAAGCCTTCCGTCAGCTGTTTGCTGACATAAAATACTGTCCTGTTCACATACACATCCAAATCGCCTATCTGCATTTCGATATCTATGAGCTCGCCCCTGGAAGTCTCGGCCTTGATATCCATTATTATTGTTTTACCTTCGTAGCAGTCATCGATGGAGAACGGATTCTTGTATGTAATATCCACAATCGGATCATCTCGGCGGTCAAGTACAAGATTCAGCAAAGCGATGAGCGCCGCTTTGCTTTCGGGTGTGTCCCTGCCGTACACTGCCTTAAAGATAATGTCGCTGGTAAGCGGTTCACGGGTGATTTCTTTTTTAATTTTTATTTCGTCTTTTTTCATCTCTATTCCCATCTTTCTGTAAAATATTAGATTGAATTTATGGGAAAATTTTACATCAGATGTGTTGGGTTGTCAATACATTTTTGTTATTTTTTTCCTTATTTGAGGGGTAATCCATACTTTCTAACTTACTCGCCACAGCACCCAATATGGTTTTTCGACGTGTGCCGCGTATTAGAGGTATGACACGTCGAAAACCATTATGTGAGTCGTATCAACGGAATTTGTTTTCGACGTGCGGTACTGATTTTGCTGTGAACACGTCGAAATTTCTTTTGTCATCATAATTGATATGTTGATTTTTCGACGTGAAGTGTTCTGAAATAGGTAAACACGTCGAAAAACTTCTGCCTCCTCGAGCATCAGCTGATTTAATTATAATATGAGCTTGATTTTTTCGACGTGTGCCGCGTATCAGAGGTATGACACGTCGAAAACCATTATGTGAGTCGTATCAGCGGAATTTATTTTCGACGTGCGGTGCTGATTTTTCTGTGGACACGTCGAAATTTCTTTTGTCATCATAATTGGGATGTTGATTTTTCGACGTAAAATGTTCTGAAATAGGTAAACACGTCGAAAAACTTCTGCCTCCTCGAGCATCAGCTGATTTAATTATAATATGAGCTTAATTTTTTCGACGTGCGGCGCGTATCAGAGGTATGACACGTCGAAAACTATTGTGTGAGTCGCATCAGCGGAATTTATTTTCGACGTGAGGCGCTGGTTTTGCTATGGACACGTCGAAATTTCTTTTGTCGTGAAATTTGGGGCGACACGTTTTCGACGTAAGCTGCTCTAAATGAAATAAACACGTCGAAAAAGAGAAAAAGTTATCTGGCGCATTCATGACATGCACCTTTAATTTACCCCTGTCACGTGCTATAATACGACTATGAAGCATTTAACGATAAAACACGAAGAGCCTGTGTACTCGAGCAGCCTGCTGGATTTTTATTTCGATGGCATGAACATGGGCGTTCTGGATATAGAAACTACCGGCCTCAATCCTTCCCGGAACAAATTCATTCTGGGAGGGCTTTATAATTGCCGTGAAAAGACTGTCCACCAGCTTTTCGCTGAGTGCAGAAGCGAGGAGAAAAATGCACTTGAAGCATTCCTCGATGAAGTATGCAAAACGGACGTGATCATTACATACAACGGTAAGCATTTTGACGTTCCTTTTATATATAAGCGCATGGAGGCTCACGGTATTTCTCAGGACACGTATAAGCCGATGCCGTACAATCTGGACCTTTATCTGGTGCTCAACGGCCACTCGCCAATAAAAAAATTCGTACCCAATCTGAAGCAGAAAACCATAGAAAACTACATGGGACTGTGGCAGACCAGAAGCGACGAGATATCAGGCGGCGAAAGCGTTGAGCTCTATAACAGATACGAAAAGACCGGTGACCCTGAGCTGGAAAAGAAAATACTGCTTCACAACAGCGATGATGTCCAGCAGCTCACCAGACTTCTCAAGGTTATAAGCAAGTGCGATTTTCACAAGGCGATGTTTCATCTGGGGTTCCCGGCAGAGAATCTTATTGTGGAAAAAATAAGCACGGAGCGTGATATGCTGGTTGTGACGGGGCGTCAGAGAAAAAACACCTTTGACTATTCAGGGTTTCTGTTCAATGAGCAGCCAGTGGAAATACGCTTTGATCGCAGAACTTCATCTTTTATAATGAAATTTCATCTCATCAGACAGTCAGGTCTTGGTATCATCGACCTGCAGGCAATGGGGCTGGAAACCGGTGAGTTCGAGATGTATCCGACCTACAGCAGCGGATTTCTGGCAGTAGAACACAATTCACAGAAAAACCATATGGAAATAAACCATTTCATAAAGGCTTTTTTAAAATTATTTTTTGAAAGAAAGGATAAATAAAATGGATATAACGGACAACGTCAGAAAAGTTAAAGAGGACAGCTTCATCATGGCATCTCTGCCCGAGGAGGTCAGAAACGGCGCTCTCGACGCGGTAAACGAAGCCCTTGAAGCCGGAAAGGCAGCTATCTTCGAAGCGAACCAGCTTGATATGGAGGCTGCAAAGGCTGATGCTCTGCCTGCGCCAATAATCAACAGGCTCAAGTTCGACCAGCAGAAGCTGAATGGTTGCATCAGCGGAATAAACGATCTCATTGATCTGGATGATCCTCTCTTTAAGGAGCTCCTCAAACGTGAGCTGGATAACGATCTCATTCTGACAAAGACGACTTGTCCGATCGGTGTTATCGGTGTCATATTTGAATCCCGACCTGATGCACTGGTGCAGATTACGTCCCTTTGCATTAAAAGCGGCAACTGCATTATTCTCAAGGGCGGAAGCGAGGCCAGAAACACCAACCGCGTTCTTTTTGATATTATATATAAGGCTGCTGTGGATGCAGGTCTTCCTGAAAACTTCGCGGTGCTTATCGAAGACAGAGCCGGTATCGATGAGCTTCTCAAGTGTCACGATTATGTCGACCTGCTGATTCCGAGAGGCTCCAACCAGTTCGTCCAGTACATAATGAACAATTCCAAAATTCCTGTAATGGGTCATGCGGATGGGATCTGTCACGTTTATGTTGACGGAGCTGCCAGCATCGAAAAGGCTATACCTGTAATTATTGATTCCAAAACACAGTATGTTGCGGCCTGCAACACTGCGGAAACCCTGCTTGTTCACAAGGATATCGCAGATGTTCTGATTCCTGCTCTGGCCGATGCTTCCGGAAAGAAGATAACCTACAGATGTGATGCCCGCTCCATGTCGCTCATTCCTTGCGAACCGGCGACTGATGAGGATTACAGAACTGAATATCTTGATTATATACTTACCGTCAAGGTTGTTGACAGCATTGATGAAGCTATCGAGCACATCAACAAGTACGGGTCTCACCATACTGACTGCATCATCACGGAAGACAAGGATTCCGCTGAGAAATTCATGTCTCTTGTCGATTCTGCCGGGGTTTATCTCAACTGCTCCACAAGATTTGCAGACGGATTCAGATATGGCTTTGGCGCCGAGGTGGGGATCAGCACAGGCAAGCTCCATGCCAGAGGACCTGTAGGCCTCGACGGACTTGTTACCTACAAATATAAATTAATCGGCAACGGTCAGATTGTTGCCGATTATGCAAACGGAACATCCACATTCAAGTTCCGCGATATATAACTTATAAAGTCTTTAGATACTCATCAAGGGCTGCTACGGCGTTGTCGATATGTACTCCCAGAGGCATATCTTCAACGCTTACTACATAGATATGGCATCTGTTAATCGGAAGCAGTATCTTATATGTGTGGCTTCCTCCGATAGCTGATGCCATTGCAGGCGACAGCTCACCCATCATTGAATTTGCCGTCAGGATTCCTATTACTCCCAGCACAACATCCACATGCTGCATATTGTGAATAATAGCGTTTTCACCAGTGGCACCTTCATCTGCACCGGCCTTGAGCATCTGCCCGGTAGCAACAGCATTGGTTCCGAGAGCGATGACATTCAGCTCAGGGAATACCTTTTTTACCTTCTCAACGATAGCTCTGCCTATTCCGCCGCCCTGACCATCAACGACCGCAATATTAATCATATTCGTTTCCTCCCTGTCTACCAGCCTCTGTTGTAATCCTCATAGCAGTCAAGACATACGAGCTTTCCGTCCATTAGCCGGATTTTATTCTCCGGAGCAGCTTCCCCGCATATCTCGCATTTCACCGAATTAAGCGCCTTGGCAGGACGAGGCAGCGGCAGCTTCACAGGACCCTCTGCAAAGATTTCAGCTGCCGGGGCTGTGAGAACAAATTCAATATATTCCTGCCCATGAAGACCAGGCTTTTTATCCTTGGCCATCAGCCTGAAGCTTTCGCCCGTTTTACGGCTGTAAAAGTTAAATGCAAATTTACCGGTACCGTGATAAATCAAGTTCCCTTTGCCCATAGTGCAGCCGAGAACCGACTGGATGCCGTCAACTCCGCATGCATCGTTTTCTGTAATGCATACTACCTCTTCATCCTCCGCCCGCTCAATTCCGAACCGCTCTCTGGCTTCAAGAGCAGCTCTGACTCCGAGAGCAAGCCCTCCGCAGGTGTGACCATGAAAATCCACGGCCTTTTCCCATATGTCCTTTTTATAAATCAAGCTTGTAATCTCCTTCTTTGATAAGTCCCAGTTTTCTCATCAGCTTGTCAATAACCAGCGACAGCACTGCCGGCAACACAATATGAAGGAGCAGCACCTTCCACAGGGTATCCAGAGTGAACCCCATGTCGGTAAAGGTCCCTATCTGGCCGACAAGTCCCGAAGTGCCCATTCCTGCACCAACCGGTATATTAGTCATTTTGAAAACGCACGTTGACAACGGTCCGATGATGGCTCCTGCCAGCGTAGCCGGAACCAGTATCCATGGGTTCCTTATTATGTTTGAAACCTGCAGCATTGAGGTTCCTATACCCTGCGCCACAAGTCCTCCTATACCGTTCTCTCTGAAGCTGGCAACCGCAAAGCCTACCATCTGCGCACAGCAGCCAACCGTCGCAGCGCCGGCAGCAAGACCTGACAATTCAAGCATGATACACAAAGCTGCACTGGATATCGGTGCAGTCAGAGTCAGTCCGACTATGACAGCTATTACGATGCCAAAAATGAACGGCTGCCACTCGGTTGCCGTCATAATCAGCTCACCAAGCTTTATCATACACCAGCCGATGGCCGGTCCGACAAATTTGGCGGCTATGCCTCCCGTAATGAGAGTGACCGCCGGTGTAACTATAATATCGATTTTGGTTTCCTTTGATACCGCTTTGCCGAATTCGACGCCAATGGCAACTGCGATGAATGCTCCTGCAGGGCCTCCCGAAACATCGATGCCGAAGCCTGTCATTGATGCTCCCATCATTCCTGTAACGGTGCTCGCAAACATTACGAGAGGCGGTGCCTTAAGACCCCATGCTACAGCTATGCCTATCGCTGCTCCCATGAAGGCTTTAGCCTGTCCTCCGATCTCAATCAGGAAAGTCGACACCGTGTTTTCCCCGAAAAGGTTGGCAGTCTGCACTCCTATCGTATCAAGTATAACTCCGATAAGCAGCGAAGCAAAAAGCCCCAGCGCCATTGCCGACATGGCATCCTGAAGATATCGCTTCGCCGATATTTCTATATTCTTTCGCTTTAAAAAGCTCTCTTTCGCTGTTTCCATTCTGTTTTTACATTCCTTTTATTATTGTAAGCAGATCTGCAAACACTCCATATCCGGCCTGCTCGATTTCAGGGGACTGTTCTATGATAGTCATTGTTCCCATAAGATCTGTGGTGATGGATATAGCTGTTGATGTTCCTGTAACGCCTGCAAAGATATCCATCTTGTTCAGCTCCTCAGGTCCGATCTTAACCTTGATATCGCCATCCTTCTCGTAAGCTCTGCATATAAGCTTGACAACATTGCCTCTTGATGCGGCATCTTCCAGCTTTTCTCTTGTGATATCCTTGATTCCTGTAAAATCTATGTCCTTAGGTGTGATATCTGCACCCATCAGCACGTTGGCCAGAGCTGCCATCTTGGCTGCAGCTTCATTACCTTCGATATCATGATTAGGGTTAGCTTCGATAAAGCCTCTCTTCTTACCTTCAGCTATTACTTCCTTGGCGTCCTTGCCCTGCTCAATACCCTGAAGGATATAGTTTGTAGCACTGTTTAATATTCCTTTGATTTCCGTTACCTTACAGAGTGCCAGATTTTCTCTGACAATGCTGAATACAGGGGTGCCATCCATTACTGTAGATTCAAAAAGGAACTGGCAGTTGTTTTCACGGGCAAGTGCTTCTATTTCACTGTAATGCCATGCAATAGGTCCTTTATTGGCGCAGATTACATGCTTGCCTCTCTTCAATGCAGCCTTGACGTGATCAGTAGCCATATGACCTGCTGCAAGCTCCAGCGGAGTCATCTCAATCAGTACATCGTATTCAACAGTCTCGGCAACGTCCAGAGAATTTCTCTGGAGCATCATTTCGTTTGTCTTTGGAATTACGCCGGTTTCCTGAATGTTATTCAGTACTCTCTCAAGATCGATACCCCATGCATCTACCAGATTTCCTCTTGTCTTTGTTGTAATCGCAACCACATTAACTGATGTGTCATATTTCTTCTCTATCTCATCTCTCTTTTCAAGCAGAAGCTTCGCAAACGACTGACCCAGACTGCCAAATCCTAATAAAGCTACATTGATTCTTTTCATTTATCGTTCTCCTTTGTTACTGTATAAAAAAATAAAGGTGTGGGTAATCCACACCTTTATTATATTATAACTTATTTTGCACTGCAAGTCTTGATAGCGTTTTCGAAGATTTCGATACCTGCATCCA
>JAUNDC010000046.1 GCA_030526355.1 Bacillota bacterium | reverse complement strand
CTGAAATAGGTGATTAAGTCACGGAATATGTGTCGTGATTTGATAAAATATAGATCCATGTCCAGAGGCATCACCCTTAAGGAAAGTGAGATGAAAAAGATCACTGACCTTATGGCGAGCAGAGAGAAGGTTGCCGAAGCAAAGGCAAAACTCGCAGCGGACCATGAGATGGAAAGGTAACTGACCATGAGTTATGTTACCCCGGAAGAAGTCAGCAGAGCCAGGCAGATGGATCTGCTGACTTACCTCAGGTGCTATGAACCCCAGGAGCTTGTGAAGGCGAGCAGCGGCGAATACAGTACAAGGACTCATGACAGCGTCAAGATCAGCAACGGCAAATGGTATCGGTTCGCCACAAACGAAGGTGGGCGGTCTTAAGGGAAGATACCTGCGGCTCTGCTATGAGCTTGGATATCTGCCGAAGTACAGGCAGAAGCCGAATAGTGTCCACCATCTCCTGAAGGATGAGATTATGAAGATGGATGAGATATCCCGGCAGACCAGATTCCTCTGCCGGGAGAACATCACCACGGCAGAGGAACTTCAGTTGTCTACAGAACATAGACAGCAGGAAGTGGAAAGGCTCACCGTGAAAAGAGATGAACTCCGAAAAGAGATCCGCAGGAAGATCCCGGTCGAGCAGAAGGAACTTTGCAAGGCGCAGATAAGCGAGATAACCGGGCAGCTGAAGCTTTTGCGCGAAGAACTGAAACTGTGTGAAGGTATCAGGCAGCGAAGTGAAGAGATAAGAGAAAAACTTGAAGTTATAGATAAAGAAGAGAGGAAGGAGATGAGCAGGTAATGTCGCAGTTGTCTATTTGTTTGAGTTTGTAGTATAATCGGAGTGAGGAGGATTCGAAATGACGGAATTAAACACAATTACAAATGAAGTTGTGAATTCTGCCAGAGATCTCTTTAAGGATCAGCTGTGGCGAATTATGTTATATGGGTCATATGCACGCGGTGATTTTAACGAAGAATCAGACGTGGACATTATGATTCTGTTAGATTGCGACGAGTCCGACATAAGAAAGTTTAGGAAGCAGACCAGTAGAATGGCAAGCAGGATAGGGTTAGATAATGATGTTGAGGTATCTCTTCTTGTGCGGGATAGAGACAGCTTCGAGCAGAGGAGAAACATTTTGCCGTTTTACAGGAATGTTAATGACGAGGGAATGATTCTGTATGGATAACAACCTTGTTGTATTCTTAGAACAACAATATGAAAAATAATTAGTATCAGCAAAGGGCTGCAGAAATGCAGCTCTTTTTGTATGCAGATAAAAAGCGAGGTGATTAAATAATGTATTCAGGAGAAGCAGCGGAGCAGGTTGTGAGAATGTCGCTTGAAGGCGTTGAGGTCGCAGCCAAGATCTCCGGAGAAGGAGCGGTAGCCATGGGACAGTCAGATAAAGACATAATGAGCATACTGACAAAGAGATTTGCAGAGATGTGGGATGGAAATCCTCTTCTCTGCATTTTGCTTATCATGGCGGCGGCTGCCTTTGGAATATGCCTTTATTATTCCACAAAACGAAATTATCGCAGAGGTGAGGAACACGGCTCTGCCAAATGGGGAAACCCGAAGGAGATCAACAGGAAGTATATGCAGCAGCCGGCATCAGATAACAAGCTCCTGACCCAGCAGGTGAGAGTTGGCCTTGACGGCAGGAAGCACAGACGAAATCTGAACGTGCTGGTATGCGGAGGCAGCGGCGCCGGCAAGGCTCGCTTCTACTGCAAACCCAACATCATGCAGGCCAACTCGTCTTTCGTGGTCCTGGATCCGAAGGGGCAACTAAAATGTGAACGAGCATTAAATTTGCCTTCAAAGTTTACATATTTTAGAGAAAGGAGATGGCAGAAATGGCTAAATTTAAGGCTTTACGGCATACTGCCCTCTACGAGCGACTCTCTAAAGATGATGAACTTAAAGGTGAATCTAACAGCATTTCCAATCAGAAAAAGTACCTAGAGGACTACGCTCGTAAGAATGGCTTTCAGAACCTAAAGCATTACACAGACGATGGTTTCACCGGAACCAACTTCAACAGACCGGGATTTCAGGAGATGATTGCCGATGTTGAGGCAGGCAAAATCGACACGATAATTGTTAAGGACATGAGCCGATTCGGAAGAAATTATCTTCAGGTCGGTTTCTACACTGAAATGGTATTCCCTCAGAAGAATGTCAGGTTCATTGCAATCAATAACAGTATTGACAGCGATAATCCGGTGGACAATGATTTTACCCCATTCTTGAATATCATGAATGAGTGGTATGCGAAGGACACAAGCAACAAGATAAAGGCTGTGTTCAATTCCAGAATGAGTGAAGGTCTCAGGTGCTCCGGGAGCATACCGTATGGATATAACAGACTTCCGGACGATAAACAGAAGCTTGTAGTTGACCCTGTCGCATCTAAGGTAGTCAAGCGTATCTTTGACATGGCTTCAGTTGGAACTCCAATATCAGAGATAGCAAGAACACTTGAAGCTGAGAAGGTTCTCATTCCGTCAGCATATACAGCGAAGTACCATCCGGAACAGAACAACAACAGGACCTTCAAAGACCCATATAGATGGAGATACGGAACTGTCAGCGACATCATCAATCGCAGAGAGTATCTCGGCCACACAGTGCTGAAAAAATCAGAGAGAGCAAACTTCAAGATGAAGAATCGAAAAGCTGTTGCCAAGGAGGATCAGCTGCTGTTTGAAAACACCCATGAGCCGATAGTATCTCAGGAAGTCTGGGATAAGGCTCAGAAGTTTAGACAGCGTGCAAGAAGCAAGAGAGTGAATCCTGCCGGAACATTTACGGAAGGACATCTTCTGGGAGGACTCGTCTTCTGTGCTGACTGCGGGAGCAGAATGAGAGCTGCGGTTGGCGGCACTGATAGAGAGCATCCGTATTTCTCGTTCAGATGCGGTAAGCACGCATCTGATACAAGGGTATGTTCATCGCATAATATAGGTGAAGTGTCATTAGAGAAGCTGGTGCTGACTACAATACAGAGAATAATGAGCAGAGTTGAAATTGATGAGAAAGCTTTTGCAGAAGAACTGAAAGAGAAGTATGAGCAGAAGCAGGAAGAGATTCCGGACCGGGAAAAGGCTGCTCTTGCAAAATGCAGAAAAAGATATGACGAAGTTGACAGTCTTATCAAAGGTCTTTATGAAAACTATGTTGGAGGCATACTTCCCGAAAGACAGTATCATTCTCTGATGATTCAGTATGACGAGGAGCAGGAAAATTTAGAGAAGGAAATCACTGAGCTTGAGGCTCGTATGGAGATACTAAAACCGGAGCCGGTTCAGCTTCAGAGGTTTATTGATATTATCAGGAAGTATAAGTATCCTGAGGAGCTTACCGCAGAGATGGTTAATGAACTGATTGATAAAATCATCGTTCATGATTTCTCAGGGTCAGGAAGCAGCAGAACTCAGAAGGTAGAAATTCATTTCAACTTTGTCGGTGAGATAAACCTCGTATATACCGAAGATGAACTAAAAGCAATTCAGGCCGAGAAAGAAGCGAAAGAGCTTGCAAAGAAAGAAGCACAAAAGGAACGTGGAAAAGAGTATCGTGCGAGGAAGAAAGCTGAACGCTATGCTGCCAATGAAGGTCACAAGTTCGCCAAGAAGATATGCGAACAGTGTGGCAAAGAATACTGGCCGAACAGCAGCAAACAGAAGTATTGTTCTTCGGAATGCAAGTATGCACATGACAGAGAGGTCATACTGGCGAAACGCTATGAGGAAAAAGGAGATCACACCTTTACTCAGAAAATCTGTAAAGTGTGCGGTAAACCTTTCTGGCCGTCCAACGGCAGAGAGGTGATGTGTTCTGAGGAATGCAAGGAGAAGAACAGCAGGGAATACCGTGAGAAGTATACTAAAGAGAATCGTGAAGCCAGAGCTGAACAGGAAAAGCAGAAGCGTGAAGAGAAGAAAAAAGCTGCAATGGCAGAGAACGATGGACACCTCTATCCGGCACAGATATGTGAGCAATGCGGCAAGGAATACTGGCCGACAAGACCATCACAGAAGTATTGCTCAAAAGAATGTGGAAGAGCTCATGAGGCTTTCGTCAGAATGAATCGTGATCCGGCAGAGAAAGAAGGACATAAGTTCTTCAAGAGGCAATGCGTTGTATGCGGTAAAGAGTTCTGGCCCAGCGGCCCTAATTCAATCTGCTGCTCTGATGAATGCCGAAAGCAGCGAATAAGCATTCGAAAAAAAGAGAATTACGATGCTGTGAAGCGAGCTGCTGTGTAGATAGTTGCCCGCTTCTTTTTTAAGAGAGGCTCTCCGGAGCCTCAAAGTACATGAGGAGGTTACGATGAAAAGAAAGTTTAAGTTTGATGACTATGAGGTAAATATTATTATTAAGGCGTTGATTGAACTGAGGAATCAGCTGATTGCGGAAGGAAGATATACTGATGCAGTGGATGAACTTTTGATAACATTGTGTAGAAATTAATGAAAGTATAGAAACTCATTAAAGCATCTAGAAATAGTAGTTATTAGTGGTATAATGTAGTTATTAGTAGTGAAAAGAGGAGATGACATGGCAAAGGCAAAGAAAAACGGGACATACTTAAATGTATGCATTGATGCGAAGACATATGAAGCGTTGAGTGAATTATGCAAGGAAGCAGGACAAACAAAGACGATTGCTGTGGAACGCGCAATATCAGATTATATTAATAACTATAAGAAGCAGAAGAAATTGCTTCTAGAGATGGAGGCAATTAATGAGCAAGAACGTATTTAGATTAGGAGAATTGTTCTGTGGGCCAGGAGGGCTTGCATACGGAGCGATTAGTGCGAGGAGCGACGATGATAAATTTGGAATCGTGCATGCATGGGCTAATGATTATGACAAGGATACTTGTAAAACTTATATAAGAAATATTTGTCCTGATGATCCTGCAAGCGTGTATTGCGGAGATGTTAGGGATTTGAATATTGACTCTTTGGGTGAAATAGATGCATTCTGTTATGGTTTCCCTTGTAACAGCTTCTCTCACGTTGGTGAACGCGAAGGTTTTTCAAATGAAAAATTTGGTCAATTATACTGGTATGGAATTAAGGTGCTTAACAAATATAAGCCCAAATGGTTTGTTGCAGAAAATGTTTCGGGTATTCGTTCTGCAGGAAGCGGTGATTTTCAAATTATTTTAGAAGATATGAGAAAAGCAGGGTATCGTTTAAATGTAAACTTATACAAGTCTGAGCAGTATGGAGTTCCTCAAACTCGTCATAGGGTAATCATTGTTGGTATAAGGAATGATTTGTCGATAGAGTACCATGTTCCAGACCCTAAACAGTATTTATCATGTGATGTTTCCTCGGGAACTGCACTCTCAAATATACCCGCAGATGCACCTAACAATGAGATTCGGAAATTGTCTGATAAAGTAGTTAGAAGATTATCTCTCATTGAACCCGGTGAAAATGTGTGGCAAGCTGAAGAACGATTAGGTGATGAATTTCCTGATGAATTGCGAATAAGGACGAAAACGAAAATTAGTCAGATTTATAGAAAACTTCATCCTGAAAAGCCTGCTTATACTGTGACAGCTTCTGGTGGAGGTGGAACTTTCATGTATCATTGGACAGATCGAGAGTTGACTAACAGAGAAAGAGCTAGAATCCAAACCTTCCCAGATGATTATGAATTCATTGGTAATTATAGCAGTGTAAGAAAACAGATTGGTATGGCTGTTCCTTGTAAACTATCCGAAATTGTTTTTACAGCTATACTAAATAGTTTCGCAGGAATTGAATATCCATGGGTGCCTGCTAATATGGAGGAATAGATATGAATGATTATGCAAAAATGTATAATGTTCCAGAGTTTATCACTTCTGATTTTGATGAACCAGTATTATTCGCTCCTGCTAGAACGGAACAACAGTCACCATGCAATAATTTAAAAATAATAACAGCCTTTACAGATTGTGAGAGAATCTCTACTCATCTGATTTCTCTATCTGAGGGAATGAAAAACGAAAGGCTGACAAAGAATCTTAGTGTAGACATCATTTTAGGAATGACAAAATCAAGTCTGTCATTAAAAAAACATGAAGATATTTGTCGATTAATAAGATTTGTAAATGAATCAAGAGGAATGCCGAAGGTAAGTTGTAGATACATAAGTAATGGTCCCGAAGTGCATTCAAAGATTTATATGTGGTGCCAAAATCCATACTATGATTATCCTAGTCAAACATGGGTAAATGATACTTTACCTAGACTCGGTTATTGCGGTTCGTTGAATTATACGATGAATGCATTTTATAAGAGAAGAGAAAGTGTTTCATTGGTTGCTGAGCCGACACAATTATATTCTTACTATAATAGACTGTTAGTTGATACTGTTGATTGTTTCAATCCAGAAGCAAAAGAACGATTAAAAAATGTGATTAATAATGGCAAGGATGCTTTCGAGGAGCCAGATAATTCAGAACGAGACTATTTGATATATGATGGACAAAAACCTATTGCAGTTCTTGAAGTTTCACTATTAAGAGCTGACGGAACAGATACAGGATATGGGTCTGGAGTAAACTGGGGCATTAGAAAAAATGGAACAAAGCGAAACCAAAACCAAGCATATATTCCATATAACGCTGCTGACAAAGTAGAGGGTTTTTTCCCAGATAGAATTCATCCGGATGATGAAAATTGTCCAATGTTTCGTGTTGTTACAAAAGATTTTGGTTCATTTCATATGCGAATGGCGCAACAAGGGAATAAGGCAATACATAGTGTTGAGAGCAATTCAATACTAGGAGAATGGATAAGAAAACGCATAGGAGCACCAGATGGAGGATATATTACAAAGCAGATGTTAGAACATTATGGCAAAACATATGTGACATTTAGGAAATATGATGATGGTACTTATCTTCTTGATTTTTAGTCGAGAAACATATTAGTTCCGATACTCTCTCAAAGTACATGGCCGTCCGGCTTTCAATTCAGAAAGTCAGGCGGTCTTTTTTAGTTCCACGAAAGGAGGTTTTGTATGGAACAGAATTTTGAAAAGCTGAGAATCATTGCAGGCTCTGAGATTGAGCCAAGGGAAGTTGAGTGGCTCTGGTATCCGTATATACCGTATGGGAAAGTAACAATGATTCAGGGAGACCCCGGCGA
The DNA here is from genome assembly GCA_030526355.1 of Bacillota bacterium. Lineage (GTDB taxonomy): Bacteria > Bacillota > Clostridia > Peptostreptococcales > Anaerovoracaceae > Lentihominibacter. The sequence continues at coordinate 2,553 of JAUNDC010000046.1, read as the reverse complement.
AGGCAAGAGCACTTTTGTGCTGAATCTTGCGGCAATGCTGACAACAGGCACACCTCTTCCCTTCTCCGTAGGTGAGCACGAACCAATGAATGTCATCTATCAGAACACCGAAGATGACCCGGAAGATACGGTTGTTCCCCGCTTTATGAATGCAGGCGGAGATCTCAATCGTATCTTTTTTATTGATGAGAGAAGCCGGGCACTGAGTTTTGCGGACGACAGAATCGGAGAGACGATAAGAAGAACCGGTGCCAAGCTTATCATCTTCGACCCACTCGCTTCTTATATCGGTGCGGAGGTTTCTCTTAATCAGGCCAACGAAGTGCGCTCACAGATGAATTATCTCATCGATATTGCGAAGGAAACCGGCTGCGCTGTCATTGTAGTCGCACACATGAACAAGATGTCAGGTGCTAAAGCAATGTATCGCACGTCAGGGTCTATCGACATAGTAGCTTCAGCAAGAAGCTGTCTTCTTATCGGTTCGTCACCTGATGATCCGAGCAAAAGAATCATGGCTGTGCAGAAATGCAACCTTGCGGAGAAGGGAAAAGCAATCGAGTTTTGCATTGATTCCGGCAAGGTTTCTTTTCTCCGTCAGGTAGATGTGACAGCAGATGAACTTGTTAATGCTTTCTCTTCCGCAGGTAAAAGAACAAACACCAAACTTGAGAAAGCTAAAGAAGTTTTGGTCAGGATGCTGACAGACGGACCGAAACTGCAGCGTGACGTTATGGCTGAGATGACATCTCTTGGCATCAGTAAACGTACCGCTGCCGATGCTAAAGGTGAACTGGGAGTCGTATCCAGGAAGATAAAGGACGCCTGGATATGGGAACTACCGGAGAAGCTTTAGCAACAGGGTAAGAACGCAACAATTTCTAGTGACACCGCTAAAGGTGACACGATGATGCTGCGGACTTGACCTGAAAGGGGGTCAAGGGGTACTCCCCTTGCGAGCGACCTATGCAATAGGTGTAGTGAGTTACTCATATGGGATGCAGAAGCGGCTTTGCGAGGGTTTCAGTGGAAACCTCTCGCTTAGTCGCTTCTTTTGATATGAGAGGCAAGGATGCAGAATCTCTTGCTCATCCGGCATCCCTTATGAGTACAGCAGGTTAGCCCGAAGGGACCGGCATTGAGTGAAGAATGCAAGAGACTCTGCTTTAAGGGTGTCAATGTGAATTGTTGCGTTCTTCCTCTCAATGCAGAAAGGAGCGAAATGAAATGGCAAACTATACGATACTGAGAATTGAAAAGAGAAAGCTTAATGCGGTCACCAGGATATGCAATCATCATGAGCGACTGAAAGAGCAGTACAAGAGCAATCCTGACATTGATTCCGAGAGAACACATCTCAACTATCATCTGTACGAACCGAAGGAAAGATATAGAGCAGCTGTCCTTGGAAGAATCGAAGAGGCAGGAGCAAAGCGAAGAAAGGACAGCGTTGTTCTTCAGGATTCGATTGTAACTGCATCACCTGACTGGATAAACAATTTAAGTCAGCAGGAACAGAGAGAGTTCTTCGAAAGAGCATATGACTTTTTCACAAAGACCTTCGGAGAAGAGAACATGATCTCTGCCGTTGTTCACATGGACGAAACCAATCCGCACATGCATGTCTGTTTTGTTCCCATAACAAAAGACAACAGACTTTCATCAAAGGATATCATCGGAGGACCCAGAGGACTGGTTAAGCTGCAGGACGATTTCTATTCTCACATGCATGAGAGGTTTCCTGATTTAAGCAGAGGTCTTTCAAGAAAGATTACTCAGCGCAAGCATATCCCGACAGAGTTCTACAAGAATGCTGACAACCTGATGTCACATTACGAAGAGATTGTAAATGCAATTAATGATATCGGAGTGTTTAGGAACGGAGAGAAAAGAGAAGCAGCTATCACTCTTCTTGGTCGGTATGCTCCTGAGATGGCGCAGATGAACAGACAGCTCAAGATGACGGACAACTATGTTACAAGACTTGAGAATGCGATAACCGATTACAAGAAGTCTAATGCAAACAAGAACGATATCATCTACGACCAGAGAGAAGAGATTGAGCAGCTGAAAGACAAGGTAAGCGAACTTAACTTCAATCAGAGGAAGCTTCAGAGAGTAATTGATAAGATACCGCCTGATGTTATGGAGCAGATGAAAAAAGATGAGAGAGCAAGACGAAGAGCAGAAAGAGAGGAGCGCTGATGAAGAATGTGCAGATACCGCTGACTCTTTTCCTCGAACTTTATGGTTATGTCGTTCTTGGTGAGTATCAGTTTCATGATGATATCGTAAGGCAGCTTGAGGACAAGCACCGGAAAGTCTACAATCATCTTCTCTATACAACCAGCAAGACAGCGAAGTCAGAAGAGGAACGAGAAGAAGCAAGACAAAAGTATCTTGATGAAGTCGGAATGAAAGACTCATACAGGTACTGACTCGTTATCAGATTATGACAGCTGTGTGCCACACAGCTGTTAATTACTTATACAGAAAGAGAGACAATATGAAGTGACCTCCAGTTTGTAGCAACGTGGATTTACCCATATACTG
>JAUNDC010000083.1 GCA_030526355.1 Bacillota bacterium | reverse complement strand
AGAATATGCTCGATATTAATCGAACAAAGTGTTACAAAAATGCTTGACCAGTACACAATCAACCCGAACGCGATCTTGGTACAATTGGAAAGAATCACTTTCAGAGCGGGTCAGGTGTCAACTTGATCCGTTCATTTATTAGGCTCTGAAACTGATACTTTCCTAAGGAATTATATCACTGCATTTTCGGATGAGTGGAAACCTAATCCGAAGTTAAATCATAATTAAAAAATTTTGCATATCAAAGTAATAAACAAAAAAGCTGATTATATCAAGAATAATTGGCTTTTTTGTTGTCTGAATGTAAATGCGCCATAGTCTGTACCTTTTTCCTGTCAATGATTCAAGAAAGTCAGATAACTAAATGATTATATACAATATTAACAGTATAAAAATAGATTATATGTCAATTGACAGTCAAAATCGCCAATGTTATCATGAAAGTACATATTTGTCATGTGCGGTTCCGGAGATAGTATAATTTTATGATTATGAATATGTGTTGCCTACACTTCGGACTATACTATCTTCAAACAATCCAAAAAGGGGGTAGCTGATATGAAGAAAAAGGTTGCGTTGTTATTATCTATGATTTTGATTATCTGTTGCAGTACAACAGCATTTGCAGAAAAGAAAGAGAAAAAATCAGAAGAACCTGCCGTTCAGAACGGTGAACTGCTTGATATCGGATTGAATATGGTGAAGGCTGCCATGAATAAGGCTGAGGAAATTGAAGTGCCTATGGTAATCACCATCATGGATATGGATGGAAATGTGGTTCTTTTTCAGAGAATGAAGGATTCTCTCCTGGCAAGTATGGAAATCTCCCAGAACAAGGCATACACAGCAGTGGCTTTGAAGATGCCTACCTCAGATGTAAAGGATCTGGCTATTGCGGGCGCAGAGCTTCAGGGAATCGCAGTACAGCATGCAGGAAAGATCGTTGAATTTGGCGGTGGATTTCCGATTATGAAAGACGGAAAACAGATCGGAGCCATTGGCGTGTCCGGTGGCAGTGTGGCAGAGGACTGCTCCGTTGCTCAGGCTGGATTGGATGCCTATGAAAAGGGAGAGGATACAAAGCTGAAAGCTTCAGGCGGTGAGCTGTTAGATCTTGCTATCAAAGCAGCTGAAGCAGCAGAAAAGAAAGCAGTAGAGATTGAGGTTCCAATGGTGATCAGTGTATGTGATATGGGCGGAAATCTTGTACTTCTCCACAGAATGGAGGATTCTCTTCTTGCAAGCTTAGAGATTTCTCCAAACAAAGCATATACCTCTGTGGCATTGAAGATGCCTTCTGCAGATGTGAAGGATCTGGCAATAGAGGGTGCGGAGCTTCAGGGTATTGCAGTACAGCACGCAGGAAGAATTGTTGAGTTTGGCGGTGGAATTCCAATCGTGAAGGACGGAAAACAGATTGGGGCTATTGGCGTATCCGGTGGCAGTGTGGCAGAGGATACTACAGTAGCGGAAGCTGGACTTGCTGCTATTAAATAAGAAACTAAGACTTCCCATACCCAAAATGGGCCTCGCACCTTGAAAATTCAATATTTCAGCTAACAAAATAGTGATTTATGCCGCCAC
>JAUNDC010000019.1 GCA_030526355.1 Bacillota bacterium | reverse complement strand
CTATGGCGATTTACGATGAATACTCTGGCTTTGGTAATCTTGGCGGGCTGCAGATTCAGGGAACAGCCGAGATGGTTCAGGAGGGCACTGATGAATATTTCGAAGTGATGGATTATAAGAAACTGCCGCATGATGCTTTTGATAAAATGGAACGCTCGATGCATTTGATAAAGGTAACACCGCAATCTATGGATTATCTGAATTCGGATTTGAAGAAGCTTGGGTATGAAAGTAGGCAGCATCTGGAGCTATAGGGAGGATAATCAGAATGAGCAAAGTATATCTGGTCCGTCATGGAGAGTCAGAGGCAAATATCAATAAAATATGGGGAGGGGATTATCCTCTGACAGAGCTTGGAAAAGAACAGGCTACCACAGTTTCGGGCAATATCCCTGAAAAGCCCGATGCAGTTTATGCGTCATGTAAAAAGAGGGCTATACAGACGGCGCAGATAGCGTATCCGGAATACAATATAACCAGCCACCCTGAATTTGATGAGATATTCACAGGGAGCCTGGAGGAGACTACATATAACAAGGAAACAGCTATAGAGGTCAGAAGCAATCCGAAACTTATTCGTGAAGTTTATGGCGGCGACGATCTGAATGTGCGTGCTGAAGCTGCGCTGGCGAAACTGAAGGAACTGGCTGAAGGTCACAGGGTGATCGTTATAGTTTCATCTGATTACCTGATCTGCTCAGTCCTGTCGCTTTTGGAGTACGGTACAGCGGACAGAATCATTGAATACAAAATGAAGAACTGTGATAATGTCTGTCTGGAAATATAGGGAAAGGATTAGAATCTAATCCCATGAGCTTCCTCCCTGAGTAAGGCGTGCATGTTTCATATAAAAAACTCCTATACATTGCCTCTGTTGGCGATCAGGAAGACAGTGTTTACACTGCTGCAATGGCACAGGGAGTGGTCGATTTGTAGGAGTCAATCTTTGACATAATGATCATTAGCAAGAAAGCAGGTGAGTAAATGGCTTTTTTCGATTGGAACCATGATGGCAAGAAGAACTACGTGGACAATGCGATCGAGAGGATGATATAGGTTTTAATGCTATATGAGCTTGACATAGCCGTACGGCTAATAATATAATTATTTTAACGAAAATTAGGCGTACGGCATTTTTTTGGTTATTTTGAATTAATATAGCCGTACGGCATATTATGGAGAGATTATGAAAATTACAGATTCCAAATCATTAGGTCAGGCAATCAGAAAAAGAAGAAAAGAGCTGAAATATACACAAGCATACTTGTCAGATTTTACAGGTCTGAGTGTAACTTTTATTTCTGATGTAGAACGTGGCAAACCAACTGCTGAGATTCAAAAAACAATTAAGCTGTTGAATATACTTGGAATGGATTTATTTGTAGAAAATCGGGGTCAGTAGGAGGATGCACAAATGGCTAGAGTTGCGACAAACAAGCTGCGTACACTTTACATAATGGATGAGCTGCTTGAGAAAAGTGATGAGGATAACCGCATATCAACCGGGGCGTTCGTTGAAATGCTCGCCAACAACGGAATCAAAGCAGACAGGAAGACTTTGTACGACGATATAGAAACCCTGAAAACATGGGGCATGGACATCATTTACACCAAAGAGAAACCGGCGGGGTATTATCTTGCAAGCCGGAAGTTTGAGCTGCCGGAGCTGAAGCTTCTGGTGGATGCTGTCCAGTCATCCAAGTTCATAACAGAGAAAAAATCCAGAGAACTAATCAGGAAACTGGAGAGCCTTGCCAGCGTCAATGAAGCGAAGCAGCTGCAGCGTCACGTTTACATAACCAACAGAATCAAGACACCGAACGAAAGTATCTACTACAATGTGGATAAAATTCAGGAAGCGATTCTGTCGGACAGGAAAATCAGCTTCATATACTTCAAGTGGAACATCGAAAAGGAACTTGTTCCACGCAATGAAGGCAGGCCGTTTGTTATAAGCCCGTGGGCGCTTACATGGGATGATGAAAACTATTATATGGTGGGCTTCGATGATTTCTCGGGGCTGGTCAAGCATTACCGCGTTGACAAGATGCAGAGAATCGAGCTTACTGAAGAAAAGCGTACCGGGGAGTCCGAGTTCGATAAGTTTGACCTGGCCAGGTTTGCAAAAAGCACGTTCGGCATGTACGGAGGTAAGGTCGAAAATGTAACTTTTGAATGTGATAACAGCATGATAGGTGCTTTTATAGACAGATTCGGAAATGATATCATAATCTGTAAAGCCGATGATGAACACTTCTGTGTAGGCCACGAAGTTGCCGTAAGCGGGCAGTTTTTCGGATGGGTGGTAGGTCTTGGCTTAAAAGTAAAAATCAAAGGGCCTGATCATGTTGCCCATGAGTTCAGAGATTGGCTGGACAATATCAGAAATAATATGAAATAGTGATAATCCCCTGGAATTTGTGTTTAGGCGCAGGTTTCAGGGAGTTTTTTCTCCCTCAGATAATGATAAACTGTAGATGCAAAGGAGAAGTATTGATATGTATTCCAGAAATAAATACTATAGAAATGTTGAAGAGTACGTACAGGATCTGACAGGATATACAAAAAAAGAAAGCGATGGTGAGTTGCAGCTTATTGGTGGAATATGGGTTATTGTTGCTATTCTTGCTTTCACAAGATTTGTACAGGAAAGTATATCCGATACGGATTCTATACTACTTGTACTTGCAGTCACGTTACTTTTGCCTGCTGTACTGATTGCCTGTGCAGTTCTGTTCTTTAAAAATCATAATGATGATAAGAAAAAGGAACGTGAGTTATATATTAAAATTCTATGGGCAATTACTCGCCTTCCCAGAAAGTCACAGTGTATGGAATTTGATCAGGTGTTTGCAAATCTGATAGCGAGAAATCTTATTGATCAGCAAACAATTGAAAGGATAAAGAAACTCAGGGTGGAGTGTTATGACGATAGAATCAGCAGTTCACAGGAGCTTGATAAACTGGCAGATTACGCGGAAGCAATAGATGAAGCAAGAGAGAAATGTGGCATTGAAGATAACTTTGATGATGAAATAGCAGAATTAAGGAAGGAAGCAGCTGACATACGCAACACAGAAAAGAAACTGCAGAAAGAACAGAGGAATGAAATAATTAGAAATATCAGGGATAAGGTGATTGTGGAATATCCAGAACTGAAAAACAAGATAAAGCTTAACAGTAGCAAGTTGAAATTACTGGAAAGAAAATATAGAGAAATTAAGATTTTGTCACCGAAAGATAATTTATATGCGAACAGGGCACAGGAAGTCGAGGAAGAATTTCTCAGATTTGTAGAAGGGTATTTCATTCTCAGTACAGCATCAACGCAAAGGGGAGGTATTAAAAAAGCTGTTGAAAAAATGATATATAATAAATCTGATGTGAATAGCGTGATGAATGACATATATCGAAATAAACCGTTTCTAGGGCTTGATTTGAAACCGGGAGATGCAGGCTACAAAGAGAATCTCACAGATATCGGAGTATTTTATATACTTGCATTTATGATAGAAAAAGATATTCTTGTTAAAACTGATGTGAGCACTTGCCCAGCATACATCTTCAGCGATTGGAATTCTGAAGATTACAGTGATAATGATGTGGATGATTATGCATATATTTCAGACGATGAACCATACTTCGACGACGATTTCGATAATGACAGATTCGGTTATGACAGTGAAGCCTTCGATTTTGATATGGATGGGTTTGATGATAATTTCAGATAAATGTGGTTGCATTCAGGCGTTTAAGGCGATTGACCTTAGTATATTAGTAGACATAGAGGAGGCAATAGCGGGCGTTTTGCATGAAGTGCTCGAGGATACCGATGCGGATGCATATGAAAGAAGACCTGGAAAGAATGAGAGCGTCTGGCTTTGAAGTTAAACAGATAGTTATGGCTGATTCAATATCAAAAGCTGAGAAGCGGTGTGGCTTATTAAACAGTGATTGGAGAACAAGATGATACAAGAAACATTTTATTCAAATGGGAAAAATGAGTTTGAGGATAATATATACAGGGCAAGTGAATGGTCAGCTCCGATAATGGTATCTAAAGAAAAAATTATAGAAAACATTGCTGAACTTAACCTTGAGCAGAGGGTAATTAAGGATATAAAGATAATATCACAAGCGTACAACTTTACGCGGGAGTGGATTGAATTATATGCGTACAATTCATTAGAGTCTCTGGAAGAGGAAGATCGTCAGGCAAAATCCGCTTATCATGCAATCGATCCTGAAACTTTATATCCACGATGCGTTATAATCGATGAACCATTATTAATAATGTTCGAAGATAATGAACAGTTTGAAATAGATACTCCACAGATGTCGGAATTTAGATTGAGAATGAACTGTATTCCATCTGGAATCCGGTCAGACTGTAATTCATTAAATGTTGAAGTCAGGAGTATATTTGATATATGCATTGGGAAAGCGATAACTTCTGTTGAAGTGGTTACTCATATTACCAAAAATGAACCAATGTTTTCCGGAGATTTTGAGGATGGGAAAGAGAGAGAGCTGGTTTCAGCGATTATTTTGTGGCTTGAGAATGATGTGGGAATATGTATCGAACCGGTAATTGATTATTGTGAGGTGACTCTCATAAACAGTAAAAGGGAACTGTTAAAAATACCTATGTCACAATTAAAGAAAGTACTGTTTAACTGGGAAGATATTCATGAAGATGAAGAGCTGGGATTTGAATCAAAATGTAGAAGTTTCTGGTTTGGGAAAAAAGGAATAGAACTTATGGATAACCCAAATATTTCATTTACTTCTGAGCGTAAAGAGCATTTTCTGCATATTCATGAAGATGATTTTGCACTTTTTTATATAGCGATTTCTGCTGTAATCGGTGAACTTCACGATACATATGAGGATTATGAATTTTCAAGTGAGCAGTGGGAGGTGATTCTGAGAGAAATAGATAGAATTATAGCATTTTCCACTTTTGATGAATTGTTCGACTATATAGTTTCTCTTAAGGAAAAAACAAACGGAAAGTGCAACCTGTTATATTATATAAATAATAACGGAGTTAAGTTTTGGAAGAATAAATGGTTGCATGAATATGAAGCAAAAGATATTAGGAAATGGACTGAACTTGTTAGAAAACCAGGAGAAAAAATTCTGGTAATCGGGTATTAGGAGGAGGCAGATGAAACAATATAAATCGACTGAAGCTTTAGGCCGTGCAATGGAAGATATACAGGTTTCGATAAATGATACTCCGTATTCTGTTAAACCAATGACATCAGAAGACAGACAAATTGAAATAATGCGGTCAATGTGGACTAGTCAGAAGTATGAAGATGAAGAGTCGGGTGACTCCGAGATTTATATATGGAGACAGGCCGACAAGCTTTTTAAGGAATGGCTTAAAAGTAACGGGTACTATGTGATTGAAAGCCAAGTGTTTGACGACTGTATTGGATATAACTGCAGTTTCAATAATCATAATTATACTGTCTATATGTATGCTTATGGCAAGGGAGAAAATAATATAATTACGGGGGAATATTGTGCGAAACTTGATGAACGTGATTTTACTAAAGGGTTTGTACTGATAGTTAATCTCATGGTTGAACGGAGCATCGTTGAAGGAAAAGCCAGGTATAGTATTTATACGAGCAAGGATGCTGATAATAGAAGGATTGAACTTTTGCATCCTCATAAATTGGATGGAAAAAACATTCTTCTGTTTTTTCCACAGGAAGACATGTTTGAAATCATGGAAAAGCTGATTTATGCAGTAAACAATGAAAGCCTTGATGCTCTTAGCTGCATTATTTCTAAAAATAGCCCTGTTTACAAAGAATACGGCGGAAATTATTATAATGATGCATTCTATTATTCTATGGTCAGGATACATCGGGAACACGGTGATATGGCACTTGGATACGTGACATACAACGGTATTGTGTACAGCATGGCCCCGTATATTGATAATTTTGGATGGTTTGATTTCAGTGTGGATAATAAACGAAAAATCTGCATAATTAATAATCACTCATTTTATGAAGAGGGAGCTATATTTGTTAAAAGCGATGAAGAAATCAGCTGTGATACATTTGAAGGTATCCCCGTATTAGTATCTGTGGAGACATTTCCCGCAGTATTGTCTGAAAGATTTGCATTAAAGGCTTTTTTTGATAATGGTGAAGTAATTAAGTATGTGCTTCCTATATCCAGAGAAGATGAAGAAGAGGAAGTGATATCATATTGCCGGCATGTTTTTACGGACGGCATATGGAAGTCTGCATTTGTTAACAATACTCCTGAAGCATGGTATCGTGGATTTAATGATTGCCTTCCATGCGTATGTTTTAAAAATGGGTTTCTAATATCAGGTATGCAGATTTATGAGGATGGTGTGATTTATTCAGAACCTGTGAGCTGTGAAGAAGTTGTATATGAAGACGAGGAAATTTGCGTCAGAAAAGTGTGGACATGGGATGCAGTGAATATGTATCAGGATGAAGAAACTAATACACTTGATGTGCTGCTTAGAGGAGAAGCGTTTAATTGTAATAGAATTTCTACAATAGCATCAATTGATGGAAAGAGGGTATGCTCTTTGGATTTTGTACACCTCGGCAGTACACAGGAAGGTCTGCGGAAGGTAGGAGTGCGTGAAAGGGGTTATGGTTTCATAAATTCAGAAGGACAGTTTGCAATTCCGCCGGTTTATGAAAAAGCAAATGATTTTGACGAAGGTTATGCTGCAGTTAAGAAAAAAGGTCAGTGGATATTCATCGACAAGAATGGAAGAGAAATAAGCATAGGATCCAAGTATCAGGATATAGGACATTTTTCAGAAGAAATGTGCAGAGTGTCTACACTAAAGCTTTCTTCTATGGATCTGGCATATTATTCGGATTATGCCGAAATTGCCGGAATATGGGGATATGTTAATGAAGATGGATATCAAATAATCCCGCCTCAATATATTTATGCTGAAGATTTTAACAATGGAATTGCTATTGTATGTAAAGGAGAATGGACTAAAGATCCAAAATGGGATAATGAATATAACAAGGGACGTTATTGGACTGAACAGGAATTATGGGGTGGAATAGATAAAAATGGAAATGAAGTGATTCCTTTCATATTTGATGAACTTCAGTTTATGTGGGAGGATAATGAAGTATTAATGGCTCATATTGGAGGCTGGGAATGTGGACACTGGGGAGTAATTGACAGAACAGGTAAATGGTTGGCAGAGCCAGTATTTGAAGATATTGGGTATGTTTATGCAAATGGATTATTTGCATTTTATAACAGAGATAGATATGAACCTGATGCTCTGATAGGAATTTTTGATATTAATCAGAATAAAGTGATTTTTGAGCCTCAATTCCTAGATGTTGACTTTATGGATGATGGAGATCTAAAAGTTAAATTATTTGACAGAACACTTAATCGTGCAGTTGAGAAAATTATTGATTTAGACGGTAAAGAGAGATTTCATTCTGAATATACAACTATTTCTACTTATCGATATGAAGATGAGTGGGAAGTAACATCAGAAGTAGATGGTGTCAGTAAAAGCGGGTTGATAGATCATGATGGGAATGTAATTTTTCCATGTAAATATGATATCGAGTGGGGAGGAATTTCATCGAAAAGTAAAAGAATAGTTGTTAATAGCGGTGATAAGGTATCATTGCTGGATTTTGACGGCAATGTTATCATTCCGGCTAAGTATGATAAAATATCCGGAATGGACAAACCGTTATATACTGTAAGCAACTCTATTGATGAGTATCGTGATCTTGCAGGTCTTGTAACACCTGATGGAATAGAAGTTCTGCCTCCTGAATTCGAACATATCAGTTTCTGCAAGGGCAATTACATTATATGTGTTGATAAAGCTGGTTGCGCTATGTTGAAACTGGTATTAAAATCGGATAAATAGGTGAATCATGCTCGAGTGAACCTCCTAAGATAGCAATTGTTTCTGAAGCGAAGTCTAATAATGGTATCCGCAATAACCGAAGTGATGGGAGGCAGGCACTGCAGTGTTCATTTTGCAGTGCAAAGGTAATAGAGAAGAAGTAGCATATATCTAAAAAGTGTGCCGGTAAATCGGCAAAATCAACTTAGATTTCCAAAGCAAAGAAAAAGAAGAAAACCGTATGTAAGAAATGTGCTGCTAAAATGCATCAGTAACATCTTCAGCTACCAAGACAACGAGCGCGATCAGTGCGTTGATGTAACCAAAGGTTAAGTACAATTAATGGCAACAAAGAGGCAAAAATGCCTCTTTTCTTTTTTGCAAATTTTCCTCTTGCATATGCGCGAACATATGTTTATAATATAGTCAATAAGAGACGAAGCGTCTCATATTGAATGAAAGGAGACAATTTTGAGAAGTAAGAATCCGGACCTTATGGTTCAAATCATGGAATATATCGACGATTACTACAGTAAGTACTGCAGTTCGCCTTCAGTTCGTACAATCGCAGCAGGGGTGGGTATCAGCAGATCAACGGTACAAAGATATCTTGTTGCTATGAATGAAGATGGAATGCTGTCATATGACGGCAAAGAACTGATAACAGATAAAATCAGAAAAACTAATAAAAGTACAGTTAACGTAGCTGTAGTAGGCAGCATAGCATGCGGAATTCCCAACCTTGCCGAGGAGAATATAGAGGAGTATGTTTCTCTTCCGAAGTCAATGTTTGGGGAAGGAGAGTTTTTTATTCTTCGAGCTAACGGTGAATCAATGGTTGATGCCGGAATTGAAACGGGAGACCTGGTTGTAATAAGAAAGCAGTCATGTGCAGAAGATGGACAGATAGTAGTAGCTCTTGTTGATGATGAGGCTACCCTTAAAAGGCTGTACCGTGACAATGAGAAAATAAGACTTCATCCGGAAAACAAAGATATGGATGACATTATTGCAGACGACTGCATTATTCAGGGTATCGCTGTTAAAGTTATAAAAGATATTCATTAGACAGTTAATATATCATGAAAGGGGCGTTTTGGAATTGCTTGTTTATCATGTTGATGCCAACAGTGCGTATCTTAGTTGGACGGCAGTTGCTTTACTTGAGCGGGGATATGAGAAAGACATAAGAAAAATTCCTGCAGTCATCGCAGGAAATCCTGAAAACAGGCATGGTATTATTCTTACGAAATCCATTCCTGCCAAGAAGTATGGAATCAGAACCGGAGAAAGCCTCTTTGAGGCGAGAAAAAAATGTCCTGACCTTGAGGTTTATCCTCCGGATTACGACCTGTATCTTCTTTGCAGCGAGGCAATGTACAGAATTTTATATGAGTATACTCCTGTAATTCAAAGATACAGTGTGGATGAATGTTTCTGTGATATGACTTCGATAAAGAGAGCGGGAGATAATCCTGTAGAGGTTGCTCTTGAGATAAAGGAGAGAATAAAGAAGGAACTAGGGTTTACGGTTAATATCGGTATAGGAAAAAATAAGCTTTGCGCCAAAATGGCAGGCGAATTAAAGAAACCTGATATGATACATACATTATGGCCTGAGGAGATTCCGGACAAGCTGTGGCCGCTTCCGGTGAGAGAACTGTTTATGGTAGGCAGAGCATCTGAAAAGAAACTTGAAGGTATGGGGATTAGGACTATCGGAGAACTTGCCAATGCGGACAGAGGAATTCTTAAAGCAAACCTTAAAAGCCACGGGGTTCTGATACATGACTATGCAAACGGGATAGATGATTCAGAGGTGGTTGTAAATGACGATATCATCAGGAAAGGAATAGGAAATGGCCTTACTTATTCGTATGATCTTGAAACCATAGATGATATATATCGTGAGCTTCTGGCACTATGCGAAAGACTATCAGGGCGTCTGAGAAAGCTCGGAAGATATGCGGGACTTGTTTCTGTTTATCTGCGAAGCAGTAATCTTCATGGATACAGCCATCAGATGAAGCTGCATGGTATGATAAACACCACCACAGAGATATTTGATATAGCAAAGAACCTTGTGAATGAAATGTGGAAAAAGGAACCTGTAAGAGCCATGAGTGTATCACTTTCGAATCTTTCAGACGGAGAGAATATTCAGTTGTCTTTGTTTGACAGTAAGGATAAGGAGCAGAAGGAAGCTCTGGACAAGGCAGTGGATCGGATAAGAGAAATATTTGGAACAAAGAGCATATTCAGAGGTACATTTGCAAACGGCAGTGTTGAACCGATACAGGGTGGAGTAAATGACGGAAATTATATTATGATGGGAGGCTACAGGCAGTGAAGATTGTTGCAAAGCCGATTAAAACAATGGTTGTGTTTGAATATGAAGGAAAAACTCCTATACCATATAAATTCAAACTTCAGATGGATGATGGCTCTGAAAAGATAGTCCGGATAGATAAGCGGATTACCAGCTACAGGCAGAAAATAGCCGGAATAGATACATTGATATATGAGTGCCAGAGCATTATTGATGGTATAGAAAAGAGATATAAGCTTAAATATATTCTGTCAGAATGCAAATGGCAGCTATATGCAATATAATATCAATGTCTCAGTGCTTTTTTAGTATCAATAGAATTATTCAAGAATAATAATTCAAATCTTGACTATTATTCTTGAGCGAGTATACTAATATTGGAATTAAAAATTCGCTAAGAGGAGCAGCTGCAATGAACCAAAACCATCATGCTGAAATAGGAATAAATGATAATAACAGCTTAAAACTGCAAGAATTTTGCGACATGAACCAGCTATACAGATTGCTGGATAACTGGGCAAAAAGCTGTGGGATGGCTACAATGATAGTAGATTCAGAGGGTAACCAGCTTTCTGAAGATTTCGGAATGACAGAGTTTTGCAGGATGGTTCAATCCTGTGAAACGGGTAAGGCATGTTGTATGGCAACATGGAAGACAGATTTAGAGGACGTTTATGAGTGTCCTTTTGGATTTTGGGATTTCTCTATACCTATTGCACTGCCAGATGGACAGGTACTTGGAAAAGTGTTAGCCGGACAGGCTCTGTCTGTTAATCAGAAGGAAGAAGAAATACTGCAAAAGGTGGTAAAGCTTGGAATTGACAAAAAGACTGTCAAGGAGGTTCTTTCCCGTGTGAACAGGAAAACTGATAAAGAAATGCAGGGAGCATATGAACTCTTAAAAGAAACATTGCATTTCTTTATTCAGAATAGCTATTCCGTCTGGACGGCTCATAATGAATTGAAAAAAGGTCCTGCTAAAACGGACAGAGTTCTGTCTCAGATTACTCAGATTATGTATAGCTATAATCTGACCATAGATTTGGAAACAGAAAGCTATACCCTGATTACGGGAACAGGTATGGAACGAACCGTTGATGAATATAAGAAACATAACGATTATAAAGAATTGAGGACGTTTCAGGACAGCATCATTCATCCGGCTTATTTAAACCGTTTCAATGAACTTACCAATTTTGAATCAGCTAAGGATAATACGTCAGAAAACGGATACAGAGGATCGTTGGAGTACCCGGTTCTCTATCCGGGGGATGTGGAATACGAGTGGCATGAAATCAATGTGTTTATTAACACAGAGGAGAATGGGAACAGAGTTGTCAACATTCTGGGACGCGATATCACGGAAGCGCATAATGCCCAGGAGAAAAGCGAAAAGGAGCTGCGGGCTGCCGCCGCGAAAAACCAGATTCTGTCAGAATTGACCAAGCTGCTGTACAGCTACAATCTGACACTTAATTTGAGAACCGGTAAGTACAGCATGATTATTGGAACTGGTATGACACAATTCATGGAAATTTTTAAGTCCACCGATGATTATGAGGTGGCGTATCAAAAGAAGATTTCCTATCTGGATCCGGAGTATGTTCAACAGTTTGCAGCACTGGTCAGTCTGGACGCTCTTAGGGCAAGAACCAATGCCAATGGATTTATCGGGAACCTTGAGTACGGAGCATTTACGGAATATGGTGAAGAATGGCATGAGATTAATGTGTTCATCAGTATGGATGAAGCAGGAGACCCTGTTGCAAATATTCTGGGTAGAGATATTACGGAAGCACACAAGCGTCAGGAACAGCGCGAAAATCAGCAGAAGGCAGCCATGGCTCGTGACCAGCTCCTATCGGGCATCACCAAGATGCTTTATGGTTATAACATTACGGTAAATCTTGAAACGTGGAAATATTCGCTCATTACAGGTACAGGTATGGAACGACTCCTTGAAATCATGCAGCATAATGATGACTATGTGATTCTAAGTGCAAAGCTTTCGAAGAATATTTCGCCGGAGGACAAGGATAAGGTAGAAGGACTAATCAGCGTTCGTGCTTTAAAAGAAAAAACAAACGCAACGGGTTATATCGGCTCTGTTTCATATAGAGTAGTAATAGATGCTCAAGATAAATGGGCTGAGGCAAACCTCTTTATCGGAACAAACGAGGACGGTGTGGCTGTAGCCAATATACTCGGCCGTGATATTACTGAGGCTTATCAGCAGCAGGAAGCAAAAGAACGTGAGCTGAAGGCTTCTGCAGCAAAGGACCAGATCCTTTCCGATATTACCAAGACCCTGTACAGCTATAATGCTACGGTGAATCTGAATACAGGGAAGTACAGTCTGATTATCGGTACCGGCATGGAAGAGATCATTCAACATTTTTCACGGACAGATGACTACGAAAAGGCATGTGAATATTTACTGGAAAAAGCACTTCCGGAATACCCGGAGGAAATGAACCGACATTTTTCATTAAATGCTCTGCGCAAGCAGCAAAACCTTAGAGGTCATATCGGACAGATCGAATATGCCGCAAAAACTGAAAACGGAATTGGTTGGTATGAAGTCAATGCCTTTATGGGGGTAGATGATGAAGGTAATCCTACCGCCAATATCCTAGGAAGGGACATTACCGAAACGCACGAAGCGCAGGAGCGGCGTGAAAATGAATTGAAAGCTGTAGCTGCAAAGGATCAGATACTTTCCAATATTACAAGGACCCTGTACAGCTATAATCTGACCTTAAATCTGGAAAGTGGAAAGTACAGTCTGATTGTGGGTACAGGAATGGAAGATTTCGTGGGGATTTTCGAGTCCACGGATGACTATGAAACCGCATACCAGCATAAGATTCAATATGTAACAGAGGATTGTATTGAACCTTTCGGCAATTTCAGTAGTCTGACAGCACTTAGAAACAGAAAAAATGAGAACGGCTACATCGGAAATCTGGAATATTCCGTAAAAACAGATAAAGGCATTGAATGGCATGAAATCAATATTTTCCTGGGAACTGATGAAAATGGTGAACCGATAGCAAATATCCTCGGTCGCGATACCACAGAAGCGCATGAACAGCAGGAAATTAAAGAGCGTGAGCTTCGTGCCTCTGCGGCAAGAGATCAGCTTCTTTCCGGTGTTACCAAGATGCTCTATAGCTATAATATGACGGTTAATATCGATACTGGAAAATACACCTTGATTACAGGTACTGGTCTGGATGATACGGTTGCCAGAATGAAAGCCACAGACAGCTATGATGACATTTATCAAAACTTTCTGAAGGCAGTAGAACCCGAGTATTTGCAAAGGGGAAAAGAGCTCATTGCTCTGGAAAACTACAGAGGGCAGAGAGATAAGACGGGGCACCTGGGTACGGAAGAGTTTCCGATGCATTATACGGAAAAGCTGGAATGGCATGAAATTAATGTGTTTGCTGGATATGATGAAAATGGTGAAGCCATTATCAATATTCTCGGACGTGATGTTACCGAGGCACATGACAAGGCGGATACAAAGGCGCAGCTTGAGATTGCTAATGCCTCCAATGCGGCGAAATCAGCATTCCTCTTTAATATGTCACATGATATCCGTACGCCTATGAATGCAATTATCGGATTTACGGAGCTTTTGGAAAAACATCTGGATGATAAAGAGCTCGCCTTGTCTTATATTAAAAAAATTCAGACCTCCAATGACTTTTTGCTTTCGCTGATAAACAATGTTTTGGAGATGGCGAGAATTGAAAGCGGTAAGGCCACTTTGGATGAAACCTATTGGGATGTGTATGTATTTAATGATACACTATTCTCTTTATTTGATTCTCAGATGAAGGAAAAAGGGATTGAGTTTACAAGAACAAATAAGGTGGAACACCCTTATGTTCTTTGCGACGAGACAAAGCTGCGCGAGATATTTTTAAATATTTTAAGTAATGCGCTGAAATATACACCTTCCGGAGGAAAGGTTTCCATGAATTTAACGGAAATTACGTCTGACATGCCGGGATATGCCTTGTATCAGACGGTAATTGAAGATACGGGTATTGGTATGTCCGAAGAATTTCTTCCCCATCTGTTTGAAGAGTTTACCAGAGAGCGTTCTAGTACAGAGACAAGACTTAATGGTACAGGACTTGGGATGCCTATTGTAAAGAAGCTGGTTGATCTGATGCAGGGAACCATTGAAGTGGAAAGCAAGGTGGGTAGGGGAACAAAGATTACAGTAACCTTACCTCACAGAATTGCACAGGATACAGACACTCAAAGTTATATAGAGAAGGCTCAGAGCTATGATGAAAACTTTTTTAAAGGAAAACGTATCCTTCTTGCGGAAGATAATGAATTGAATGCAGAAATTGCAATTACGATTC
Source organism: Bacillota bacterium (assembly GCA_030526355.1). Lineage (GTDB taxonomy): Bacteria > Bacillota > Clostridia > Peptostreptococcales > Anaerovoracaceae > Lentihominibacter. Next base: position 38,234 of record JAUNDC010000019.1, on the reverse strand, counting down.
TGGAAGAAGCCGGTTTTAAGGTGGAGCATGCTGCCGATGGCATCATTTGCGTAGATATGATGGAGAAAGCAGCCCCTGGCTATTATGATTTGATTTTGATGGACATCCAGATGCCGAATATGGATGGGTATAAGGCGACCCAGACAATCCGGAAACTTTCAGATCAGCAAAAAGCAGGAATCACCATTGTGGCCATGACAGCAAATGCCTTTGATGAGGATAAAAGAAATGCATATAAAGCTGGTATGAACTGGCATATCGCTAAGCCTATTAAGGTAGATGAGCTCATGTCGGCTTTGACAGAGATCCTAAAATTGTAGTTGTCGAATATGAATTGGTATCATACAAAGCCTATGGACAGTTCTTATAAAGAGGTGCACTATGAACGAGATGAAACAGACACAGAATTATCAGGGACAGGCGGTAAAGCAATTTCTGCGAGATTATCTGGATAAGGCCAAGGATGAACAGACGCTGAACAGTATTCTACAGGATATTGGCGGGTATTACGATGCGGACCGTGCCTATATTTTTGAGGCACATATGGATCGCAGGGTATTTAATAATACCTTTGAGTGGTGTCGTGAAGGAGTCAATGCAGAGATTGATAATCTTCAGAATATTCCCATTGATGGAATGGAATGCTGGTTTGATGCATTTGAAGAGCAAGGGGAGTTTTATATAACCTCACTGTCAGAAGACTATCACCCCGGCTCAAAAACCTATGAAATTCTTGAACCTCAGGGAATCGAGAGCCTGATGGCGGCTCCCATTACGGTGAATGGTGAAGTTGTCGGCTTCCTTGGCGTAGATAATCCACGAAAGAATACCGATGAATTATTGCTGTTGTCCGTAGCTGCTTCTACCTGTTATAGCGAGATTGCAACTGAGCGTATGATGCACGAAAAGCTGGCGGAGACCAATAAGACGCTAATGGACTGGATGCAGGCAATTCAATCTCTGGGTGAAATCTATACATCCATGTATTATATCGATCTATCCACAGGGCTCTTTACGGAGCTTTCTTCCGTAGAAAATGTTCATGCACATATCGGTGCATCCGGCGATGCACATGAGCGACTCGAATATTTCTGTCAGCATATGGTAGCTCCTGAACACAGAGAAGAGATGCTTGCGTTTGTGAACCTTTCCTCTCTGAATGAACGCATGGAGAATACGCGGATTGTATCCAAACAGTATCAGAGTACCTTGTTTACTGATTCGAAGGCCGGCAGAACATGGAGGGAGTGCTCATTTATTGAGAGCGACAGGGGTGCCGACGGACGTCTTACCCATGTAATCTTTACCACGAAGTCAATCCATGATGTGAAGGCCAGGGAACTGGAAAACATTAAAAGGATGCGAGAAGAGATGGAGATTGCAGGGGCGCTCAGCAGAGATTATCCGGATGTTGTTTTGCTTGATTTCGCAAATGATACCGCGGTGACCATCAAGCGCGAAGGCAATATCATTGCTGAAGATCAGCGGGTCATTCGTCGTTCTTATCACGATACGTGGGATTACTACATTAATAAGTATGTTGTTGAGGAGGACAGAGCAGCTCTTTATGATGCCATCTCGGTTGAAAAAGTGAAATCTGCGCTTAAAGAAAGCGACGATTATTCATGCAACTATCGTGTGCTAACTCATGGGACAGATATTCATTATTATCAGGCATCCTTTATACGCTTGTATTCACGTCAGAAATCCGAAAGTCAGATTATCCTTGGTTTCCGATGCGTTGATGCGATTGTGGAGGAAGAACATAAAAACAGGGCAGTTAAGGAAGAGCAGTTGCGTATTATCAGTGCACTGAGTCAGGAATACAGCAGTCTGTTCAAGATTGATGCACAGACCGGAAAAATGAGTCTTTACCGGACAGATGGAATAGGGATGGATACTGTGCTTCTGAAGAAGCTCCTTGCAGAAGGAGAATATGAAGCGGTTCTTGACAAATACATTGATACGTTTATTGTACCGGAGGATCGTGAGCGAATCAGGCAATCCACAGGTCTTTCTGTTTTATTGCAGAGGGTTCCCGAGATTGGGCTTTACAAACTCGGATTCAGAAGAATTATAAACGGTGTGATTTCCTACTTTGAAATGAACACGGTAAAAACGGTGGATAGAAACGGTGACGTCACATTTATTCTGGGAATGCGTGATGTTGATGAGGAAGCACGCAGGCAGCTGAAGCAGACCAGAGAGATGGAATTGCAGCGTGAAATCATCGAAGGTCTTGGTACAGAGTACTATTCTGTTCTGCTTGTGAATCCGAATATGGATACAGTTACGGTTTACCGTGCGGAGGAAGAGGATGGACTTGCTATAAAAGAGTATATTCTCAAACAAGACAGCTGCTGGTCAAGAGTAATATCAGGATATTCTGAAGAAATGGTATCGGATGCAAGTCGAAGCGAATTTATTGAGAAGCTGTCTTTGAAGCACATACAGGAAGACGGAGAAGACTATTCTTTCACATATGAGAAGCTGACTGATAACGGAATCATTTACCTTCAGGCGAGAGTGTCTTTTGTACATGCTAAGGACGGCAGTCTGATGGCTGTAGTAGGTACTAGAAATGTGGATGATCTGATTATGAAGGAGCGCCAGCAGGAATTGGCTCTTCAGGCTGCGTATGAGGCTGCTGAGGCTGCAAACAGGGCAAAAACAGATTTCCTTTCCAACATGTCACACGACATCCGTACGCCGATGAACGGAATTATCGGCATGACAGCAATCGCGGTTGCACATCTTGACGAAAAGGAACGTGTAAAGGATAGCCTGCTTAAGATTACCAGTGCAAGCAAGCACCTTCTTAGTCTCATCAATGAGGTTCTTGACATGAGCAAAATTGAATCAGGCAAGGTGGATCTCGTTGAAGCAGAGTTCAATCTTTCTGATCTTGTGGAAAATCTTCTCACAATGACCAGTGCAGAGATTGAGGCGCACCATCATGAACTCAGTGTCAACATTTCAGGTGTTACCCACGAGGCTGTAATAGGTGACAGTCTGCGTATACAGAAGGTCTTTACCAATCTCATGAGCAATGCTGTTAAATATACTCCGGATGGAGGAAAAATCAGGATATCCATAACCGAGAAGCCGTCCAATCAGCCGAGAGTCGGATGCTACGAATTCATCTTCGAAGACAACGGAATCGGCATGGAAGAAGAATATCTTGAAAGCATTTTTGAGCCTTTTGTCAGAGCCGATCATGAACTGGTGGGGCGCATCCAGGGAACCGGACTTGGCATGCCGATCAGTCGAAATATTGTACGAATGATGGGAGGCGACATTAAAGTGGAAAGCAAGCTGGGCGTCGGCTCACGCTTTACGGTCACAATGTATCTGAAGCTTCAGGAAGCTGAGGTGATTCACTATGATAAGTTTGTGAATCTGGATGTGCTTGTAGCGGATGACGATGAATTGAGTCTGGAATCCTGTTGTGGAATGCTCAATGATTTTGGTATGAAGGCCGAGGGTGTTTCTACAGGTACCGAAGCTATTGAGCGTGTGATACTTAAACACCAGCAAAAGCGGGACTATTTCGCCTGCATCATTGACTGGAAGATGCCGGACATGGATGGCATCGCCACTACACGGGCAATCCGTAAGGCAATTGGACAGGAAGTACCTATCATTATTATATCCGCATACGACTGGTCGGATATAGAGCAGGAAGCACGAGCGGCCGGTGCCAATGCCTTCATCAGCAAGCCTCTGTTCAGATCTAGGTTGGCCAAAACCTTCTCTGCTTTGGTAAGTGAAGATGAGCCGGTTCAGCAGGAGCCTCTGGTAGAATTAGGAAGCATTGACCTGACAGGAAGGCGTGCATTGCTCGTGGAGGACAATAAATTGAATGCTGAGATTGCTGCCGAGATTCTGGGTATGACAGGAATCAGCGTAGAGCACGCCATAGACGGAATGGAGGCAGTGGATCTGATGGACGATTGTGCGGACGGTTACTACGATATAATCTTTATGGACATCCAGATGCCGCGAATGAATGGCTATGATGCTACCAGAGCTATTCGTGCTGTGAATCGCAGCTACTGCAAACAGATTCCGATTATTGCCATGACCGCAAATGCTTTTGCAGAAGACATACATGCAGCGAAAACTGTTGGCATGAACGAACATATTGCAAAACCGCTTGACCTGAATGTTTTGGTAAAAACACTGAATCGCTGGCTCAGATAAACTAACGACAAGTGCTCTAAATATCAGAATGAATCAGTTTCCCTAAGACGCCCTTTAACGCTACAATATCGATAGGCTTTGACAAATGGGCATTCATACCTGCGTCCATGGCATTTTGAACATCATCCGCAAAGGCATTAGCAGTCATAGCCACGATAGGGATTGTTGCAGTATCGAGTCGGTCCAGAGCTCGAATGGCCCGGGAGGCCTCGTAACCGTTCATGACAGGCATCTGAATATCCATCAGAACGGCATCGTAATAGCCAGGCAGAGTTTGCTGGAAGCGTTCCAAAGCCTCCTGACCGTTTACCGCCCGTTCGCAGGACACTCCCTCATAGGAGAGAAGTTCCTCCAGAATCTCAGCGTTGATGTCATTATCTTCGGCAATCAACACTCTTAGACCCTTCAGTTCATTGACACTAGTGGCAGGGAGAACGGCATCTTCCTGTCTACTGGTTTCTGCAGGCTGATCGCCATATCTCAGCTCCAACTCAACCCGGAAGGTGCTTCCCTTGCCCTGAGTGCTTTCCACAGAAATAGTTCCGCCCATCAGGTCAACCAGGCTCTTGGTAATGGCCATGCCCAAACCAGTACCTAGGATGCCGCTTGCGGTACTGTTATTTTCACGGGTGAAGGGATCAAAAATATGTTTCACAAATTCAGGGCTAATGCCGATGCCATTATCCTGTACCTGGAAGCACAGATGGGCATAGCCTCTGGAGATTTCAGGTAGACCAAGGATAGTCAGCTCGATATGCCCACCTTCCGGCGTGTACTTTACAGCATTTGACAGCAGATTTAACAAAATCTGACTTAGTCGCAGTCTGTCTCCCAGAAAACGCTCTCCACCCACATCGCAGACATTGACATCCAACGATTGTTCTTTTTCACGAATCTGAGGTTGTATAACCGAGCCCAGTTCTTCCAGCAGTTCTTTCAGACTAAACTCTGCAATATTCAGCGAATTTTGGCCGCTTTCGATTTTGGACATATCCAGCACATCATTAATAAGACCCAACAAATGCCGGCCAGACGCGGCGATCTTATCATTGTACTCCCGCACCTTTTCCGGTTGTGATGCATCCTGGTCCAGTAACGTTGAGAATCCTATGATTGCGTTCATAGGAGTACGCATGTCGTGGCTCATATTGGAAAGGAACGTGGTCTTAGCCTCATTGGCAGATTTAGCCGCTCGGTAAGCCTCCTCCATAGCCATGCGATTTTTAAGCTCCGCCTCTTTCAGTTCAGTCACATCCTGCACCGCCAATAATACAGAGACAGGGACGCCATTTTCCCGCTTCAGACACAATACAGAAATCTGAACCCAGCGTATGTTGTCCTCCTGAACACGATATTCATACTGGAGGTAGGTCGTGTCTTCAGTCAGGTTCTGCTGGATAGCGCTGATTGATAACTGATTCCGAATATGCTCATCTTCCTGAATAGCGCGGGCACCCCAATAATTCCGGAGCTGAGAGTATATCCCCTTCTGCGGAAATTCCTCCACGGAGCCAATGTCATCAGCTTCTTCGCATTCCCGGATATCCTTTTTAAGATATTCATAAGAATCGTTCTTCAGGTCAGCAAGAATAAAGTTGCTGAACAGCTGAGAGGTGCTGTCAACAATGTCCCGCATCTCCTGCTTTTCCATGACCAGTTTTGCCTTTTGCCGCCTGTTTTCCATGATCAGTATTAAAATATAAACCACAAACAACAGAACCAGCCAAAGTTCCAGATACATGGCAATGGTGTTGGATTCATTCAGCATTGTATTGGTGACCTTAATTGGGAAAACCTGCAGAAGCATCCAGTCTTTGCCTGGCAGTTTTGTTACATACGCCGCATTGGAGCCCTGCTCACTTGTATAGGTCAAGCTTCTGGAGTGACCATTCTTCAGTGCATCCTCCAATGTTACCAGTGTTTCCTGATCCGCGCCATCTGCTTCTCGCAGTGCAGTAATGATGTTTTCCGGCGGGTCATTATCATTGGAGCTGGAGAATACTGTCCCATCAGGCAGACACAGATAGGTCATGGCTGACTCTTCAAAATATGTAGCAGCAATGATTTCCCGCATCTGATGCTCACCATAGCGTCCGGTAAGAATGCCTACAACCTCTCCGTCAAACCACAGCGGAGCGTAAAAAATCATCAGATTTTCGTGGGCAAGCCGGCCGTTGAAGATAATATCCATTCCGGAATTACCTTGCATTCCATCCTGGAAATAATATCTGTCTGAGACCTGAGCCTGTTTTCCACGGTTATCAGTATAAATGCCGTCAGTATCTACAATTCCAATATAGTCAAAAGGTGTGTCGTCCACCATTTTTTGAAGTGTTTTAATATCTATTTGAGCAGGATCCATCGTCTGTCCGTACAGATGGGCGATGGCGCTGATGCTGTCTTCTGCTCCGACAAGTAGATCTTCGATTCGTTTGGCTGTCTGATTTGCTGCATCCTCCACATACTTAGCGTTTCTGGATACCGTCATATTGCGGTTCGCATTTGAGTAAGCCGCAAAACTCGCGATAATACAAATCAGTAAAATACTTGCAGGAATTATGCGTTTCCATATAGTTCGCTTTCCTTGCATAAGTACATTCACCTCCAAATTCAATATCAGGGTTACCGGTCAAAGCAGTGATTTGCTTTTTTACTCATTTATTATACGGGATTATTTTAAAATCAACAATAGATAATCTTTTTTCGATGATGTATAATATTTTATATGTATTCTAATCCCATTGTTTAATTTTTGGAGGGTATCATGAAAAAGGTATATCTGGTTGTTCTAGCTGCAATTATTTTGGTTTTCAGTGGATGTCAGTCGAATCTGGAAACTGCAGAAAATTTTTCCGTTGATAAAATGAACGAAAAACTGCTTGCTGCATCGGAGTCGCTCCCACAAAGCAGCAGTTTGTATTATAAGGAGGGACTTGAGATAACGGGACTGGGCGTAACGTATGATGGCAGACCTTCTGATTTTGACGGGTGCTACTATTTCCCGGCTATAGAAACAATGACCGGAGTACATGTGGCAGTTGACTGGCAGGAGGATGAAGGGTACAGTTCAACAGTAGCTACAACACTGCTGGGCAATAAGAGTGATTTGCCGGATATAATAAATCCGACGGATTTCGGTGTAATGGATCTTGCAGACGATGGCCTGATTGTTCCTCTTGATGATTATCTTGATATGATGCCTGATATTGTAAAGGCTGTAGGCAAAGAACATATGGATACGTGGAGATCCTCTGACGGACATATTTATACGATACCTTCCGTATCAACAATACAGGGTTCATTTTCCATGATGGCAAGAGAGGATTGGCTGGCTGCCCTTGATATGGATACCCCTAAGACATGGGAAGACTGGCTGAAGTATTGGAGAGGCGTCAGGGATAATGACATGAATGGTAACGGTGATTCCGGAGATGAAATTCCTCTTGCTCTGCCTCATAGTTCAGACGGCGAAAGAAGTCTGACAATACTGCTGAATGCTTTTGGTATAGCAGCTTCCAATGATACTCAGTTCTGTGTGCTTGATGACGGTACCTACACAATGGTATATGAGCATCCACGGTATAAAGAATTCCTCAAAGCAGTTGCTGAATTGTATGAAGAAGGTATTCTGACAGAAGATTATGATACATATGACTATGCTTCTATTGAACAGGCGATGGGAGATGATACTCTTGGCAGCACAATGACATTCGCTGCTTCAGGAGCCCAGACTTCTACATTGAGGGATAATGGGAATGAAGATGCTCTTTGGATAAGTGTTGAACCTTTAGCCGGACCTTATGGAGATCAGATGATTCAGGAAAGAGAACTTGTATCTCCTGTATGGTGCATTACTGCAGGGGCATCGGAGAAAGACAAGGTTGAGGATATTGTACGCTTTTTTAACTGGTGCTACACAGAAGAAGGCACAATGCTGTATAATTACGGAATTGAAGGTGTCAGCTATACCATGGAGGGGAAAACACCGGTGCTTGATAAGAACCTCATCGCAAACAGCTTCACTGACTATAGAACAGTAGGAATAAACTATGAACCTTTTGGCGGATACTGGCTCCAGGATGCATATATGCAATGCCTGTTTGCAGGTCAGAAAGAAGATAATCTGTCAGATATACAGAAGGAAATGTATGATGGGCTGTTTACAATAAACAACGAGTTTTTCTATGTGCAGCCGCCTACAATGGAAACTGCAAGCTATGTAAAATACAGAACATCTTTGATTACTGAAGGGGTATGCAAGCTCAGGAATCAGGCTATCAGAGGAGAAATTTCACAGGATGAATTCTGGGCAGGGTACAGTCAGTTGAAAAAGGAAGGTCTTGATGAAGTAATTTCTGATGGAAGCGCTTCCTATGAGGAGGTTCTGAAGAATGAAGAGTAAAGGGGTTGTTAGACGGCGTCCTTTTTACATTGTTTTGATTGCTGCTGCTGTAATCCTGATATTGTCTACAGTGCTGTGGATGAAAAACACACAGTCAGCTTCAGATAAGACAATTAATGATCTGGGACAGTTTTATCTTGAAGAAATATCAGAAAGAAATATCAAGAACATAACATCTGAACTGGAAAAGAGAACGCAGCAGATGGAAACAGCACTCACAGTGCTTGACAGTGAATACCTTGAAAATACAAAAACATTACAGCAGTTTATCAGTATGGTGAAACAGGTTAACGGTCTGGACATGTTTGCCATGGTGGATTCTAAAGGAATGGTATACACTGCAGACAGTGCATTTTCAGGTATTTCAAGATTTGGTTTTCTGTCAGATAAGATTACCGAAAAGCAAATTCATATAGTTAAAAGCTATGGTACAAATACTATGGTTATAATTGCTGTTCCTGTGTCATATGTGACATCATCAGGTACACGTATAGTGTCATGCTTTACGGGTGTCAGGATAGAAAATGTAATTTCTGCACAACAGCTTGAGAATCCGGATAACAAGACGTACTGCAAGCTTTACAACAGAGAAGGAGTGAGCCTTTTTAACACTCAGGATGACAGTACGGGCAATTTGAATTTCTTTGAATATCTTGAAAAAAATGCTGATTTTGCCGAGGGGTATAATATCGAAACGCTGAAAAAAAACTGGGATAACGGCGGAGAGGGGTATACTGTTTTTTCTTCAGAAAACGGCAGTCATACATATGTATACTATAAAACTGTTCCGGGAACAGCGCTTGTTTTTACTGCACTGATGAATGAAAGCAACATTAATGAAGTCGTCAGTGACGGAACTAAGCGGATGCGTTGGTCAAGCGTTATATATCTTGGAATTGTAATAATATTTCTGTTGAGTCTGTTCTGCACCATCATTGTTGTGCTTCAGAAATCTCGAAAGAAGCAGATGGAAAATGAGCAGTTCAAAATTGTAGGTGCGCTCAGCAATGATTACTCTGATATTTTCCTCATGTCGCCTGTTGAGGATATATCACTTCCTATAAAAGTGAATGGTGAAATGAAGGATTACGCTGATGACAAGCAGCGTCCATATAATGAAACCTGGAAGAACTATATTGATAAATATGTATACGAAGAAGATGCAGAAAAACTACGTGAGGGAGTTCTGCCTGAAAATCTGTGTGCTTCTTTACATGATCAATCAGAGTATTCATTGGATTACCGAGCTATGATTGATGGGGCAATACATTATTTCCAGGTAAAATTTGTTAAGCTGAGCGGAGATGATGACAGAGTAATTGCAGGAGTCCGCAATATCGATGTTCAGGTTAATGCGGAAAATGAACGCCAGAAGCTTCTCCAGAATGCACTTGCAGCAGCACAGCATGCGAACCGTGCGAAAACAACTTTCCTTAATAATATGAGTCATGATATACGTACACCTATGAATGCAATTATTGGATTCACTTCACTGGCTGCAGCTCATATGGATAACCCTGAACAGGTAAGTGCATACCTGACTAAAATTCAGACTGCCAGCAGTCATCTGATGAGCCTGATAAATGATGTTCTTGACATGAGCCGAATAGAATCAGGAAAGGTTAAGCTTGAGGAAAGCCCCGTTCATTTGCCGGATGTTATCCATGATCTGCGTACTATTGTGCAGACAGACATAGGTTCCAAGCAGCTGGACTTCTTCATTGATACAGTAGATGTTATTAATGAAGATATCATTTGTGACAGACTTCGTCTGAATCAGATCCTGCTGAATCTATTGAGCAATGCTATGAAATTTACTGAGCCGGGCGGGACGGTAGGCTTGAGAATTATACAGACAAATGATCAGCGCAAAGGTTATGCAGGCTATGAGTTCCGTATCAAAGACAGCGGTATCGGAATGAGCAGTGAGTTCAAGGAGCATATTTTTGAGGCTTTTACAAGAGAAAGGTCATCAACTGTAAGCGGAATTCAGGGAACAGGGCTTGGCATGGCAATAACCAAGAGTATCGTTGATATTATGGGCGGTACGATTGAGGTGAAGAGCGAGCCTGGAAAGGGAACGGAGGTTATCGTTGATCTTTCGTTCAGAATATGCGGAGATTCAGTAAATCATGATCCGATTCCGGAGCTTCAGGGACTTAGGGCACTTGTTGCAGATGACGATGCCAATACATGTATGAGTATTGCAAGTATGCTCAGTGTTATTGGAATGAGATCAGAGTGGACAACAGCAGGCAAAGAGGCTGTTCTTCGTGCGCAGTTCGCTATTAATCAGGGTGATGAATTCCATGCTTATATCATCGACTGGCTTATGCCGGATATGAATGGAATTGAAGTTGTGCGCAGGATAAGACGTATCATTGGAGAAAGCAAACCTATTATTATCCTGACTGCATATGACTGGTCCAATATTGAGGAAGAAGCAAGAGAAGCAGGTGTGACTGCATTCTGTTCCAAGCCGATGTTCATGTCGGAGTTAAGAGAAATACTGACAAATCCATATACATCAAGATCTGAAGCTGCAGAACCGGTAATAAAAAAAGCATTATATGAAGGTAAGAATCTGCTGCTTGTTGAGGATAACGAGCTGAATCAGGAAATAGCCTCAGAAATTTTCAAGTCCATGGGATTTAATGTGGATATCGCCGATGATGGAGATATAGCTGTTGACAAGATAAGAAATTCAGATCCGGAGCGATACGATATTGTCTTTATGGATGTTCAGATGCCTCGAATGGATGGTTATGAGGCAACAAGACAGATAAGAAGCCTGAAAAACAAGAGGTTAGCCAATATACCTATTATAGCGATGACAGCCAATGCATTTGAAGAAGACCGCAGGAATTCGTTCGAAGCCGGAATGAATGAGCACATTGCCAAACCTATTGAAGCTACGGTATTAACTAAAGTGCTGGATAAAATTCTAAAGTAAAAATGTAATGGTAGATTTGTGAACCAAAAAGTAAAACCCCTCTTGTTTTTGTGGGGGGGGGGGTATGATATGCTATAGGATATATATACTAAGAAAACAGAAAAGGAATTTGTGGAATGATACCCCTGAAACAGATACTGATAGTTGAAGATAATGATTTAAATCGGGCGATGCTATGCGAAATCCTGTCCGGTCAGTACAAGGTGCTTGAGGCAGAAAACGGACTTGAGGCTCTGGAAATACTTAAGAAGCATAAGGAGGATATTTCGCTTATACTGCTGGATGTAGTGATGCCAGTAATGGATGGATATACATTTCTGGATCACATAAAGGAAGACAGTGAACTGGCGCTGATTCCAGTTATCGTAACTACACAGAGCAACAGCGAAAGTGATGAGGTGGCAGCTCTGGAGCATGGAGCTACAGATTTTGTACCTAAACCGTATCGCTCACAGGTTATTCTGCATCGGGTTGCCAGCATAATAAAGCTGAGGGAAACAGCCGCAATCATCAATCAGCTTCAATATGACCGACTTACAGGGCTGTATACAAAAGAGTTCTTTTTCCAGAAGGTGAGAGAACTGCTGCAGAATGATACAGAGACTGAATACACAATTGTTTGTTCAAATATAGAAAACTTCAAGCTGTATAATGATAATTTCGGGGTACAGGCAGGCGATAAACTGCTGCAGGCTATTGCACAGATAATGAGAGAACGTTGTGGCGGCGATTCGATATGTGGACGATTCAGCGCCGATCGTTTTTTGTGTCTGCAGGAACGGGATCGTGAGCAGACCGACAGAAATCTTTTCCTTGGGAATTTCACCTCGCAGATAAAAAATGTGGTTATGAAATGGGGTGTGTATGAGATTACAGATCGTACGGTGCCTGTAGAGCAGATGTGTGACCGTGCACTGCTGGCGGCAGACAGCGTCAAGGGTAAATATAACAAACATTTTGCGGTTTATGATGATGCGCTTCGAGGTGAGCTGCTTCGTGAAAAAGCCATAACAGATACTATGGAAAGTTCACTTGCAGAAGGCCAGTTTATTTTATATCTTCAGCCTAAATACAGTGTTGAGGAAGAACGGATGACAGGAGCGGAAGCTCTGGTTCGTTGGATACATCCCGAATGGGGTTTTATGTCCCCTGCAGAATTTATTCCTTTGTTTGAGAAAAACGGATTCATCCACCGCCTCGATAAATATATATGGAAACAGGTGTGTGAACTGATTAATAAATGGAAGGGCGAAGGTTATCCGCTTCTTCCGATATCCGTAAATGTATCAAGAATAGATATTTATCAGATGGATCTGGCCGATACACTTGTAAGTATGGCTGAGAAGTATGGAATAGATCCGTCTTATCTGCATCTGGAAATTACAGAGAGTGCTTATTCAGAGAATCCGGGACAGATAATAAATACAGTAAATCAGCTGCGCCAGCATGGTTTTGTAATTGAAATGGATGATTTCGGCAGTGGGTATTCATCTCTTAACATGCTCAATCAGATGGAGATGGATTATCTGAAGCTTGATATGAAATTCATTCAGAATGAGTTATCAAAGCCTGAGGAAAGAAGCATTTTGAACTATATTATCGCCATGGCTCATGGCATAGGTTTAAGAGTTGTTGCAGAGGGTGTGGAGACCCGGGAACAGCTGAACCGTCTGAGGGATACAGGCTGTGATTACGTTCAGGGATATTATTTCGCTAAGCCGATGCCTGTGGAGGAATTTGAAAAGCTGCTGAGAAATCAAGCATCCTTGAATTTATGATGAGATTTGAATTTATGATTGGAATTCTTGTATATTTAGTTGTTATTAATATTGCTGCATTTATTATGTACGGCATCGATAAGAAAAGAGCCGCCTCCGGCAGGTGGCGTATATCTGAAGCAACTCTGCTGGGAATAGCTTTTGCCGGGGGGAGCATTGGAGCACTTTTAGGGATGCGATGCTTCCGACATAAAACCAGGCACTGGAAGTTCCGTATTCTAGTGCCTTTGTTTCTGTTGCTGCACGTTGCAGTGGTATGGATCATGGTTATTTGACTTCTCAATGCTTTTCACTATTTTGAGAATAAAACAATATGTAAATAGTGAAAAAGAGGATAAATCCTTATAATTTAAGGCTGTTTTTTATTTATAATTATATAAATCAGTTTAGACACATATTATGTTGCTGCAAATCTTTGAGCAATGATAACTATATTGCTTTTTGTGTGACGCAGAGGTTATTTTAAGAACTGAAATTCACTTTTTTATAACAAAATATGACGAAAAAAGTGAAAATCCATGTGAAAGTGCAAAAAGTAATATTACGGCACTCCACATCTCTTCTCCAATTCCCTTTTCCCAAAAGCATTGAATAATAGTCTAGTTCCCAAAACCCTTTCACAAAAAAACAAACATATACATTATATTAAATTGACTTCCGCACAACATATGCTATAATTATAAATGCGCATGCACTATATATAGGTGCATGTAGAACGAACCGGAAGGACAGGTACTATGAAAATAATAAAAAGAGACGGCTCGGAAGCCATATTCGATATCACCAAAATAATCGTTGCAATTACCAAGGCCAATGAAACCGTCGGCGAAAGAGAACGTATGACACCGGTACAGATACAGAGGATTGCTGAGAGCGTAGTTCTGTCCTGCGAACAGCTGGGACGTTCGCCTGTGGTTGAGGAAGTACAGGATATGGTGGAGCACCAGATAATGGCTCATGGAGCATTCGAGGTGGCAAAATCATATATAACTTACAGATATACACGATCTCTGGTAAGACAGTCGAATACCACTGATGATAAGATACTCAGCCTGATTGAATGCAATAATGAGGAGGCCAAACAGGAGAACTCCAACAAAAATCCTGTAATCAACTCGACACAGAGAGATTACATGGCAGGTGAAGTATCAAAGGATCTGACCAACAGACTGCTGCTTCCGGAGGAAATTGTGGAAGCACATAATGAAGGCATAATACATTTTCATGATGCAGACTATTTCGCGCAGCATATGCATAACTGCGATCTCGTTAATCTTGAAGATATGCTGCAGAACGGTACTGTAATTACAGGAACGCTTATAGAGAGACCACACAGCTTTTCAACGGCGTGCAATATCGCTACGCAGATAATAGCGCAGGTTGCATCAAATCAGTATGGCGGACAGTCCATATCTCTGGCACATCTGGCACCGTTTGTACAGGTCAGCAGAGAGAAAATCAGGAAGAACGTTGCTGAGGAATGTAGACAGACCGGCGTGATACTTTCTGATGAAGACAGAGATAAGCTGGTGGAGATGAGGCTCAGAGAGGAAATCAAAAAAGGCGTTCAGACTATCCAGTATCAGGTTGTTACATTGCTTACGACAAACGGTCAGGCTCCGTTTGTTACAGTGTTCATGTACCTGAACGAAGCCAAATCGCCACAGGAGAAGGACGACCTAGCTCTCGTGATTGAAGAGGTTCTGATGCAGAGATATCAGGGCGTCAAAAACGAAAAGGGAATCTGGGTTACACCGGCGTTCCCGAAGCTTATTTATGTACTTGAAGAAGACAATATCCATATCGATTCGAAATATTACTATCTCACTGAAATGGCCGCCAGGTGCACAGCCAAGAGACTTGTACCTGACTATATATCAGAGAAGAAGATGAAGGAGCTGAAGGAAGGAAACTGCTTCCCGGTTATGGGATGCAGAAGTGCTCTTTCTCCATGGAAAGACGAGAACGGTGAGTATAAATTTTACGGCAGATTCAACCAGGGAGTTGTAACGCTGAACCTTGTTGACATCGCACTTTCATCAGGCGGCAATATCGAGAAATTCTGGAAAATATTCGATGAAAGACTTGAGCTCTGTTACAAAGCATTGATGTGCAGACATGAACGACTGAAGGGAACCCTTTCTGATGCTGCACCGATACTCTGGCAGTACGGAGCATGCGCCAGATTGAAGAAAGGTGAGCCTATCGATAAGCTCCTTTACGGGGGATATTCAACTATATCTCTGGGCTATGCCGGACTATGTGAATGTGTGAAATATATGACAGGCAAATCCCATACAGACCCTTCGGCTACGCCTTTTGCCATCGAGGTAATGGAGTATATGAACAAGGCATGTGAGAAGTGGAAGGCAGAAACTACGATAGCATTCGGCATATACGGGACTCCTCTGGAATCAACAACATATAAATTTGCCAAGTGCCTGCAGCGCAGATTTGGTGTTATAGAAGGAGTTACGGATAAGGGTTACATCACAAACAGCTATCATGTACACGTAACAGAGGATATCAACGCCTTTGAGAAGCTGAAGTTTGAGGCACAGTTCCAGGCACTTTCCACGGGCGGCGCAATAAGCTATGTGGAGGTTCCGGACATGCAGAACAACATCAAGGCAGTGCTGGAAATCATAAAATACATCTATGACAATATCATGTATGCAGAGCTCAACACCAAGAGCGACTATTGCCAGGTATGCGGCTGGGATGGAGAAATTGAGATAAAGGAAGAGGACGGCAAACTGGTATGGACATGCCCTAACTGCGGCAATCAGGATCAGGACACGATGAATGTGGCAAGACGTACCTGCGGATACATCGGAACCGAATTCTGGAATCAGGGCAGAACTCAGGAAATCAAGGAAAGAGTACTCCACCTGTAGGAGGCGGATATAGAGATGCATTACGGAGAAATCAAAAACTGTGATATAGCAAACGGCAACGGCGTTCGTGTAACACTCTTTGTTTCAGGCTGCAGAAATATGTGTCATAACTGCTTTCAGCCCGAAACGTGGGATTTTGATTACGGAGATGTTTTTACTGCGGAAAGAGAACGTGAACTGCTGGATATGCTGGAGCCGTCGTATATAGATGGGCTCACTCTGCTTGGTGGAGAGCCTTTTGAGCCGGAAAACCAACGGGCACTGTTGCCGCTGCTGCAGAAGCTGAAGGCAAGGTATGATGATAAAACAGTATGGGCATATACAGGATTTACTCTTGAAGAACTTGCTGATGCAGATTGCCGCGGTTGCTGCGAAGTGACAAAGCAGCTGCTTGAGCTGACGGATGTGCTGGTGGATGGCAGATATATTGAAGAAAAAAGAGATATTTCACTAAGATTTCGGGGTTCATCAAATCAGCGAATAATAGATATGAGAAAAACCTTGAACTCAGGGCATATCATTTTATGGGATGAATAAGAAAAGAGTTCATTTGATTGCGAAATCGCTTAGGTTCGCTTCATCGGATTTTAAGAACAGTTCAAGTTCACTTTACATGGAAAATATGGAGTGATATAATCTAATCACGATAATTATTTTTTATGAACATATATTGCGAAAGGAAGGATATAATTATGGAACAGAAATTTTATATTTGCGAGCATTGCGGTAATATTATCGCAAAGGTAAAGGATGCAGGCGTTCCTGTAATGTGCTGCGGTCAGAAGATGACAGAGCTGGTACCGGGAACAGTTGACGCTGCAGTTGAAAAGCACGTTCCTGAGTACACTGTAGAAGGAAACAAGGTTATTGTTAAGGTTGGCGCTGTTGAACATCCTATGACAGAAGAACATCTTATCGAATGGGTTTCACTGCAGACCAAGCAGGGCAACCAGAGAAAAACACTTGCAGCAGGAGCAGCACCTGAAGTATGCTTCGCTATCTGTGATGGAGATGAAGTTGAAGCAGTATACGCTTACTGCAACCTGCACGGACTCTGGAAGAAATAAGCCTGTAGGGCTTATGTGCTTCAGTGGCCAGACAACTGGAATGTGATAAAAAATAGGCTGTCGCGTTAGCACTTTATTTAATTAGTGGTTGACATGTGACAGCTTTTTTTTATTATGCGGGAAATATCGTTTCGATACTTCCGGAGTATCAACACCCCTGTGAAGCGACAGCCCCTTATTTGTGTTTTCGCATCGCATATGGGTATGTAATCATGTAAGTAAAGTTTGCACTTGTGGATATCCAGCCATCCTTGACACTGGTGCAGACCGGGCATATAATTGGACATATGGCATTATAAAAAATATGTAGAAGAGAGAAGGATTATGGGTAATACTAAAGAAAGAGATTATATGTTCGATACCTTCAGAGGGCTACTTATTCTGTGTATCCCTATGTCGCATTTTACCAAGGTGTGCGGGAACATGTACGGAGAGCTTTTTCTGAACAGCGGATTTCCTAAGGAAACGCTGTGCGGTTTCGTATATATAACAATAAATGTTTTCGTAATGCAGGCATTCATGTTTCTGTCGGGATACTTTTCCAAAAAGCCGGACAGAGCGCAGGAGACGGCTTTTTCCACATTCATGTGGCCATATCTGGTGTTCACGGTGATTTATTATTTCATCAGAATGTTTTTTTTCGGGAATGCACATCTCTCATTCCTGTCGCCGCCGTTTGCACTGTGGTTCCTGTTTGTTCTGTTCTTCTTCAGATTTTTCCTGAAGTATATGAGCAAATACAAATGGCTGCTTCCTGTCAGCATAGTACTGTATTTCATGGCAGGGCAGATACAGGAGTTCGGCGCATATCTGGCGCTTGGACGAGCTGCATCATATTTCCCGTTTTTCCTTATAGGCTATTATTGCTCCAAGGAAAGACTGGCATGGGTTCAGCAGCTTCGAAAAAAACCGGCAGTGCTTGTGCTGTTGGCGGCAGCTCTCGTAGCGATGACATTTGCACTGATGTACCATGGACCTGCCGCTTCATGGTTCCTGCTCAAAGAATCTGTACATAGCTTCAGTATCGTATGGTGGGAAGACCTTTATTACAGAGCAATAGTCTTCCTGCTGGCATGCGGATGGCTTACACTTATGGTGAATATAATACCATCAAAGAAGAACTTCCTTTCGTATGTAGGAGTAAACACCATGCCGGTGTACGTTTTCCATCTGACATTAAGGTACGTCATTGAGTTTTACGGGTTATATGTAGGATTCATTTCATGCCTTACAGTGGCATGGTTTGCTGTACTGTCGCTGATTTATAAAAAGCACGGCAATGTGATCATATATGGAGCTACAATCGTAATTTCGGCAGCTGCGTTTATCTGGCTGTATTCCTCAGGGTGCCTGCAGCCGCTTTATGGGCTCTGTCCAGAAAACAAACTGGCATTCTATCTGCTGCTTTATGGCGGTGCTCTTATTGCAGGTCTGTCATTTGTTGCACCGTTCTGGATTAAGCTCTACGATCTTCTGGTGGATGGCCCTCTGAGAGGTTCGTCCATGACAAGATGGCTACAGAAAACATGGAAAACAGACCAAAGTTGTGACAATAAACCAGCAAACTAGTTAATCAATCGGCTTGACATACCGCAAATTAAGCACTAAAATATTATTGTAGTTAAATGCAGATAAGAAAAGAGGGATACAATGAGCAGAACTACAAAAATGGCTATCATCAAGCGAGTGCTTAAGCTCAAAAAAAGCTTCAATGACTGTGCGGAAATAATTGATGATATTGTTTACAGCGGAAGCCTCAAATAGCCGATTATCAAATGAAATACAAACACAAACAGTTTTTTTCGACAGGTGAGAGCCTGTCTTTTTTTTACCACAGCAGTATGAATTATGGTAATATAGTAAGTACGAACAGATAAGGCTTAGACGCAGGAGGACATCATGAAAAAGTCATTTGTTAATTTTGAAAATCAGGTGTGTGTTGTAACAGGTGCCGGCAGTGATACAGGGATAGGCTTCAATACTGCCGCAATACTGGGGGAACTGGGAGGAAGGATAGCAATCATTTCCACTACAGACAGGATATACGATCGTGCGGAGGAGCTGAAAAAATCAGGGATAGATGCCAAGGGGTATATAGCTGATCTGATGGACAGACAGCAGGTTAAAAAAATTGCCGGGGAAATAATAAGAGATTTTGGTCACATTGATGTGCTGGTAAATAATGCCGGCATGACACAAGTAGGAGATGAAGAAGATTTCGCGTACTTTGCAGATGTAACCTATGAAAGCTGGGATCTTTCCATAAACAGAAATCTCAATATCACCTTCAATGTTACGAAGGAAATTCTGCCTTATATGATAGATAACAATTACGGCAGAATTGTCAATGTTTCATCGGTTACAGGTCCGGTTGTAAGCAATCCGGGAGAAGCTGCATACAGTGCTGCCAAAGCGGCAATTGTCGGCATGAGCCGTTCGCTGGCAATAGAAGCAGGCAAGTATAATATTACAGTTAACAACGTGCTGCCGGGCTGGATAGGTACGGCATCACAGACAGAAAGCGAGGCCCAGGGAGGCCTTAATACACCAATGAGAAGAAGTGCTGATGGCAGAGAAGTAGCAAATGCCATAGTATTCCTGGCATCAAGAGAGGCTTCTTATATTACAGGCGAAGCTCTCGTGGTTGACGGAGGAAATACGATACAGGAGTACAAGGGAGATTCGAAATACTATTATTAAAGGCAGGGATTTATGAGCAACGATGGTGCGGTTGATCTGCTGGTAATCGGCAGATTTACAGATTCGGCGTGTGTATCAGCAACGGCTATCGGTGGACAGGTGATGCAGACGATAACAGGAATAGTGTTAGGCATAAGCACAGGCGGGACAGTTGTTATTGGACAGTTTATCGGGGCAGATAAAAAAGAAGCTGCAGGCAGAGCTGTGGGAAATCTTACAGCTCTGTTTGTTGTTATTGCTGCAGGGCTTACTGTAGTAATGATTCTGCTTGCAAGACCCGTGACATATATTATGCAGACTCCGGAAGAAGCCGTGGAGTACACAGTGAAATATGTGACAATATGCTCGTTTGGGATACCATTTATAGTAGGGTACAATGGAGTCAGCGGTGTTTTCAGTGGGTTCGGAGACTCCAGAACCCCTCTTTATTTCGTGGCACTTGCCTGTGCGATAAATATCGGTTAGATCTGCTGCTTATAGCAGTTATCCCTATGGGGGTGGCAGGAGCAGCAGCTGCCACAATATCCGCGCAGGGTATAAGCTTTATCGCTGCGATTATATATATGATAAAAAAGGGGCTCCCCGTGCCTTTTACAAAATCATATATAGGCTTCAAGGGTGGACAAGCTTTGAGGATCCTTAAGATAGGAAATCCTATCGCTGTTCAGGATGCTTTTGTGAATATTTCTTTTCTTATAATAACAGCGGTGATAAATACAATGGGGCTCGTTGCTTCAGCAGCTGTAGGAATAGACGAGAAGATAATAGTATTTGCAATGCTGGTGCCGACTTCGTTTGCATCGGCTGTTGCAGTTATGACAGCTCAGAATATCGGAGCAGGCAAAATGATACGTGCCAGGAAGGGGTTATGGGTTGGAGTAGCCTTGTCATTCATATTCTGTGTTAATTCGTTTTTCAGCGGATGCGGATATTCCCTGTTTTCGCTGATACACAGTATGATTGCAACATTCGGTGTGAGGGTTCCGGTTTCGTATTTTCTGAGCAAAATCCCGGGAATAACATTGTTTGAGATGGGATTTGTGCCTCCGGCAGCAACATGTGTTTCAATAGTGCTCTGCCTTATTTACCTTAATACAGCCAAATTCAAGGTGGAGGGTGAAAAGATTATTTCCCCTTGATAAAAGAGAGATTATGTGATATATTAGTTTAAAATTAAACTAATATCCGTAACGAAAAGGTGTGAAAATGAATCAGCTGGACGAATTGCTGCTGACAGGGCTCCAGTTCGGGAGACTTGTCGAGAAAAAATACAACTATCTTGAAGAAAAATATGATTTGAGAAAAATAGATCTCAAGATTCTTCTTTATCTCGATGTATCAAAAGACAGCAACACTGCTAAATGTATTGTTGATACAGGGCTGTTCACCAAAGGTCATGTTTCGCAATCGATAGGCAGACTCAGGCAGAGAAGGATGATTGATACTGTCAGAGACAGCGAAGATAAGAGATGCACGAGACTGATGCTGATGGAAAATGCCAAAACGATTATCAGTGAAATCAAGATGGTGGACCATGAAATTGAGAAAATGATAACAAAAGGGATATCAGATGAAGAGCTGAAAATTCTCAGGTCTGTCACGGGTAAAATTGTCAGAAATATAAATGCTGCCATATGATATTAAAACCTGATATTATGGTAGCAAAAAATAACCATATAGTTTAAAATTAAACTTTATTTCGCAAAGTAAGGGAAGAAAGTGAAGTAAGCAAAGTAAGGGAGGAGAAAATTTATGAAGTACGCAGTTTTATATCAGTCAGATACAGGAAATACGGAGAGCCTGGCAATGGCAATCTATGACAGTATAGATTCACAGGACAAAGAGCTTGTCAAGCTGACCGGGAATATAGAAATTCCGGAAGCAGATGTGTATTTCGTGGGATTTCCGGTACATAATCAGAATTGCAGCTTTATGATAATGGAGTGTCTGGACAAGATAGAAACAGGCGGTGTGGCATTATTCGCAACGTGCGGAATGTACCCATCAGAAAAATATATAGAAAAAATTGAAACTGCTATGTCCGTATGGCTGTCAGATGGTGTAGAATATCTTGGTATATATGTATGCCAGGGCAAAATTTCTGATGAACAGAGGAAGACTTTCATCGAAGACATGCCTCAGGTTTCCGCAAAACTTGAAGAGATGTTCGATGAAGGAACAGCCCATCCCGATGAAGAGGATCTGAGGGAAGCAGCTGTATTCGCATCCAATGTTCAGAATGTAATCAATTAATAACAGCTTGGAGGAATGATAAATGGAAGTATTACATTATATTGCCGGCCCGCTGCTTGGGGCCATCATAGGTTACTGCACCAACTGGATAGCTGTCAAAATGCTGTTCAAGCCGCTTGAACCGGTAAAAATTTTTGGCAGGACACTGCCCTTCACTCCTGGAGTGATTCCGAAAAACAGAGACAGAATCGCAGCAGCATGCGGAAGAGCCGTAGGCGAAACACTGCTTACAGAGGAGGACCTGAAATCAGCATTTACAGGACAGCAGACAACAGACAAGGTGACAGATGCATTGTATGAAAAAATGACAGCAGAAGCCCTTGCGGATATGACAGTGGAGGAGCTTGGCACTGAAGTCATCGGTGAAGAGAAGATTGATGATGTAAAAGGCACGGTGTCGGCTTATCTGACAGAGCGTATCAGCAGGGTGCTGTCGGAATTCGACTACTGCAGCGTGATAACTGATGTAGGCGGCAGATTCGTCAGAGAAAAGCTGAATAATCCGATGATAAGCATGATGCTCAACGATAATGTGATTGCATCCTTTGCAGCACCTGCAGCAGACAGTATCAGAGAATATATTGATGGAGAAGGCAGAGAGAAAATCAGAGAGATCTCAACAAAGGAGATCGATAATATATGCGGTATGAATATTGGTAATGCTATAAGCTCTCCTGATAATAAAGAATTGATAAAAACGGTGATAGGTGAAATCTATGAAAAAGCCGTGACCAAAGTCATACCGCTCATTTTACATGAAATAAACATAGGCAGCATAGTCGAGGAAAAAATCTGCAGCATGGATATGAAGTTTGTGGAAGAACTGATATTGTCCATCATGAAAAACGAGCTGGATTACGTTGTAAGGCTTGGTGCTCTTATTGGTCTTGTAATAGGTACAGTTAATATATTTATCTAAGAAAACGGACGGAATTTGTGATATAATTCATGCATATGGAAGAAAAGGAGCGTTTAGAATATGACTAGGGTTGACATTATTTCGGGCTTTCTGGGTGCCGGTAAAACTACCTTTATAAAAAAACTTATATCTGAGGTTTATCAAGGTGAGAAAATTGTTCTTATCGAAAATGAGTTCGGAGAAATCGGTATAGACAGCCGTTTTATGCAGCATTCAGGAGTAGAGGTTACTGAAATGAATTCAGGCTGCATTTGCTGTACACTGGTAGGTGATTTCGCCAGATCACTGAAGCAGGTAGTAGATGAATTCACACCTGACCGTGTTATTATAGAGCCGTCAGGCGTAGGCAAGCTGTCTGAGGTGGCAGATGCGGTGATGGCTGTAAAGGATGATTGTGACATTGAAATCAGCAGCAGGATAACTGTTGTTGACGGCAGCAAAATCAGAATGTATATTAAGAATTTCAATGAATTCTACAGCAACCAGATAGAGCATGCATCCACACTTGTTGTGAGCAGAACGCAGAATATGGAAGAAAAGAAATTAAAGGAATGTGTTGATATTCTGCAGGAGCATAATCATGATGCGGCAATAATCACGACTCCGTGGGACAAGCTGGAGCGTGGTGCAGTTATTGATGCTCTCAATCACGGCAGGAATTTAGAGGAAGAACTCATTCACGAGCATCATGAACATCAACATGACCACGACCATGACCATCATCATGCAGATGAGATATTCACAAGCTGGGGAATCCAGACAGTTCACAAGTTTGAACGCAGTGAGCTTGAAGATATCCTCAAAATGTTCAGCATTACAGACGATTTCGGACAGGTGCTCAGAGCCAAGGGCATAGTCGAAGGAGCCAACGGTAAATGGATGGAATTTGATATGGTTCCTGATGAGATTGAAATAAGAGAATGTGAACCTGATTATACAGGGCGAATCTGTGTTATAGGAACTGAACTGAATGAGGAATACCTGTCACAGGTTCTGGGAAAGTAAGGTGAAAAATATGGAGATACCTGTATATTTATTTACGGGTCTGCTTGAAAGCGGCAAGACAACGCTCATACATGAGGTGGCAGGTGAAGAGGATTTTCTGGAACCAGGAACTACTCTGCTGATACAATGCGAAGAAGGAGAGAATTCATACAGTCAGGAATTTCTTGAGAAGTATGAAATGGTCCTTATCAAAATTGAAAACCAGGAAGATCTGAACCGTGAATTCTGGGAGCAGTGTGAAGTGGATTATGCACCTGCGCAGATAATGATCGAATACAACGGTATGTGGGAAATGGATGCACTCTTCGAGAGCGGCATGCCGCAGGACTGGGCTTTGGGAGGAATTTATTCCACAGTAAATGGGGCTACTGCCGAGCTTTATCTTGCCAATATGAGAAAGATGTTCATGGAACCGCTGCAGGATTCGAATCTTATTATATTCAATCGATGCAGTGAAAGCATAGATAGACAGAAATATAGGAGAAACTTCAAGGCGTTCAATCCTCAGGTTCAGGTCGTATTTGAAAGGGAAAACGGAACGCTGTATGAGAACGAACAGGATGTGATGCCTTTTGATTATACTGGTCAGCGGGTGATAATAGATGACATGGATTACGGTTTGTGGTATCTTGATGCTATGGATCATCCTGAGCATTATCTGGGCAAAACCATACATTTCAATGCCAGATACTGTGAAAGCGCAGATCCCGGACGTCAGTGCTTCGTGCCGGGAAGGCATGTGATGACATGCTGCGAGGATGATATACAATTTCTGGGGTTTGCATGCTTTTTTGATAAAAAACCGAACTTCAGCCATGGTCAGTGGGTAAGCATTGATGTAAAGTTTGACTATGGACCGTGTGACCTTTACGGAGATGGAGAAGAGGGTCCTATGCTGTATCTTGAAAGTATTACCGAAGGTATGCAGCCTGAGCAGGAGCTTGTCACCTTTACATGATGTATTAGATAGGCAGGATGATTGATGGGAAGCAGCAGAGAAACAGTTATTTCAAATATTATATGTATCGTTCTCGTATTGTCTGCCGGCGTTGTGCGTCTGGCAGGGTACCATTACGGTACATTTTCTTTTAATACTGTTATCTGTGCATTGTTCACAGGCGCAGCCTTTATCTGGGTATATCAGCTCATGAGACGTATCCTTCAGCCCGAAAGAAGAAGGTATTTCGTGATGATTGCCGTTCTTATTATTTTCTGGATAATGATCAGAACAGTAAGATATGAGCTGGTTCTGTCATATCAGACAATAAGCCGGTATTTGTGGTATATGTATTACATACCGCAGACTTTTATTATTCTGCTTATGTTCTTTTCGGTGCTTTATATCGGCAAGCCGTATGACTGGCAAATAAACAAGGGTTGGAAGCTGCTGTATATACCTGCTGCAGTGATTTCTGCGGGTATAATGACCAACGATATTCATCAGCAGGCATTCAGATTTACCGAAGGGCTTGATTACTGGTACGACAGCCCATATACTCACGGACCTGTATATTTCGCATCGATAATATGGCTTGGATTAATGTTTGCTGCAATACTCATTGTGGTTTTCGTCAGGTGTGCCGTTCCTGAAAACAGGAAAAAAATATGGATTCCAACGATACCTGTCGCAGCGGGAGCATTGTACATGGTAATGTTTCTTATTGCTCAGAACATTATTTCTGACTGGATTTATAAAGTTCCGGAGGTCATATGTTTCGTATTTGCTGCTTTCATCGAATGTCTCATTGTTTCCCGCCTTATACCGTCCAATGACAATTATGACAAGCTGTGGGAGGCTTCCACAACTGGTGCAGGCATAATGGACAACGATGGCAATATACATTATCGTTCATTCAGCAGCCAGCCTGTAACCTTGAATCAGGTACAGATGGCTGAAGAGGACACTCTGTTTCTGAACGGTGGGAATACCCAGCTGAGAAGTCATGCGGTAAACGGCGGCTATGGCTACTGGGTTAAAGACATAACTGAAATCAATCGCCTGAATAAAGAGCTTGAGGATATGGGCAATATGCTGAATGAAGAAAATGTCATGCTCAGTGCGGAGAACAAGCTTGCAGAAAAGCAAAGCAGCATACGGCAGCAGAGCAGCCTGTACAAAAGCATCAATGAGGGTGTCAGACTTCAGCTTGACAAGCTTGATAAGCTTCTGAAATATCCGCCTCAGGAGGAGACTGAATTTGAACAGATGATGAAATATGCATGTATTATCAATACATATGTGAAACGTCATTCAAATATGCAGTTGGTTTATGAGAAAGACGGGACGCTGAGCAGTGACGAGCTGCGTCTGGCTGTCTCTGAATCACTGGAATATGCACGATTATATGGTATAAAGGCACATGCTTCATTCAGCGGCGAGTGTGAGATGGATGGAAGGCTTATACTAGTCGCATATGAGATGTTTGAGGCAGCGCTGGAAACAGGAATGCCGGATACAGATACTTTGTTTGTCGATATTGAGTTGGGCAGCGGCAATCTGACTGTGCGCATTGAGATGAATAATCCGGCAGTGCTGATTACGGAGCAGTTCTGCAGCGGTGAGATGGCGGAGCTTGGCGGTAAGCTGGAGGTTGGAGTTGAGGATTCCACTGAATTTATTAATCTGATTCTGCCGACGGGAGGTGGATGCCGATGATGATATTTGGTAATCTGTCGGTGAATGTACAGGGCGCTTTCGGCATATGTACTCTGCCGCTGCTTGCAGGTGCGTTATTTCTTCTGGTGACGATATGCTGTACACGTATGAAGCACAGCTATACAGCCGCAGCTGTACTTGTTTTATGCGCTGTTATGTTTATGCTTCAGGGATTCTGTGACAATTGTGTGCATTATGAAGTGCCGGAAAACTATACTTTTTTTTCTGCCGTAATCTGCAGGATACCGTGGGTTGCAGTCTCCCTGATACTATGCGGTATAGCTGCCGCTGAGATAATGCTTCTGATAAAAATCGGCAAAGCAAAAAAGCAGATTATCTCCCCTGATGCATTCAGAGAGAGCCTGAATGCTATGGATGATGGTGTGTGCTTTTATGATAAATCAGGGCAGCCTCTGATGGTGAACGAGCGTATGAACAGAATAAGCAGTATGCTTATCGGCAGCGAGATTCTCAATGGAGAAAGCTTCTGGAATTGTCTGTACGCGGGTACCATATCTGAGGACTCTGCCGTAATACAACGTGAGCCTGTAATGATGCTTATGACAGCCGACGGTAGCGTATGGAATTTCAGGAAAAATGAACTGAAAACAGGGAAGTGTACAGTTTTTGAAATAATTGCATATGATGTTACGGCACAGTATCATCTCAATCAACTTCTTGATGAGAAGATAAAAAGACTGGCTGCTGTGAATGAGCGTCTCAGAGAATACGGCACTCAGGTAGATAAAGTAATAAGAGAAAAAGAAATCCTTTCTGCCAAAATAAAGGTACATAATGAAGCGGGTCGTACACTTCTGGCATTCCGCTCATATCTGGAGCAGCCGAAGCATGAAAGAAATCGGGAAAAACTGCTGTCTTTGTGGAGGTATAATCTGGCAGTCATGAGGAACGATACAGAGCCTCAGCAGCAGAGCAATGAATGGGAGCTGCTTCTTGATGCAGCCGAAGCTGTTGACGTTGAGATTGTATTGAATGGAAAGCTTCCTGAAGAAGGGACAGTAAGAAAGGCGATAATATCGGCAGTTCATGAATGTCTGACAAATGCCGTAAAGCATGCAGGCGGAAACAGGCTGGAGGTCACTATTATAGCTGAGAGCGCTGTTGCAGTCAGCATCACAAACAATGGCACGGCACCGTCAGATGAAATACAGGAAACCGGAGGACTGATGAATCTGAGAGGTACGGTAGAAGCTGCAGGAGGTAGTATGATGATACAGAGCAGACCGCATTTTATGCTGCAGCTGGAGTTTATGAAAGAGGAAGTGAAATGAAAAAGACAAGGGTGATGATAGTTGACGACCAGTTCATATCACGAAAATTCTTCGAAATGTATATTGAGCCTTCGGATAGATACGAGGTTGCATATTCGGTGGAGTCGGCTGCTTTTGCTGATACCTATGTGCTTAAAAATAATATTGATCTGGTTATAATGGATATACTGATGAACGACGGTACAAACGGGCTCAGAGCTGCCGAAAGGATAAAGAAGAACAGCCCGGATACCAGAGTTATAGCAGTCACATCTATGCCGGAGCCTTCATGGCTGGGGAGAGCGCGCAGCATAGGAGTGGACAGCTTCTGGTACAAGGAGGCATCTAAAGAAACCATAATAAATGTGATGGACAGAACAATGATGGGAGAATCTGTTTATCCTGACAGTGCACCTGAAACCAATATCGGGATTGCCAGGAGCTCGGAGATGACAGAGCGGGAGCTGGAGGTGCTCAAGCTGATGACCACAGGCATACCAAACGCAGCTATCGCGGAGAAGCTTGAGATTTCCGAGAATACGGTGAAAAATCATATACATAATATGCTTGAAAAGACAGGCTGCAGTAATCGTACCGAGCTGGCAATAGAAGCCAGAGTCAACGGAATTGCAGTAAAAATTGATTGATATAGTTCTTTTGATTCATGCTGTTTGTCAAAAAATATAATATAATTTTATAATTAGCGATTTTTTATCGGCTTGATTAACGGCTTTTGAATTTAGGTATTAAAACCGGAGGACTTGACAAATGCTGAATTATAGCAGAAGCAGGAGAATTATAAAAAACATTTTTTATGTTGTTTTTTTAGCCTGCTTTTTTTGTGCAGCCACAGCGACTGCTTTTGCATCATCCGGTAAAATAGATGTATCTCCAAGCAGCACGGCGTGTATATCCATCATATATGGGGTTGTGTGTTCCGTATCGCTGATATTGCTGATATGTCAGTGCTGCCTTATCAAGGATAAGGATACGCGGCTAAATCTGTTGTTTGTTTCTGTACTGATATGCAATATAGGGTATTTTGCTCTTTCTATTTCCAGGACACTTGAAGAAGCTTTGCTTGCCAACCGAATAGCTTATCTGGGTTCTGTATTTCTCATTCTTTTCATGCTTATGATTATTGTCAAGGTATGTAATATCAGTTATCCTTCGTGGCTTTATGCAGTATTTGTGTGCATAAGCATCGGGGTGTTTCTTATTGCTGCCAGCGGGGGATACTGCGGGTGGTATTATGAGAGCGCCTCGCTTGAGATAATCAATGGCGTTTCAAGATTGGTCAAGGTGTATGGTCCCCTGCACTGGGTTTATTATGTATATCTTCTGATATACTTCCTTCTCATGATTGCAGCTATAATTTATTCTCTTATACGCAAAACTGTTGAATCATACAAATATGCTGTATTTCTCGCCGCTGTTGTATTTGGTAATATAGGAATATGGCTTATTGAGCAGCTGATAGATATGGGATTTGAATTCCTGTCGGTTTCATACGTCATTTCTGAAATGCTGCTGCTTCTCCTGTATGGAATTATACAGGATTATTCAGCTCGATCATTCGATGCTTCTGAGCCGTTTGGAGCTTCAGGAGCTTTTGGTAGTTCCGGAACGCAGCATAGCTCCGATGGCAGTCTGAAATTTGCCGATTACAGACTTGATTATATAATCGGCCGCATTCCTCAGATTGAGCTTCTGACTTCTCGTGAGATGGAGGTATTTGAGGCTATTCTTAAGAATATGAAAAGAAAGGACATTGCCGATGAGCTTGGAGTTACTGAGCATACGGTAAAAAAGCACACGTCTCATATCTTCGAGAAACTGGAAGTGTCCAGCAGAAGAGACCTTTTCGAGAAGCTACGTAATCGGTAGCTAATGTAATTTAGCTGCCATAGTATAGTCAATAACCGACATTGTGAAAGCGAATCTGGTTGATGTGCTCGCGCTATTGGTTTTCTACGAGACATACCCCCATGGGGTATATTTGCAGTGCTGCACAGCTAAAATGTGCAAATCTCAATAGATTTTGAGAATAATTGCACATAAAAAGCTGCGGAATCGATAACAAACTGTATTTTTTGTAAAAAAGTGCCGTTCTTTCAGTATATTTCCACTGTAAAGATGGATTTTGGAGCATATACCCCATCTTAAAAAGTGCCTTTTAAATAATATTGTGCAATTTTTTATCTCATGTAATTCATTTTGCACATATTGCGTGTCCAGCTGAATCCAAGCCAAATTATGTACATAATCACAGCGCTGGAGATACGGTGTTGATGTTATTATTATTTAAAACTTATTGCCATCCCTGAAATGTAAAATAATCTGGCAAACTTTACATTTCATAACGAGCTTATATTCTGTTAAATCTTAAAATTACCCCTTTTTCATAGTAAAGTTACCCCTAGGGCTAATTCTAAATTTTTTGAAAAAACTATATAATCAAGACAGATTTATATTGATAACTACAGACGAAACGGGAGGTGATCCGGATGTCATATGATCCGTCTAAACCTGTTGAGCTTTATCTTCTCAAGGCATTAAATTTCAGTGAAGAATCAGCGCCTAACCAGAAGAAGTATTATCTGGAGGCTGCGCGGTGGCTTCAGGAAAATAATTTCAGTTCTCCTGAAGAGGCCACGGAGGCTATGAGGCATACCGAGTATTATGAGGGTGCCGGTATTGCAAAGATTGCCGATGATATTGAGCTCAGGATCAAGGCGATGGAAAAGGCAGGATACGATGATGTCGCCGAAATACATAGAGAACGTCTCAGGAAGTTCAGACAGAGCGGCAATGCATATGCATTTTCTCAGGAGTGGATAGACGATTTTAACAAGGCAGCGGAAAAGGAACATGTATACGCAGAGAGAAAGGCTGTGTTCGGCAGGATTTTCAGCGGATATTTTCAGATTGCAGGAAATCCTCAGAAAGAGCACAGAGAAAAGGCAGCAAAGGGCATCTCGGATGCACTGAAGGAGCTTGAGAAACTGGGAGTGAGCTTCGATGAACTGGCGGCAGATAAGGTATACAGGAAGCTGACCATGACAACAGAGAAGGGAATGAACAATTTCATTGACTTCATTCACGATTTTATGAAGTCAGGCGGCATATATGAAGACGATATCAGTGACATCGCAGATGAACAACAGCGGCTGGCAAAGTGGGCGGCAGCCAACAGAGCAGCGCTGATAGAGGCAGGAAAGAGCGAGACATGGCGAAGTGCCAATTGTGTGGCAGTTCCGTCAGATGACCTGGGCGGTTATGATTTCATAGCCATGAAGGAGGTGAAATACTGATGGATGCGACACAGAGATATGTAATAGAAACTTACATGAATGCACTGTACGACGGCAAGCCGGAAGGAGAGCTGCTGGACAGTATCAGAAGCTTTGAAGAAAGGCTCATTGAATATGGCGAAACACATCCGCGTGCTGCTGACATTATGGGCGAAAGTGGCATGAGAGATGAGTACAACCAGCTGTATATGGCTGTTATCAACAGAAATTACGGTTACAGCACTTCATCCGGGGATGACAAGCCGGAAGCATTTGATTATTCCAAAGCGCAGCGTGTTCCTACGGTGCACGAATTTCTGGATACCTACAGGGTCGTATATGAGAATGCTGTGAAGCCTAACAAGCGGGAGCTTACAGACAAGGCGTATCAGAAGCTCTTTGATGTTGAGAACAGAACGGATGACATCATAGAGGCTCAGCTCATTATAGAGAGGGAGCAGCTTATTCTCAATACAGTGACTGCTGATTACAAGGATATCGCTGAGGATTTCCTCGAAGCGGCAGATCCAAATTACGAGGTTACATCTGCAGGCGTGAAGGCTACCATAGGAACATATGCGACAGCCACCAGTCTGGAGGAGATAACCTATATGGGCGAGCTGGCCAAGGCTACCTGTGATGATATAGCAGTTCAGACTCAGCTGAAGGTTGAAATGATGACCAATCTCATGTCGCTGATATTCGCATGGGAGAGAGCCAAACGCAAAATCAGAGAAGGCGATTCTAAGCTGGAAAGCTACGTCAAGGCAATGGTTCTGACGAGAAGACAGCTGAGGCAGTATTACAGATTCATGGCCGAGGACATGGGAATAACCTTTGACGTGATTGAGACAAGTCCGTTTTACAGAATATCGCTGCTTAACCCGCAGGGTCTCGATGAGCTGTGGAGAATCAAGAAGGTCATGCATCCTGATAATATCAAGGCAATCAGATATGTGCTTTTTGAGGAGGTGCTGACTGACAAATCAATGGAGGAGATTCTGCTGACACCGCAGCCGTATCCATATTATGAAATGGTGGATACGAGAAGGTGCCCTGATATGGATGATGAATTCAATGCCATTGCAGAGGAACTCAACAAGGATATCAGATACTTCCAGCGCAACAGGACACCTGACGGAAGACCGGGCAAGAGCGAGCTGATAAAAAATACCAGCAAGCTAAAGAGAACCTTCGCAGACAGTGCAGGCAGAGCACCTGCTGCTCCGGGTATGCCGGGAAGCACAGGTATGATGAAAAATCTATCATCGGCAGGAAGCGGACTTAAGAGCATGGTTTCCGGTATGGATAAAGGTATGAAGAGGGAGATTGGTAAGGAGACGGCTAAGAGTGTAGCAGCGGAGGCTGCAAAGGAAGTTGGTAAGGGTTTATTGAGAAGTTTATTCAGGAGATGAAAAAGGAGGTACGTAATGGAAACGATTAAACAAAGCAGACGGAGGCTGGCGATAAGCCTGCTGACTATCATAGCGATGGTATTCACGCTGATACCGTGTATGGGAGTTGATGTGGCAGAGGCTGATACAAACGGCCTGGTGCAGACATATACACCTACAGAAAGCTGTCCGGTATCAAAGGTTGAATATACCCCTCGTGATGACGGAAAATTCAATATTAAAGTTACCCTAGATTTAAATATGTATAAAACATATGATCAGAATAAAACCTATTATTATGATATGTCAATATACAATGATTCTTATACCAGATGTATTACTGGTGAACAGTCATCGTTAGGGAAAGCTATTAATGGTCAAGTCGCGTTTTCTTACGGAGATGATAGTCATTATGTTCAGAGTAATGAACAGTTTAATGTTAAATTTGAACTGTACGATGAAAATGTTCAAGATCCGAATGCTAGACCTATTAATAATCCGGGAAAACTTAATTGTACAGCACCAACATATCCTTCATCTACTACATTTTATAATAATGTACAAACCAAAGATTGCTATAGTAGTGATAAAAATAGCGCTGTAATTCAACAAACTTTTACCGCTGATAGTTCAAAAGTGTTCACAGCATCTGCAAGTTATGTAGAAAGTAGCGGATATGCTTATGATACATCGTTTGAATTGCAGGTTAAAGATTCTGATAATAATATAATATCAGCAAAGCTAATTAACTCATCGGATTTCAAAGCATATGAATGGAACTTTACTAAATCGGATACATATACATTTGCACTTATTTGTAAGTACGCGAGTAGCGGAAAATGCGCATATACCGTAAGTGCAAATTTAAAACAAGTTCCTAAAACACCTGATGAAAGCTTTGGCTGGTTCAGAGCAGTACCATATGGTGATTCACAATTTAAAATAAATATTGAAAATTATGAAGGAAGCTATGGTAGTGATAATAATGTTTATTATAGAGAAGATATGACCGCTGGAACAATTACATGCATTGAAAATAGTATATCTACTGAAGTTTTGGATACTGTTCCTTACTACGACAGGAAATACACATATTATGTAGCTAAAAAAGGGGCAATAGAAGCAGCTGTACCTGGGTTAACACTTACATTAATGAATCCTGTTTCATTTAAGGATTCTACAACGAAGGCAAAGCTTAAAAGTGTTTCTGCTTATGCAGAAGTGACTGCTTCAGCACCTACCATCGTCAAAGTTAATAATCTCAAAGCTACCGCTGGTGTAAGGTCAGCATCACTGACATGGAAATACGAATATGATACTACTGCCCCAAATGTTACAGGATTTAATGTGAACATATATGCACCAAACGGAAGCCTTTACAAAACATATAAATATACACCTCAGTACAGCAGCTACTGCGGTGCGACATATTCGATACCATACGATGGAACGTACTATTTCACAGTTACTCCGTACTATGTATATAACGGCAAAACCTATACAGGAACCGCATCTGCCAAGGTAGGCTGTGCATCAAGCAAAATATCAGCAGCTACAGGCTCTGTAACCAAGATAAGCAGCAAGAAAGCAAGGATAACCATCAAAAAGTCTGCAGGCTCGACAGGCACTATGGTTTATCAGTATGTAAGCGGCAAGTGGAAGTATATAGGTAAGACTACAGGAAGCTCATATACAGTTACGAAGAATACTGCAGGCAAGAAAAAGTACAGGCTGAGATCATATATAGTTGATAACGGCAAAACCTACTACTCAGGCTCCTACAGCGGAACATATTCGCCGAAATCCAATACTGCTGCCTTTAAATATTCCAACAGACCGGCAGCATACCCTATGTACTCGCATTACTGGAGACCTGATAAGATTTATTACTCAGGCAATAAAGTAGTAGTAAAGGGTAAGTTTATCAATACTCATATTTACAGGCTTGATTATTTCAAAATCAAACTGACTGTCAAATGCCAGGGCAAGGTAATAGGAACCAAGACCATCAACAGCGGCAAGATGAAGTCAAATAAGGTGAAGAAAGTAACCGTGAAGCTTGATAAGAGCAAAGCAGGATATGACCTCAGAGCAGGAAATCTGACATGGAGCTACAAGATTATCAAGTGGAGATAAATCTGACAGTATAGCATATACGGGAGAGTCTGCGGGCTCTCCCTGTTTTGAAAGGAGAAATTTATGGGACTTATTAAAGCAGCGGCCGGCGCTATCGGCGGGACACTGGCAGATCAGTGGAAGGATTATTTTTACTGTGATGCCATTGATGCGGATGTGCTTGTTGTAAAGGGACAGAAACGAGTATCAGGACGTTCATCAAACAGCAGGGGCGAGGACAATATCATTTCCAACGGCTCAGGAATAGCAGTTGCTGACGGACAGTGCATGATGATCGTGGAGCAGGGTAAGGTTATAGAGCTCTGCGCAGAGCCTGGGGTATTTACATATGACAGCGAAGCGACACCGTCCATTTTTTCAGGTAATCTTAAGGAAGGCCTTAAGGATGCGGCAAGGGATGCCTGGGACAGATTCAAGTTCGGCGGCGGTGCCGGCAGAGACCAGAGAATATATTACTTTAATACCAAAGAGATAATCGGTAACAAATACGGCACGGCAAATCCCGTTCCTTTCAGAGTTGTTGACAGAAATATCGGGCTCGACATGGATATTGCCATAAGATGCAACGGGGAATATTCATATAAAATAGTGAACCCTATGCTGTTCTATACAAATGTATGTGGTAATGTGAATGAAAGCTACAGTAGAGAAGAAATAGACAGCCAGCTTAAATCTGAGCTGCTTACAGCGCTGCAGCCTGCCTTTGCCAGAATATCGGAGCTGGGCGTCAGGTACAGTGCAATACCGGGTCATACAGCAGAGCTTAGCGATGCGCTCAATGAGATTCTGTCAAAGAAGTGGGCAGAGCTGAGAGGGCTACAGGTGGTTTCGTTCGGCGTGAATTCTGTAAAGGCATCGGAAGAAGACGAAAACATGATAAAGCAGCTCCAGAGAGCGGCAGTTATGAAGGATCCGACCATGGCGGCAGCAACTCTGGTAGGAGCTCAAGCCAGCGCAATGGAGGCAGCAGCAGCCAATGAGGGCGGTGCTATGATGGGATTCATGGGGCTGGGTATGGCTAATCAGGCAGGCGGTGGAATGAATGCGCAGAACCTGTTTGCCATGGGACAACAGAACCAGCAAAATCAGCAGAATCAGCAGAACCAGCAGAATCAGCCGGGAGCAGGACAGCAAGAAGCTCCTTCACCGAATGCATGGCAGTGCCAGTGCGGCAATATTGCCGAAGGAAAAT
Source organism: Bacillota bacterium (assembly GCA_030526355.1). Taxonomy (GTDB): domain Bacteria; phylum Bacillota; class Clostridia; order Peptostreptococcales; family Anaerovoracaceae; genus Lentihominibacter. Next base: position 2,115 of record JAUNDC010000019.1, on the reverse strand, counting down.
TCTGTCCTGAGTGCGGAAGTCCGAGACCTGCTGATAAGATGGGCTGGACCTGCAGCTGCGGTGCACTTAACAAAGGCAAATTCTGCAGCGAATGCGGAGCGAAGAAGCCGGAAGGAGCAAGACTTTACAAGTGTGACAAGTGCGGATGGGAACCTGAAGACCCTGAAAAACCACCGAAATTCTGTCCGGAATGTGGAGATATATTCGATGATAACGATGTTAAATAGGATTAGGTGAAAGCTATGAAAAAACTATTACCGGCTTTGGTGCTGTCATTCGTGCTGTGCTTTTCGATGGCAGGATGCGGCGGTGGAAACGACAATGAGAAAGAATCAGAACCTGAGCTTAAGGCGACCTCTATTGTAGGTGACTGGGAGTGTACCGACCTTTCGATGAAGGAAGGAGATACTACAATGCAGAAGGATGAGCTTGAGGGGCTTTATGGTAAGAAAGCAAAGGAACTGGCGCATCTTAAAGCATATGGCGACGGCACGGGAGAGTTCGTTTTCCTTGATGAAACATCGCAGATAACCTGGGAGGAAGCTGATGGCGGGTATGTTGTCAGGATATCGGGAGAAGAAAGCCAGGACATGAATGCCACTCTTGAAGGCAACAGCCTGACGGTGAGCTCAGAGGACAGCTATACGTCAGACGGTCAGGAAATCAAAACCACTATGAGCTTCGGCTTCACATATCTGGGCAACGCATCCAAGTTTATTGAAGGATGGGATCTGGAGCTTTCTGATGATGAAGTCAGAGAGATGAACAACAGTATGGAATATGGCAATTTTATAATTGCGGATAATATTCTGTACGGAACTTATGGCGGTGAAACATATGGAGACGGCTTCATATGCATGGCTGAGATAAAAGCAGGTGACAAGCCGGAGCTGGGAAAAATAGAGAAAATAAAGGCAGACAGCTGGCTGTCATATCTTACTGAGCATGAAGGCTACATATACGGCATAATGAATAATTCTGCGATAGTAAAAATAAAAGTGGGAGAGAAGAAGATAGAAACAGTATATGACAAGGAATGCAGCACAATGCAGATTGTCGGAGACAAGATATACTTTTCGGATAAGAACTGTAATCTGTGCAGTATGAATCTGGATACCAGCAACGAGAAAACTATAATATCAAAAGAAGTGTATTATCCGTATGTTCTGCCTAATAACACCATAATATATCAGGATGACGCAGATAATGAATCGCTGCATATCTATGAGATGAAAACAGGAAATGATGCCAAGCTTAATGATGTTGCATCGTATTGTCCGATGATATATGGAGATCATGTGTATTATTCAACAAAGCTGAGTGAGGATTCATATCAGTTCCAGCGTGTTGATTTATATTCAGGCAAAATTGAAAAAGCAGAAGGCGATATGGGTAACTCCGAATTTTTCATTGAAGGCGATAGGATTTATTTCGGATTTGGAGGAATACCGTCAGTAGGCGTTGAAGAGTGGGATCAGCTCAGCAAAAAGACGTATGGCGGAGGACTTGTGGTTCCGAGATATAGCAACGGAGAAATAAGAATATATACAGATGATGAGGGATTCTTAAAAGCAACATGTGATAATTTTGAATCCAGGGACACCTCAGTAGATCTGGGATATATGTATTTTAGGAAATAACTCATAAGATAAGGAGGGTGCAATTATGGGAGGACTGGAGCAATTCAAATGCCCCGCATGCGGAGGTGCAATAGAATTCGATGCAGGAACACAGAAAATGAAGTGTCCATACTGTGATTCGGAGTTTGATATCAAGGCAATAAAGGAGATGAACTCAGAAAAAAGCTCAGAGCATGGTGACAATATTACCTGGGAATCTGCAGGCAGTCAGTGGCAGGAAGGTGAAACTGAAGGAATGAGGGTATACACATGCGAGTCATGTGCAGGTGAGATAATAGGCGATGAGAATCTGGGCTCGACCACATGTCCGTATTGCGGAAACAGGGTTGTAATGACGGGTCAGTTTACCGGAGCTCTGAAACCTGATTATGTTATACCTTTCAAATTTGACAAAAAACAGGCCATGAAGAACTTTGAGAGTTTTGTAAACAAAAGAAAATATGTGCCTAAGAGGTTCAAAAGCGATAAGCATATA
>JAUNDC010000003.1 GCA_030526355.1 Bacillota bacterium | reverse complement strand
TGGATGCAGGTATCGAAATCTTCGAAAACGCTATCAAGACTTGCAGTGCAAAATAGTGTATCAATATTACAGTATAGTATTTTGAGGCGGATTTAATGTGTGGACAGCCTCGTGCTGTCCACACCGAAATCATATATTAATAATTATAGTAAGAGGAGAAAAAATATGAGTAACAATGGAGGAAGACAAGAACTTCAGAAATCCCTCAACATGAAAGATGTACTGGCATTAGCATTCGGTACAATGATCGGTTGGGGATGGATTATGCTCGCCGGTTCATGGGTAGGAAACGGCGGAACTCTGGGTGCTATCATAGCATTCTTATTAGGTGGTGTAATGGCTATATTCGTAGGTCTGACTTACGCAGAGCTGACACCTGCACTGCCGCTGGCAGGTGGTGAATTGGTATTCTCATACAGAGCTATGGGATACAATGCATCATGGTTTACAGGCTGGATGATTACTCTGGCTTATCTGGGTGTAGCTGCATGGGAAGGTCCTGCACTTTCAAATGCATTAGGCTTCTTATTTGGAGGCAAGCTCCCTCAGTTAGGAGTGCTTTATGAATTCCAGGGTTCACAGGTAACTGGAATATTCCTGCTGATAGGTGTTGTTGGTGCAATCATTATGACAATACTTAATATTGCCGGTGCTAAATCATCAGCTATTTTCCAGACAACTGCAACAGTAGCAATGGCTATAGGAGGTATCGCATTCTTCGTTTCAGGCGTTGCAACAGGTGATGTTGAAAACCTCAAGCCTATGTTCACTGATGGACAGGGTCTTGTAGCAGTAATTCTGGCTGTACCTGCAATGTTCGTAGGATTTGACGTAATACCTCAGGCAGCAGAAGAGATGAACATGCCGCTCAACAAAATCGGTAAAATCATGATTATCGCTATCGTAATGGCAGCAACATGGTACATCATAATGATTCTGGGTACTGCTATGTCAACACCTGGTGACGTGCTTGCAGGATATGTTAATGACCCTGACTGCGTACCAGTAGCTAACTGCTTCGCATATGCACTGGGAAGCCCGGTATGGGGCAAGCTGATGATCTGTGCTGCAATGTGTGGTATTCTGACATCATGGAACGGATTTATCGTAGGAGCATCAAGAGTTATCTTCTCAATGGCAAGAGCTCACATGCTTCCTGGAATCTTTGCAAAGGTTAATTCAAAGGGCGTACCTGTAGCTTCTATCCTGCTGGTAGGTATCATCACTATCCTTTCACCACTGCTTGGAAAGAGCGCACTGGTATGGTTCGTAGATGCAGCAGCATTCGGAACAGTAGTAGCATACTTCATGGTATCACTTTCATTCCTCATTCTGAGAAAGAAAGAGCCGGATCTTGCTAGACCTTTCAAGGTAAACGCTGGCATCGTGGTTGGTATCCTGGCAGTAGGCGTTGCACTGTTCATGGCAACTCTGTATCTGCCTCTCTACAGCCCGGCTCCACTTACTGGAATCGAATGGGCTCTCGTAGGCGGCTGGCTTGTTCTTGGTATCATCCTGTTCATTATCAATAAGGCAGGAGCAAATGGCAAGAAGAGCAAGGCTGAAATCGAATACCAGATGTTCGGTGATGATTATAAGAGATTTTAACATATAATCCTTTTCAAAAAAATAAATCCTTTGTATAATGGAGTGGTGGTTACCACTCCGTTATATTTTTTGAGAAAACAGATATCATATTTGAATGTGAAGGCAAATGAAAAACAGCAGAAATACATTGAGCAAGGTGCTCGGAAGAACTGATATTATAGCTATAGGCTTCGGAACAATGGTTGGCTGGAGCTGGATAATGATGTCGGCTTCATGGGTGAATGAAGCCGGTCTGTTTGGTGCATTATCGGCTTTTTTCATCGGAGGCGCGATAATTCTATCCATCGGGCTGACCTATGGAGAGCTTACAGCAGCTCTGCCGCTTGCCGGAGGTGAATTTGTATTTGCTTACCGGGCAATGGGTAAGAAGGCAGCATGGCTGGTAGGATGGATAATGTCTCTGGCATATCTTGGAGTTGCAGCATGGGAGGGAATAGCTCTGGCGACTGCCATTGATTACATTCTTCCTGTGAAAGCAATGGGACCGTTATGGGAAGTTGCTGGTTATCAGGTGAATATTTCATGGTCGCTAATAGGAATGGCAGGTGCTGTTGTTATCACGGCACTAAATCTGTTTGGTATCAGACCTGCAGTACTGTTTCAGGTGATGGCTACGGCGGCACTGATGGTAGTTGTTCTCGTGTTATTCTTTGGAGGAATTGCTTTCGGTGATATAGATAATATAGGCAGCTCCTTCACTTCTTTCAAGGGCTTCTCCTTTGTATTTCTTATGGTGCCAGCGATGCTGATAGGATTTGATGTTATTCCGCAGTCCGCAGAGGAAATGAATATCGGACCGAAGAATATCGGCAAAATGGTACTGGTGTGTATACTTGTCAGTCTCATATGGTATTTTATACTCATTATCGCGATTTCCATGGCAGCTCCTGTGGAAATCAGAGATTCGGGAACTATTCCCGCTGCCGATATTGCGGCGTATCTTTTTAATGGTGAGATTTTTTCGATTGTCGTTATTTTTGGAGGGATATTCGGGATACTTACATCCTGGAACGGATTCTTTATTGGAGCTACCAGGTTAATTTTTTCAATGGGAAGAGCACATGTGCTGCCGGGAGTATTCGGCAGAGTGCACAGAAAATACAAAACCCCGTGGGCAGCGACCCTTCTTGTAGGCAGTGTATGTATTACGGCTCCGCTTCTGGGAAGGAATGCTTTGATATGGTTCATGGATACGAGTTCAATGTGTGCGCTTTTTTCATACATTTTTGTCGTATTGTCCTTCGTGATACTGAAGAAAAAAGAGCCAGAGCTGCCGCGGCCTCTTGAGGTCAGAGGAGGGTTTGGGTATGGTGTTATTGTGCTTATTGTAACGACAATATATTTTATGCTGTATATTCAGGATAATTTTAGCATACACAAGATAAGCCCGGAATTCGTTATAACAATACTATGGATAGCTGCAGGACTGATATTGCTATGCATAGCAAAAGGCTACGGCAAAAATATTGATGAAGAGGTACAGGAGCTTCTGATATTCGGAGAGAGATTTGCCAGAAAAGGAGGTAAGCATGAAAAATAAGATATCGCAGAGCTTCTTTCTGGTTGTGATTGTTATTCTGGTTGCAGTAATATTTCTCTATGGAGCCGCAAATGGGGATATCAGGGACTTCGGCAGCAACAGCAGTGACAGAAGTAAGCCAGTTGAATTCAACAGTCAGGAAAGAGCATACCTCAAACAGCATGACAGTATTAAAATATATGTAGATACGGATCTGCAATTTATGATGAACGAAGACGGCACTGGCTTTTTATGGAATTACATGAGGGATATATTTGAGCCGGCAGGAGTAAATGTGGCTCTTACAGATAATATTTCAGAAGCTGACTGCCGCATGATGATTATAAACGACCGCATTAGACGTACCAATATGGGCTTTGATTACACCTCGCCGGTATTTCAGGTAGACGGAGCCTTTTTTATCAGAAAGGATGCGCCTTCAGAAGGAAATCTCAAGGGTGTGATATTAGCTGGGCGCCTTAAGGCTGATGATATTAATGATATCAAATATGACGGCAGACAAATAGAATTCATAAAAGCTTCAACAGCAGAGGAAGTTGTTGTAGCTGCTGTAAAGAATAATGCTGATGTTATAGTAGGAGACAGAACAGCTATCCTCGCAGCTCTTAAAAACAACAGCAGATATATAGCGGTTGAGGATACGGTGTACAGCATGAATACATGTCTGATGGTTCCGGAGAGTGAAAGCGGATTATACGGAATACTGAATGCGTGTATCTGTGCGGCTGACAGGTACCATCTGACATATGAAGCCAGTCAGAAATGGTTTGCAGGCAACGGTCCAAGATTTATGGACGACAGCTATGAAAACTTTTATATGCTGGTGCTTATTATTTTCGCTGCTGTGCTCATCGCATTTTTCATATACTATCAGGCCAATAAAAACCTTTATCATGAGCTTAATGACAGAATGGTAAAGCTTGCCGAAAGCAAGCAGGAGCTCAAGACAACCTTTAACGGTGTAAAATATTATCTCGCGGAAACCGATCTTGAGGGAAGCATTCTCGATATAAACCGTGCGTTTTACAATTTTGTCAACACGGATACAGTAAACCGCAAGGTATGGGATGTAATAGATATTGCAGAAAAATACAAGGCTCGTATACAGAAGATTGTGGATGATGCCGGCAAAGGTATCGAAACTCATAGTATTGAGATAAGGCTTAAGAGGCAGACCATCGTTATAGATGTTTTTCCTATAGAAAATGTACGCGGCTCTGTCGAAAAGCTTCTGTTCATGGCAATGGATGTCACTAATGAGAGAATGGCTGAACGCCAGCTCCTGCAGGATAACAAGATGATTGCAGTGGGGCAGCTGGCTGCCGGTGTTGCTCATGAGATCAGAAATCCTCTGGGCATAATCAGGAATTATTGCTATGTATTAAAAAATATGGATGATGACAGCGTCAGGGAAAAAGCTGTAGAGCAGATAGAAAAGGCTGTGGAAAATTCTGGAGCTATAATCAACAGCCTGCTTAATTTCTCAAGAGTATCCACCAAAAGCGGTGAAACTATAAATGTGGAAGAGCATATATGGTCGCTTATACAGCTGAACTACAATATTCTGAAGAAAAAGAACATAGATCTGGAGGTTGAATGTGATGAGGATGTAGTAACATTTCTTGCGGTTGAATCTCTCGATATGATATTGATAAACCTTATTTCCAATGCTACAGATGCCATGAGCGACAATGGCAAGCTCACTATCAGAGTGGTCAGATACACTGATTCATTTGAAATAAATGTGGAAGATACAGGTACAGGAATAGAAGAGGATATACTTCAGGAAATTTTCAATCCGTTTTTTACAACAAAAGGTAATAAAAAAGGGAATGGACTTGGCCTTTATATAGTATATAATGAAACTAACAAGATGAATGGTAATATCGAAGTTGAAAGCAAAGTTGGAGAGGGAACAAGATTCAGGCTTACATTGCCTTTGATTGAAGATACAGCCGGAAAGGAAGGGCGCAATGATTAAAGAAAATTTACGAATACTTGTAGTGGATGATGAGCAGGATTACTGTGATGTCCTTAAGATGATTCTGGAAGGCAAAGGTTATGCCGTGGAATCAGCTAATAACGGTAAAGAGGCTCTTGAGTGTCTTGAGAAAGGAAGCTTTGATATCGTTGTGTCGGATCTTAATATGCCGGTTATGGATGGATATGAGCTTCTGAGAGAAATCAAGAGCAGAGATTACGATTGTGAGGTAATAATCCTGACTGCATTCGGAACAATAGAAAAGGCAGTAGAGACCATGAAGGCAGGTGCTTTTACATATGTAACCAAGGGCTCGGATCCGGAAGAGCTGCTTATTGAGATTCGCAAAATCAAGGATATGAGAAAGGCAGCCAGAAAGAATGAAATACTGAAACAGAAGACGACGGGTAATTTCATGCTTGAAAGCAGAAATCCTAAATATCAGCAGATGCTCAAGCTGGCAGAAAGAGCTGCAGCAAGCGAATCCAATATTCTTATTCTGGGAGAGTCCGGCTCGGGCAAAGAGGTTCTGGCATCTTTTATCCACGATAAAAGTCAGCGAAGTCAGGAAAACATGATGGAGCTTAACTGTCAGGCTTTATCGGAATCGATTCTGGAGTCAGAGCTGTTCGGACATGAAAAGGGTGCTTTTACAGGAGCTTCACAGAAAAGAATAGGCCTTTTTGAGGCATCTCACGGCGGTACTCTGTTTCTTGATGAAATCGGTGGAGTATCTATGAACCTTCAGGCAAAGCTTCTCAAAGCAATAGAAAACAAGACAATATACAGAATGGGAAGTACTACTCCTATAAACGTAGATTTCAGACTGATAACGGCGACCAACAGAAACCTGAAGGAGGATATGGATAACGAGCTGTTCAGGAGCGATCTGTTTTACAGAATAAGTACGATAGTACTTGAGATTCCCCCACTCAGAGAGCGAAAGGAGGATATACCGCTGTTCATAGATTATTTCATTTCAAAGTATTCCAGAGAAATGAAAAAGGAAAATATAGAAATGAGCGATAATGTCAGAAATATGCTGATAAGCTACAGTTATCCTGGAAATGTCAGAGAACTGAAGAACATTATCGAGAGACTGCTTGTTCTTTCTGAACATGGAGAAATCAAGGAAGAGTATCTGCCTTCTGATATAGTATCAGGAAAGACGGGAGAACCGAGAGAAAACCTGTTTGAGACTGATTACACTGAATCTCTGAAGGAGTACAGAAGCAAAGCAGAAAAAATTTATATAGAAGGACTGATAGAACGCTATCCGAAGGATATGAACAAGGTTGCCGAGATACTGTCGATTTCAAGAAGACAGCTGTTCAACAAGCTGGTTGAATATGATCTCAAATAACAATTGAAGTCTGATGCAGAGCATTCTGGATAATGCTCTGTTTTTTCATTTGGTAATCCGAATGTATAAACAGCAGTGATATGTTCATAATATCTATGAGGTGAGATTATTATGTTTAGAGATACGAGAAGAAAAAGGCTGAGAAGCAGGATCTTATATCTTTCACTCGCTGCTGCAGTACTGGCATTCGGAATATGGATGAATTATAATGATAATGACAGGCAGGATAAAGCTGCTTACCCTGCTGAAGCTGTTGGAGCAGATACTGAAGTGAAAGAAAGCGAATCGACAGACCGTGTCGAAGAAAGTCAGGACACCGGGACAGACACACAGGAAATACCAAAATCATATTTAATTAAAGAAGTTGATGGGGTAGTAAAGGTATTTCTCTGTGACGAGAAGGGAAGCAAGGAGCTGTATCTTATCACATCCATCCCATTTGACCTGTTGTCGGAGAGCGATCAGAAGCTTTTTGCCGACGGCGTCAGTCTTGAGACAGAGGATGATCTTGGAGCATTCCTTCAGAACTTCGACAGTTAGGAGGAGCAGAATGAGCGGTTTTATCAAAAAAAGTGCGCTGATATTATGCGGACTTGTTCTTTCTATTGCAGCAATCGGTTATCTGATACCACAGGAGGATAAAGAGGCGGCAGTTCCTGTGGTAGCCGAAAGAGTGCTGATTCCGGGCGGTCAGTCTGTAGGCGTAAAAATGGACGTAAGAGGCGTGCTTATTGTAGGTCTTGAGGAGATTGAGGGAAAAGACGGCAATATAGTAAATCCGGGTCTGCTGAGCGGTCTTCAGATTGGTGATATGATAATGAAAATCAATGATAAAGACGTGTACAGAGCTGATGAAGTGCAGTCCATGGTAAATGAAATAAAAGATACGGTAACTCTCAAGGTCAAAAGAAATGATGAAATATTGAATGTAGATATCAATCCGGTACAGGCAGGAGAGGATGGTCTGTATAAGCTGGGAATATGGGTAAAAGACAAGACTGCAGGTATAGGAACATTAACATATTATGATCCGGTAAATTCAACCTTCGGAGCTTTGGGACACGGCATTGTGGATCCTCAGACCAGCTGTATTCTGTCTGTGGAAACAGGACTTTTGCTGGAATCACAGGTTCAGGAGGTGCAGGAAGGTAAAAGCGGTGAACCGGGGGAAATCAGAGGTATTTTTTATCATACAAATGAACCGCTTGGAAGTCTGGAGAAAAACAGCGGGTTCGGTGTGTTTGGAACAGCTTATCACCCTATCGAGAACACATTGTACTCAAAACCCATAGCTGTAGGAAGTCAGGAGCAGGTTCAGCTTGGAAAGGCATATATATTATCAACGCTTTCAAACAATGAAATAAAGCGCTTTGAAGTGGAAATAGAGAAAATAGAAAAGCAGAAAAAGCCGTCAGATAAAAGCATGGTAATAAAGGTAACAGATGAGGAACTGCTCGAAGAATGTGGTGGTATCGTTCAAGGTATGAGCGGCAGTCCAATTATACAGAACAACAGACTTATAGGAGCTGTTACGCATGTGTTTGTAAACGACCCGCAGCGAGGATACGGGATATTTGTAGAATGGATGCTACAGGAGTCGAATTTTGTCGAAAATTGAGAGAAAAAGTAACTTATATTTTATTGAACAAAAAGACAAAATATTTAAAAATATTTATGGAATTTGTATTTTATTCAAAAACATTGTTTTTAACCGGAAATCTGTGGTATGACAGTGGGGTCAGCAGCATGTGGTTCCGGGAGAATAATGGGGGGAGAGAAAAATGAAAAAAATTAGAATTGGTATCGCTGACGATAATAAAGAATTTTGTGACATCCTATGTGATTATTTTGCAGGAAAAGAAGATATTGATCTGGTTTTTGTCTCTCATGACGGAATTAAAACTATTGAAAACATTAAAAGCATGCAGCCTGAAATTTTGATACTGGATATGATTATGCCTCATCTTGACGGATTGGGAGTTCTTGAAGCTATTAACAATATAGAACTGGAAAAATATCCGAGAACTATTGTTTTATCCGCTGTTGGACAGGAACAGATCACTCAGAAGGCAATTAGTCTGGGTGCGGAATACTACATAGTAAAACCGTTTAATCTTGATATTCTGATGAAGAGAATTAATCAGCTCGCAGGAATAAGAGACAGTGGTGAAAACAATATGAATTATGCCAGAGCGATATTTACGGACAAAAAAGACGATGATGAAAAAAGTCTGGAAATAGAGATAACAAATATAATACACGAAATAGGAGTTCCGGCACATATCAAGGGTTATCATTATCTGAGAGATGCTATCAGAATGGCTGTTGAGGATATGGAGCTTCTCGGTGCGGTTACCAAAGAACTGTATCCTGCTATTGCTAAGGCTAACAATACAACTCCAAGCCGGGTAGAGAGAGCTATTCGCCATGCAATTGAGGTTGCATGGAACAGAGGAAGGCTTGAAACGATAAATGCATTGTTCGGCTATACAATACAGAATGATAAGGGCAAACCGACCAATTCGGAATTTATCGCTATAATTGCAGACAAACTGAGACTGGAGAGAAGAGCCAGTTGATAAAGACAGCAGAAAAGAAGGTAACTATATAAGAAACAGATGCAGATTATATACAATAAAGGAAATGAGGTAAAAAAATGAAAATTACTATGGTGCTGGGCAGTCCCCGTGAGGACAGTGTTTCGACAAAGCTTGCCATGCGTTTTGCAGAGGGAGCAGAGGAAAGTGGACATGAGATTAAAATTTACAAGGTAAATGAAATGGAGATGCTGGGATGTCAGGCATGTGGCTGCTGTCGAAGGCATGATACAGACTGTGTCATAGAGGATGATCTGACTGGGTATTTCGAGGATCTCCGTGAAAGTGGAGCACTGGTAATAACATCACCGAATTATTATTCTCAGGTGACAGGTCCGATGATTACTTTTATGAATCGTCACTACTGCCTTATGGACAAAGACAGGAAGCCAAGGCTTGTTGACAGGAAAAAGCTGTATGCCTTTTTTGCACAGGGTGCACAGGAAGGGTATGAGAAGTACATCCCGAACTATGAATGGTACGTGGGAACCTTCACATCAAAGAACATGGAGCTTGTAAAGCAGATAACTGCAGGCGGAGACAGTGATGTGGATGCGATGTGTGCAGAGGCATATGAAGCTGGAAAAAGCCTGTAATGATTAATGCACATATAAATACAGAAACCCGAAGCTTGCAGTCTTCGGGTTTCTGCATGAAAACAGCTTTTATCTGCAGCCTGAAGGTGGAAAGTCGCTGCATCCACAGCTGCAGTCATCACTGCCTCCGTTAATTCTCTCAGGAAACAGGCCGGGACAGTTTACTACGCCGCTGAGACTATCCTGCAGGGGCGCCTCTGCGAAGCCTGTTGTAAGTACGCAAAGCTGTACGGGAACAGTGATTTTCTTTTCGACTGTAAGACAGATGGTGATTATAAGATTTGCGGTTACTTCACCATTCGGACCAATACATATATCACGGGAAGCATTGTTTGTGGCGAGTCTGCATGTAAAGCCGGCATTGGCAAGCTCTGTAAGACGTGGCATAAATGCAGAGTTTGCAGTACCTGGCATACAGAGCTCAAAGAAGTTTGTAAGCACCAGAGGACAGGAAGGTTTGGCAATGTTGATTTCAGCACAGAGCGTAACGGTACTCTCCCTGCCGCAGCTGTCACATACTGCCAGATCCAGATATACAATGATATTACCCCATATTCTGGCATTCTGAGTGCCAAAAATAGGAGTGCCCGCACCGGAATTCTCACATTGACATGTATCTGCGAAAATAATGTTTTCTGAAGGTATTCCATCAGGTCCGATGGTCTTGACAACACCATCGCAGTCGTTCAGGAAGCATGCGCCGGAAATGCATGTTTCCATATCGAGAGTGAGATTGTCGCTGTCTTTGATATTTCCGGGATTGAATATTTTTTTACATCGGATATCTATTATCCTGCTGATAGTGCAGCCGCATGGGATGTCTGGTGTAAATTTAAGCGATTGTACGGTTTTCATTCCCTGCATATGGAAACGGACGGCATCGTATACACTTTGCACATAAATCGGGGTGGCGCATACGTCGTCAAGATCACCGCTGAAGCTGCACAGGTCATTGGCCTGGCAGCAGTTATCGCCGCATGTATTGGTTTGTGATGTACAGAAACAGTTCATCTTTTACCTCCTTGAATTTTGAAATAAGATATTTTTTATCGAATTGTTCAATGGCAGTATATGAAAAACGGCAGTTGTATGTTACAATAATTAAATGATTTCAGAGAGGGGCATTTATTATGGTTAAAATAGAAAAGCTGAATTGCGGAACAACGTTGATAATGGAAAAAACTGATTACGTCCAGTCTGCAGCTCTGGGAATATGGGTAAAGGCAGGTGCCTGCGATGAAACTGATGATGTTTCGGGAGTATCTCATTTTATTGAGCACATGATGTTCAAGGGTACAGAGAAACGAACTGCCAGGCAGATCGCTTCGGATGTTGATAAAATAGGAGGTATGTTCAATGCCTTTACAGGTAAGGAAGCTACCTGTTATTATATTAAAACTCTATCATCAAACATATATCAGGGTGCGGAAATCCTGCTGGATATGCTGACAGGATCAAAGTTCGACAGCACTGAGATGGATAAGGAGCGTCAGGTTATTTTTGAAGAAATCAAGATGGTTAAGGATAGCCCTGATGACGATGTGTATGATACTATTTCAGAACTTGTATCCAGTGGCAATCCTCTGGGCAGGAGCATTCTGGGAACTCCGGAGAGTCTGGCTGGTATAGACAGGGATAAGATGATGGGGTATTTCAGTGACAAGTATGCCAGAGACAGCATAGTTGTTGCTGTAGCCGGAAACTTCGATGAAAACAGAATAAAGGAGATGTTTGAGGACAGGCTCGGTGTATTAAGAGAAAAGAAAGTAACAAAGCATATCGAGCTGCTGCCATATAGACAGAGCTTTGATGTCAAGGTAAGGGATATTGAACAGACGCATATCTGCCTTGCGACACCGGGCGTGTCACTTGATGACAGAAGATACTATGCTTTTGTGCTTATGAACAGTATATTTGGCGGAAGCATGAGTTCAAGACTGTTTCAGAACATCCGCGAAGAGAAGGGTCTAGCTTACTCTGTATGTTCAATGAATTCGTTTTCAAGCAACTGGGGATTTTTCAGCATATATGCTGGAGTTGCACATGACAAGGCTGAGGATACTCTGGCAGCTATAAAATATGAACTGGATACTTTGCAGAAAAGCGGAGTTTCAGATGAGGAGCTTTCTATGGCCAAGGAGCAGATGAAGAGCTCATATATTTTTGGCCTTGAGAATATAAACAGCAGAATGTTCTCAATAGGGAAGAATCAACTTCTTCTCGGCAAGGTCTACACTCCGGAGGAAGTGCTCAGGGGATTTGATATAGTAACAAAAGACGATATCATGGAAGCAGCGGCTGTCATCGGTGATTATTCGTCATACTGCGGAGCTTCGGTTACCGGCAGAGATTTTGATCTGGAGGGTCTGGTAAAAGGATGATAATAAAGATAAAGACACTTTCGGGCGCAGTACCGGAATATGAAACACCAGGAGCAGCTGGCATGGATATCAGAGCATATCTGGACTCACCTGTTACGATTCAGCCGGGAAAGAGGGCGCTGATTCCGACAGGGCTGTTTATGGAAATACCTCAGGGATTTGAAGTACAGATAAGAGCCAGAAGCGGTCTTGCTGTGAAAAAAGGAATCGGTCTTACAAACGGAATTGGAACAATTGACAGTGATTATCGCGGTGAGATAAAGGTTTCTCTTATCAACTGGGGTGAAGAACCCTTTACCGTCAATAACGGAGACCGGATAGCACAGATGGTGGCTGCAAAATATGAACGTGTTAGCATTGAAAGAACCGTGGAGCTTAGTGAAACAGAACGAGGTTCAGGAGGCTTCGGTCATACAGGAGTTTAATGTCATATAACTGATCTGTCGCATATACTACCGTGAGGTGGTGTGTATGACAGATTTTTTATTGCTGGAAAAGATTCATAAAATGATTGTGGAAATGCCGAAACCACGGCTTATGTTTCGAAAAGGCATCTGCATGAAGGGGTATTTCAAGCCTTACATGTCATTTGAGGAATATACGACTGCGGAAGTATTCTGCAATACGGAAGCTTCTTTTCCAGTAACGGCCAGGTTTTCGGCCATGCTTGGTGATGCAGGCAGTGCTGATACTGTAAGAAATATAAAAGGCTTTGCTGTAAAGCTCCATTGCAGACGGCAGGAGCATGATATAGTATCTCAAAATATACCGGTGTATTTTATAAATGATGCATCTAAATTTCCCGGCCTAAAGGATGCTCTGACACGCAGATATGTGTTTGATGGCGTAAACAGCACCAGGCTGTGGCAGTTTGCTGTCGATAATCCTGAAACGATCAACTGCATACTTCGCCTGTATTCTTATTATGGTATCGCAGATTCATTCACTGATATAAACTGGTTCTGTATGAATACATATTTGTGGATAAACTCATCCGGTGGAAAAAAGCTGATAAGATACAGGTGGAAACCGTTAATTTATGCCGAAGGCGATTCTGCCGAGATAAGCAGATGCAAAAGCAGAGTTTCGGCAGAATTCATGGCTGGTTTTGATCCAGATAAAGCGAT
Organism: Bacillota bacterium; assembly: GCA_030526355.1. GTDB lineage: Bacteria > Bacillota > Clostridia > Peptostreptococcales > Anaerovoracaceae > Lentihominibacter. Next base: position 133,631 of record JAUNDC010000003.1, on the reverse strand, counting down.
GGAGGAGGTGGAAGGCAGAATATCAACGGGCGGGTTTCCGGCATTCGAGCTGCAGGTTCAGATACTGGATCATAAATACATTTCTCATCCGGAGTATACAAAAAAAACAATCTGCTGGAATGAGGCTATGGTAAGGCCTGTTACTGCTGGTGTGCTTAAGCTTACAAAGCTTATTAAAGAGGATGAAGAAGATCGCGGTATATCCTTTGCTCCGGGTAACATTATTGATGGAATTGAGCTGTACAGAGATGAGTTGTCCGGAATAATGGATCATTCACACAGGCTGTCAGCAGCCGAAAGGGGTGTAAGGACATGAAGGAGCTGATTCAGGCGGGGAATTTTTATGATTCCTTAAGTGAGGAGGAAAAAAATGAACTGGCAGATTCTATCGCAGCTGACATTTTTTTTATAAATGAAGAGCTGCAGCATGAGCTGCTTGAGCTGCTTGGTATGGTATCATGCGGATTGAGGGAAAAGATTGAGGAGATAAACAGCTTTACAACGTAGAGTTCTGTATGTATTATTAATAATATACGGAGGCAGACTATGGTTTTAAGAGAAGATACAGAAAACAGAGAGAAGCAGTACCTTTCTACATATGCCACCAAAGCATGTGAAAGCAGAGGAAGAAAAATAAAAGAAGAGAAATGCAGCATACGCACGGATTTCCAGAGAGACAGAGACAGAATCATTCATTCCAAAGCGTTCAGGCGTCTGATGCACAAAACTCAGGTGTTCCTTGCTCCTGAAGGCGACCATTTCAGAACAAGGCTTACTCATACTATTGAAGTGTCTCAGATTTCCAGGACTATTGCAAGAGGTGCAGGATTGAATGAAGATCTAGCAGAAGCAATTGCCATGGGTCATGATCTGGGGCACACACCGTTTGGTCACAGCGGAGAGGCTGTACTTAATGAAATCCATCCGGGTGGTTTCAAGCACAATGTACAGAGCCTCCGGGTGGTTGAGCTTCTGGAATCAGCAAGCAGCTCCAGAAGAGGGATGAATCTGACTTTTGAAGTGAAGGACGGAATACTGAATCATACAGGCAGTGTTATGCCGGTTACACCTGAAGGGCAGGTTGTGAAGACAAGTGACAGGATTGCGTACATCAATCATGATATAGATGATGCAATCAGAAGCGGAATAATTACAGCTGATGATCTGCCGGCAGACAGCATAGCGATTCTGGGAGACACTCACAAGAAGAGGATTGATACCCTTGTGAAGGATATGATCGAAAACAGCTGCGGCAGGCCGGAAGCACGGTTAAGCAAAGAGAAGGCCGATGCAATGAATGAGCTGAGAACATTCATGTTTAAAAACGTATATCATAATGAACAGGTCAAAAGGGTGGAGGATGTGAATAAGGTAAGGATCATCATTACTTCGCTGTATGAATACTTTATGAAAAATTCCAAATTTTTGCCTGAGGAGCTGCTTATGATGGAAAATGAATATCCGCTGGAGGAGCTGGTAAAGGATCATATTGCAGGTATGACAGACAGATATGCGATAAATACGTATGAGGAACTGTTTGTTGCCAGAGGATGGAGATGATTTGCAGTTAAATTAAGATTTTTTTGCTCTTTTTTTTATAAATAAAAAAGGAAAGTGGTGACTTTTGTCGTATATAAAATAGTAACAAGTATTAAATGAGGGACGAAAGTGAACACTAGAAATCAGGTAAATATAGTCGATGAAATAAAAAGCAGGTGTAATATCGTTGATGTTATCGGCAGAGTCGTTCCCTTAAAAAAATCGGGAAGTAATTATAAAGGTATCTGCCCGTTCCACAATGAGAAAACACCTTCTTTTGTTGTATCTGAGACTAAGCAGATTTTTACATGTTTTGGCTGCGGAGCTACCGGAGATGTGCTCGCTTTTACGGAACGATATTACAATCTTGATTTCAGAGGGGCAGTGGAGATGCTGGCCGGTGAATATGGAATAGATCTGGAAGGTGCATTTAGAAGCAGCCATGACAAAGACGAACTTTATGAAATAAATCGTCAGGCAGCCAGGTTCTTTTACAGTGAAATGCGCCGAAGCACCAATCCGGGATATACATATATGAAGAACCGTGGAATATCTGAAGCTACCATGAATGAATTCGGCATAGGTTATGCGGACGGCGAATGGGACAGCCTCTACAGGTTCTTGAGAAGCAAAGATATTTCAGAGAAAAAGATGCTGGAGCTCGGACTGATTTCCAGATCAAAGGATAGATACTTCGATAAATTCAGAAACAGAGTGATTTTCCCTATTATAAATACTGCCGGCAAGGTAATCGGTTTTGGCGGAAGGATAATAGGAGACGGAGAACCTAAGTACCTTAATTCACAGGAATCAGGTGTTTTTCAGAAAAAAAACAACCTGTACGGACTTAATCTGACTCGAAAGGATGTAAGCCGCGAAGATGCCATCGTGCTGGTTGAAGGTTATATGGATGTGGTTTCGCTGTATCAGTCAGGTATCAGGAATGTTTCGGCTTCTCTTGGTACAGCACTTACTTCCAATCAGGCACGGCTGATAAAACGTTATACCAGAAATGTAATACTGTCATATGATGCTGATCAGGCTGGTCAGAATGCGGCAATGAGGGGCATTGATATTCTGTATGAGGAAGGCTGCCGTGCAAAGGTTCTCAAGGTGACCGACGGCAAGGATCCTGATGAATTTATTAAGAGCAAAGGCAGAAATGCGTTCAGAGAACTGATTGACAGCGCATTGCCGTTTGGTGATTTCAAACTTGGATTTGCCAGAGCAAAGTATGATATGACAGATGAACAGCAGAGGATAGATTTTCTCAGAGAGGCTGTAGGAATATTGCAGTCAATGAAGCCTGTAGAGGCTGATTATTACATAAAAAAGCTGGCACAGGATACAGGAATTTCCGAAGGAGCTATAAGATTCGAGTATTCAGGTAATAATAGTCAGGAAAAGAGAACACCTGTGAATGCCGCTGAAAACTCCAATAGAGCAGAAGCTGGGACAGAGATTCCGCTTATTGAGCAGGATTTGATAAAGCTTATGCTGATTGACAGTCGGTTTGTACAGCTTCCGGAGGATATATCAGATTCTGCTTTTGAAAGTGTTATCGGAGCCGCAATATATAAGGTGATCAAGGATTCAGATAATGAAGAGAGGCCTCTGGATATAAACAGACTGAAGGATATGATGGATGAAGATGCAGCTGAAGCTTTCGAGGTTATAACCGGCAAAGTTATTCCTGCAGGTCGTGAGGATATAATGTTCAGAGACTGTATCGGGCGGCTTAGAAAGAATAAGCTGAAGAAAAAGGAGTCTGAAATAATCACAAGATTGTCAATGGCGGATGAAGAAGAAAACAGTGATGAAATTGTCAAGCTGACGAAGCAGCTTATGGATATACAGAAGCAAATTATGAAGTAAGGGGGCAGCGGAGCATGGCAGTAAATAATACAAAAGAAAAAGAGAATAAAACGGTGAACAAGGAAAATCAGAAAAAAAACAAGTCAATAAGTGATGATGTCAAAGACATCAATATCAATGATATGGATCCGGACAACAATGTTCTGGATGATGAAACCAAAGCTCTGGTGATAAAGGACCTCAGCAGCAAGGCAGAAAACAAAGGTAAAAAAGTTCTGACATACTCGGAAATATCAGACAGACTCGGAGATGTGGAGATCGATAAGGATCAGATGGAGGAAATCTACGATGCACTTGTCGGCAAAGGCATCGAACTGGTATTTGAGAGTGAGCCTGATGATATTGAGCTTATGGAAATTGAGGATGAGGATGTCGAGGATCCGGAGGTGGAAGCTGTAATAGCTGAAAATCCGGGTGCCAAGGAGATAGATCTTGAGGCTACCATCTCTAAGAGCATAGCGGTTGACGATCCTGTCAGAATGTATCTCAAGGAAATAGGTAAGGTTCCACTTCTTACAGCACAGGAGGAGATAGACCTGGCCAAAAGAATGGAGGCAGGGGACGAATACGCCAAGCAGAAGCTCTGTGAAGCGAACTTGAGACTGGTAGTAAGTATAGCCAAGAAATATGTCGGCAGAGGAATGCTGTTCCTTGATCTTATCCAGGAGGGAAATCTGGGTCTGATCAAGGCAGTAGATAAATTTGATTGGACAAAAGGATATAAATTCAGTACCTATGCGACATGGTGGATCAGACAGGCGATTACAAGATCAATTGCTGATCAGGCAAGAACCATCAGAATACCTGTTCATATGGTGGAAACTATAAACAAGCTTATCAGAGTATCAAGGCAGCTTCTTCAGGAAGAAGGCAGGGAGCCGACCCCTGATGAAATAGCTGCAGAGATGGGAATCTCTGTGGAAAAGGTACGTGAAATACTGAAAATTGCTCAGGAGCCTGTTTCGCTTGAAACTCCAATCGGAGAGGAAGAGGACAGCCATCTTGGTGATTTCATTCCTGATGATGATGCTCCGGCACCGGCAGAAGCTGCAGCATTTTCAATGCTGAAGGAACAGCTGGTTGATGTGCTTGGCACTCTGACAGAAAGGGAGCAGAAGGTTCTGAAGCTTCGTTTCGGTCTTGAAGACGGAAGGGCGCGGACATTGGAAGAGGTAGGCAAGAAATTCGATGTTACCAGAGAGAGAATAAGGCAGATTGAAGCCAAAGCTCTCAGGAAGCTGAGACATCCTACCAGGAGCAAGAAACTCAAGGATTATCTGGAATAAAAATGATTAAATTAAGTGACAGACTGCAGATAATTGCAGACAGAATACAACCATCAAGGACCATGGCCGATATAGGGACGGACCATGGTCTTTTGCCAGTTTACCTTGCTGAGAACGGTATTTGTTCCAGCGTTATAATGGCTGATATAAGTGAACCTTCTCTGGATAAGGCGAGGCTAAATGCTATGAAATGTGATCCTGAGATTCGCGGTATTATGGATTTCAGAGCTGGTGACGGGCTGAGCATCCTTGATGTGGGAGAAGTGGATGCTGTGGTTATTGCCGGAATGGGCGGCAAGCTTATTCGCGATATAATGGCTACAGATATGGAAATTACGCTTTCGGTCAACAGGTTTGTGCTGCAGCCGCGTATAGGGCAGGGATATCTGAGAAAATGGCTGTATGATAATGGATTCGATGTTATTTGTGAGGATCTTGTCGTTGAAGGGGATTATATACCGGAAATAATAACGGCTGTTTCTCCGGGAAAAGACTGCACGGACTCTGCACTCAGTAGTAGATATGCCGACAGGATTATTGATTTCGATGCTGATGCAGACGGAGAGTCTATGGTGTGGAGAATCCCTCCATGGATTGTCGAAGCCTCAGGGCCGGTACCGGAATTCCTGCAAAGAAACATTGAACGTGAAAAAACAAAGCTGAAAAACGTTATGATGGCAAAGGTCAGGAACGGACGGCTGGAAGAAGAAATATGCCGTGATATAAGCTATCTGACAGCACTTGCGGAGGAATACGAGCATGGGAAGTAAGAACAAATTCAGCGATTTGATGACGGTAGGTTCAGTTGTTAAAGAAATTGAAAGGGAAGTTCCTGCAGGATTGCAGGAATCGTGGGATAACAGTGGAATTCAGATAGGTTTTGAAGATGCGCCTGTAAGAAAAATACTGACTTGTCTTGAGCTGAATCATAAGGTGGCTGAAGAGGCAGCTGATGCAGGAGCGAATATGATAGTGACGCATCATCCTCTTATCTTTGGAGCATTGCGTTCGTTTTCCACATCATATTACAAGGATAGACTGATAATGGAGCTCATATCTTCCGGTATTTCGGTGTATACATGCCATACGCCTTTTGACAAGGTAAAAGGCGGAAACAATGATATAGTTGCGGAGAAACTGGGACTTGTTTCTGTTGGAAATCTTAGAGGTGAAGATGTGGGTGCGCCGGATTATATGTTAAAAAACAGCGATGAGGCGGATATCGGCAGAACCGGAAGCTTCAGCAGATCTATCTCACTAAGGCAGGCGGCAGAGATTGTGTCAGATAAGCTACAGCTGAGTTTTAGCCAGCTTAAAGTTGTGGGGAATTTAGAGTCTGAAATTTCCAATGTGGGAATATGCACAGGGGCAGGAGCAGATCTTATGCAAATGGCTGCAGCTGCTGGTTGCGAGCTTTTTATCACTGGTGATGTCAAATATCATGAGGCACAGACTGCGAGGGAGCTGGGACTATGTATTATTGATGCAGGCCATTACGGAACAGAGAAGTTCTTTGGCTGTACTATGAAGAATCTGCTGGACAGGCTGCTGGGAGGCAAGGTGGAGATTATTTCATCATGCGTTGACATTGATCCGTTTAATCTGATATACTAATAAATTGGGTAAGACAGACAATCGCGTGCATTTTCGGGATGCATGAGGAAAGTCCGGGCTCCACAGGGCATGGATGCCGGATAACGTCCGGCGCAGGTAACTGTAGGGAAAGTGCAACAGAAACATTCCGCCGAAACGGGTAATGCCGTGGTAAGGTTGAAATTGTGAGGTAAGAGCTCACAGGGAGGTATGGTAACATATCTCTCGTGTAAACCCCATCCGGAGCAACACCAGAATGGGCGCAAAAGGCGGCGGCCCGTCGCTGCCCGGAAGGTAGGTGGCTGGAGCTTGCTGGTAACAGTAAGTCGAGATAGATGATTGTCAGATACAGAACCCGGCTTACGTCTTGCCCAATGTTCTTTATATATGTATTTCAGAGCTATTATATTTTCGTAAAAGACAAAACCAATTCATAAAATATCAGGAAAAAAGTCGTAAAATTATCAATAAAACACTTGCTTTTTCTGTAGAATATTGTATAATAAAAAAGTCGCTTGACGACGGAGCCAATATGCGGATATGGCGGAATTGGCAGACGCGCACGGTTCAGGTCCGTGTGAGGGTTACTTCATGGGGGTTCGAATCCCTTTATCCGCACCAACAGCGTTGAAATCTCTGAGGTTTCAACGTTTTTCTTTTTTGTCGCCAATCATGCATAGATGCAGGCAGCATCATCACGTGCATTTTACAGAACAGGAAAATGTCTTTCAAGGCATGAGGAGAATATAACGAAATGAATCAGAAAGAACTTAGAGAGATAAGAAAACGTTTTAAACCCGATGCGGAGAACTTCAGCAGAATATTCGGCTGCTATGTGAATGGAGCCAGAGAAATCGTAACGGAAATGGATCTGTCAATAGGACTGCTCGAAAAAGAGGAAACAGAACTGTATATGAAAATATTGAAAAAAACTCTTTCGGGCAATCTGGGAAGGAATCTTATAGATATAGAATTTACGACAGAGCAGGTGGAGAATGATGATCAGCATAAGCTTCTGCAGGCATTAAGGCTGTCTCATCTTCAGGACGAGAGTATGAGGCACCTGCTTTATGACAGAATAATAGAATCAGCTGATATGGGAGAGGACAGCTACGTTATTCTGCTTGCATCCGACGCGTATGATATACCGTTTAAGGGCAGTGATGATGAATTGTGGGATGAAGGCTCAAGTGAAGTTTTCGACTATTTCATATGCTGTATATGCCCGGTCAAGGATGCAAAGGCAGCACTCAGGTATTACGCAGAGGACAGGAGCTTTAAGGGGTTTTCGACAGGGCATGTGCTTGGGAATCCAGAAATAGGGTTCATGTTCCCGGCATTTGATGACAGGAGCACTAATATATATAATGCGCTTTATTACTGCAGGAATCTGACGGATATACATAATGAAGTGATTGAAACGTTGTTCAATGTTGAGAAGCTGCCGATGTCAGCCGTGGCACAGAAGAATGCTTTTGGAGGATCATTGGAGACTGCTCTGGGTAATGATTGCAGCTTCGAGGTTGTAAAGGCGCTTCATGGGGAAATTCGGGAACGGTTGCAGCTTCATAAGGAAAGCAAAGAACCTGAAGTTCCTGAAATATATGTGGAGGATGTGGACGCTGTATTGAAGAAGAGCGGTATAGGTGAAGAAAAAATCAGAGCCTTTAATGAAGCCTGTGAGAAAAATTTTGGAGATACAGGTTCGCTGAATCCAGGAAATATCATAGAGAGCAGGAAGTTTGAAATGAAAACTCCTGAAGTGAAGATAACTGTAGATCCGGAATATGCGTTTGCCATACAGACAAGAGTAATCGATGGAAGCAGATATATACTGATACCAGCAGGCGAAGGTGTGGAGGTAAACGGCATTGCAGTCGAAGTGAATGATGATGAAAAGGTATGATTTTGTCATAAAATCAGTATAAAGTACTATTGCTGTCAGGCTTCTTCAGATGTAGAATCTGAGACAAAGGAGAATACAGGGGATAAGCAGACCCTGTCAGAGAGCCGTGGACAGAGATACATTCAGAGGGGATAAAAAGGAATTCAGTGCCGGAGGAAACAATGCCTCGGTTATCATCAAAGGTATGGTGATAGGAGGGACCATGATGGTTCCAGGTGCCAGCGGCGGAACTATGGCCATGATACTGGGGATATATGATCAGCTCATCAGAGCAATCAGCAGTTTTATGAAGCATAAGCTTCAGAGCTTTATGTTTCTGCTGCTTTTCTGTGCAGGCGGAAGCATAGGTATGTTTCTGCTATCCAGGCCGGTACTGTATCTTTTGGAAAACTACAGGATGCCTACCATGTACTTTTTTATAGGCGCAATAGCAGGAGGAATGCCGCTGATAGTCAGAGAATCAAAAGGAAATCTGTTTTCTGTGAAACGGTTTGTTCATATCTGTATTGGAGTGGTATTAGTGCTACTGGTATCACAAATACCAGCAGGAAGCTTTGATTCCGGAAACGAAGCTGATACGCGGATGGTGATATTTCTTGCAGCAGCAGGGTTTATTTCAGCTGTGGCACTGGTACTTCCAGGCATCAGTGTGTCATATCTGCTTCTTGTGCTTGGGCTTTATGATGAGACCATTATGGCTGTAAGTCAGGTATATATGCCGTTCCTGATTCCGCTGGGAACGGGGCTGATGATGGGGGTCATTCTTACAACAAAATGTCTTGAAAGAGCAATGGATCGGTATCCTCTGGCGACTTATTCGGTGATAATGGGATTTGTTGCAGGATCAGTGGTGCAGGTGTTTCCGGGAATACCTGAAGGTTCGGAAGTATTATTATGCATTCTGACATTAATAGCGGGATTCTGCAGTATATATATGCTGTCACGCAGGGAGGCATAAGTAAAAAAGCAGAGCCGTGTTGGACGGCTCCGCTGAAGCTTGTTGTTTGAAACTATTCCAGTGAAGATGTGCAGTTAGGGCATCTTGTAGCATCGATATGTATTTCACTTTTGCAGAACGGGCATTCTTTGGTGACAGGTGCCTGTTCAGGTTCTTCCTTTCTGCTGAGCGAGGTCATTTTGTTAATGCCCTTGACAATGAGGAAGAGAGCAAAAGCAACGATAATGAAGTTAATGACTGCCATGATGAAGGAACCGTATTTGAAGTCAACGGAACCGATTTGAACTGCCAGCTTGTTGAAATCCACCTGGACGAGTACTCCCAGTATAGGTGAAAGGATATCGTCAACAAGTGAAGTGACAATTGCTGTAAAAGCAGCACCTATAATCATGCCGACTGCCATGTCCATAACATTTCCGCGCATAGCGAAATCTTTGAATTCTTTCATGAAGTTTTTCATATTTACCACCTTTTGCATTAAAATTCTAATGATATATCTGCCAGTTATTCTATCATATTTTAAATAAAAGTAAAACAATATGTCGAAATAATGCTATAATAAATAGCTGAATGATAATTATACAGAAAAGGTGGAACGGGATATGACAACAACGGAACAGGAAATCAGAAGGCAGCGACGAATCAGGAGGAAAAGGCACAGGACACTTGCAATGATACTGATTCTGCTGCTTATTGTGACAGGAATAGTGGCACTGGCAGCATTATGGACCACTGATGTATATCAGGATGAAGATGAATTCAAAGCATTCGTGGATACACAGCTCAGTTCAGGTCAGATGTTTACAGCTGAAGAAGGCATAAAAACAGAATATGAATACGGTTCCCCAATCTCATATGCGGTTGATTACGATGTTAACAGCAATGACGAGATAAATCAGTTCAGAACTGAAAAGATATCAGAAATTAAAGAATCCTTCAGTAGGGTTAAACAAAAGGAGGAAAAGGAACGGCAGGAGCAGGAAGGAGACAGTTTCAGATATAAACCGCTTCAGCAGGCTCTGCTCGTCAGCTCCAGAACGTATGAATCCACAAACGGCGTGATAAGCCTGGTAATCTATGAGCAGGATAATACCGAGCATGACAGAGAAATGGTTACCGAAACCTCTAAGGTTTATACATATCAGTTTTCAGAAAAAAGCGGTAACAGATTATCTCCTTTACAGATTTTCACTGAAAACTATCGTGAAAAATGTACAAGCTATTTTATAGATTTTTTCAAAAAAGAATATGCTGAAGAAAAGCTTATGGATGGATGGGAAAAGTTTGTGTCATCGGATGAGAGCAATTTCAACTCTTTTACTCTGACCGATACCGGTGCCGTATTTTTCTTTGATGAAGGAACTGTTCTCAAAGCCTCAGAGGGTGTTGTTTCAGCGGGAATTCCCCTTGAAATAATGACGGATGTGATGAGAACGGAAATAAAGGAGCGGTACATAGACCCTGAAAAACCTATGGTTGCCATAACCTATGATGACGGTCCGGGAGGAAAATCCGAGATTAGGATACTTGACTGCCTTCAGAAAAACGGAGCGGTTGCAACGTTTTTTTACCAGGGATACCGTATATCAGGTAATGAAGATAAAGTAAAACGAGCATACGAGATGGGATGCGAGATTGGATGTCATACATGGGATCACCCGGTACTTACAGATCTAAACAAGTCTCAGGTGAAAAAACAGCTGAGCAGGACAAATGAAGCCATAAAAAAAGCATGCGGGGCATACCCGACCGTATTCAGGCCGAGCTATGGCGAGACAAACAGTAAAATAAACAAGCTTTCGAAGATGCCTGTTATAATGTGGTCTGTAGATACACAGGACTGGAAAGTCAGGAATGGTAAAAAGGTTTTTAAGTCAATAAAAAAAGCTAAAAATCTGGATGGAAAAATAATACTGATGCATTCAATTCATGACTCAACAGCTAAAGCCACCGAACTTATTGTGCCTTATTTAAAGAAAAAAGGCTACCAGTTTGTTACAGTAAGCGAGCTTATAAAATACAAGTATGGCGAGCAGCCTGAAAAAGGCAAGGTATACAGGTAATTTTTGAACTGGAAAAACCAACTGCCATATGATATTATAAAGGTAATAATATCGAAAAACAGCTTTGACGAGGTGAATAATTATGTTGATAACCAGAAGAAGTGATTATGCCATGAGGATATGTCGTGTTCTTCAGGATGGAAAAGTTCATAATGTACGTGAAATATGCGAAAAAGAGGAAATCCCGAGAGCATTTGCATATAAGATTCTTAGAGAACTGGAAATGGCAGATCTGGTGAAATCAGAACGTGGAAATCAGGGTGGATATTATCTTAACAAGCCTCTGGAGGAGCTGACGATTTATGATGTTGCCAGCGTTACAGAGGGTGACCTTGCCATACTTCACTGTATGAAAGAGGAGTGCAGCAGAAACACCAACGATATTCCCTGCAAGGTGCATAAGGAATTTGAAAGAATTCAGGAAATCCTGATACACGAAATGAAAAAGAAGACTATAGCGGAAATTATCAAGGATTAATAAAGGGGCTCAAAGCCCCTTTTAAAGTATCTATTTTCTCAACACTTCCAGCACCCTCTGCATATCTTCAGGAACGGGTGCTTCAAGTGTCATACGTTCCTTTGTTATAGGATGGGTGAAGGTAAGTCTGGCGGCATGAAGAGCCTGCCGATCGATAAGAGCTTCATTGACACCGCCGTACAGCCAGTCTCCAAGTACAGGGTGACCGATATGTGACATATGTACTCTTATCTGATGTGTACGCCCTGTTTCCAGCAGCAGCTCAACAAGACTGTAATTATGCTTTTCAAACCTTTCGATTACCTTGTAGTGCGTAACCGATGGAGCCCCTCCTTCCATGACACCGCGAGCCACGTTGTCGGGGTCAGGACGCCCTATGGGCAGGTCAATGGTTCCGCTGTCTGATTCCACTACTCCGCATACTATGGCAATGTAGCGCTTTTCAACAGTGTTTGCTCTCATCTGGTTGGTATAGTCGTTCTGACAGTAAGCGTTTTTGGCTACAACCAGAAGACCCGAAGTGTCCATATCAAGGCGGTTTACAAAACGTATCTTGAAGGATTGCCCAGTCTGCTCCATATAGTGCATAAGAGCATTAGCTACAGTGCCGGAAGGATAGCCCTTTGTAGGGTGTACAATGAGGCCGGGCTGCTTGTTTATGATAAGAATATCCCTATCTTCAAATATCGGGTAGACAGGTATGTCCTCTGGCTCAAAATTGCTCTTTTCGTCAGGGAGGACAACCTTGACCACATCTCCGACCTTTGTGCGAATCCAGCCGGGAGTCTGAACACCGTTCAGAGTCACCAGCTTTTCACGTTTTATTCTGTTTCTCAATCTGGAAGAAAAATCAAAATACTGCCGCATTATTTCCCGTACTTCCAGTCCCTCATCTTCAGTTGTTACCTTATGGATAAAATCAGTCATTTGCACAGCCTTTCGGTTTACAGGAATTTGGTTTTGACCTTGTTCCAGAAATCATAATTTTTGAATCTCATCAGATGTACCATCGTATCGGAAACTTCAACCTTGATGTCCTTTACATTTGAGTAACCTGTTTCGATACCGTCATTAAGGATAAAAATACGATTATCCTCCTGTTCCGGGAAAATTTCAAGAGAAATCTCAGCAGGCAGCAGTATGCTTGATGTAAAGGAACGGTATGCCGTGGTATTCATAGGTGCGATAGGTGTAACCTGCAGCAGATCAAGCCGGGGATCTACTATGGAGCCTCCAAGTGAATAATTATAAGCCGTGCTGCCGGAAGAAGTAGCTACGAGTATTCCGTCACCACTGAAACGTTCCAGAGGTTTGCCGTCTATGGAAAGCCCGAAATGGATGGCATATGACTGCCTTCCCTTGATTATTATTTCATTGAGTCCCAGATGCATGTTACTGCGGCCGTCCAGCAAGGTTACAGTGGCTTCTACTGTGCTCAGATCCTGAATGGAGTACTGACCATTTTCGTAATCTTTGATAAACTGCTCAAGGCAGTCAGGCGATATCTCCTGAAAAAAACCAAGATGACCAGTATTGATACCAATTATAGGACTTTGAGGAAATTTACAGGAATGAATGGTTTCAAGAAATGCACCATCACCGCCGATGCAGATTATAAGATCTGCATTATCACGGGATTCCTCTGTAACCGTGTACCCTTTATCCACAAGTATTTTAGTGAGTTCGGACTTTGTTTCAAGGGAAATGTCGGTTTCATTTGTAAAAATGTTTATAATTTTATTTGTCATAGGTTGCTCCTGATTAAATATGCTTCAGCGATTTATACAAGCTTTTCGAATTCATCCAGCAGAGCCTTGAAGGTATCCATGGCTTTGCGTATTGGTTCAGGACTGCTCATATCAACACCAGCGATTTTGAGAAGCTCGATCGGATAATCAGATTCTCCGGTTTTGAGGAACTCAATATAATCAGCTGCCGCCTGAGGTCCTTCGTTTAGGATTCTGTTCGATATTGCAGTTGCTGCCGAGTAGCCTGTTGCGTATTTGTAAACATAAAATGCATTGTAGAAATGAGGTATACGTGCCCATTCGTATTTGATTGTATCATCCTTTTCTACAGCAGAACCGTAATACTTAGAATTGAGTTCATCGTATTGCTGACACATCCACTCAGCTGTAAGCACCTGTCCGTTTTCTATGGCCTTGTGGGTCATATCCTCGAATTCTGCAAACATGGTCTGTCTGAACAATGTGGTTCTGAATTCCTCCAGGTGAAGGTTGAGCAGATATTTTCTCATTTCTATATCTGTCTCCTTGCTGAGGAGGTGCTGCATAAGCAGCGATTCGTTTACTGTCGATGCCACCTCGGCAGTAAAGATAGAGTGGCTTCCGTAAACATACGGCTGATTGTCTCTGGTGTACCTTGAATGCATGGAATGACCCATCTCATGTATTACGGTGAAGACATCCTTTAACGTATCAGTATAGTTGAGAAGGATATACGGATAGCTGTCATAGCAGCCGAAGCTGTACGCACCGCTGGTCTTTCCCTTGTTTTCATAAACATCTATCCAGCCTTCTGATATTCCCTTGTTCATTTTTGAGATGTACTCTTCACCGAGAGGTGCCAGAGCTTCACGCATCATATCAAGTGCAGCTTCATAAGGAACAGTCTTTTCTGGCAGCTCTATGAGAGGTACATACATATCGTACATGTACATTTTATCCAGCCCAAGCATTTTTTTGCGAAGCTCGACATATCTGTGGAGAGAAGGAAGATTATCGTTAACCACGGAAACAAGGTTGTCGTAAACCTCTGCAGGAATATTGTCACCTGAGAGAGACGCAGCTCTGGCTGACTCGTATTTTCTGATACGTGCACTGACAACATCTGTTTTTGTATTGTAGTTATACGCAGTTGCAATGGTATTGATAAGACTCTTGTAGGCATCATACATTGCGTTGTATGCAGATTCACGCACAGTTCTGTCGTGGCTTTCCATGAACTTGATATAGTTGCCGTGTGTCAGTTCAACCTGGTCGCCGTCCTCATCCTTAATTGTGCCGAATTTGATATCGGCATTGTTGAGCATTGTGAAAATATCATTTGTGGAGCCTGTTATTTCACTCATTTGAGCCAGAAGGTTTTCTTCAGCTTCGGACAGAACATGCTCTTTCTGTCTGAGTGCATGCCTGATGGCAAATTCATATTCCCTAAGGCCATCGTTCTCTTCGATATATCCGAGTATTGTACTGTCTTCTGCTGACAGAAGCTCGGGAGTGAAGAAGGACATGGCTGCTGAAACAGCAGCGATAACAGTGGTGCATTTGTCGGTCATCCCCTGATATTTGTTTTCAGCATTGTTTTCATCCCGGCGCATGCGGGCATATACGTAGATTTTTTCCAGCTGACGCCAGATGTCATCTCTGTCCTTGTAGGCTCCCAGAAGAGTATCGGCGTTTTCTGTCAGATGGCCTGCATATTTTGCAGCATATTCTTCAGCACTGGCTTTAACAGCTTCAAGAGATGGGTCTATTGAAGCTTCATCCGGGATCATAGCCTCGATATTCCATTTATATTTATTGTCGATCTGGTCGCGTGTTTTTAAATCTTTTGAACTCATTTTTACCTCCGATGCAATTTACTTTATAAATATATTATTGTATAATGTTTAAGTTATATCAACAGATTTTCGATATAAATTTAATTATACCACAAACATACGATAAATCGGAAAGGATTATTATAACTAATGGATAACAGACCGATAGGTTTTTTTGATTCGGGTCTTGGAGGGCTTACATGTATTCCATATCTAATGAAGGCTCTTCCAGATGAGAGAATGATATATTTCGGGGACACTGCCCGGACACCATACGGCTCCAAAGCAGCAAGCACGATACGCAGCTTTTCCATGGAGATAGCAGATTTTCTGGTTAGAAGCGATGTCAAGATGATAGTTATAGCATGCAACACGGTAAGTGCGACATGCCTTGAACTGCTGAGAAACAGGTTCCCGCAGATTCCTATTCTCGGAATAATTGATCCTGCTGCCAGAAAAGCGGCACAGTCCTGTGACAGCAGAAACAACATCGGAATAATAGGAACCAAGGTGACAATAAACAGCGGAACATATAAATCACTTATAAGCAGCTATAATGACAGGCTGAATATTTATGAAACCGCATGTCCCGCTTTTGTCCCGCTTATCGAAGAGGGAATAATCGATAATGAGATAATGGATCTTACCATCAAATATTATATGGATGATTTTGTTTACGGCAACAAGCTGGACACTGTAATTCTGGGATGCACCCATTATCCGCTGATCAAGAAAAATATAGAAAGAATATATCCTGATCTGGATATAATAAATCCATCAAGCATTGTTGTCAGCAAAATCAGGCAGGTGCTTGAAGAAAGAAATATGCTGGCAGAAAACTCGGAATTCAGCAATATATTCTATGCCAGTGACCTGTCTGAGAACTTTGTTAATATGATTGACCATATTTTTGAGAATGAAAGTGCTGATGCCAGAGTCAAGTTCAAGAATTTTGACCTGGAGAATGGAGAAAGACATATATGAATTTTGAAGAATTACTTGAATACCTGGACCTTGAAGAGGCTTCACAGCTTGAATACTTTGAAGCTATGGCTGATATGATCGAAAGCGAGGAATATATTGAGCAGGAGGCGTTGTATCAGCTCTTTGAAGGAGCAGATAATACAATGGTTGCAGAGCTTCTGGATGATTATTTTGAGGATATTCTTGAAGGCCTGCCAGATGCATCGGGAGAAATCTATTCACTGCTTCATCAGATCAAGGTGATGCTTACAGGGTTGTCATCAAATATGGAGGATGAAAGTGAACTGAGACGTTTCACAGATGAGTTCCACAGATTCAGAAACTGGTATTCACATGAATCAGAGGTGGCGCTGACACCTGAAGACGGTGGCAGGCCGATTTATCATAATGTCAGAGATGCCATAACTGCATCAAGAATGGAGAAGCTTGGCGGCGAAAAATACCGCTATGATTTTGAGAATGCAGTTCAATATGAACTGGACAGCTATACTATGTCATTTGCAGATCTTGCAAGGTCCGAAGAGGAAAATGACGGGACGATTATATTTTCACCTGAAGATGAAATGGATGAAGAGTAATGGATATGGAAGCTGTAAGTAAAGATAACTATCGCCGGGGGATGCTCTGTGCAGTTTCATGCTCCGTGCTGTGGGGTGTATTGCCGATTTACTGGCAGGCTTTGAGACCTATAGAATCTTCTGTGATTATATTCTACAGAATATTCCTTGTAGGTCTTGTTTGTGTTGTCGTATCCCTGAAAGTGTACGGTATCCAGGAGATACGAAGTCATCTGAAGCCGAAGGGAGCGAAGTTGAGATATTTTGCTGCAGGGCTGCTGATAACGGCAAACTGGAGTATATATATCTGGGCAGTTAATGCAGAGCATGTGATACAGACCTGCGTGGGATATTATATCGAACCGCTTATGGTCAGCGTATTTGGAATCATTTTTTTTAAAGAAAAGCTTACCAGGTACAAGCTGATATCTCTGCTGCTTGCTTCAGCGGGAGTTCTTGTAATGCTTCTGCATTTCAGAGAGGTTCCTCTGATAGCACTTGGGCTTGCCCTTACCTTTGCCACCTATGCCGCGCTCAAAAAAAGCTTTGAACTGCCGTCGGTGCTGTCGCTGCTTTATGAAACCATGTTCCTGATGCTGCCTGCACTTGCGGTGATAATATATCTGGAGGTTACAGGAAAGGGTGCTATTGGAGCAGGGCATCCCTATCAGTATGGTCTTCTCATGCTGTGCGGCCCTATAACGGCACTTACACTGATATTCTTTGCCGAAGCAGCAAACAAGGTTCCGCTGGTGACGCTGGGAATACTTGAGTACATATCGCCGTCACTGTCACTTATCATAGGTATATTCCTGTTTAGAGAACCCTTTGATTCCGTGCAGTTTGCAGCTTTCGTGATAGTATGGATAGGGCTGGCTGTGTTTACTCTGGGTGAAAAAAGAGAATCTGACCGGCTGAAGAGTGAAGATACAATACAGGAGACAGAAAATGAAGCGTGAGGAAAAAGCAATATTCGATGTATTCGGAGATGGCTTCGACAGATTTGCCTTCCCGGCAAATATATGCAGAGTAACAGCTGGTCATGGAGGAGAAGCTCTTCTTATTGCAGGCAGTGAAAAAAGCGCTCTTCTCGACTGCGGAATGGCGTATTGCGGCAGGAAAATGGTGGACAACCTGAGAGAAGCTCTTGATAATTACGGAATGAAAACTCTGGATTATGTACTGCTGAGCCATTCACACTATGATCATATAGGAGCACTGCCATACATAAGGCAGGCCTTCCCGGATGCTGCAGTATGCGGCAGCAGGAAATGCTGTGATATTCTGGCAAGAACTGGTGCCAGAAAACTGATGAAAGAGCTGGGTACAGCAGCACGTGACCTATATGCACCGGACAGCACTGAGGAAATACCGGTAGATGATCTCAACGTCGATATTGTGCTGAATGATGGAGATGAAATATATCTGGGCAATGAAAAGATAAAAGTCCTTGAGACAAGAGGCCATACTGATTGTTCTCTAAGCTTTGCACTGGAGCCTGCAAGGCTGCTGTTTACAAGTGAAAGTACAGGAATTCTTGAGGCAATAGATTATGTGCATACTCCGATACTCAAAAGCTGCAGAGATGCGCTGGAGTCATTGCAGAAGTGCATGGACTACAATGCAGAATATATATGTATAGCCCATTTCGGCATGCTGCCGCAGTATTTTAATGATATATACTGGAGAAAGTTCAGAGAAGAATATGAATCAAAATATGATTTTATAGGCAGAATGGACTCCGACGGGCTCTCGGAAGAGGAAATGCTCAAAAAGTATGTGGACAGATACTGGACACCAGCCAAGGAAAAGGAACAGCCGCGTGAAGCATATGAAATCAATTCAGCTGCTATAATTAAAGCATTTCTTAGGGAAATCCGCAGTAGTCAGATAATTTGATTGCCGCATAGAGGCTCTTTGATTTATAATGTAAGTATATATTGCAGTCGGTGTACTAAGGGAGGATGGCTATGAAAGTGCTTGTCGTTGTAGATATGCAGAATGATTTTGTCGATGGTGCTCTGGGCAGTGCGGAGGCTCGGGAAATAGTTCCTGCTGTCCTGAAAAAAATCGAAAGCTACAGAAGCAGCGGTAATAAAACTGTTTTTACCAGGGATACTCATGGTGAGAATTATCTGCAGACACAGGAGGGAAGGAAACTGCCGGTTCCACATTGCATTGAGGGAACTCATGGATGGCAGATTATTGATCAGATTGATACAGATGAATGTATCGTGCTGGATAAACATACCTTCGGAGCCGATCATCTGATGGAGGTTTTACGTAATATGGAAATAGTGTACGGTGTGGACAGCGTTGAGCTTATAGGCCTGTGCACAGATATCTGCGTAATAGCAAATGCAATGATTGCAAAGACAAGCCTGCCTGAGGTTCCCGTGAGAGTGGATGCGGCATGTTGTGCGGGAGTAACGGCAGAGAGCCATGAAACTGCACTTGATGCGATGGAAATGTGTCAGATAGAGATAATTAACAGATAATAGATAATAATAAACTAAAGAGGTGATGTGAAATGAGCTTTAACGCAGAAAAGGTCAAGAACGATATCGTAAAATGGATACAGGACTGGTTTGAGGAAAACGGCAAAGGATGTAAGGCAGTAGTCGGTCTTTCGGGAGGCAAGGACAGCTCTGTAGTGGCAGCGCTTTGCGTGGAAGCCCTCGGTAGGGAAAATGTATACGGTGTGCTGATGCCAAATGGTGATCAGTTCGATATAGATGTATCGCATAAGCTTGTGGAACATCTTGGTATAGACAGTACAGTAATCAATATCAAAGATGCATACGAGGGTGTAGTTGCTCAGGTAACGAAGACCTTCGGAAAATTTGATGGACAAGCCAAGGTAAATTTGCCGCCAAGACTCAGAATGTCGGTGCTCTATGCTGTTTCACAGATGATAAACGGCAGAGTTGCAAACACGTGCAATCTTTCCGAGGACTGGGTAGGGTACGCGACAAGATATGGCGATGGCGCAGGTGATTTCAGTCCGCTTGCCAACCTTACTGTGCAGGAGGTTAAGGCTGTAGGCAGAGCTGCAGGACTGCCGTCATTGTTTGTTGATAAAGTACCTATTGATGGTCTGTGTGGACTTACCGATGAAGACAATCTGGGATTCACCTATGCAGTTCTTGACAAATATATCAGAGAAGGAATATGCGATGATATGGATACGAAGGAAAAAATCGACAGAATGCACAGAATGAACCTGTTCAAGCTGCAGCCGATGCCTTCGTTCCCGTACAGTCCTGAGGAGCAGTAAAATGAAGCATAAAGGGCTTTTATTATTAATTGTCCTTATAATGTCCGTCGCTGTTTTGGCAGCGGAAGTCGAAGGTGTGTCAGCTGCCGATAATGATTCGACATACTGGCTGAAAGTGAACAGAAAAGCCAATGTAGTCACAGCATATAAGCTTGTTAAGGGGGAATATGTGCCTTATCGTGCAATGATATGCTCAACAGGCGCACCCGGAAGCGAAACACCTCTTATGACTGCAAGAATAAGCAACCGGTGGAGATGGGGTTACCTTTTTGGTGATGTATGGGGGCAGTATGTTACCCAGATAAAGGGTGATTACTTGTTTCATTCCGTATATTATAAAAAGAAAGGCCGCAAGGATACACTGGTCACGGAAGAATACAACAAGCTGGGAACCAGCTGTTCAAAGGGCTGTGTAAGACTTTCAGCGATGGATGCTAAATGGATATATGAAAACTGCGGCAATGGAACCAAGGTTACTGTATACAGCAGCGATGATCCTGGTCCGCTTGGTAAGCCTGCTGCCCTTAAGGTGGAAGCAGATGCTGGATGGGATCCTACAGATCCTGACAGCAGCAATCCTGATTTCAGAATGCCGAAGCCGGTAATAACTATTTCAGAGAATAAGGAACATTCCATTGAGTATGGCAGTGATTATGATCTGAGAAAGTATGTGAAAGCAGTAGATCCGAGCACATATCAGGATCTTACATCACAGATAGAGATTTATTCTGTCCGAAGGTGGGATGGTGATAAATGGGTCAAAACCAGTTTTTCAACTAAGAAAATCGGTAAATTCAATATTACATACAGAGTTTACAGTAAATACTGCGGGGAAGCCGCATATGAGAGTTTTGAGCTCAATATAGATGACAGCGGAGCACCAGTTCTGAATATTCCTGAGAACAGGATAGTAAGCCCGGGAGACAAAAATGCAGTAAAAGGTGTTGAAGCTCATCAGAAGTCAAGAGACAGGACGGGAGCAGTCAAGGTTACAATTGTGAGCCCTGATGGGAAAAAACAGAAGCTGACATATGACGAAGCAGTTGATTACACTTTTGAAGCCAAAGGTGACTATTTTATGGAAGTAAGCATCGCGAATTATTATTCCCCGCATATTACAAGCTCACGCAGCATAGTGATAAAATGTCAGGATAATCTCATGAGAACAATGAATAAATTTGTAGATTATTCAGTAAGAGTGCAGTAAAGCTACAGACAGGAGAAGAAGATGAGAAGAAGGTCTGCATTATTAACAATAATAGCCGCGGTAATGTTCTGTTCAGTTTTTGTATTTGATGTGCAGACAGCTGATGCCGCATCAGGCAAATCATTATACTGGCTTAAGGTGAACAGGCAGGCGAATGTAGTCACCGCCTATAAGCTGGAAAATGGGAAATATGTTCCATATAGAGCGATGGTATGTTCAACGGGAAAGGCAAAATCAAAAACTCCGCATATGACGACCAGCATAAAAAACAGATGGAGATGGGGAGCTTTGTTCCATAATGTATGGGGACAATACTGTGTACAGTTTAAAGGCAACTACCTTTTCCATTCAGTATATTATACAAAGAAAAAGAAAAAGAACTGCCTGTCAGTCAGCGAGTATAACAAGCTTGGGACTGCTCGTTCAATGGGCTGTGTAAGACTCAGCACAATGGATGCAAAATGGATATACGAGAACTGTAAAAACGGCACGAAAGTAACGGTATACAGCAGCAAGAATCCCGGTCCTCTTGGCAAACCAAAAGCGCTGAAGGCAAGCAGCAGGTACAGATGGGATCCGACTGACCCCGATAAAAAGAATCCGGATTTTAGAATTAAAAAGCCGGTTATAACAATATCAGCTTCAAAGCAGGATACAGTTTCATATGGAGCTGCCTATAAACTTAAGGCCGGGGTTAAGGCTAAAAACGTGAATGCATATCAGGATCTGACATCAAAGCTTCAGGTTTATGCAGTTCAGAAATACGATTCATCCAGGCAGAAGTATGTTAAAGCTTCATTTTCCACAGAAAGCCCGGGTGTGTACAAGGTGACCTACAGGGTAAGCGACAAATACTGCGGAGGTGCATCGTATAAAACTTTCAAGGTGAGAGTTCTTGAAAAGGAAGCAACAGAATAAATTATGGCAAGACACAGGTGTCGGCATAAAAATATGCAGATACCTGTTTTTTTATGCATTATGTGACTTTATTGATAAATGTTAATTGTTTTACATAGATTTAACCTGGGTAAGATTTTGCATTTAACATTGGATACATATAATACAAAATGTACAAAAGAGAGAGAATAAAGGTACATAAACATTTAAAAAAATAAGGAGATGAAAGAAATGAAAAAAAGCAAATTAACCAAAATTCTTACAATCAGTCTTGCTGCTGTGATGGCATTCGGCCTTGCGAGCTGCGGCGGCGGAAACAGTGATTCAGAGGGTACAGAAGGAGGAGACATTACGGTAATCTCAAGAGAAGAAGGATCCGGAACAAGAGATGCATTCGTTGAGCTTACAGGCGTGATGCAGGATGATGTTGACAGAACAGTTGATACAGCTGAAATATCAAACAGCACATCAGTAGTTACTCAGTCTGTAGCAGGAAATGAAGCGGCAATCGGATATATTTCAATGGGCTCACTTGATGACAGCGTAAAGGCACTCAAAATCGGAGGAGTTGAAGCAACAACTGATAATGTTAAGAGCGGTGATTATGAACTTCAGAGACCTTTTAACATTGTAACAAAGGGTGAAGTTGCAGAGCTTCCGCAGGATTTTATCAACTTCATAATGAGCAGTGACGGTCAGGCTATCATAGAAGAAGAAGGATATATCTCAGTTAATGATACTGCTGAAAAGTATGAAGCTGCTGGGCTTACCGGTTCAATAACTCTCGCAGGTTCAACATCGGTTTCACCGGTAATGGAGGTACTTGCTGATGCATACAAGAAGCTGAATGATGGAGTTACAATCGAAATACAGCAGACAGGTTCAGGTGCAGGAATACAGAGTACTATCGAGGGTGTATGTGACATAGGTATGGCATCAAGAGCACTCGAGGATGAAGAAGCTTCAGAAGGTCTGGAAAGCCAGGAAATCGCACTGGATGGAATCGCAGTTATCGTAAACAATAACAATACAGTTGAAGATATCACTATGGAACAGATAATGAAGGTGTTCACAGGCGAAATCACAAGCTGGTCAGAGCTTCAGTAAAACAGGTAACGCCAATTGAATTAAAGAAAGAATAACAGGTACAAAAAATGCGCAAATACAGCGAAAACATCATGAAAGCAGTATTCCTGACAGCAGCATGTGTCTCGATAATAGCAGTAATACTCATATGTGTGTTCTTATTCGCGAGCGGCGTACCAGCCATAAAGGAAATCGGAGCCGCCGATTTCCTTTTTGGTACAGCATGGAAGCCAGGGCAGGATCTGTATGGAATATTCCCTATGATTATAGGAAGCGTGTATGTTACAGCAGGCGCTGTTATCGTTGGAGTTCCTATAGGTCTTTTATGTGCGGTGTTTATGGCAAGATACTGCCCGAAAGGATTATACAGAATATTAAAGCCTGCAGTTGATCTTCTGGCGGGAATTCCGTCGATAGTATATGGATTCTTTGGTCTGATGGTTATTGTTCCTATGGTGCAGGATACTCTGGGTGGAAGTGGTAAATGTCTTCTGACTTCGGCTGTACTTCTGGGAATAATGATACTTCCGACAATAATAAGTGTATCGGAATCAAATATCAGAGCCGTTCCGGAATACTATTATGAAGGATCGCTGGCACTAGGAGCAACGAGAGAAAGAAGTATATTCAGAGCAGTGCTTCCAGCCGCTAAAATGGGAATTCTGGCAGGAATAATACTGGGAATAGGTAGAGCTATAGGCGAAACAATGGCTGTTGTAATGGTATGCGGCAACCAGGCTATTATGCCGCAGGGAATTACTATGGGTGTCAGAACACTGACTGCCAACATAGTATTGGAAATGGGGTATGCTTCAGGTCTCCACAGAGAAGCCCTTATTGCCACGGCTGTAGTGCTGTTCGTGTTCATACTGATAATAAACCTTTCCTTTACAGCATTGAAGAGGAGGGCTGACTGATGAAAAAAAGAAAGAAATTCGACTTCGGAGAATTCTGGAACATGTACAGGAGAAAGCCTGGCTCACTTGCTGTGCTTATTCTGGTTCTGCTTTCTGCGGCAGCAACAGTCGGCGTGCTTTTTTCACTCATCATATATATCCTTGTCAATGGAATATCACATCTGAAGCCGGAGCTTTTTGCATGGGAGTTCAATACTGATAATATGTCAATGATGCCGGCAATAGTAAGTACTGTATATATGATAGTGCTTTCGCTTCTGATGGCTGTTCCGGTAGGTATATTCTCTGCAATTTATCTTGTTGAATATGCCAGAAGAGGAAGCAGGCTTGTCAAAGTAATCAGAACCACCACTGAAACTTTGCAGGGAATACCTTCTATTGTTTATGGCTTGTTTGGATATATTCTCTTTGTTATTACACTGGGCTGGAGCTATTCTCTGATAGCCGGAGCTGTAACACTGGCAATCATGATACTGCCTCTGATTATCAGGACTACAGAGGAAGCACTCATGTCCGTTCCTGATTCGTACAGGGAAGGAAGCTTCGGGCTTGGCGCAGGCAAACTATATACAGTATTCAAGCTTATTCTTCCATGTGCGGTTCCTGGTATTCTGGCAGGAGTGATCTTGGCAATAGGAAGAATAGTGGGAGAAAGTGCAGCGCTGATTTTTACAGCGGGAACTGTTGCTCAGGTTCCTTCGAGTCTCTTTGATTCTGCAAGGACGCTGTCGGTACACATGTATGCACTGCTTTCAGAAGGACTATATACAGATGAAGCATATGCCACAGCAGTAGTTCTGCTTGTGCTGGTGATAATAATAAATGCTCTGTCCGGAATGATTGCAAAGAAATTGGCAACGAGGTAATGATATGGATAAATACACAATAGAGAATCTTGAGCTTTTTTATGGTGATTTCAAAGCTCTCAAAAATATAAACCTTAATATAAAGGAGAAAGAAATCACCGCATTTATCGGACCTTCAGGCTGCGGCAAATCGACACTCCTTAAAACCCTTAACAGAATGAATGATCTGGTGGAAGGCTGCAGGATAACCGGCAGAGTTGCTCTTGATAATGAAGACATATATGGAAAAATAGACGTCAACGAGCTGAGAAAGAGGGTAGGAATGGTATTTCAGAAGCCGAATCCGTTTCCGATGAGCATATATGACAACATTGCATACGGACCAAGAACCCATGGTATCAGATCAAAAGCAAAGCTGGATGAAATAGTTGAAAAATCTCTGAAGGATGTTGCTATATGGGATGAGGTCAAGGATCGTCTCAGGAAAAGTGCACTCGGTCTTTCCGGCGGGCAGCAGCAGAGACTCTGCATAGCCAGAGCTCTGGCAGTGGAGCCGGAGGTTATACTGATGGATGAGCCAACATCAGCTCTAGACCCTATTTCCACATCCAAAATAGAGGATCTGGCAATTGAACTGAAGGATAAATACACTATCATCATAGTAACTCATAACATGCAGCAGGCTGCAAGAATATCAGATAAGACAGCGTTCTTTTTACTTGGTGAAATGGTGGAATTCGACAGGACGGAGACATTGTTCTCAGTGCCTAAGGATAAACGTACAGAAGACTATATAACAGGGAGGTTTGGCTGATATGCGTATAAGATTTGATGAACAGCTTGAACAGCTCAATATGATGCTTATTGATATGGGTGCATTATGTGAAGAGGCGATAACCTATGCGGTAAGGGCATTTGAAGAAAATTCAGAGGAAATGCGCCGTATGACATACGAGACCGACAGTGAAATAGATGAACGTGAAAGTGAAATTGAAAACGTTTGTCTCAAGCTGCTTCTTCAGCAGCAGCCTGTAGCAAAGGACCTGAGGCTAATATCCTCTGCACTGAAGATGATTTCCGATATGGAAAGAATAGGAGATCAGGCCTATGATATAGCGGAGATAACAGAGACTATAAGCTATGATGAAAACAAGACCGGAGCGGGTCATATAAGCAGTATGGCTAAAACGGCGATGTCCATGGTGACAGAAAGTATAGATTCGTTTGTAAAAAAAGACATAGAGCTTGCAAATGATGTTATAATGAAGGATGATATCGTCGATGACCTCTTCGAGAAAGTCAGAACAGATCTGATAGAGGCTGTTGCCCGAGATAAATCATGGGGTGAATACTTTGTCGATATTCTAATGATTGCCAAATATCTTGAGAGAATAAGCGATCATGCGGTAAATATTGCTGAATGGGTTATTTTTTCTGTAACAGGAAAACATGTGAACCAGGAAGAATTAGGGTAAAAATATGATATATTTCCTTGAAGATGACAACAACATCAGAAATTTCGTTATTTATGCACTTATCAATACCGGCTTTGAGGCAGAGGGCTTCGAGCACCCGTCTCTTTTCTGGGAGGCTATGAAAAAAAGAACGCCCGATCTGGTGCTTCTTGATATAATGCTTCCGGAAGAGGATGGTCTTTCGGTTCTCAAGAAGCTGCGAGACAATGAAGGAACGAAAGGGATGCCTGTAATAATGCTTACTGCCAAAGGCACAGAGTACGATAAGGTTATGGGACTTGACAACGGCGCAGATGATTATGTTTCAAAGCCTTTTGGGACAATGGAGCTTATATCAAGAATCAAGGCGCTTCTCAGACGTACCGGACATGAAGACTCACCGGTAGAATACAAGAAGGGAAGTCTTTATCTGTGTCCATCCAAGCATATCGTCAAGGTGGATGGCAAAGAGATATCTCTGACATTAAAGGAATTCGAGCTGCTGTGTCTTCTGTTCAGAAATGCCGGAATAGTTCTTACCAGGGATGAGATACTGTCAAAAATATGGGGCTATGAATTTGACGGAGAAAGCCGGACGGTTGATGTACACATAAGAACACTTCGTGCTAAGCTGGGAGAAGCTGGTCATCTGATAGAAACGGTCAGAGGACTTGGATACAAAATCGGAGGGGACAATGACTAAAAAAATATTCAAAAATATACTGGCAGTATCAATAGCGGCTCTGGTTGTCTGTATCCTGTGCGTATCTTATGTTCTGTACGGATACTTCGAGGACATAATAAAGGATGAGTTGAAAACAGAGGCTTATCTTATTTCGCAGGAAATGGGAGATGACGAAAATCAGCTTGAGAGGCTCGACCCGGTAAATAACAGAATAACTTTAATAGATAAAAACGGTACTGTACTGTATGATTCCCGCGCAGATGAAGCTTCAATGGAAAACCACAGCAGCAGGGAAGAGATAATAGAAGCCAGAAACAATGGGGATGCATATTCAGTAAGGTATTCAGATACTCTGTCTACCAAGACGATTTATTATGCAGTTCTGATTGATGACGGCAATGTATTGAGAGTGGCACAGGATCAGAATGTTGTAGCACTGCTGCTCAAAGGAATTATCGTTCCTTTTGTGATAATACTTATAATCACAGCTTTGCTTGCATCCATTATTTCCAGAACAGCATCAAGACGGATAATTGCTCCTATCAATGATATGGATCTCAATGACGATGATGCAGATGAGCCATATCCTGAGCTTGCTCCGCTAATGACAAAAATAAGACAGCAGAATAAGCATATTCAGCTGCAGCTTGATGAAATGAAAAGGCGGCAGAAGGAGTTTATCGCAATTACTGAGAATATGAATGAAGGATTTCTGCTTATAGATAGAAGCATGGAAATCTTATCATACAATACGGCTGCTCTGGAGCTTCTGGGGGATGGTGGCGAGAGTGTACCGCATACGGCACTGGAGCTCAATAGAAGCAAGGGCTTCAGAACTGCTGTAGAAAAAGCTCTTTTGGGCAGTAATAATCAGCAGGCTTATGAAACAGAAAACAGATGCTATAACATAGTAGCAAATCCTGTAAGCGAAAACGGCAGTGTTGTCGGAGCTGTTGTCATCGTAATGGATGTCACGGAAAAAGAACAGAGAGAAAAGCTGAGGCGTGAATTCACTTCCAATGTGTCTCATGAGCTGAAAACTCCTTTGACCACAATATACGGCGTTTCGGATATGATGGCGGAAGGGATTGTTAAAGCAGAGGATGTAAGAAGCTTTGGTATGACTATTAAGGATGAATCAGGCCGTATGATAAGTCTTATAGATGACATTATAAAGCTGTCAAAGCTGGACGAGAATCCGGCAGCTGAGGAGATGTCAGAGGTTGATCTGTTCGAGCTTGCCTCTGTTGTCGCTGAGCGTCTTAAAATAAATGCAGAAGAAAAAAAGGTTTCTGTCAGAATAGAAGGTGAAAGTACAGTAATAAAAGGGGTACCGTCTCTATGTGAAGAGATAATATACAATCTGTGTGAAAATGCCATAAAATACAATAAGGAGGGCGGCTCAGTCAGAGTTGAGGCAAAACCGGAGGCTTCAGGTGCAGTACTTGTTGTAGAGGACACAGGAATAGGTATACCGTATGAATATCAGGACAGAGTATTCGAAAGATTCTTCAGAGCTGACAAGAGTCACAGCAATCAGATAAAGGGAACAGGTCTGGGGCTTTCCATAGTGAAAAACGCCGTACTCTACCTTGGAGGCAGAGTAGAGCTGGACAGCACGGAGGGAAAAGGCACCCGAATAACAGTTCATTTCTTTAAATAGGTTTATGTACAGAAAAACCGGAACCGGCATCATCGATTATGAGATGCTGCAGTTCCGGTTTTATATTATCCTTCGTATTTTCTGACAATGATACTGGAGTTCTGCCCGCCAAAGCCTAGAGCGTTTGACATGGCCACTTTAACATCGGCTTTTCTGGGACCCTCCGGAATGAAATCCAAATCGCACAGAGGATCAGGTGTTCTATAGTTTAGTGTAGGAGGCATAATGCCATTTTCAATGGCTTTAATACATGCAATAACCTCAGTGATTCCGCCTACACCCATCAGATGCCCGGTATTGCCTTTTGTGGAGCTTACAGGTGGTATTTTATCTTTTAAATCCTGAGGCATTTCTTCTTCGCTTTCCCATCCATAAAGTGCTTTAATGGCTTTTACTTCTATAGGGTCGCCAACTGGTGTGGATGTTCCGTGTGTATTTATGTAATCAATATCCTCCGGCTTGAGCCCTGCTTTGTGCAGTGCGCTTTGCATACATGCAACGGCTCCGCTTCCGTCAGGGCGAGGTGAAGTCACATGGTAGCCATCGGTATTGTTGCCATAACCTGCAAGGCTGCAGATGATGTCTGCACCGCGGTTTCTGGCATGCTCCTCAGTTTCCAGAATTATTGCACCGCCGCCTTCACCCATGACAAATCCATCTCTGTCTGCATCAAAAGGTCTGCATGCTGATTTAGGATCAGGGTTTTTCGAAAGTGCTTTGGCTTGTGCCAGTGTAGACATAACGATAGGGCAGTGGGCACTTTCTCCGCTTGTAACCAGCATTACATCAGCTTCCCCTGAGTTCAGAAGCATAGCAGCTATGCATATGGCGTCTCCTCCAGAAGAACATGCTGTGCTGACAGTGAAGCTCGGTCCATGTATGCCGTAGGCTATGGCTATCTGAGCTGCTCCCAGGTTGCCAAGCATTTTTGGAAGAAAACGAGGACTTACCTTTTTTTTACCGTCTACGCTATAGCTTTTTTCTGTTTCAGCTATAATGGATGTGCCGCTCAGGGCAGTTGCCATTACAATACCGATTCTGTCGGCTTCCTTATCGATTGAAATGCCGCTTTGCTCGATGGCTTCCTTGGCGGAAGCGAAAGCATATTGAATAAAGGTGCCTGTTTCTTTGGCCAGCTTTGAAGACATATAGTCAGCCGGGTTAAAGCCCTTGACCTCTCCTGCAACTGTAATCGGAATATTTTCATCATGAAATCTTGTGATTTTCTCGATACCGCACTTCATATCAAGCAGTCCCTGCCAGTAGCTGTCAACACCGATACCAATCGGGGTAACGGCACCAAGTCCGGTTATCACGATATTTTTCATTATATATACCTCCAGAAAGTTAGTATCCAAAACTAATATATTTTAACATATTTTTGTCTGTTTGTCAGCAGATTTGTCATATCTTTAGTTGTTCAGGCAATCAGCAGCGTGCCTTTTACATATGCTGCTCTTGACATGCCCGGCACCTTCCGATATCATTAAATACAAATAAAGAAAAAGGATCCGGAGGTCGACATGCTGGAAAAACATAAAATGAACAGAATCAATGAGCTGGCGAAAAAATCAAAGGAAGAGGGGCTTAGTCCCGAGGAAAAAAAGGAACAGGAAGCACTGAGGAAGGAATATATTGAGAAATTCAGAGAGCATTTCAAAAGCCATCTGAAGCGCATTAAGTTTGTTGAGGATATGACAGAGGAGGAGCTTGCTGAATACAGGAGGACTCATCAGACAGAACCTCAGAAAAAAGAGAAAAACTGACAAAATTAGTTTCGTAACGACGGCGGGAAGCATCAGTATTCTCGCCTGTTTTATTACATAATGTTCACAAAGGTGGTGAACATATGATAAACAGGATACTGAGATGGATTGCTGTCTGTCTGCTGGTTTGTGTGGCTGTTACTGTATTTACCGGTGCGTCGCAGGGCAGAGAAGCCGAAACTGTCAAAGAGCTACTGCTGAAGCGTGCACATATTATTGAAAATGTACTGTATGGCAGAATAACATATGAAGAAGGGTGCAGGCAACTTGGGGAGGTGGAGACGGATACGCTTTATAAAAAGGATGTACAGGCTCTTCTTGATTACAGCCGAATAGATTCTGCGGTTACGGGAAAAATGGAAATAATGGACCTGAAACGGAAATCGGAAGTATATGACAGAGCATCCTATGAGGGTAAAATTAACAGGGTGGAAAATAACGACGGAGAAATGATGAGAAATACCTGGCTATGTGAAATAGGGATATCAAAGCAGGGCGGAAAGTGTCGGCTGATTTCGCTTAAAAACAGCCGACAGACAAAAACCTATTAAATAAATAGGAAAATACTCCACTAAATTAACAAAATGTATTGCAATCTTCATTAATTTGGTATAATATAAAAATCGGATAATAAAATTACATATTTTTATATAAAAGGAGAACTATTATGAAGCAGGTATATCTTGATTATTCAGCAACAACACCTGTTAAGAAAGAAGTAGTGGAGGAAATGCTTCCGTATTTTACAGAGGCATATGGCAATCCTTCAAGCATATACAGTCTAGGAGTCAGTGCCAAGGAGGGCCTTGATGAAGCAAGGCAGAGAGTGGCTGATCTGATTAACGCCGATGCCAGGGAAATAACCTTTACCTCATGTGGTACCGAGGCTGACAACTGGGTTCTGGAGGGTGTTGCAGACAAGCTCAGAGACAAAGGAAACCATATAATAACCACCAAGATAGAGCATCATGCTATTCTTCATACATGTGAGTATCTGGAAAAGCATGGGTTTGAAGTCACTTATCTTGATGTTGATGCAGAAGGATTCGTAACGCTTGAATCACTTGAGGCTGCAATCAGAGAGAATACTATTCTTATCAGCATTATGATGGTAAATAATGAGATAGGAACTGTTCAGCCGATAAAAGAACTGGCTGCTGTTGCTAAAGCAAAGGGTATTCTATTCCATACAGACGCTGTTCAGGGTCTTGGTAATGTACCTATTGATGTAAGAGAGCTGGGTGTTGATTTTATGTCAATGTCTGCACATAAGATTTACGGACCAAAAGGAATAGGTGCGCTCTATACCAGAAAAGGTCTTAGAATTTCAAATTTCATACACGGTGGTGCTCAGGAAAGCAAGAAGAGGGCAGGTACCGAAAACTCTGCCGGAATCGTCGGATTCGGCAAGGCTGCTCAGCTTGCGAGAGAAGGTCTGGAGAATCATATTGTACACAGCAGCATCCTCAGAGATGCACTGTGGAAGAAAATACAGGAGAATATTCCCGATGTTCATCTTAATGGACCTCTTGACAGAAGACATCCGGGAAATCTGAATGTATCATTTGATTACATCGAGGGAGAGGCTATCCTGCTGATGCTTGATGCATTCGGGATAAGTGTTTCGACAGGCTCAGCCTGCTCGTCAAAATCACTTGCACCATCACATGTTCTTGATGCTATCGGTGTGCCGATTACTAGAATGAACGGAACTGTGAGATTTACCGTAGGTGATTTTACTACACCTGAGGATATAGACTATGTAGTTGACGCGTTAACAAAGGTTGTAACAAGATTAAGAGAATTATCCCCGGTAACGGGTCAGGAAGGATGGTAATACTATGGCAGTATATAATGAAACAGTAATGGAACATTTCATGAATCCGCACAATGTTGGAGAAATTGAAAATGCAGATGGCAAAGGGACTTATGGAAGCCCTGTATGCGGAGATATGATGCAGATCACAATAAAGGTTGATGAAAATGAGAAGATAACAGATGCTAAATTCAAGACCTTTGGCTGCGGCAGTGCAATTGCGTCATCGAGCATGGCAACAGATATGATAATCGGAATGAGTGTGGAAGAGGCACTGGAGCTTTCGAACAAGAAAATCGTTGACGAGCTTGGAGGTCTTCCGGCAGCTAAAATCCATTGCTCAGTTCTGGCTGAGCATGCAATCAAGTCAGCAATATATGATTATGCGATGAAGAACGGCAAAGAATATGCAGGACTTGAAGGCTACGATCCAAATGCAGAAGAGGATCATCACCATGACGACATTGAAGAAGAATAAAGTTGTACTAGGCTTGAGCGGCGGGGTGGACAGCACTGCCGCCGCTTTGTTATTACAGGAAAAGGGATATAATGTAACAGGACTGTTCTTTGATATTAAATCCGGGGGCGGCTGCGGCAGAGCGGCTGCGGCAGCTGCTGCAGAGCAGTTGGGAATTGATTTCATATATCGAAATGTTTCGAATGAATTTGCAGATACGGTTATAGAGAATTTCTGTAGAGAGTATTCCTGCGGCAGAACTCCAAATCCATGCATCATATGCAATCCGATGATTAAATTTAAAGTGCTACTTGATACTGCAGATGAAATAGGCGCTTATCATATTGCAACAGGGCATTATGCGGATACCTATTATGATGAAGAAGCCGCTAAGTGGTATATCAGGCGGGCTGCAAATGAAAAAAAGGATCAGTCCTACATGCTTTATCGTCTTGGGCAGGAGGCAATATCCAGGCTGCTGCTGCCTCTAAATGAGATTGAGGATAAAGAGCAGGTCAGAGAGCTTGCCAGAAAAAAGGCACTGAATAATTCCGAAGCTAAGGACAGCCAGGAAATCTGTTTTATAGATTCCGATGATAATTACAAGGATTTTCTTGTACGGCATGGAGTCAGCTCTCCAAAAGGTGATTTTGTTGACAGCAATGGCAATATACTTGGAGAGCATCAGGGAATACTGAATTATACGATAGGCCAGCGAAAGGGGCTTGGTATTGCTCTGGGCAAGCCTGCATTTGTAACAGATATCAACTGTGACAGCAATACAGTCGTGCTGGGTTCCAATGAAGAGCTGTTCAGCAGAGAAGTTATATCAGAGAACAATGTTATTAACGGAATCAGTATTGATAATAATGAAAATGACGAAGCTGCTTCCATTGGCATTATCGGAAAGATTCAGGCTAAGATCAGATACGCGGCAAAGCCTGCATCGGCATCGATAGAGCTGAGAGAGGATGGCAGTATTCTGACAAGCTTTGATGAGCCGCAGAGAGCGGCAACACCTGGGCAATCCATAGTATTCTACATGGATGATCTGGTAATCGGCGGTGGATTTATAAAACGTACATGTAAATAAATACCATAAACGGAGGAAAGCAAAAATGGCGGAAATAAGAAGAATTCATACTGAAAATGCACCTGCGGCAGTAGGTCCATATTCACAGGCAATTGAAGTTAACGGAATCGTATATAGCTCAGGTCAGATACCGCTTGACCCGGCTACAGGTGAAATAGTGGAAGGTGATATTAAAGTTCAGACCGAAAGAGTAATGAAGAATCTTATGGCGGTATTGGAGGAAGCAGGAACTAAGCAGGAGAATATAGTGAAGACTATGTGCTTTTTGGCTGATATGAATGATTTTGCAGCGTTTAATGAAGTATATGCTGAGTATATTACAGAAAAGCCTGCAAGGTCATGTGTGGCTGTGAAGACCCTGCCAAAGAACGTACTGTGTGAGGTTGAAGTTATCGCAGTGAGATAGTACCGATATACAATACTAGCTACTAGCCCAGAAAAAAAGTGCTGTGGCATCAACAACTTTTATGTTGATACAGCAGCACTTTTGTTTTACCACATTATAATTGCTCTGACCGGACATACCGGAGCACAGTAGCCGCATGTGAGACATATATCGTGATCCACCTCGGCAATTCCCATAGAATTCCGGAAGATTGCTTTGTTAGGGCATCGTTTGATGCATGCACCGCATCCCTCACAGTCACCGGGATCGATCTGAATCTTTTTATTGCTTATATCAGGAACATAATCGGAAGGCAGGGTGCCTTCTGCGTATTCAACAAGTCTGTCTATTTCCTCTGTCTTGCCTATACCTACCATGATGGAGTCTATACCTTCAAGAGATGATACGTAATCAAGAGCTTTTATATAGCTGCCCGTCAGATTGCCACCACCGAAGGCTTTCATGGCAAATAATCCTTTACCGGCATCGGAGCATTTTTTTATTGCCGCAGCCATTTCTTCAGCGGCTCCGGCACCGCTACCTTTGCGTATACCCAGACCGGCATAGTTTATCAGCGGAAATACAACATCGCATTCGGGAATCCCGGACATTTTTTCAACCACATCAATGTGGTGTGTTGATACACCTGTATAGCGGATGATACCCATATCCTTGTAATCCTGAAGACACTGCCACGCGCCGCAACGACTGTTCCAGTCGGGGTCTTGCCGTACTTCATGAAGCAGGAAGATATCTATAACCTCAAGGGACATATCTTCAAGTGCTTCTTTTATAGCATATTCCATTTCTTCGTAGGACAGACACAGTGATTTTGTACATATTACAGGCCTGTCAGAAGCAACAGACATATCGATGTTTTTCAGTGCTTCCTTTATATAAGGGTAGGTTTCATAATATTGAGCTGTGTCAAAGAAATTAATGCCTTTCCTGATTGCGTATCTGATCAGCTCAGCTCCTTCCTCGATGGGCAGGTCGAGCTGGTTTTTGCCCACTGTCATTACACCGAATGAAACCGGGGATATATAGAGATCTGTGCTGCCCAGTTTATTGTATTTCATAATTGCATTCCTCCATGATGATTTATTTAGACAAGTGTTTGCGGATAAGAAGATATATCCCGCGTATTACAGCAAATACAGCGAACATTGCCAGAAATCCCAGAATCCCGTAAGCAATATCGGCAAATTCCATGTTGCCGGTTCCGGTTATTCTCTGTCCGATTTCGATTGCAAAGGTTATGACTATAATTACAGTAAATACATAAAAGAACGAGACAACCATAATATGTCCTGTATCGCTCAGCCATTTGAATATAGGATGAACGATAAACACCAGTACAATTCCCAGTATACCGATAACTATAAAGTGCAGATGCTTGTCGGTGAACCCGTATGATGACTGGTCATTTATTGTCATAATATAACTATGTATTCTGGCAATCAGAGCAACTACCAGATAAAGAAAACTTTCCATAATCTGTATATCCCCCTTTGTGTTTTGCTTGTTACATTATACAGCATGGAAGATTCAAACACAACAATATGATATTTGTGTATTTTATGCTTGACACTGAAATGTCATTATGGTATAAACAAAAGGATGTGAATTTTTATACTGAGTTGTAATGAGTTACGGAGAAAATAATGAGAAAGAGATCTGATTATTGTATAAGAGTTAAGGACATTGATACGGCAGCGAGGGAGCGTTTAGAGTCCCTTGGTGTTGACGTTTCACTTTTTTCTGATTGTTATATTTTGCCCGGTTTTGCAGATGTACATGTGCATTTGAGAGAACCGGGTTTTTTATATAAGGAAACGATAGCTACAGGAACGGCAGCTGCTGCGGCAGGCGGTTTCACTGATATTTTTTCTATGCCGAACCTGAACCCGTGCCCTGACAGCAGAGAGCATCTCAAGGTACAGCTTGATGCCATAGAAAGAAATGCTCTGGTCAATGTATATCCGTATGGAGCAATCACAGTGAATGAAGCAGGAGAGAAGATGGCAGAGCTTGAAGATATAGCTGATGATGTCATAGCCTTCACAGATGACGGCAGAGGAGTGGCATCGGAGGAAATGATGCTGGAGGCAATGCAGAGGGCGCATGCTCTGGACAGAATTATCGTGGCTCACTGTGAGGATGAAAACTATCCTAAGGCAAGCAGTGAGACAGAATGGAAGCAGCTGGAGAGGGATATCGAACTTGTGAGAAAGACAGGATGCAGCTATCATGTATGCCATATATCTACGAAGGAATCTGTGGAGCTTGTGAAAAAGGCACGCAGCGAGGGTCTTGACGTTACATGTGAGACAGCCCCTCACTATCTGACGATATCCAAGGATGAAATCGAAGATGATGGCAGATTTAAGATGAATCCGCCGATAAAATCCGCCGAAGACAGAAGGGCACTTATAGAAGCCGTTAAGGACGGTACAATTGATATGCTGGCTACAGACCATGCTCCTCACAGTGCAGAGGAGAAGAGCAAAGGTTTTGCCGGAAGTGCTTTTGGCATCGTAGGGATGGAAACAGCCTTTCCGGTGATGTATACACATCTGGTTGAAAAAGGTATTATTGACATTGATGAATTGATGAAGCTGATGTATGAGAATCCTCGCAGAAGGTTCGGACTTGATGTCAGAAGTCTATCGGAGGAACTGGCATCGGATGCACCGACCTTCACAGTATGGAATCTCGATAAAGAATACAGCATTGATCCGGATGAGTTCCTTTCCATGGGAAAGAGCACACCATTTAAAGGCTGGAGCGTTAAGGGCAGATGTATGATGACCGTTCTTGACGGAAAAAAAGTATGGGAAAGATAACAGGAGATAATGAAGCATGAAGGAATGTATCTTTGAAATAATCAGCAATAAAGAGATTGCTTACAATACATATGAACTGGTTCTGAGTACCCCGGGAGGAGCTCATGGTGTAACAAATCCGGGACAGTTTGTAAATATCAGAATTGAAGGGTTTTTTCTAAGAAGACCGATTTCTGTATGCGACTGGGACGATAACAGCCTGACAATCGTATACAAGATAGTAGGGAAAGGTACTGAAGCAATGAGCAGCATGGCTCAGGGAGAGAAGCTCAGTGTTCTCACACCTCTGGGAAATGGCTATGATATCGAAGCTTTAGGAGGGCGACCGATTCTCGTTGGCGGAGGAGCAGGTGTACCTCCTATGTATGGGCTTTGCAGAAGGCTTATAGAGGCAGGCAGAAAGCCGGCTGCAGTTCTGGGCTTCAACACGGCAGATGAGCTGTTCTACAAAGAAAAG
This sequence comes from Bacillota bacterium, assembly GCA_030526355.1. Classification (GTDB taxonomy): domain Bacteria; phylum Bacillota; class Clostridia; order Peptostreptococcales; family Anaerovoracaceae; genus Lentihominibacter. The sequence continues at coordinate 96,018 of JAUNDC010000003.1, read as the reverse complement.
TTTGAAGCTCTAGGTGCTGAAGTTATAATCGCCACAGCCGACGGCAGTGAAGGTATTAAAGGCTTTGTAACAGATGCAGTCAAAGAGCTTGAGTATACTGATTTCTGTGCATGCGGCCCTGAACCGATGCTGAAGGCGTTGGATAAAACCATAGCACAAGGAATCAATGGCTTCATGAGCTTCGAGGAAAGAATGGGATGCGGCTTCGGTGCATGCATGGGATGCTCCTGCGAAACCAAGTATGGTTATAAAAGGATCTGTAAGGAAGGTCCGGTTCTGGAAAGAGGTGAGATCATATGGTAAACACTATAGTTGATTTATGTGGCGTCCAGCTTGACAATCCTGTAATGGCAGCCAGCGGTACCTTCGGATATGGTTACGAATTCGCCGAGCTGTACGATATCAATGTTCTGGGAAGCTTTTCCTTCAAAGGAACTACACTGGATCCGAGATTCGGCAATCCTACCCCCAGAATAGCTGAATGCAGCGAAGGGCTTATCAATTCCATAGGTCTTCAGAATCCGGGAGTAGATAAGGTGATAAGCGAGGAACTGCCGAAGCTGGCAGCTTGCTTCAATAAGAAAGTAATGGCAAATGTGGGAGGCTTCTCTATTGAAGAATACAGAGAAGTGGCACGAAGACTTGGAGAATGTGAACAGGTTGGCTGGGTTGAAGTAAATGTATCGTGCCCTAATGTTCATCACGGCGGACTGGCATTTGGAACCGATCCACAGGCTGCAGCTTCTGTAGTCAGGGCAGTAAAAGAAGTAGTCAGAAAACCTGTTATTGTTAAGTTATCTCCGAATGTTACAGATATCGTGTCAATAGCAGTTGAATGTGAGAAGGCCGGAGCTGACGGCATTTCACTGATAAACACACTTCTTGGCATGAGGATAGATCTTAAAACAAAGCAACCTGTTGTTGCCAATAAAATGGGAGGTTTTTCGGGGCCTGCGGTTTTCCCGGTAGCCCTGAGGATGGTATATCAGGTTTATGAGAATGTGAAAATTCCTGTTGTGGGGATAGGAGGTATCCGCTCGGCTGAGGATGTGATAGAAATGATGCTGGCAGGAGCCAGTGCAGTGCAGATAGGAGCGGCGAATCTGACTGATCCGTATGTATGCAGGAATATAGTCAGAGAACTGCCTGAGGCAATGAAAAAGTACGGTATCACTGATTTAAAAGAAATCATCGGAGGTGCGCACAATGGGTAAGGATGTAATCATCGCATGTGATTTTAACAGCAAGGAAGAAACTTTGAGCTTTCTTGACAGATTCGGAGAAAGAAGACCTTTTGTAAAAATCGGTATGGAGCTTTATTATGCAGAGGGACCTGATATTGTCAAAGCTCTGAAGGACAGAGGCCACAAGGTTTTTCTTGACCTGAAGCTGCACGATATACCTAATACAGTAAAAAAGGCAATGAAGGTTCTTTCAGACATGAATGTTGATATGTGCAATGTCCATGCTGCAGGAACTATAGATATGATGAAGGCAGCTATTGAAGGGCTTACAAAGGAAGATGGAAGCCGTCCGCTACTTATAGCTGTGACTCAGCTGACTTCCACGACGCAGGAGAGGATGGAGTCGGATATCATGATAAACGAGCCGATGAAAAAGGTTGTGGCTCATTATGCTGACAATGCTAGGGCAGCAGGTCTTGATGGAGTTGTGTGCTCTCCGCTGGAGTCGCCTGAGGTTCATGAAACCTGCGGAGAAAGCTTCCTGACGGTAACGCCGGGTGTGCGCTTTGCAGATGATGACAAGGGGGATCAGGCAAGAGTAACAACGCCTGCTAAAGCCAAAGAGCTTGGCTCAGATTATATAGTTGTAGGGCGCAGCATCACCAAAGCGGCAGACCCGCTGGCAGCATATGAAAGATGCATGGCAGAGTTTACAGACTAAGGAGGAACAAAATGAAGAAAAAAATAGCAAAAGCATTACTTGATATAGAAGCTGTTTTCCTGAGACCTGAGGATCCCTTCACATGGGCAAGCGGTATCAAGAGTCCTATCTATTGCGACAACAGACTGATACTGACAGCACCGGAAGCGAGAAATCTGGTAGAGAACGCTATGGTTGATGTTATCAGAGAAAACTACCCTGAAGCTGAGGTATTGATGGGTACTTCAACGGCTGGTATCGCTCATGCTGCAATTGTGGGTCATATTATGGGGCTGCCGATGGGTTATGTCAGATCAGGCAACAAGGATCATGGCAGAGGAAACCGTATAGAGGGAAGACTGCAAAAGGGACAGAAGGTCGTTGTTATAGAGGATCTTATTTCAACAGGAGGAAGCGTTATCGAGGTTGTTGAGGCTTTGAGAGAAGCGGGAGCCGAGGTTATCGGCATCGCAAGCATCTTTACATACGGTATGCAGAAGGGTCTTGACAGACTGGCAGCGGCAGAAGTCAGGAATATCAGTCTTTCGGACTTTGATGCGATAGCTGAGGTTGCGGCTGAAACAGGATATATCAGCGAGGAAGATGTTGCAAAGTTAATGGCATTCAGAGCGAATCCACAGGATGAGAGCTGGATAAACAAATAAATTTGATGATTTTGGAGAAAAAAGGAGGAAAAATGAAACATTTAATCGACATTATGGAACTGACAACGGCAGAAATCGATCAGATGGTGGATACTGCCAAGGACATTATCGCAAATCCTGCAAAGTATGCAGAAAAGTGCAAGGGCAAGAAGCTGGCTACACTGTTTTTTGAGCCTTCAACAAGAACAAGACTCAGCTTCGAGGCTGCAATGTACGAGCTTGGCGGAAATGTGCTGGGCTTCTCCGAAGCACAGAGTTCATCAGCTGCCAAGGGTGAAAGTGTTGCAGATACTATCAGAACTGTAGGCGCATATGCTGATATCATTGCTATGAGACACCCAAAAGAAGGTGCTCCTATGGTGGCTTCAAGAAAATCTACAGTGCCTATCATCAATGCAGGCGACGGTGGACACAACCATCCTACTCAGACTCTGACAGACCTGCTTACTATCAGTAGAGAAAAGGGTCGTTTCAATAATCTGACAATCGGACTCTGTGGAGACCTGAAGTTCGGAAGAACTGTACATTCACTTATCAGTGCAATGTCAAGATATGAAAATGTTAAATTCATCCTCATTTCACCGGACGAACTGAGAATACCTGAATATCTCAAGCATGAGGTTCTGGAGAAGAACAATCTGGAATACGTTGAAACAACCGACCTCGAAGGTGCTATGCCTGAACTGGATGTTCTCTACATGACAAGAGTTCAGAGAGAAAGATTCTTCAACGAACAGGACTATATCAGACTGAAGGACAGCTACATACTGACTCCGGACAAGCTGGAAAATGCCAAGGAAGATCTGAGCATTCTGCATCCGCTGCCTCGTGTAAACGAAATTTCAATCGCTGTTGACGATGACCCTAGAGCTCGTTACTTCGAACAGGTACTCAATGGCAAATACATAAGAATGGCGCTTATTCTCAAACTTCTGGAGGTGAAATAAATGATTATAGGAAAAATTGAAGACGGTATCGTACTGGATCACATCAAAGCAGGCGAAGGAATGACACTTTACAAGATTCTCGGTCTTGATTCACTTGACTGTCAGGTTGCTCTTATCAAAAATGCGGAAAGCAAGAAGATGGGAAGAAAAGACATTCTTAAGATCGACCAGCTAATCGATGTAAACTTGGATGCAATCGGATACGTAGACCCAGGTATCACAGTAAATATCATCAAGGAAGGTAAGCTTGTAAAGAGAACACACATCGATCCTCCTGAAGAGATCGTTGACATCATCAAGTGCAAGAACCCTAGATGCATCACTACTACTGAGCAGGAGCTGCAGCATGTATTCAAGCTGACAGACAAGGAAAACGGAGTTTACAGATGTATTTACTGTGAAAGCAAGGCTAAATAATCGGTTTCATATATGACAAAGGAACCCCGCGCCGGAATGTGGATGCGGGGTTTTGTATGTTGTTACGGTAAACGAACAAGTTCATTTTGCACAAATTAAATTAACTGACTGAATATGCCGTGTTTACTGCAGTGCCAGATAAGTCTGCCGTGTGCCATCCTAGGAATCCTTGTCTGCAGATCCCATTCAGGATACTGCTTTCTCAGAATCAGTGTGTCGCCAGTCAGCAGTGCGACAAAAGTGATATAGTGATCCTTTGTCATTTCGTGGCTGCTGGATACGAAGTATTCGTTATCTATAAGCTCGACACTTAATTTCTCGTCACTTTCTGCTTTTTTGATTTCCGATGGCTCCAGCATCTTTCCGCAACAGGATACTGATGCTTCGCCTGTGGCAGTGAGAAGATTGCCGCAGACAGGGCACACATAGAATTTAAGATTTTTCATATTGCCTCCGTTCCGGTCATTCTGATCCAGCTGCCCTTTGAGAAGTGCATCTATCTCAACATCTAGGATATCCGCCAGCTGTTGCAGCAGTGATATTTCCGGGCATCCGGCACCACATTCCCATTTTGATACTGTTTTATCTGATATAAACATTTTCTCTGCAAGCTGTTTCTGGGTGAGACCTTTTTCTTTTCTTAACAATTGTATTATTTTACCGGTTTTTACAGGATCCATATAATCGCCTCCTCGATGATTATATTAACAGCAGGGGATGTAAAATGCAATCTACGGAGCGTAGAGAAGAGTAGCAAAACGGGATGCAGTATTAGATGTCTAATCTGCATCCCGTTTTATGTTCAGATATATTTGTATGGCATTAAGCCATTTCCCTGATGAGGTTAACCATTTCGATAGCACCTGCTGCACAGTCTGAGCCTTTGTTTCCGGCCTTTGTACCTGCACGTTCTATAGCCTGTTCTATGCTCTCTGTAGTAAGGATTCCGAACATTACAGGAATACCGCTTGACAGTGAAACCTGAGCGATGCCCTTTGATACTTCGTTACATACATAATCGTAGTGGGTAGTAGCACCTCTGATTACAGCGCCGAGGCAGATAACAGCATCGTACTTGCCGCTAGAAGCCATCTTCGATGCAATGAGAGGGATTTCAAAAGCTCCCGGAACCCATGCGATATCTATGTCATCCTCTGAAACATCGTGACGCTTCAGAGTGTCAAGAGCTCCCGAGAGAAGCTTTGATGTGATAAATTCGTTGAATCTTGCAGCGATGATACCAACTCTTATTTTTTTTGAGACCAGTTTTCCTTCAAATACGTTCATTTTACATTTCCTTTCTTTATGATCCGGCAGAGCCGGAGTTTTTTCATGTTTATTTATAGTCAAGAATGTGTCCCATTCTTTCCTGTTTTGTTTTGAGATAGAAGAGATCGTTTTCGGTGGCGGCCATCTGGATAGGTACACGTTCTACGATTTCCATGCCGAAGTCAGACAGCTGGTAAACCTTGTCAGGGTTGTTTGTCAGAAGTCGCAGCTCCTTAGCTCCAAGATCCTTGAGAATCTGGGCACCGATGAAGTATTCACGGAGATCTCCGGCAAAGCCAAGAGCCAGGTTTGCATCGAGAGTATCCATTCCTTTGTCCTGAAGTTCATATGCCTTCAGCTTGTTGATTAGACCTATGCCTCTTCCTTCTTGTCGCATATAGAGAACAATACCGCGTCCTTCTTTTTCCACCTGAGTCATAGCTGAGGCTAGCTGCTGACCGCAGTCGCAGCGGAGTGAGCCGAAAGCGTCGCCGGTCAGGCACTCAGAGTGTACACGGCAGAGCAGATTTTTGCCGTCACCGATTTCGCCTTTGACGAGAGCTACGTGATGTTCGCCATTAAGTTTGTTGACATAGCCGTAAGCCTTGAAGTCACCATATCTCGTAGGCATATTTACAACAGCCTCGCATTCAACCAGCTTCTCATGGCGTTTGCGGTAGTTCTGCAGGTCTTTGATGGTGATGAATTTAAAATCATGTTCCTTTGCAAGCTCAATGAGCTCAGGAGTACGCATCATGGTTCCGTCTTCCTTCATTATCTCACAGCAGAGACCGCATTCCTTAAGGCCTGCCAGTCTCAGAAGGTCAACGGTAGCCTCAGTGTGGCCGTTTCTCTCCAGAACACCATTTTTCTTTGCTTTAAGGGGGAACATATGCCCCGGGCGTCTGAAGTCTTCAGGCTTTGAGTTTTCATCAACGCATGCACGTGCTGTGTAGCCGCGTTCTTCGGCTGAAATCCCGGTTGTAGTGTTCACATGATCGATGGAAACTGTGAATGCAGTCTCGTGGTTATCTGTATTTTCGCTGACCATCTGGGGAAATTGCAGCTTTGTACAGTATTCCGCGCTCATTGGCATGCAGATGAGGCCTTTGGCTGCACTTGCCATCAGATTGACGTTTTCTGTAGTTGCGAATTCGGCTGCACAGATCATATCTCCTTCGTTTTCTCTGTCAGGGTCGTCAGTACAGAGGATTATTCTGCCTTTTCGCAGATCTTCAAGTGCTTCTTCGATTGTGTTGAATTTAAACATTGGTTGATACCTCCTGTATTTTCAAATGTATTCTATAATGTCTTAAATATTTTTCGATGTCTTAGAAACCGTTCTGCAAAAGGAACTCTTTTGTGATGCCTCCGGTTTTCTGGTATGGCTGGAGGAGCTTTTCCACGTATTTTCCTATGCAGTCATTTTCAAGATTGACTGTGTCGCCGGTTTTTCTCAAGGCAAGTGTTGTATTTGCTGAGGTGTGGGGGATTATAGATACCTTGAAGCATCTGTTATCCACATAAGCCACTGTGAGACTGATGCCGTCTATGGCAATGGAGCCTTTTTCCACGATATACCGCAGGATATCAGGTGATGCCGATATGGTGTACCAGACAGCATTATCATCCTTTCTGATATCCGTAACCTTGCCGGTACCGTCGATATGACCTGATACAATATGACCGCCGAATCTGCCGGCTGCACTCATGGCGCGCTCCAGGTTCACTTTGCTTCCTGCGCGAAGTGCTCCCAGAGATGATCTGTTCAAAGTTTCATGCATTACATCTGCCGTAAAGGATGTAGCAGTGAAGCTTGTAACCGTAAGGCATACACCGTTCACTGCGATACTGTCTCCCAGCTGAACATCCTCTAAAACCAGGGAAGCGCTGATTGTCAGTACAGCAGAGGCAGCTGTTCTGTTGATGCTGCTGATGGTGCCGAGCTCTTCAATTATTCCTGTGAACATTTAATTACCTCGCTTTCGAGTAATATATCATTATCAATTACAGTAATCTTTGGCGGTGTGAGCATGAATCCATTGTCAGGTTTGTCAGCACCTAGTCCGCCGACCGGTGAAGGAGCTTCTTTGCCGCCGAGGATTTTTGGTGCCACATATGTCTGAACTCTGTTTACTATGCCGGCATCAAGAGCTGACCAGTTCAGCTGACTGCCGCCTTCAAGGAGAATGCTGTCTATTTTCATATCCCCGAGCTTTGTCATAAGCTGATTAAGGTCTGCATGTCCGTTTTTTTCGGTAACCTGAATTACTGTGCAGCCTTCCTGTTCCAGAGCATTTATTTTTTCTTTGTCGTAAATGCATGCTGCGATAATTGTAGGTACTTCGTGAGCTGTCTTAACTATCTGTGAAGTTAGCGGTGTTCGAAGCTTCGAATCACAGATTATTCTCACTGGGTTTTTACCTTCCGGGAGTCTGCAGGTGAGGAGAGGGTCATCTGCCAGAAGTGTGCCGATACCGATCATTATTCCTGCATATCTGTTTCTGTCATAGTGAACATTTTTTCTGGCCGCTTCACCTGTTATCCATCTGGCTTCTCCGGTTCTTGCTGCAGTTTTGCCGTCCATAGTCATGGCATATTTCATAACCACGTATGGAAGCCCTGTCCTGATATAATGGAGAAATACATAATTGATTTCATCGCATTCTTCACGAAGTACATTCTCGGTGACATCTATACCGTGATTACGGAGTATTTCGATTCCTTTACCTGCTACAAGAGGGTTCGGGTCAGGTGAGCCTACATAAACATGCTTGATTCCCGATTCTATTATTGCATCAGTGCAGGGAGGCTGTTTGCCGTAGTGGCAGCAAGGCTCAAGGGTTACATACATTTCAGCACCTTCCGGTGATTCGGTGCATGCCGCCAGAGCTTCGCGTTCAGCATGGAGATTGCCGCAACGCGTATGATAGCCTTTGCCGATTATTCTGTTGTTTTTAACAATAACAGCTCCGACCATGGGATTGGGATTTACATGACCGCATCCCATCTGTGCCAGTTCGAGTGCCAGCTTCATATATTCTATATCCATAATAATTCCTCCGAAAAAGAAAAACCCTGAACATATATCTGTCCAGGGCTCAGTACATCCGCATTGAAATATCAGGTATCACCTGATAAAAAAACTCTGAAACATAAGTTTCAGAGCATTGTATACAAACTAAAATATTCGTTTAGCATAATTGTATATCTTCTTCCATCCAGACTTTACTGTCGGTTCCGGAATATCACCGGATCATGCGCACAGGCGCTCGCGGACTTTACCGCCGGTCGGGAAACTAACCCTGCCCTGAAGATTTTATTAAGTTCATTAAATATACTAGACCTTATGTCTGTTTTTGTCAAGGGGGAAAATCATAGTTTTGTTTCGTATATGAAAATGTCTTAATATTTCGTAAGGGAAAATGTCTTAAGTAGATAAATATGATACACTACTTTGTGAAAGCGAGAGCGAGCATTTCAAGTCAATACTTCCGTCAGCTGTAAAACACACAGACTTTGCGCAATGAACTAGTTTGGTGTGATTGTGAAGTCAAGTCTTCTTGGGGCAATATACCCCCTAAGGGTATATTTGCAATGCTGTACAACTAAAATGTGCAAAACTCAATAGAATATGAAAATAATTGCACATTTAAAACCACAGAATTGTCAATCAACTGTATATTTTTGTAAAATAACACCGTTCTCTCTGCAAATATACCATTATATGGATATTATCTAGCTGTATACCCCCCTCTTAAAAAGAGTCATTTAAATAATATTGTGTAATTAATTATCATATATGATTTCTTTTGCACATATTCCAAGTTCAGCTGAATCTATTCCTGATTATTCACTTATTTACAGCGCTGAAGATACGGTGCTGAAATTGGGAATATGTCGCTCATTTAATTGACATATGTCAGCAACGGTGATACTATAATAAGAGTAAATGGCATATGTCAATTAATATAAGGAGCGTGAAGAAAATGAAAATTGCAGTAACTTATGAAAACGGAGAAATCTTCCAGCATTTCGGTCATACAGAGAGCTTCAAGATTTATGAAACAGATGGAAAGAATATTATCAGCAGTGAGGTTGTTAGTACTGCAGGAAGCGGTCATGGAGCACTGGCAGGATTCCTTCTGCAGAAAGGCGTGGATGTACTTATCTGCGGAGGCATAGGAGGCGGAGCAAAGATGGCTCTGGCTCAGGCAGGTATTCAGCTTATGGGAGGCGTTTCAGGGGGTGCAGATCAGGCTGTGTCAGCTTATCTGGACGGCAAACTGCAGTTCAACCCGAATGTGATGTGCAATCATCATGATGAGCACCATGGCGAAGGAACAAACTGCGGACACGGCAGCTGCGGGAGCCATAAGTGCCATTAGTTTTGATTTGAAAATGAAATAGTAAAGCAGCTAGTATTCATTTTACACATATGTTAGAATATCAAAAATTGATTTATTAAGAGGAGCGTTAACATGGCAGTCAGATTAAATGAAGATAAAGAGCTTGTAGCAGCTGTTAAACAGGGACTGAAGGAGAAGGACGGCTACTGTCCGTGCAGGCTGGAGAAAACCGAAGAGAATAAATGTATCTGTGAGGAATTCAGGCATCAGATGGCAGATCCCGAATTTGAAGGCTACTGCCACTGTATGCTCTATTATAAGTCTAAGGACTGAGAAGGAGCTGCTGTATATGTCTGAATTGACGAAAAAGGCACTTGCCGCATCAGCTGCGGAGATTCTCAGGAAAAAGTCTCTTGATAAAATAACAATTAAAGAAATTACAGACTCATGTGGTCTTACACGTAATACTTTTTATTACCATTTTCAGGACATTTATGATTTGTTAAGCTGGATGCTGGTGAAGGAAGCCGATGAAATACTGGACAGATTCGATAATGAAGAATTGTGGGAGGCCGGGTTTCTTGAAGGTCTTAATTTCCTGTATGAGAATCGCAGTATGATAAACCATATATATAAATCCATAAATAGAGAAGATCTGGAAAGCTACCTGGATCGTGTCGGCGGAATATATGCATTGAGGCTGGTAAAAGTTCAGGCAGAGGGACTCGGAATCAGCAAAGCTGCGGAGAAAATTGCAGCTGAATTTTTCCTGAATGCATTTCTGGGCATTGTAACGAGATGGATAGCGAATGATATGGATATGAAGCCTGAAACTTTGGCAAAACTATGTAATGCTATGTTTCAGGGAACAGTTGTTGCCGCACTTGAAAGTGCAGAAAAATTTCTCGATAATTGAAAAGAATTGTACAAAACACCCTCCGTGCACAAAATTTGTGCACGGAATTTTTTTTGTTTATGGATAAACCCTTCGTGAAAGACTAGAATATCTCAGGAAAAACAAATGACAGGGGTGATAATATGCTGCTCAAATTCGGTAAAGCAGTTACCAGGAAGAGACGATTAATTCTGGCGGTGGCACTGCTGCTGCTGATACCGTCAGTTCTCGGCATTATGGCAACGAGAATAAATTATGATGTATTGGATTATTTGCCGGATGATATCGAGACTATGCAAGGTCAGGATATACTGATGGAGGATTTCGGTAAAGGCGGATTCGCCATGGTGATGGTTGACGGTATGCAAAAAAAGGACGTGGCGCAGCTGAAAAGTAAATTTGAAAATGTAGACCATGTTGAAAGTGTCATATGGTATGACAGTATCATGGATGTTTCAATCCCTTATGAAATGATACCGGAGGATATATATGAGAAATTCAATAACGGAGATACCACTCTGATGGCCGTATTCTTCGATTCATCCACATCCTCTGACGAAAGTCTTAATGCGGTTTCGGAAATCAGGAAAATAGGCGGAAGACAATGCTTTGTCAGTGGAATGACCGCATTTGTTGAAGATCTGAAGGAGCTTGCAGAAGCAGAAGAACCCGTGTATGTATGTCTGGCAGTTTTGCTGGCATGCTGCGTACTGGCATTTTTTATGGATTCATGGGTGATACCCTTCGTTTTCATCGCTGGCATTGGTATTGCCATATTGTACAATCTAGGTTCAAACTATTTTATGGGTGAAATATCATACATAACCAAGGCACTCAGTGCAGTGCTGCAGCTGGGGGTAACTATGGATTACTCAATATTCCTGTGGCACAGCTATGAGGAACAGCGAAATGTACACGGCCGAGACAAGGAAGATGCGATGGCGCATGCTATAGCGGGAACCATAACATCGGTTACAGGAAGTTCGATAACTACTGTAGCGGGATTTCTGGCACTATGCTTCATGACATTTACCCTAGGCAAAGATCTTGGCATTGTAATGGCGAAGGGTGTGGTATTCGGAGTTATTGGGTGCATTACAATTCTGCCATCGCTGATACTTACATTTGACAAAGTGATAACTAAAACATCCCATAAAGCTCTGATGCCGAAATTTACAAAACTGTCAAAGGTGGTAACATCAAAGCCGAAGATTATAGCATTATTTTTCGTAATATTGCTGATACCTTCGTTTATAGGTTATCAGAAAGCCGATGTATATTATAATCTTGACAGGAGCGTGCCTGACTATCTGCCATTTAGAGTGGCAAACAATAAACTTGCCGATGAATTTCAGATGAACTCCACACATATGTTGCTTGTAGATTCCCATATGCAAAAGAAGGACGTGAGCAATATGATGAAGGAAATTGACAAGGTGGACGGTGTTAAGTTCACACTTGGGCTTGAGAGTATAATGGGTCCGGCAGTTCCTGATGAAATTATACCGGGAAGCATGCAGGAAATCGTTAAGGGAGACAGGTACCAGCTGCTGATAATCAATTCGGAGTACAGTGTTGCTACAGGTAAAGTCAACAGGCAGATCAATGAAATAAATAAAATTGTAAAGGGGTATGATGATAAAGGTCTGCTTATTGGAGAAGCACCTTGTACGCGGGATCTCATAAGTATAACTGACAGAGATTTCAAGGTTGTAAGCGGAATATCAATTGCAGCCATATTCCTGATAATAGCTCTAGTGCTAAAATCCATAACTCTGCCGGTAATACTTGTAGCGGTAATAGAGCTTGCGATATTTATCAATCTGGGCATACCGTATTATACGGGAACGGTGCTTCCGTTCATAGCTTCAATTTGTATTAGCACAATACAGCTTGGAGCTACGGTAGATTATGCAATACTAATGACCACAAGATATAAACGGGAACGTTCATCCGGCAAAGACAAGCTGGAGGCCATCAGAACAGCATACAGCGTTTCGATGCCGTCTGTAACTGTAAGTGCGCTTGGATTTTTCGCAGCAACCTTCGGAGTAGGGCTGTACTCTGATATCGACATTATAAGTTCACTTTGCAGTCTTATGGCACGAGGCGCCATAATCAGCCTGCTCGTAGTAATGTTCATACTTCCGGCTATGTTCACCTTATTTGATAAGATAATATGCAGAACAAGCAAAGGATTTTCTAAAATCGACGATAATATATTACAGGGGGAATAAAAATGATTAAGACAAGAAAACCTATGAAAATAATTTCGATATCTGTGGCTGTGATGCTTGGTCTTTCTATGACCGCAACAGCAGTGACAGCAGATGCTGCATCATCAGATGCTAAGGAGGAGACAGTATATGTGATTACTGACAGCTCAGGAAGTCAGACCGAAATGATTGTCAGTGATCATCTTATTAATAAAACTGAATCAGATGTTCTCAATGACGTATCTTCCCTTAAGGATATTGAGAATGTTAAAGGGAATGAGAAATTTACACATAAGAAGGATAATTCACTGACATGGGAGGCAGACGGCAATGATATTTATTATCAGGGAAGTACAGACAAGAAGGCTCCGATAAACATGAAAATTAGGTATTATCTTGATGGCAAAGAAGTAAGTGCCTTGAATCTCAAGGGAAAATCAGGCAAGGTCAGGATAACAATAAATTATTCCAACAATCACCATGAAAATTTGGACGGCAAAGTGATTAATGTTCCGTTTGTTGTGTTATCGGGCATGATAATTGAAGATGATTGTCTGAAAAACATTGAGATTACAAACGGCAAGGTGATAGATGACGGTGAAAAACAGTTTGTCGCTGCAATGGCAGTGCCCGGTCTTAGTGACAGTCTCGGAATATCCGAAGAACAGGTAGGCTTTGGTGATACGGTTGAGATTACTGGGGTTGCAAAGGATTTTAATATAAGCGATATGATGACAATCGTTACCAATGATTTCTTTAAGGATGTAGATATGGGTGAGCTTTCTGAGCTTGATATGGATGATCAGATAAATGAGCTGGATAAAGCTGCCAAACAGCTAAAAAAAGGAACTTTGGAACTGTATAATGGAGTTGAACAGTTAAATAGTAAGTCAGGTAAGCTTACAGGCGGAATATCTAAGCTTTCTTCGGGAGCGGAGAAGCTCAAGGCCGGCACTGACAGTGCTGTTAAAGGAAGCAGAAGTCTGGCAGCCGGAGCAGCGGCTCTGCAGAAATCAGTCAATGAAGAGCTTGTCCCCGGTGTTGAGAGCCTGGCAGCCGGAAGCAGTGCTGTACTGCAGGGAGCTCAACAGATTTCCTCAAAGGTAGGGAGTGTCAATTCAACAGATTCATCAACACTTGTTGGTGGAGCGGCACAACTGTCTGCCGGATTGAACAGCAATGACCTGAATAATGCTGTAGCTGCCGGACAGACGACTGTAAATTCAACTATAAGCAAACTGGATGAACTGAAAGCTGATGAGAATCTGACTCCAGGACAAAAGGCTAAAATCGGAGAGGCTGAAGAAATCCTGAAACAGTCACTGGTTTACCAGAGTGCTGTTAATGAATCATTAAACAAACTTTCAGATGGAGCAAGTGCTCTTTACACAGGAGCCCAGCAGCTGGCAGCAGGGATAAACGGAGACGGCACATCTGCGAATCCGGGGCTTGTCAATGGTGCAGGTACAGTTTCTTCAGGTACAAAGCAATTACTTGATAAGGTAAAGGGCACGGCAGATGATACTCAATCTCTGGCTAGTGGTTCTCAGTCATTGTCTGAAGGTGCAGAGCAGCTGACAGTAGGACAGACAGAGCTGAATGAAGGTGCCAAGTCTCTTGCAGCCGGCATGGCACAGCTGGAATCAAGCACCGGTAAGCTTGTGTCCGGTGTTAATACACTGGATTTGGGCGCAATGAAGATTCACAAAGGTATGAGTCAGTTTTATGACGAAGGTATATCGAAAATTGTTGAGCTGTATAACAGTGATATCAAAGGAATAACGCAAAATTTTGATACTCTTGTCAGTGCAGGAAAACAATACGATATTTTTACTGAGAAGGCAACGGGAATCGAAAGCAGTGTGAAATTCATATACAGAACTCCAATAACACCTGAAGAATAAACATATTAAACAATAGCTTGATTTTTATAATATCCGATGATATTATATATAAGAAAATAGAACTTTAGAAATTTGCCTGATGTTTCATTAGGCAAATTTTTATGGCTATAAATAATATTACAGATTCTTCACAATAAGGAGCAGAAATATATGAAACAAGATAACCATCAAGGTAATAAAATGGGAGAGATGCCTGTAGGAAAACTGATAATCAGTATGTCGTGGCCTGCAATTCTGTCCATGTTCATTCAGGCGTTCTATAACGTTGTTGACAGTTACTTCGTGTCGCTTATAAGTGAACAGGCGCTGGCAGCAGTTACTTATATTTTCCCGGTTCAGATGCTGCTTATAGCTGTTGGCGTAGGAACAGGTGTGGGAATAAATTCACTGATATCCAGAAGACTCGGCGCCAGGAGATTCGAAGAAGCTGATATGGCAGCAAGCCATGGCTACAGACTTTCGTTTTTTAACTGGATGTTTTTCGCGGTTATTGGGATTTTCCTTACGGTTCCGTTTATGAATCTTATGTCTGATACACCTTACATCGTTGAGAGCGGTATAGATTACATGAGAATAATAACCATAGGATCTATATTTATCATGGTGCAGGTAATAACCGAGAAGATACTTCAGGCTACAGGAAATATGAAGCTTCCCATGCTGTGCAGCATAGCGGGAGCAGCTGTTAATATCGTTCTTGACCCTGTTCTTATTTTTGGCGTGGGACCATTCCCTGAAATGGGAGTTACGGGAGCTGCCGTTGCCACAGTATTCGGTCAGTTCGTTTCAATGCTTCTGGGTCAGATAGTACTGTTCAGAGGCAAGCATACTGTAAAAGTGAGGTTGAGGGGCTGGAAGGTTCAGAAAAACATAATAAAGGATATCTATGCTGTTGGTGCTCCTGCAATTCTTATGCAGTCCATCGCGTCAATAATGCAGTTCGGTATGAACATTATTCTTGGAGGGCTCAGTGAAACTGCCGTTGCCGTGCTGGGTGTGTACGGAAGGCTTCAGTCATTTATTTTCATGCCTGTGTTCGGACTGAATCAGGGTGTGCTTCCGATCATGGGTTATAACTATGGAGCACGTGACAGAAAACGTCTTATGGAAACCTTCAGTAAGGGATTTGCCATAGCCTTCTGCATTATGGCATTCGGACTGATTATTTTTCAGGTCTTTCCTAAAGAACTGCTTAGTGTTTTCAATTCACAGGGAAGTCAGGATATGTATGATATAGGTATTCCAGCACTCAGATCCATAAGTCTGTGTTTCCTGCCGGCATCCTTTGGAATTATGTCATCGTCCATTTTCCAGGCTATAGGACATGGCTTCCTGAGTCTTTGGGGAGCTCTTCTCAGACAGCTTGTGGGGATTCTTCCTCTGGCATGGATTCTTGCCATGATTTCAGGACTGGATCTGGTATGGTATTCATTCCCTCTGGCAGAAATAATAGGTACCATATATTTTGCTGTTGCATTGAAATATATTTATCAGAAGGAAATCAGAAGACTGGATATCGTGGGAGAAAATACATTCTAGTATTTAATCCCACGTTGGATATACGATATTGATGGGCTCCCCATCTTCTTCGCGGAAGACGGAGTCCATTTCTATTAGATCATAAATTAGAGGATCGCTCATAAGGTGCTTCCATGCTGTGTATGTAGCTTTGATAAATGATTCATTGAGCTTGATGCGTTCGGTAATCAAGGGACATGAATACGGCAGGCGGCCACTGTGATAAATAAGCAGCAGATTCCCATCTTCGTCAATGTGTGGCGCCAGAGGAAATGTTCTGCACTGTAGTGGTCGTTTTTTTCTGTCACAAACAGGTGCAGTGTTGCATTGCAGGAAATAAACCTTGCCATGCCAGCTTTCGGGGAATTCATATTCTTCTGCCATTATCCATCCCCATGACAACCAGTCCTCATCTCCGGAAAACAGTTTTTCTTCGCCAGGCAGAAGATATAAGCCCATCGAAAAATCTGCATTACAATCATTGGCACCTGCTTTGTCCGTTACACCTCTCTCACTTTCGCAGGTACAGCATGCAGCTCCGCAGAGCAGTCCGCAGTCATCGTTAATTGGAGAAACTTTATCCAATAATCGGTAAATGGCTTGAAATGTGGTTTTTTTGATTGAACTTTTCATAAATGTATTATACAATAAACACAATCTTATATAAATAATAAAATATCTACTTATATATATGCAGTTTTAATAAAGGGAAGGTATTTATGAGACTAGGAATAGATGTAGGATCAACAACAGTTAAGCTTATTCTGCTTGATGATGATAACAAGGTGGCATACAGCAAGTACGAAAGACACATGTCAAATGTGTTTGAAACTGTTGTGGAGCTTATCAGGAAAATGTACGCAGAGCTTGGTGATATGAAGCTTCGGACTGTTATTACAGGTTCCGGAGGATTGTCTCTGTCAAATGTGCTCGGGATTCCATTTGAGCAGGAGGTAGTGACATGCAGTGCTGCAGTAGAGGCTCTGATTCCGGAGACAGATGTTGCGATTGAGCTGGGCGGTGAGGATGCCAAGATAACGTTCTATGGACAGACCATTGAGCAGAGAATGAACGGAACCTGCGCAGGAGGTACGGGTGCGTTTATAGATCAGATGGCTGTGCTCCTTAATACAGATGCTGCTGGACTTAACGAGGCGGCGAAAAAGCACACTATGATATATCCGATTGCGGCAAGGTGCGGAGTTTTTGCCAAAACTGACATACAGCCGCTAATCAATGAAGGTGCACCGATTGAGGATTTGGCTGCATCGATTTTTCAGGCAGTAGTGAACCAGACCATCAGTGGTCTTGCATGTGGACATACAATTAAAGGAAAGATTGCATTTCTGGGTGGACCATTATCGTTTCTGTCCGAGCTGAGAAAGCGTTTCATCGAAACCTTACAGCTTAAGGAGGATGACATAATTTTCCCTGATGATTCGAAATTCTTCGTCGCAATCGGCGCAGCAATGAATGCGTCAAAATATGATGAACTGAGTTTCAGCGATATAATCGATAGAATAGATCATGCGGATGCTGCAGCGCTTTCTGATACCAGACATGTGGCACCTCTCTTTGAAAACGCTGATGATTACAAGGTGTTCAGAGACAGACATATGAAGGATACCATCAGGAAAAAGGATATAAAGAAAGCTAGAGGTAAGGTGTTCCTGGGTATAGATGCGGGCTCGACAACTACCAAGGCAGCTCTGATAGATGATGAGAAAAACCTGTTGTATTCATTTTACAGAGGCAATGAAGGCAAGCCGCTCGAGGCAACCATGACCCTTCTTAAGGAGATATACGAACAGCTGCCGCCAAAGGCTTATATTGCCAATGTTACGGCAACCGGATATGGTGAAGGGCTGGTGAAGGCCGCGTTCAAGGCTGATATGGGCGAAATTGAGACGATGGCTCATTACAAAGCTGCTGAGGAATTTCTGCCCGGTGTTGATTTCATACTCGATATCGGCGGGCAGGATATGAAATGCATGAGGATAAAAGACGGTGCAATATACAGTATAATGCTGAATGAAGCATGCTCTTCAGGCTGTGGTTCCTTTATTGAAACCTATGCCAAGTCTGTAAATATGGACGTTCAGTCCTTTGCCAATGAGGCGCTGTTTGCCAAGGCTCCGGTGGATCTGGGAACAAGATGTACCGTGTTCATGAATTCAAAGGTTAAACAGGCACAGAAGGAAGGCGCTACAATTGGTGATATTTCTGCCGGCCTTTCATATTCAGTCATAAAGAATGCTCTTTACAAAGTAATCAAACTGAGAAATCCTGATGAAGCCGGCAACAAGATAGTGGTGCAGGGAGGCACATTCCTTAACGATGCAGTACTTAGAGCCATTGAGAATATTCTGGGCAAGGAAATTGTAAGACCTGATATTGCAGGACTTATGGGAGCTTACGGTGCTGCGCTTATTGCGCGCGAAAATTATGTTGAGGATACGACGTCATCGATAATCACACCTGATGAGATTGCTACATTCCATGTAAAAACAAGTCATATCAGATGCAAAGGCTGCGAGAACAATTGTCTGATGACAATAAATCAGTTCAATGACGGTACTAAATTCTTCACAGGAAACAGGTGTGAGAAGGGTGAAGGCAAAACAGAGCATACCGAAAACAAGCTACCTAATATGTATGAATACAAGCTCAAGAGATTGTTCCAGTACAACCCGCTTACGGTTGAACAGTCAAAGCGCGGCGTGATAGGCATTCCGAGAGTTCTCAACATGTATGAGAATTACCCGTTCTGGTTTACATTGTTCACCAGGTTGGGCTTCAGTGTGATGCTGTCGCCGACATCTAGCAAGGAAATATACGAGAGCGGTATGGAGACGATTTCTTCCGATACGGCATGCTATCCAGCAAAGATGGTTCATGGACACATCAAATGGCTGGTTGAGCATGGTGCCAAATGGATTTTTTATCCGAGCATCAATTACGAGAGAGAAGAGGACGAGTCGGCACCGAATCACTACAATTGCCCTATAGTTGCAACTTATCCTGAGGTAATCGGTGCCAATATGGATGATATATTCGCGGATAATGATGTAACCTTTACACATCCATTTCTGCCGTATGATAATGATGAGTTTCTTGCCAGAGAGTTGTACAAGGTTCTGAGGCGTACAGGTGTCGGAAGGCTGGAGCTGGAAGATGCCATCAAGACTGCAAGAGCTGAGGATAAGAGATTCAAGGGTGATATCAAAAAGCATGGTGAGGCGGCTCTCAGATATGCCAGAGAGCACAAGAAGAAGGCCGTAATTCTGGCAGGAAGACCTTATCATCTTGATCCTGAAATCAACCATGGAATAGATAAGATAATAAGCTCATTTGATATGGTGGTGCTGACAGAGGATTCGGTGGCACACCTGGGCAAAGTGAACAGACCAATAAGGGTTCTGGATCAGTGGATGTACCACTCCAGACTGTATAAGGCGGCGACATTCGCCGGAACTACAGATGATGTGGAGATTGTTCAGCTTAATTCCTTCGGATGCGGGCTTGATGCGGTGACTACCGATCAGGTGGAGGAAATAACAAAGAAAAATAACAAGCTTTATACGGTTCTGAAGATTGACGAGGGAACCAACATGGGAGCTGCCAGAATCAGGATAAGATCACTTAAGGCAGCCATGGATGAGCGTGAAAAGAACAGAATCAAGCATGTAGATGACGATTCACCTTATGAAAGAGTGCTCTTTACAGAAAAAATGAGAAAAGATTACACTCTGCTTATTCCTGAAATGTCACCTATACATTTCCAGTTCCTTGAAACGGCAATGTCAAGAGCAGGCTACAAGGTAAAAAGGCTTCCGACCGTAGATAAGAATGCTGTAGAGGAGGGCCTCAAATACATAAACAACGATGCGTGTTATCCGACGATTGTTTCTCTGGGTCAGATAATTTCGTATCTTAAATCGGGAGAGGTTGATCTGGATAAGGTCGGCATACTGATGAGCCAGACCGGCGGTCAGTGCAGAGCCAGCAATTATGTGTCCCTTTTACGTAAGGCTCTGAAGGATATGGGAATGGAACAGATACCTGTTGTTTCGGTAAATATGTCGGGGCTGGAGTCAAATCCGGGCTTCAACCTTATGTCATACAAGCTTATCAAGAGAGGCCTTATGGCGATGGTATACGGAGATCTGTTTATGAGAGTGCTGTATGCGACCAGACCTTATGAGAAGGAACCGGGATCGGCGAATGCTCTCTATGAAAAATGGGTACGTGTTGCCAGAAGAAATGTATATACGGGCAGCATGAGAAAATTCAAAACGACCGTGGAAGGAATCGTCAAGGATTTTGATGCTCTGCCGCTTCTTGATATCAAGAAGCCGAGAGTCGGAGTTGTAGGTGAGATCCTTGTCAAATATCATCCGAACGCCAATAATGACATTGTAGATATCATAGAAAAAGAAGGCGGTGAAGCTGTTGTTCTTGACCTGATCGACTTCTTCATGTACGGCATGCTGAGCAAGGAATACAATTATCATAACCTATCCGGCTCATATAAAGCCATGGAGGGCAACAAAATAGCTATCAAGGTTCTGGAGCATTTCAGAAAACCGATGAGAAAAGCTCTGGAGGAGAGCAGAAGGTTCCATCAGCCTATGTATATCAAGGATATTGCGAAAAAGGCACAGGAAGTAACTTCTCTGGGGAACCAGTGCGGTGAGGGCTGGCTTCTTACCGGTGAGATGGTTGACTTGATTGATGATGGTGTGGAAAATATCGTATGTATGCAGCCGTTTGCGTGCCTGCCGAACCATGTTACAGGAAAGGGCATGATGAAGGCACTCAGAAAGCGTAATCCAAAAGCCAATATAGCAGCTATCGACTATGATCCTGGTGCTTCTGATGTAAATCAGCTGAACAGAATTAAGCTTATGATGGCTACTGCTCATAAAAACCTGCAGGAAAAAGAAAAACAGCAGTAGGTGTTGAAATTCTCTTGTTTTTGGTGTATAATCTTCTGGGTAAAAAATTAAAAAAGTTAGGAGGTGTCTCCATGGGAAGACACGGAACAATTGCAGGTAGAAAAGCAGCACAGGATTCCAAGCGTGCGGCAATGTTTACTAAATACGGCAGAGCTATTATCGTAGCAGCAAAAGCAGGCGGAGACCCTGAATACAATGCTACGCTGAGAGTTGCAATAGAAAAGGCCAAATCAATCGGTATGCCTAATGATAATATCAAGAGAGCTATCAAGAAAGGTACAGGAGAGCTCGAAGGCGAAACCTACGAAGAACTGACTTTTGAAGGTTACGGAGTAGGTGGTGTTGCAGTTATTGTTGAAACTCTTACTGACAACAGAAACAGAACAACAGCAGCTGTAAGATCGACGTTCGATAAGCACGGCGGAAATCTGGGGACACCGGGGTGCGTATCATACATGTTCTCAAGAAAAGGCGTTATCATCATCGAAAAAACTGATGCTATTGACGAGGACGCACTGATGGAGACAGCTCTGGAAGCAGGTGCTGATGATATGATTACCCATGATGACAGCTTCGAAATTCAGACAACACCTGAAACATATACAGATGTTCATGGGGCTATCGTTGATGCCGGGTACGAAATCGTAGATTCTGATGTGGAATTCGTACCATCAATGGAAGCAGCTCCAAAGGATGCCAACGATCTTAAAGCACTGAAGAAGATGATTGATATTCTGGAAGATAACGATGACGTTCAGAAGGTTCACCACAACTGCAGTGCGGATCTGGAAGAAATATAAGTTGTTTTAACTGATTACATAAACCTCTTTGTCCGGAAAACCCGGTCAGAGAGGTTTTTCGTGTAATATTATGAAAAAGAAATCCAGACAAAAAATAAAATGCACGGTTATAGTGATTTTGTGCGCTTTACTTATCATTGCAGGCTGCTGTGCAGCTACAGGAATATATGTTTACAATGCGTCTGTTCATTCGGTTAACCAGGAGAGACGTGCCTTGTCATGCAAGAAGGACATGCTCGAAAAGCTCGGCTTTGATGTGGATGCCTTCGAGAAACAGTATAATCTGGAGAAAGTTGAAATTAAATCCACTTTTGATGAGCATACAATACCGGCATACTATTTTACAGCAGATGGAAGCTTTGCCCGGGATACAGTGGTGATAGCTCACGGGCTTAACGGCAACAGGCTGACTGGATACCCGGTGGCCGAAATGTTTCTGCGAAACGGATATAATGTGCTGACGTATGATCAGCGTGCATCAGGAGAAAGTGATGCCGAGTACATGACATGCGGCTACTGGGAAAGCCATGATTTTGGGGATTGCGTCAGCTATGTGAGAAAGGTGGCAGGGGATAACGTCAGGATCGGAGGCTGGGGTTCATCTATCGGAGGTGCGACTGTCGGCTTCTATCTGGGAACAAATGAAGCTCAGGAGGAGCTGGCGTTTGCGGTGCTGGATTGCCCTGTGAGTGATATGAAAGAGATTATCGAATGCTTCCTGACGAGAAAAGCATCCTGGATACCTGCAGAAATCAGGACAACAACAGGGAGCGTTGTGAATCACATTATGCTGGGATTCGGATATGAAGAGGGCAATGTATGTGATTATGTAAAAAGCACGACAGTGCCTGTGCTGATTTTTCACACATCAAATGACAGTGTCACTCCGTTTCATATGGGTGATGATATTTATAATGTAATGACACGTAATCGTAAAAAAATCGTTTCTGTTGAAGACAGCCGGCATACTGACATCTATCTGGACCATCCGGAATTCTATGAGGAGACGATGATGGAATTTGTTGGAGCAGGCATAAAATAGATGGAGTTGTTCTAACAATGTATTTTTGGTCAGTATCCATTGATTTTTATTAAGGAAAATCGTATAATACTCTATGAAGATAACAGATGAAGTTCTGTTATTTTTTATCCAGATATTAGATGACTATTTACAGGTTATCAGCATATAATAGCAATAGATCCTGAAGTGTGCGTTGAGGAAATATAATTCAACCTACGTAACGACATTGGGAGCCCGGGTTTCCGACAAGCAGATGTCAGGCCGCCTATGAGCGGAAGACAGAAGCGAGAACAGGGCACCCCCCTATTGAAAGATAGGGTGTGAATTATATCCTTGACGGCATGTCGGGATTTTTTTTTTAATGAGCCGCCTGTATCTCAGATACAGTGCGCAGCTCAAACGCCAGAATTGCGCGGCTTTAGCCGCAGTGCAATTCTTCTGAGTATTTCAAATGTGAAAAATTAGTGAAAATGCAATTTCCCTCTTGATTTCCTTAATATGAAGCGTTATTATATTGTTAGCACTCAAAAAGAACGAGTGCTAACACATAAAAACGAAGCGCCTTTTGTGAAATAAACCGCTTCGAATTTAACAGGGGTATATACATATAACGATATCACAATAAGATAATAAAAGGAGACGATAACGTGGCTAAAAAACAATTCAAGGCAGAGTCAAAGAGACTTCTGGATCTGATGATCAATTCAATTTACACTCATAAGGAGATTTTTCTCAGAGAAATAATTTCAAATGCAAGTGATGCGATAGACAAGCTGTATTATCAGAGCTTGACAGAGGAGGGCAATACTGGAATATCCAGAGATGATTTCGGCATTATGATAGAAGCTGATAAGGATGCCCGCACTCTTATCATTACTGATAACGGAATCGGAATGACAAAGGAAGAACTGGAGAATAATCTGGGAACAATTGCTAAGAGCGGCTCGCTTGATTTCAAGGAAGAAATTGAGAAGAAGGATGAAATCGACATTATCGGACAGTTCGGTGTAGGTTTTTATTCAGCATTCATGGTAAGTGATAAGGTTACAGTTGTAAGTAAAGCTTACGGTGCAGAGCAAGCATACAAATGGGAATCAACAGGAGCTGACGGTTACACGATAGCAGAAGCTGAGAAGGACGGTTACGGAACAGAGATTACCCTTACACTGAAGGAAGATACAGAAGACGAGAAATACAGTGATTATCTGGATTCATACAGAATCAAGAATCTGATAAAGACATATTCGGACTACATCAGATACCCTATAAAGATGATGGTTGAAAAATCAAGAATCAAGGAAGGCACCGAGAACGAATTTGAATCATATTCCGAACTGGAAACACTCAACAGCATGGTGCCACTCTGGAAAAAGAACAAGAGTGAAATCACTGATGAGGAATATAACAAATTCTATAAAGATAAATTCTATGATTTTACAGACCCGGCAAAGGTGATTCACACTAATGTAGAAGGTGTCGTTAGCTATACTTCGCTGCTTTTCATACCGGGAAAAGCACCATACAACTATTATTCCAGAGAATACGAGAAAGGTTTGCAGCTTTACTCATCAGGTGTTCTCATCATGGACAGATGCGAGGATCTGCTGCCTGATTACTTCAGTTTCGTCAAAGGTCTTGTAGATTCTCAGGATCTTTCACTGAACATTTCCAGGGAAATGCTGCAGCATGACATACAGCTGAGAGCCATCGCTCAGAGAATAGAGAAGAAGATAAAGAGCGAGCTCGAAAACATGTTAAAGAATGATAGAGATAAATACGTTGAATTTTTCAAGAATTTCGGTCTGCAGCTCAAGTTTGGAATCTATGACCAGATGGGAATGAACAAAGATAAGCTTCAGGATCTGGTAATGTTCTATTCATCCAGGGAAAAAGCACTTGTAACACTTGCCGAATATGTTAGCCGCATGAAGGAAGAGCAGAAGTACATCTATTATGCCAGCGGTGAAACAGTTGAGAAGATAGACAGACTTCCTCAGACAGAGCTCCTTAAGGATAAGGATTATGAAATACTTTACTTGACGGACGAGGTGGACGAGTTCGCTTTGCAGATGCTCAGGACATATCAGGAAAAGGAATTTAAATCTGTATCTGCAGACGACCTGGGAATCGAAGAAACTCAGGAAGAGAAAGAAGCGGCAGAAAAACAAGCTGAGGAAAGCAAGGATATGCTCGAATTCATGGCAAATTCTCTGGAAGGAAAGGTTTCTGAAATCAAGCTTTCTCAGAGACTAAAGAGCCATCCTGTATGTCTGACAGCAAAAGGCGGACTGTCTCTAGAAATGGAAAAGGTGTTCAATGCGATGCCTATGGAGGAAAAGATTCAGGCAGAAAGAGTGCTTGAAATCAATGCTGGACATCCGATTCTGGATACACTCAAGAAAGCATACGAGGATGATAAGGATTCACTTAAGAAATACGCAGAAATCCTTTATGATCAGGCGCTTCTCATCGAAGGCCTGCCTATCGAGGATCCTGTATCCTTCTCAAATGCTGTGTGTGAGCTGATGACAAAATAGATCAGATATGATATAATTTAAGCCTGCATGACTTAAGGTCTGCAGGCTATTATTTTTTGGGAAAAAGGAGAAACTGCAATTGAAAGCATTAACATCAAAAGAAATTCTTGAAAAAGTTTCCGACTCAGCGGTTCCAAAGGCGGAGGGAAATTTGTGGAAGCTGTTTATTCTGGCGGTACTGGCCGGAGCTTATATAGCCTTTGGCGGTGAGGCGTCTGCCATGGCATCCTTCAATCTTGTATCAAATCCTGAGACCTTCGGTATAGGTAAGCTTGTTTCAGGCTGTGTTTTTCCTGTAGGGCTCATGATGGTTGTACTCTGCGGTGCAGAGCTGTTTACAGGAAACTGCATGATGATCACGGGAGTTATGGACAGGAAAATAAAGATTTCCGGCATCCTGAGAAACTGGATTATAGTTTACATAGGTAATTTCGTGGGAGCACTTGTAATCGCAGCCTTTATCAATTATTCCGGCCTTCTGGAAAGCGGCGGCGGACTGCTGGGAGCAGTAACTGTGAAAACAGCGATTTCCAAGGTAAGCCTTGATTTCGGCAGAGCATTTGTTCTCGGAATCATGTGTAACTGGCTGGTATGTCTGGCTGTATGGATGGCAACAGGAGCTCAGGCAACAGTGAGCAAGATATTCGCCATATTTTTCTGTATTATGCTTTTCGTGCTTTCCGGATTTGAACATAGTGTTGCAAATATGTATTTTATACCGGCAGGAATAATGGCGGCAGGAAATGATGCTTTTGTCCAGCTTCTTAATCTGGATACATCCTGCCTGACCATAGGTAATATGATCGTAAACAATCTTATACCTGTAACTCTCGGAAATATAGTGGGAGGCGGTATATTTGTAGGAATGGCGTACTGGCTCGCTAATAAGAAGCTGGGATAACTATTGAATAAAAGGTGGATACGATGAAAAGAATCGCTATAATTGACGGTAACAGTCTGATAAACAGAGCGTATTATGCTATGAGAAATCCGATGATAACAAGGGATGGGATTTTTACTCAGGGTATTTTTGGCTTTATAAATATGCTTGAAAAAATAAGGCGTGATTATGAGCCTGAGTATATGGCAATAGCCTTTGATATGAAGGCTCCTACTTTCAGGCATAAGGAATTTGAAGAATACAAGGCAGGCAGAAAAAAGATGCCGCCTGAGCTTGCTATGCAGATTCCCCTGCTGAAGGATGTGCTGACAGCTATGAATATCAAGCAGATAGAAATCGAAGGCTTTGAGGCGGATGATATAATCGGAACGATAGCCAGAGAAGCGGAATCGGCAGGACTTGAGCCGTATATCATTACAGGCGATAAGGACGAACTGCAGCTGGCAACAGATGTTACAAAAATAATTTTTACTAAAAAAGGTGTGTCCGAGTTTGACATGTATGACAGGCAGGCAATGATAGACACCTATGGCTTCACACCTGAGCAGTTTATAGACTTCAAGGGGCTTATGGGGGATAAATCAGATAATATTCCGGGAATCCCGGGGGTCGGAGAGAAAACAGCAACAAAGCTTATTCTCGAGTATGGTTCAGTTGAGAATATCATTCAGAATGTGGATTCGGTGAAGCCTGCAGGTCTCAGAACCAAGGTTGAGGAACACGCTCAGCTGGCAATGATGAGCAAGAGGCTTGCTACTATAAATACAAATGTTCCGTTAGAAATTAACTTTGATGAATACAGACTGGTGCAGCCGGATTACAATGCGCTGGTCGAGATATACACGAAGCTGGAATTCAACAGATTTCTGAAAAAGCTGAATATCAATGAAGCAGGCTCAGCCTCCGAAGCAGGAGAAGCTCATGAACTTCCGGTGGACACTGCCGATATGGAGAGGATGGTAATCAGGGCTGATGAAGAACTTAAATCTCTGAGCCTGTCGGGAGACGCAGTAATCAAAATCTTCGGGGATTACAATCATCTTGCGGCACCGGTAGTTGAAGGGGCTGCTGTAATCAATGATGGAAAGTACTATTACTTTGACTGTACACGGCTTAATGACTTTTTTTCATGGCTTGCTGAACAGCATGTGCGCTTTGCAGGACATGATCTGAAGCGTGATTATTATATGATGATGTGCTGCGGCTTGAATGATATGGATACAGCCTTTGATACGGCGGTAGCGCAGTACGTTCTTGATTCAGGAAGAAGCAACTACAGCCTGAGTGCACTTTCCAATGAATACCTGCATATGACTGTCGAGGATGAAAAGGAGTTTATCACAGGAAACGGTCAGATCGATATGTTCAACGATACGACGGAGGTGTATCAGGATTATGGGTTCAGGATATGCTCCGCAGTTTTGAATCTAATGGAGGTACAAAAGGTTTCTGTAGCCAATCAGAGGCTGGAGACTGTGCTGTATGAGGTGGAGTTGCCGCTGGTGGTTGTAATGGCAGCGATGGAGTATGAGGGATTCAGAGTAGACAGACAGGAGCTTGAACGGTTCGGAGAAACATTGACTGGTGAAATTGACAAGCTCACGTCGGATATTTATGAGATGGCAGGGCAAACCTTTAATATCAATTCACCTGTTCAGCTTGGGGAAATCCTTTTTGAGAAACTTGAGCTTCCGGCGGGGAAGAAGACAAAGCGCGGATATTCAACCAGCGCCGATATACTTGAAAAAATCAAAGATAAGCATCCTATCGTGCCTGCCGTGCTGGAGTACAGAACATTGGCCAAACTCAAAAGCACTTATATCGATGGGCTTATACCTCTTATAGGAAAAGATGACTGCAAGGTGCACGCTCATTTTAACCAGACTGTAACAACTACAGGTCGAATAAGCTGTACGGAGCCTAATCTGCAGAATATCCCTATCAGGCAGGAGCTTGGGAGAAAGCTGAGGAGAGCATTCATTCCTGAGACTGAAGATTGTGTGCTGGTTGGTGCTGATTATTCCCAGATAGAGCTTCGTGTACTGGCTCATATGTCTGAAGATCAGGTGCTGATTGACGCCTTCAATAACGGGGAGGATATTCACAGAGCGACAGCGGCAAACGTTCTCGGTGTCCCTGAAGAGGAGATAACGATAGAGGAGAGAAGTCGTGCCAAGGCTGTAAATTTTGGCGTGATTTACGGTATGAGTGCTTTTGGATTGTCGACGGAGCTGAATATCACAAGGAAGGACGCTGATGAATATATAAATGCCTACTTCCGTAAGCATGATGCTGTCAAGAGATTTATGGATGAACAGGTGGATTTCTGCAAAGGGCACGGTTATGTGACTACCCTGATGGGAAGAAAACGCTATATCAAGGAAATACAGGCCAGCAATTATATGCTGCGGCAGATGGGAGAGCGTCTGGCGATGAATACTCCTATACAGGGAAGTGCCGCGGATATTATCAAGATAGCAATGATAAAGGTGTACAATGCGATAAAGGAGAAGGGACTGAAATCCAGACTGATACTGCAGGTTCACGATGAACTTATAATCAATACCTTTAAGGATGAGCAGAAAGATGTAGAGGCTCTTCTCGTTGAGAATATGGAAAGTGCATACAGTCTTGCCGTCAGACTTAAGGCGGACCTTAACGAGGGAGGCAACTGGTATGAGCTTAAATAAGACAGTGACGGATAGGGAAATAAAAGTAATAGGTCTCACAGGCGGTATAGGAACTGGTAAATCTACTGCGGCCGGCTATCTGAAAAAGAAGGGACTTATTCATGTTGATGCCGATGAAATCAGCCGTGCGATGACTGCGGATGGAAGCCACATGGTATATGTTCTTGGTGATATATTCGGGCCTGATGGTGAGATGGGAGCTCCGGGAGTAAATGTTCTCAAAGCTGAAGGCTGCCTTGACAGAAAGGCATTGGCATCGTTGGTTTTTGCCGATACTGTGAAAAAGCAGAGACTGGATGAGCTTATGTTCGGGGCAATTACAGAAGAAATTGACAGACAGATCTCGGACATAAAGCGTACAGGTTGGACAGAGGTAATCTCGGGAATTTTGCTGGATGCTCCGCTGTTGTTTGAAGCAGGACTCGATAACCGGTGTGATACGGTGCTGCTGCTTACGGCAGATACAGACATCAGAATAGCAAGAGTATGTGTCAGAGATGGTACCACACCTGAGGAAGTAGGAGCCAGAATAAGAAATCAGATGAGTGATGACGAGAAGATACAGAAGGCTGATTATGTTATTGATAACTCGGACACTGCCGAAAAGCTGTATGAAAAGCTTGATATTTATTTTGATACTGTTGTGTTGAGATAGACAATATAATTTTATTCTACTTTGGCAAATAAAAATAAAAAAACTTAAGAGAATTTTCAAAAAATTCTTGCATCGGCTTTAGTGCAGTGATATAATATAGCCAAGAAAGGAGAAGAGCTTAAAACAAAGCTTGGAACGTTTCGATATAAAGTTTAAAACACGAGTAGTCAGCATCAGAAAGAAGGTGATTCCACCAGAAGTGTTTAGAGAAGGACAAAGATAATACCAATTGCTTAAATTCAAATCCTCAAGGGGCGTACAGCTCGTGAGAATGGCAAAGTGGAAGCTTTAACAGAACCGAATGAATACAGACGTAAGAGCAGTCGATATACTGCAGATTGGAATAGAAAAAGAAAAATAACAGGAAGTCTGGAGAATCATAGGTTAAAAGATGAAAGCTTTGCAGATAGTAAGTTTGGAGGAAAGCAATTGGTATTATTATTTTTTGCTTAAAAAAAGAACAAAAAAACGATAATAAAATGCAAAAAAACCTTGCATTTTTTCTTATATATAGTATAATAAAAAAGTCGCTTGACGAAAAAGTAAATACATGCGGCCTTGGCGGAATAGGCAGACGCGCACGTTTGAGGGGCGTGTGGGAGACCGTACCGGTTCAAGTCCGGTAGGCCGCACCATTTAGAAACGTTGAATTTATTTCAACGTTTTTTCTTTTGAATACAAACAAGCCTACATGTACAGAATCATCTTAAGGAGGGTTTTGACATGTACTTATGGGAAAATGATGTGAAAATGCCGGAGTTTTCTCGGCTTAAAGGAGATACTGAAACCGAAGCTCTGATAATCGGCGGTGGTATTGCTGGTATTATGTGTGCGTATATGCTCAAGAATAGAGGGGTGAAGCATCTGCTTGTGGAAGGTAATAGGATCTGCAGCGGAACTACCAGAGGAACTACCGCAGTAATAACAGCACAGCATGGGAGAATATATACTAAGCTGGTAAAAAGGTTCGGAAAAGAAAGAGCAAAAACATACCTGCAAGCCAATATGGAAGCTGTAAGGAAATTTGAAGAAATGGCAGAGGGTATCGATTGTGATTTTGAGAAAAAGCCATCTTATGTATATTCACGCTCTGACAGCAGATGCCTTATGGTTGAAGCCGCTGTGGCCTGTGAACTGGGAGCGGATGCACACTTTACAGAAGATGATGGACTTCCGTTTGAAACTTATGGAGCAGTCTGTTTTAATGATATGGCACAATTTCATCCATTGAAATTTCTGGCCGGAATATCACGCGGACTGAATATAAGAGAAAACACATTTGTGGAAGCTGTCAAGGGAGATACCGCCTATACAGAAAGTGGCAAAATAAAAGCTGAGAAGATAATATTTGCAGCACATTATCCTTTTATCAATACGCGAGGATTATATCCTCTCAAGCTTTATCAGAAGCGTTCATTTGCAATTGCTCTTGAAAATGCTCCGAAGCTGGCAGGTACTTATGCGGAAGACAGTGACAGGGGTATTTATCTTAGAAATTACAAGGATATCCTCATTGTTGGAGGCGGAGATTGCAGGACGGGAGCATCAGATGATGGATTCCGAATTGTAAGGCGGTTCGCGGCAGAGCACTTCCCGGAAGCTCAAGAAAAATGTGCGTGGGCTGTTCAGGATTGCATGAGCCTTGATGATGTTCCATATGTGGGGAAATACTGCCTCACTGAAGATAATTGGTATGTGATAACAGGTTTTAATGAATGGGGGATGACATCAGCCATGAATGCAGCAGTCGTGATCGCTGATATGGTAACCGGGCAGGAAAACGAGTTTGCCAGTGCATTTGAAACAAACAGACCAATGACTTCTATGCAGCTTCTCAGTAATATAGGAGTTACGTTGAAGAATTTCTGTGTACCGGGAGGAAGAAGATGCACACATCTGGGCTGCAGGCTTAATGAGAATACTGAAGAAAACTCGTGGGATTGTCAGTGTCACGGATCACGGTTTGATCATAAAGGCCACGTGACAGACAATCCCGCGATGAAAAACATACATCAATAAAAAAAGGTTTAATTATAATATGTTTTCATCTGTCTGACGGCAGGAGCCGTTATGGCAGATGATTTTCTTTGTCGGAAACAGTGAAAAAAGATGGAAGCCATGGCCTGCCGGATTGCGTGATGCTGCAGAATTCATGAATCTGATATGTCTTCTGAGGCAATCGTCAATTTCAGGTGTTATTGCTTTATCAGCAAAGAACAGAAGGTTATAAGTCATTACAGAATTGCCTGACGGCAGAGCTCCATCATGGGTTTCCTTTACAGGTGAAATCAAGGTTTCATTTTCGATGCCGGAGAAGAAGAATCCTCCGTTTTCCTTGTCTTCAAAATCATGCATTGTCTTTATCAGCAGAGTGATGGCCTTGTCATAATATTTTTCTTTCCCGGACGTTTTGTAAAGTTGAATCAGGGAGAAGATGTAAAACGCATAATCGTCGAGAAAACCGGGGCTTATGATTCTGCCTGAAGTAATGCCGGAGAAAAGAGTATCTCCTCTGCGCAGTTTATCTTCTGTAAAATCTGCGATTTTTTCTGCAGAATCAATATACTTTTTACAATCAAATACCCTGCCGGCAAAAGCAAGTGAAGCAGCTGTCAGTGCATTCCAACCGGTAAGAAGTTTTTTATCTTTGTGAAGTGACGCACGTTGCTTCCTGTAATTTCTCAGTTCGGCTTTTTCATTATCAAAGGCAGATGTATCAGGATCATCATGTCGTATAAGATTAGGTATGCTTTTTCCTTCCCAGTTCCCTTGTCTTGTAATATCATAATAGCTGCAGAAATCAGCTCCTCTGACTTCACCTAGCACTGATTTGATTTCATCAGTAGTAAAAACATAATACTTACCTTCGATTCCGTCACTGTCAGCATCCTGGGCAGCATAAAAACAACCCTCAGGAGAGCGCATTTCATTAAACAGATAAGAAAATATCCCGGATACAGCAGACTTATAAACAGGTTTATCAGTACGTGAATAAGCCATTGTATATGCCATTGCCATAAGCGCATTGTCGTAAAGCATTTTCTCAAAATGAGGAACAAGCCATTTGTGGTCTGTTGAGTATCTTGAGAATCCGCCGCCTATGTGGTCGTGTATACCTCCTTTATACATCTGAAGCAGAGTTTTTTCGGCCATATCGGGAGCATTTCCGATAAGAAAAAGTAAATTATGAGGTGATGGGAATTTCGGTGCGCTGCCGAATCCTCCGTATTCCTTGTCAAAGGTCTGGCGGAAGCTTCTGACAGCATCGATAATCAGCTGATGTTCATTATTATCGTTACATGAAGAGGCAGGATTATCGGTGAATATGCGTCTGACCAGGCTTTCTATCTGGCGTGCACTTTCGAGTATCATCCCGAAATCTGTTTTCCAGCTGGATTTCAAAGCCTGAACAATATGAAGAAACTGATGGGGAGGGTAGTATGTTCCGGCGAAAAACGGACGTTTGTCCGGGAGCATGAATATGCTCATCGGCCATCCGCCGCTACCTGTTACAGCCTGACAGAACCGCATATATGTCTGATCTATATCCGGGCGTTCTTCACGGTCAACCTTGACTGATACGTAATTCTCGTTGAGGTACTTGGCTATTGCTGGATTCTCAAACGATTCGTGGGCCATAACATGACACCAATGGCATGTGGAATACCCGACACTGAGAAAAACCGGTTTGTTCTCAGCGCGTGCTTTTTCAAAGGCTTCATCTCCCCATGGATACCATTCCACAGGATTGTCAGCATGCTGCAGCAGATATGGGCTTGTTTCGTTTTTTAGTTTGTTAAGCATAGTTTAATCTCCTGGTTATTGCCTGACGGCGAGAGTATCTAATGTTATTATAATCAATCAAGGTCATATTTATCAAAGGTTATTAATGAAGAATTTTTTCTGTGGTTAAAGCAAGATGGTAGTTTTGAGTTGAAAAAAAAATACAAAACTGTATAATGGTATATACAGCTAGAAACGATTCAGAGTAGGTTGAAATATGGCGGCCGGATATAAAAAAGATACGGAACATGCATTTATTACCATAGAAAGAGATCTAAAGGAGGGGAAAATTCCCCGCCTTGTTTTACTATGCGGCAAAGAGGAATATCTGATAAGATGGTATACTGATGCACTTATTGGTAAATTTGTGTCCGAGGCATGTAAACCGATAGATCTTGTGACACTTGAGAACGAAAATATAACCTTGAATAATATTATAGAGAACACCGAAACTATAAGCCTTATGTCAGAGCGTAAAGTGGTGCTTTTGCCGGATTTCGCACCGGTATACGGTAAAAATCTCAAAGGCTTCAGTGAATCGGATTTAAAAGGACTCATAGATTATTTCAATGAGATACCTGAGGGTAGTCTCCTTCTGATAACTGCAGCCGAGCCGGAGGATTACAGAGGTAAAAAAAGCCGGCTGATGACTGCAGCAGAAAAGAACGGTAAGGTGTATGATTTTCAGAGCCTTCGTGATAATATGCTGCGCAGCTTTATTGAAAAGCGTTTTAAAATGGCAGGCAAAGTGTACACTTCGTCCGTAATAAGCATGATTATGGCAGAAAGCGGATACGGCAACAAAGCGATAGATTACAGTCTGTATAATCTGGAGAACGATCTGAAAAAAATAATAGCGCACTGCGGCAGATCTGACGAAATAACTGCGGCGGATGTAAGCGATGTACTTGCTACCAATCCCGAAAATGATGTCTTCGCGATGTTGGATGCGATTGGAAGAAACCGCAAGGATGAAGCATTTAGACTGCTTCATAATCTGATAGAAGCCGGTACACCTGTATTTAATCTGCTGCGTCTCATTACAAGCCAGCTTGAGCTGATACTGACTGTAAAGGAAATGAAGGATGAAGGTATGACTCTGGCAGGAATGCAGAAGAAGCTTGGAATTCATCAGTTCAGGTTAAAAAAGGCAATGGCTGTTACAGGTCAGTATTCCATGACCGATCTGAGAAAAGCACTTTCCGCTGCATATGATGTGGATGAGAACATTAAAACCGGATTGCTGGAAGGTCCTCTGGCACTGGAGTTCTTTATAGCACGTATATGAAAACGGTACTGCAGATATGTTTTTGCACTATATATGTATAGATGTTTAATCGAGGAGAAACAGTTATGAAAACTCAGTTGAAAGCCGATTTAATGCTAATTCTGGTGACTTTGTGCTGGGGAGTATCATACTATCTCATGGATATCTGTCTCAATGAGATGGGGGCTCTGAATCTGAATGCATTCAGATTTCTGACAGCCTTTGTTGTAGCTGCTTTAATTGCATTTCCCAGGATAAAAAATGTAAACAGGGAAACCTTGAAATACTCTCTTTTTGTGGCAATGTCACTTGTGTTTGTATATATCGGTGCAACATTCGGAGTTAAATATACAAGCCTGTCAAATTCAGGGTTTTTGTGTGCGCTTACGGTGGTATTTACGCCGGTATTGGCGTTTTTTGTAAAAAAGCAGAAGCCTGACAGAAAGCTTTGCATAGTGGTTATGATGTGTCTTGTAGGAATAGCACTGATGACACTCAATGAACAGCTCAGGATGGCTTCAGGGGATATACTGTGTCTCATGTGTGCTTTTGCCTATGCTGTGGATCTTCTTATAACTGAAACTGCAGTGGCGAAGGATGATGTTGATGCTTTCCAGCTGGGGGTATTTCAGCTTGGCTTTACCGGCATATTCATGCTGATCCTTTCTTTTATTTTTGAAGAGCCTGTATTTCCGGCTTCAGGTGAATGCTGGGGCTCGGCTCTGTTCCTTGCAGTATTCTGCACAGGAGTCGCTTTTATTGTTCAGGCGGTGGCTCAGCAGTATACGACTGCATCTCATGTCGGTGTTATTTTTACACTGGAGCCTGTTTTCTCAGGCATAGTTGCATTTATTTTTGCGGGCGAGATTCTGCTGCCTAGAGCGTATGTGGGTGCTGCACTGATGCTTGTGGGACTTCTTCTCATGGAAGTTGATGTAAAAGGATTGTTAAAAAAACAACAAAACCCAAAGTCGTTATAATTTGAACAATGTAACTAGTTTTAATTTTCTGAATTTTTTACCTCAAATCTGTTGATTTCCCTGATGATAGTATGTTACAATACAGTTGTTTGCATGATTTATATGGTATTTCAGTTATTTTTATTATTAGGAGGAACTAATATGAAAGAAAAAGGTTGCAGCTGCAATTGTTCACAGAATCGTGAAGCTCAGTTCAAGGAACTGGCTCCGGTGCTTGAACAGTATGCAACAGTGCCGGGTAGTCTAATCACTATCCTGCAGAAAACACAGGATATCTATGGCTACCTCTCAATGGATGCCATCAATTACATATCCGAGAAGACAGGTATCAAACCTGCGAAGATCTACGGAGTCGCTACATTTTATGCACAGTTCAGACTGAAGCCTATAGGCAAGTATCTTATTATGCTATGTCAGGGAACGGCGTGTCACGTTAACGGCTCTGAGATGATAGAGGAAGCTATATGCGAATATCTGGGTATTGAAGACGGAGAAACGACCGAGGATGGAGTGTTCACTTTGAATAATGTGGCATGTCTTGGATGCTGTTCACTTGCACCAGTTATGATGATCAAGAGTGCTGATGGTGATGAAACATACGGTAACCTGACTAAGGATACTGTAAAACAGATTCTTGAAGAGATCAGGTCAAAGGCACAGGAGGTGACAAGATGAAGGTTGTAATCGGACAGGGAAGCTGCGGCGTCGCTACAGGTGCCAGAAAAACAGCAGCTGAATTCGAAAGGCAGATTGCTGAGAAGAAGATTAAGGCAGATGTTGATATTACAGGATGCGTAGGTACATGCTATCTGGAGCCGATAGTAGACATATATGATGATGATGGTAAAATGACAAGGTATGTCAAGGTTCAGCCTGACAAGGTAGAGAAGATTGTTGAGGACCATCTTATCAACAGTAGAATTGCCGAGGAGCAGGCAATTACAGAAGAAGACAAGCAGTTTATCGAGAAGCAGCACAGAGTTGTATTGAGAAACTGCGGAGTTATAAATCCGGAAAAAATAGACGAATACATAGCTGTTGACGGATATAAGGCAATAGCTAAAGTACTTTCTGAAATGAAGCCGGAGGAAGTAATAGAGGAAATCAAGATATCAGGACTGAGAGGAAGAGGCGGAGCCGGATTCCCGACATGGTTTAAATGGAATGCAGCCAAGCAGAGTCCGGGAAATGAGAAATATCTTGTGTGCAATGCAGATGAAGGAGATCCAGGTGCGTTCATGGACAGATCCGTCCTTGAAGGGGATCCGCATTCACTTATCGAAGGCATGATAATCGGCGGGTATGCTATGGGAGCAACGCAGGGCGTCATATACTGCAGAGCTGAATATCCGCTTGCAATCAAAAGACTTGAAATTGCCATGGATCAGGCGAGAGAAAAAGGCTTTCTGGGCAAGAACATCCTTGGCAGCGGGTTCGACTTTGATCTGAGGATAAAAGCAGGTGCAGGAGCATTCGTATGTGGTGAGGAAACGGCTCTCATTGCATCACTGGAAGGCGAGAGAGGCATGCCAAGACTTAAGCCTCCGTTCCCTGCAGCTAAAGGATACTGGCAGAAGCCTACAGACATAAATAATGTTGAAACTTTGGCAAATGTACCATGGATAATCTATAACGGAGGCGCCGCGTTTGGCGCTATGGGTACCGAAAAGAGCAAAGGCACAAAGGTATTCGCACTGGCCGGCAAGATAAAAAAAGGCGGTCTTGTAGAGGTTCCAATGGGACTTACCCTCAGGGAAGTAATATATGGAATAGGCGGAGGAATCAAGAACGACAGGAAGTTCAAGGCTGTTCAGATGGGAGGCCCTTCAGGCGGGTGCATACCGGCAGAGCTGATTGATACACCTGTTACATATGAGGATATAAATAAAACCGGAGCAATCGTAGGCTCAGGCGGTATGATTGTAATGGATGAAGATACATGCATGGTTGACATGGCAAGATATTTCCTGAACTTTACAAGGGATGAATCCTGCGGCAAATGCAACTACTGCAGAATCGGAACCAAGAGAATGCTTGAGATTCTGGAAAGAATTACAGAGGGAGAAGGCAAGGACGGAGATATAGAGCTCCTGGAAGAGCTGGCAATGAAAATAAAAGACGGATCCATGTGCGGTCTGGGACAGACAGCACCAAATCCTGTGCTTACCACACTAAAATACTTCAGAAGTGAATATGAAGATCATATCTACAAGAAGAAATGTACGGCCGCTTCATGCAAGGCACTTATAACCTACAGCATAACCGATGCATGCAAAGGATGTACGCTTTGCTCGAAGCACTGCCCTGCGGATGCAATATCCGGAAGTGTCAAGGAAAAGCATGTCATAGATACATACAAGTGCGTGAAATGCGGAAAGTGTCTTGATACATGCAAGTTCGGCGCTATTGTGAAGGCATAGGAGAGGAGGAGCCAAAATGAACAAATTCAGATTGAATATCAATGGCAGGGAAGTAACAGGAATTCCCGGTCAGACAATACTGGAGGTAGCCAGAGAAAACGATATCTTCATTCCGACTCTCTGTTTTGATGAAAGAACAAAAATTTACGGGTCGTGCGGTATATGTGTATGCGAGGTAGAGGGTAATCCAAAACTATGCAAGGCATGTGCAACAGAAATCGCACCTGGAATGGTGATAAAAACAAGTACAGAAAGAGTAATAGAATCAAGGAAAACAAATCTGGAGCTGCTGCTTTCAAATCATGTGGGTGACTGCAGACCTCCATGTGTGCTTGCATGTCCTGCGCAGACAGACTGTCAGGGGTATGTGGGTCTTATAGCCAATGGTGAGTATGAGGCTGCTCTGGAGCTTGTCAAGGATAAGATTCCGCTTCCTGCATCATTGGGAAGAGTATGCCCGCATCCATGTGAAGATAAATGCAGAAGAGGTTTTATTGACGAACCTGTTTCCATACAGTGGCTTAAGAGATTTGCTGCAGATCAGGATCTTATGAATGAAGAAGCATTCATACCGGAGTGTGACCCTGATACAGGAAAAAGAGTTGCAGTTATAGGAGGAGGTCCTATGGGGCTTTCGGCAGCTTATTTCCTTAAGCAGAAGGGACACGATGTGACAGTATTTGAAGCCATGCCTAAGGCAGGAGGAATGCTGCGCTATGGTATACCTGAATACAGGCTTCCTAAGGCCGTTCTTGATGAGGAAATAGCAATCATTGAGCAGATGGGTGTTGAAATTGTTACTGATACTAAGATC
Source organism: Bacillota bacterium (assembly GCA_030526355.1). Classification (GTDB taxonomy): domain Bacteria; phylum Bacillota; class Clostridia; order Peptostreptococcales; family Anaerovoracaceae; genus Lentihominibacter. The sequence goes on along the minus strand of JAUNDC010000003.1, from coordinate 57,128 downwards.
GGTGTGGATATTCCGTTTGCCACAGTAAGAGATGATTTCGATGCAGTGCTTCTGGGAATAGGCGCATGGATATCAACAGGAGTAGGCTGCAAGGGTGAAGATGCCGAAGGAGTCATCGGAGGTATAGATTTCCTCAGAAAGGTTGTCAGAAACGAAGAAATCGACCTTGGTGAAAGTGTTGCCATCGTAGGTGGTGGAAATACAGCAATGGATGCATGCAGAACTGCTGTGAGACTGGGTGCCGGAAAGGTATACAATATCTACAGGAGGACAAAGGATGAGATGCCTGCAGATATGGTGGAAATCGAAGAAGCAGAAGAAGAAGGCGTTATCTTCAAAAACCTTACAAACCCTATTGAGGTTATCAAGGATGAAAACGGACATGTTAAACAGGTAGTGCTTCAGGTTATGGAGCTTGGTGAACCGGATGAATCAGGAAGAAGGAGACCTGTTCCTGTTGAAGGTAAAACCGAGACCATAGATATAGATACTATGATACTGGCAATAGGCCAGGCAGTTGATGCAAGCATTTTTGACTGTGACAAGACAAGAAAGAATGCTGTAGCATATGATCCTGAAACATTTATGACCAGCATTCCTGGTGTGTTTGCAGGTGGAGACTGTGGTAATGACAAGATATCCATTGCCGTAGAAGCGATAGCAGATGCACGAAAGGCTTCCGAGATGATTGATGCATATCTTGATGGACAGACCGTAAGATATGAGAAGCCTTACTTTGTAGAAAGACATGATATTACCGAGAAGACTTTTGAAGATAGAGAAAGAATGTGCAGACCTCAGATGCCTCAGCTGAGTCCTGAAGAGCGAAGGGATAATTTCAGCGAAGTGATACCTGACGGCTATACACCGCAGGAGGCTGAAGCAGAAGCATCAAGATGTCTTGAATGTGGATGTCATGATTACTTCGAGTGCAAGCTCATAGACCTTGCAAACCAGTATGATGTGCATCCTGAAAGACTTGCAGGAGATATCAACAGAATAGAATATGAAGATGATCACCCGTTTATTGTCAGAGACCCGAACAAGTGTATACTGTGCGGCCTCTGTGTCAGAGTATGCGATGAAGTGATGGGCGTAGGCGCTCTAGGTCTTGTTCACAGAGGATTTGATACAGTTGTGAAGCCAAATCTCGAAAAGCCTCTGGCTGAATCAGGCTGTGTATCATGCGGTCAGTGTGTAAGTGTATGTCCGACAGGTGCTCTCCAGGAAAGAACAACAATGATCAAGGAAACTCCTGTTGATACATATGTGACAGAGACAACATGCTCTTACTGCTCTGTTGGATGCAGTCTGCTCCTTGAATCATATGGGGATATGCTTATCAAGGCAAATCCTGATAAAGAAGGAATTGTAAATGCAGGACTTGTATGCGGCAAGGGCAAGTGGGGATTTGACTGTTCAATGCTTGAGGATAAGCTTGAAGAGCCTCTTATCAGGACAACTGAAGGTTTCAGAGAAGCAGACTATCATGAAGCACTGGTAATGATAGCTAAGAAATGTCAGTCGGCAGGCGCAAAATACGGTAAATCTGCAGTAGGTATAGCTGTATCCGACAGATATACCAATGAAGAAGCGTATGCCATAAAGAAAATGGCTGAAGCAATGGGAGCGAAAATTTTCTGTATGAATAACAGAAAAAGCGGTATTGCACCTGTAATCGGACAGGATGCATCTCCGAATACAATTGATGAGCTGCTTTCAACAGAATTGATACTGGCAGCAGGCTTCAATGCAGCAGACAATCCGGTTATACAGCTGAAGCTTAAGCAGGCCGCTGAAAGAGGAGCAAAGGTTATTCTTATTAACCCTGAGGAATATCAGCAGAAGATGAATTTCCTTCAGAAGGAAATATATACAGACAATAATCTGGGATTCCTTAAAGCTGTTGCAAAATGTATACTGGACAGCGGCAGAGGAAAAGATATTCCGGGATATGAAGAATTTGCAGAATCTCTCAGTGGCGCAGATGTGTGTGATGCTGCTGCAGAAGTAGCTGATATGTACATCAATGCGAAGAAGGCAATGATAGTATTCAATCAGAATCTCATTACAACAGAAGCTGCAACACTGCTGGCAGATATGGCACTTATCAGCGGGCACATCGGAAGCCCTCGTGACGGTATACTGCAGGTAAAGGCAAAGAACAATTCACAGGGACTTATTGATCTGGGTATCAAAGCCGGCGCAGAAGCTCTGGATGGCAAGAAGGCTCTGGTAGTATTCGGTGAGGAAGCCGATATAGATACAGCTGGACTTGATTTCCTGGCAGTTTGCGATACACATATGACAGGTCTTGCGGCTAAAGCTGACGTGGTTGTGCCGGGAACCGGATTCGCATCTATTGACGGTACATATACCAATACAGAAAGAAGGCTTCAGATGATTCAGGCTGCAATTGATGAAAATGTTGCTCTCAGCAACTGGGAGGTTGCAGCTGAAATAGCACATATCTATGAAGTTGATTATGAATGGGAGGATACTGAAGATATATCCATCGAAATGGATAATACGGAGCCTGCCTACAAATATGCAGAAATCGGAGAGGTTCTTGGTGGCGTGCTTACACCGGCCGATGCAAAGCTGGAAGCTGTTGGAGATGCCAAGTTTGCTGATCCGCTTAAGTGCACTGACAGTCTGATGAATGTTATTTCAGAGAGACTTCCGGGCATAGCTAAACCGACAGCGTAATACTGGAATTTCAGCAGTAGTTTAATCACAACGAGCAATAATATAAGCTTGCACAGCGCACGGTGTTCATAGTGGACATCGTGCGTTTTTGAGGAGAGGTTCATGCAGAATGATATTAAGGTAAATAAAATAGTATATGTTGCAGCAGTAATAGAATCGGTTCTCTTCGGACTTACGTTTCTGGGTGCCAAGATAGCACTGACAGAACTGGATGCGATTGAAGTTCTGACTTGCAGATGGACGATATCGATGATAGTGTTTGTTATTCTGGCTGCTGTGAAGCTGATAAAAGTCCAATACAAGGGTAAACCTATAAGACTTGTAGTGCTTCTGGCATTCATTCAGCCCTGCATCAATACAATATGCGAAACCTGCGGTATAGATCTTACTACAGCATCTGAATCGGCGATAATTTATGCAATGATACCGATAGCTGTAGTTCTGATTTCAGTTGTTTTTCTCAGACAAAAAATACGTCCAGTTGTTGCGGCAGGGATAGCTGTTTCCTTCGCCGGGGTTATTATATCAATAGCGTTCAGTGACAGCTTCTCTCCAGGAGGTAAAGCTGCAGGATATTTTATGCTGGCAGCAATGGTTGTTACGGGAGCAGTATTTACAATAATGTCTGCGAAGATTTCCGACAGGTTTACACCGATGGAGAGAACCTTTGCAATGGCAGTGATGGGTGGAATATGGTTCAATATACTTAATATAGTCAGGGGAAAGGGTTTCAGTTGCTACGCTGTATGCTTTCAGGAGCCGCAGGTAGGTATGGCTGTTCTTTTCCTGGGCGCAGTTGGTTCATTTGCCTGTTATATTCTGTTTAATTATGTTGTGACAAATATGCCTGCACCTCAGGCTTCAATGCTGCAGGTAAACCTGATAACACTTACGGGTGTTGTAACAGGAATTCTGTTCCAGGGTGACTCCTTCGGATGGTATACAGTAGCCGGTCTGATACTGGTCATCGCAGGAGTTATTGCTACAAACAAGGAACCAAAATAATAGTAAACCCCGGCTTTCACATTGCGGTTATCGCAAATGAGGTCGGGGTTTTATAATCATATCCGGTTATTATTTATTCTTGAATTCTGCCGGTCTTTTCTCGAGGAATGCTGTCATGCCTTCCATCTTGTCTTCTGAAGCGAAAGGTGCTACAAAGCCTTCAACCTCGAGAGCGGAAGCAGCTCTGATATCAAGACTGTAACCATTGTTGATAACGGTTTTGGCAACAGAGATTGCGATAGGTGCCTTTGACATGATAGTTTTTGCGATTTTCTCACATTCAGCCATAAGATCTTCCGGAGCTACGACTTTTTCTACGAGTCCTATGGATTTGGCTTCTTCTGCGCCTATCATTTCAGCAGTCATGATGAGGTATTTTGCCATTGATTTCCCCACAAGTCTAGGAAGTCTCTGAGTTCCGCCAAAGCCGGGGATAATTCCGAGGTTTACTTCAGGCTGACCAAATTTGGCTTTTTCTGATGCTACTCTGATGTCACATGCCATAGCAAGCTCGCAGCCGCCGCCGAGTGCAAATCCGTTGATGGCAGCGATAACCGGTTTATCAATAGCTTCAATAAGATTCATTACACTGTGACCCTTGGCAATCATAGCTCTTCCTGCTACTGCATCAAGATCCTTCATCTGAGCAATATCCGCACCTGCTACGAAAGCCTTGCCTTCGCCAGTGACGATTGCAACCTTGACATTTTCATCAGCAGCAACCTGTTCGAATGCAGTGTGAAGCTCGCCCAGAACCTCTGTATTGAGAGCATTCATTGCTTTAGGTCTGTTGATGGTTACATATGCAATACCTTCTTTTACTTCATATTTGATGGTTTCAAACATTTCTGATTTCCTTCCTTTCTTTTTATCACTGCGGTCCCGCATGGGATGCCGAAACGATACAAGTCATATTATAGCACTATAGTAAAAAAACAACAATATCATCATAGAAAAAACAAAAAATGCAGGTATAATATGGATAAACTATGAAAAAGATAGTAAAATTAATTGATACTCTTTGAAAGGATACACTGAAGAAATATGTCGTTTGTAACATTTGAAAACGTAAGCAAGGTATACAGAACAGGTGATGTTGAAGTAAAAGCGCTTCATAATGTAAGCTTTGAAATAAATCAGGGAGAAATATGCATTGTCGTGGGACAGTCAGGAGCAGGTAAGACTACGCTTCTGAATATACTCGGAGGAATGGATTCGCTTACAGAGGGAAGGGTAACCCTGGCAGGCAGAGATATTTCCTCTTTGAAAGAGAAGCAGCTGGCAACCTACAGAAGGCTTGACATAGGTTTTGTTTTTCAGTTTTATAATCTTATACCGAATCTTACTGCACTTGAAAATGTGGAGATAGCGTCCCAGCTTTCCAGAAATCCGCTGGACAGCCGTCAGGTAATAGAAATGGTTGGACTTGCCGAGAGAATGAACAATTTTCCTGCTCAGCTTTCGGGAGGCGAGCAGCAGCGCGTTGCCATAGCCAGAGCTCTGGCAAAGAACCCGAAGCTTCTCCTGTGCGATGAGCCTACCGGTGCCCTTGACTATGAAACCGGCAAGGCGATTCTCAAACTTCTTCAGGATACATGCAGACTTAATGGGATGACAGTGGTTATAATAACACACAATTCAGCACTTACCGCCATGGCTGACAGAGTGGTAAAAATCAAGAATGGTACAGTGGATTCCACACATATCAATGAATCACCGGTGCCTATAGAAGAAATCGAATGGTAGCAGAAAAAGGACGGTAAGATGTCGAACAGGATATACAATAAGAATATAAAAAGAACAATATTCGGCAGTCTGGGAAGATATATTTCCATTATGGCTATCATAGCACTGGGAGTAGGCTTTTTTGCTGGGGTCAAGAATACCAAGGCATGTATGATGGAAACATGCAATGATTATGTCAATGAGTATTCCCTTTATGATTTCAGGCTGATTTCCACATATGGCTTTAATGATGAGGATGAGGAAGCCATGAATGGAGTGAAGGGGGTTTCCCATGCAGAGGGGAGCTATACAGTTGATTTCTTTTCTCAGGACAGGAAAGGAAATTCAATAGTACTGCGGGCACATTCAATGTTGGATTATATCAACAAGGTTGATCTGGTGTCAGGCAGAATGCCACAGTCAGGAGATGAGTGCCTTGCCGATGATCACTTTTATACTGAGGAGGACATAGGCAAGGTTATCCGCGTGGAAAGCAAGAACGACAGCGATACGAAGGAGGCCTTTGAATACACCGAGTATAAGATAACCGGAATAATTAAGAATCCGTATTATCTTATCAAAACAGAGCGTGGAACCACTTCGCTTGGAGATGGCAGCATAACAGCATATATTTATCTGCCTGAGGACGGATTTGCATCTGAATATTATACTGAGATGTTTGTTGTATGCAGTAAACAGGGATATATTTTCAGCGATGAATACGAGGATAATATCGATCTGGCTGAAGAAACGGTAATAGCAGCGGCAGAAAAACGAGGGCAGATACGGTATGATGATATAATCGACGAGGCTGAAGCCGAGATAGAGAAGGGAAGAAAAGAGCTTGAAGACGGCAGGGCACAATACGAGAGCGAGAAAGCCGATGCTCTTGCCACGCTGTCAGAGTCAAAAAAGACTCTGGATAAGAATAAAAAGAAGCTGTCAGATGGCAAAAATGAATTAGAAGAGACAAAGTCGGATCTGACCGACAAGAAAAAACAGACACAAAGCGGAATTGATGAAATAGAGGCAGCTATTGCAGCTCTGTCTGCCGATCCAGAGACTCCACCGGAGACCCTGGAAGGTTTAAATGCTCAGCTTCAGCAGCTTGAAACTGCAAAAGGGCAGATAGATTCAGGACTTCAGCAGGTAAAGTCAAAGGAAAAAACAATTAGAGCAAGCGAAAAGCAGCTTCAGGAGGGTTATAAAGAATATAATTCTGGAAAGGCTGAAGCTGAAGCTGGATTTGCAGAAGCGGAAGCAGAGCTTGCAGATGCGGAGAAAAAACTGAATGATGCGGAAAAGGAGCTGAAGGATATTGAAGAGCCTGAGCTTTATGTTCAGACCAGATATGATAATATAGGCTTTTCCTCATTTGACAGCAACACAGATATTGTAAACAGCATAGCAAAGGTGTTCCCGGTGTTCTTTTTCCTTATTGCAGCACTGGTATGTTCAACTACCATGTCAAGAATGATAGAAGAAGAAAGAACTCAGTTAGGTGCATTCCGTGCTCTGGGATTCACAACCGGTAGAATAATGTGGAAGTATATGTTATATTCAGGTTCATCGGCTCTGATAGGGTGCGTGATTGGTTATCTGCTTGGATCAAGATATTTCCCTCTGGCAATATGGACAGCTTATGGCATGATGTTTGGCTTCGCACCGCTTGAGTACTATTTTGATGTACCTCTGGCTCTGACTTCACTTGTTGTATCTATGATATGTTCAATGGGGACTACATATTTCGCATGCAGAGGGCAGCTTAAACAGACACCGGCAGAAATTTTGCGACCTAAGGCGCCGAAAGCCGGAAAGAGAGTTTTTCTGGAGCGTGTCGGATTTATCTGGAATCATCTGAAGTTTCTTCATAAGGTAACGATACGAAATATACTCAGGTATAAAAAGCGTATGGTGATGATGATACTTGGTATAGGAGGCTGTGCAGCTCTTGTTCTGGCCGGGTTCGGTATCAATGATTCCGTAGCAGGTCTGGCAGATCATCAGTATACGGAAATCGAAAAATACGATATTGTTGCAGCCTTCTCGGATGAGCTTGACGATAAAGAAACAAACAGATTCAAGAATAAACTCAGCGATGAGATTGAAAGCATAGCAGTTTTGCAGCAGTCATCAGTGAATGTCAAGGGCGGGGGAAAAACGAAATCTGCAAATCTGATGATAAGCAGTGATTCCAATATTACAGATGCTGTCAATTTCGCGGATACTGCAGGTGCTGAGCTTGATTATCCGGATGAAGGCGAAGTGCTGATAAATAATAAGCTTGCTGATATTACCGGAGTTAAAGCTGGTGACATGATTACGATTGAATATGACGATACGAAATCAGTGGAGCTCAAGGTCTGCGGTGTATACAGAAACTACGTGTCAAATTATGTATACATCAACGATAAAACTTTTGAAACAATGATGAATAAGAAATATGAGCCTTCAGAGGTGTTCATTACGGTTAATGAAGAATTTGATGTCAGAGTTGTATCTGAGAAGCTGAATGAGTATGATGGAATTATAGGAATCTCGCTGAATCAGGACATTAGAGACAGAGTAGATGACATGATGGTAAGTCTTAATTATATTATCATACTAGTAATAGCATGTGCCGGCGCACTAGCATTTATCGTTCTGTTTAATCTTAGCAATATTAATCTTACGGAAAGAGAACGTGAGATTGCAACAATAGAGGTGCTTGGATTTTATCCTTCTGAGACGGGGGCATATGTTTTCAGGGAGAATTTCATACTGGTAATTCTGGGAATAATAGTTGGGCTTCCGGCAGGTTATCTGCTCCATAAATTCATCATGTCGAAAATTGTTGTGGATGCAGTTTCATTCAACGAGATAATAGAACCGCAGAGCTATGGATATACAGTAATTGCTGTACTTTGCTTTACATTTATCGTAGATATAATAATGCGGCGCAAGCTTAGACGTATTAATATGGCTGAGGCACTGAAATCTGTAGAGTAGGGCTGGATGTGATTCGACGAAGGGAAGTGAAATAAAGTTGAGGTCAAAGAAGCTGACTCCCAGGAGAACAATAGTAGGTGGTTTCATGACTGTTATACTGGCAGGAACTGTGCTGCTGATGCTGCCTGTTTCCTCAGCTTCAGGTGATAGTCTGGCTGCTGTTGACTGTCTCTTTATGTCTACAAGTGCGGTGTGTGTTACAGGTCTGGCAACGGTTGATCCTGGGACTGGTCTGTCGTTATTCGGAAAGGTTGTACTGGCTGTGCTTATTCAGACAGGCGGGCTGGGAATTACTGTTATAGGTGTCATTCTCATTATTGCTGCCGGAGGCAGACTAAGCATGGGAAAACAGAGGCTTGTAAAGGAATCACTTAATTTAAGTTCAGGAAAAGGTCTCAAGGATATAATGCGAGGGGTGGCATATATGACGATAACCTTCGAGGTTGCAGGTGCTGTCATGTGCTTTTTCTCCTTTAACAGTAATTTTGAGATGTCACATGCAATAGGAGTAAGCGTGTTTCATTCCATAGCATCATTCAACAACGCAGGCTTTGATGTGTTGGGAAACTTCAGGAGTCTGACTGATTATAATGATGATATATGGCTTAGTATAGTTACTAGCATTCTTATTGTTGCAGGCGGTATAGGCTTTTTTGTTTTTTCAGAGCTGATCTCAGGTAAATCTGTCAGGAGGTGGTCGCTTCATACAAAGATAGTGGTTTCAGTTACTTTGTTCCTTATTGTAATTGGAACCGTGCTTATCAAATTAACAGAGGGACAAGGTATTTCTTTGCTTGAAGCGTTTTTCCACAGTGTTTCATCAAGAACAGCCGGCTTCGCTAGCGTTGATATCGGCGGCTTTACTAAAGCTGGTTCAATCATTCTTATGCTTCTGATGTTTATAGGAGCATCGCCGGGATCTACAGGAGGCGGTATCAAGACAGTTACAGCTTTTGTTGTTTTCAGGCATTTAGTCAGCGTTGTATTTACAAAGCATTGTACTGCATTTAAAAGAAAAATTCCCGATGGTGCTATTGTTAAAGCTTTCACAGTGTGTTTAATGGCGATGCTGGTGGTGATGACAGGAACATTTATTTTAGCGGCTGCTGAACCTGAATTTTCGTTGCACCAGATAGTGTTTGAAGTAATCAGCGCATTCAGCACTACAGGTTTATCAATGGGAATAACAGCAGAGCTGTGCAGCCTCAGCAAGATAGTGCTGGTTTTTATCATGTTTATCGGGAGACTTGGACCTCTCACTATTGCTACCATATGGCTGAACAGAGACCTGACGGCTGTGAATTATTCAGAAGAGGATATTATGATTGGATAAGGAGATTGATATGACAAAGAAAAACAAGAACGGATTCTGCATCATAGGACTGGGAAGATTCGGCATGGCGCTGGCGAGGACCTTAGCAGATGCAGATGCAGATGTTATGGTTATAGATAATAACGAGGATAAGCTGAAAAAAATACGGAATTATGTGCAGGATGCTTTTTTAATAGATAAGCTTACAAAAGAAGCTATTGAGGAAGCCGGCGTCGGTGAATGTGAAACTGTAATAGTATGTATAGGAGATAAGGTGGATGTCAACCTGCTTACAACCTTGAATGTGATAGGTCTTGGTGTACCTCGAGTCATTGCAAAGGCTGACAGCATAGAGCATGGGGTTATTCTGGAAAAAATAGGAGCTGAGGTTATACATCCTGAAATGGACACAGCAACCAGACTTGCAGCAATTCTGCTGGGCTCAAGAGCTATTGATATGATGAGATTAAATGATGATTATGTGGTTTCGGAAATAAAAATTTCGTCCGGCTTTGCAGGCAGGACTGTGAAGGAGCTTCATGTTGAAAAATATGGACTGAAGTTGATTGCTCTGGAAAGAGAATCGGATTTGACAATCACCGAATTTACACAGGATTATATTCTTGAATCGGACGATGCAATTGTTGTGCTTGGCAAGTTTGCAGATGCAGACAGGTTTGAACGTATGATGCTCAGATATTGAAAAAAGGAGTTTATAAATGCTTAAATACACTGACAGCTTTATAACAGGAAACGGAGATTTTCACAGCAATGGTAACATTAAAGCAGGAAGCCTGATGTTTCAGTTTCAGGAAATTGCTGCTGCACATGCAGAAGCTCTGGGGATAGGCTTTGATGAGCTTATCGCTGATAACCGGATATGGGTTATGTCAAAGCTGCGATTCAGAGTATACCGAAGGTTCGCTGCTTCAGAAGAATACAGAATAGAGACATATCCCAGACGAAAGAAGGGTGTGACATTTTTCAGAGATTATTATGTGTATGATAAAGATGAAAAATTGATGGCTGCTGGGATAAGTCACTGGTGTGTAATCAACTTTGAAAGCAGGAGAATCGAAAAAACAGATATTGACTTTGACGGCGAGTATACAGACAGAGTGCCTTTTGAGGATGGTATCAGAAAAATAAGGGCAGGGGAGCTGCTTCCTGCCGGTGAGCATACGGTAATAGAGAGCGATCTAGATAAGAATCGTCATACTAATAACTGCCGGTATGCTGATATGGTTGAGCAGGTAACTGATATCGGAGAATATGATGAATTTACCATTAATTTCTCAAGGGAGGCGCTTCTGGGGGATGTAATAAGCTTGTATAAAGAAGAAACTGCGGAAGGGTTTATTGTTGTCGGAAAGCTTGGGGATGGTACTGTGGTATTTCAGGCAGAAACAAGAAGGGTATAGTTTGCTTTTAACAATAATAATTTATAACAAATATGTCTATAATAATAAAAACAACGGTGTCATGCGACACCGTTATTTTTATTATGTAAGTTTAAACTCTGCGAGATTATACTAAACCCTGTTCCATCATTGCAGCAGCAACCTTTTCGAAACCAGCGATGTTTCCGCCCTGTACAAGAAGGTTCTTGTTGCCGAAGTATTTTTCAGCAGCATTAGCACTGTTCTTGTAGATGTTTCTCATGATGTCATGCAGCTGATCATATACAGCCTGGTGCTGGAATACAGTGTGACCAGCGTTCTGTCCCATTTCGATACATGAGCAAGCTACGCCACCAGCGTTAGCAGCCTTAGCTGAACCAACTGCTGTCATGTTTTCGATGAGATAGTTGAGAGCGTCGTTAGTTGTAGGCATGTTAGCTCCTTCACAGTAGAACTTGCAGCCGCCTTCTACGATCTGCTTAGCGTGTTCCATGTGAACGTCGTTCTGCATAGCGCAAGGGATGAACATGTCAACCTTGATGCCTTCGTCCTGCTGTACGCCCCAAGGCTTCTTGCCTGCATAGAACTTAGCGTTAGGGAACTTCTCAGCGTAAGGTGCGCAGATGTTCTTGCCTGATGATCTCAGCTCGAGAAGGAAATCAACCTTTTCATCAGTGTTTACGCCATCTGGATCGTAGATGTATCCGTCTGGACCTGAAATAGTAACGCACTTAGCTCCGAGATCTTTAAGCTTCCAAGCAGCACCCCATGCTACGTTACCGAATCCTGAGATACCAACAACCTTATCCTTGAAGTCTTCGCCGTTAGCCTTCAGCATTTCTTCAGCATACCATACGATACCGAATCCAGTAGCTTCAGCTCTTCCGAGAAGTCCGCCGTATGAGAGGCCTTTACCTGTAAGAACGCCTTCATATCTGTCAACGATTCTCTTGTACTGTCCGAAGAGGTATCCGATTTCTCTTCCGCCAACGCCCAGGTCACCTGCAGGAACGTCAGTGTTAGGACCAATGTGTCTGTAGAGTTCAGTCATGAATGCCTGGCAGAATCTCATTACTTCTGCATCGCTCTTTCCGTTAGGATCGAAGTCTGAACCACCTTTACCACCACCGATAGGCAGACCAGTTAAGCTGTTCTTGAAGATCTGTTCGAATCCGAGGAACTTGATGATTCCAGGATATACGTTTGGTGCGAATCTCAGACCGCCTTTGTAAGGTCCGATTGCGCTGTTGAACTGATATCTGTAGCCCTTGTTAACCTGTACTTTACCAGCATCGTCAACCCATACTACTCTGAAAGTAACTCCTCTTTCAGGTTCAACCAGTCTTTCCAGCAGAGCACATTCTTCGTATTCAGGATGCTGTTCAAGAACAGGAACCAGTGAAGTAAGTACTTCTTCTACAGTCTGGTGGAATTCAACTTCGCCTGGATTTCTTTCTTTAACCCAGTTGATGACTCTTTCAACATATTCTTTTGACATTTTTTTTTCTCCTCTTTTTATAAAATTCGCAAAGTTTGGTAATGCCTTGTTAATCTAAATATATCACTTTGTTAAATTCACGTCAATGGATTTCAACTTTGATATCGGAAGTTGTAATTTTCTGACAAATGTCTCAAAAATGAACTGTTGAGGAGTATTATCACAATTGATAATCAGCATTAAAATACTGATTTTTCGTGCAGGGTGTGGTATAATTATGCAGTAAAAAGTGAGGTGAGTGAAATGACTGCAAATTATATCAAGCACATGCATCAGGTTCTTCTCAGTAAGAATACATTGAAAAACACAGGCATGACAAAAACCGCAATGACAAGACTGCTGTCGGGGCTTCAATGGAAGCTAAAAATAGGAAACCTTATAAGTAAAAAAGATTATTCATCCGAAAGTCTTTTAAATGGACTGAGACCTGCGATGGATCAGATGGCGCAGGAGCCTGAGGAAGGGTGGCTTAAATATATATGCGATGTCACTGTTGCTCACATGTATCCGGATAATTTCCAGGTCGATACCTCCGAAGAAAGAAAACATGCTGCATATTTTTTTCTGATAAATTACAGAAATATGCTGGAATGTGAAAGAGACGAAAATGGATTTGATCCGGTTAACTATATAGATTTTATTCCAGAGGATGAAGCTTCAGAATGTATATCAGCAAAAGAATATGAGAGGCTGAGGAAATACTGGGATAATAATTTCATATTTGAGTTCATGAGAATAAGCAGGGAGGTAACTCCCTTCAATACAATCGGACATATTGGTGGAGTGCATCATGTAGCTACTTTTGTGGGCAGACAGCTTATAAATACTGACGTTCCTGTTGATATAGCTCTTGTTTCGGGAGCTGCTGCAGGTCATGATCTGGGCAAATACGGATGTACACAGCAGGAATCCAGGAGAATTCCTTATCTTCATTACTACTATACTGATGATCTTCTTAAACGTGAAAAAATGCCGATGATAGCCCATATTGCAAGCAATCATTCGACATGGGATCTGGAGCTTGAAAATCTGTCGGTTGAATCATTGCTGCTTATATATGCTGATTTCAGAGTAAAGAGCAGCAGAATTAATGGAGAAGAGGTAGTGTTCTTTTACACACTGGCAGAGGCATTTGATGTTATACTTGGCAAGCTGGACAACGTGGATGAGGCTAAGAAGCACAGATATGAGAGGGTCTATGCCAAATTGAAGGATTTCGAAAACTACCTGATAAGTCTGGGCGTTGAAACAGACATAAATAAACACCCGGGAAAACAAACAGGCAGGAAGAAAAAAGACTTCGCACTGATGATGGAAAACGAGGTCGTAGAAAATATCAAATACACAGCAATTGAACACAATGTGAGAATAATGAGCATATTCAACAATGAATCTGCGTTCGGAAGTCTTCTCGAGGCCGCCAGAAGTGAAAAACAATGGAAAAGCCAGAGAGCATATCTCAACATTTTAAGCGAATACTACACATATATGACAAAGCATGAAAAACTGCTTACACTCCATTTTCTCTATGATCTTCTCTCACACAGAGAAGGTGATATACGGCGTCAGGCAGGAAAGCTTATTGGAACCATAATTGCCGGATATGATGATATTTACAGAAAAGAGCTTCCTGAGGGAGCGGAAGGTGTAATTAAAACCGAGGCTGGCGATATATGGAAAATATATCTGGATAAAATCGTGTCTCCAGACTATAAGGTTACTGACCAGCACAGAAGCTGGATCGGCTATACGCTGAAGGTTGTTATTCAGGGAATGCTGGAGCATACAGATGATATCAGTATAGGAAAATTCATGTCTGAGTATTTCGCTTTGTTCAATGCTGATGGAATGAAGGACAGCGAGGTTTTCGTCCTGCTGGATTCTGTTATTGCAGTACCTGAAAGGGTTTTCACTGAAACAGATCGCACCGCAGTGCTGAAGTTTGCAGTAGCTGTTTCAGAGCATCAGTCTACAGAAATCAGAATCGGTGCTCTAAGGGCTGCAGAATATATTTCTGGGCACGGAAATGCTAATGAAGCTGAGTGCAGCTTTATCAGAGAGATAATCAACAATGTCAGATGCGATGATATGAGCATAAGCGTTTCTTATCTGATAAGGAAGATACTACGAAATACGAAAAGACTTGAAAATTCAGATGAGTACGTCGATATAATTTCAAGGCTGGATGACAGGGCTGCAATTGACAAGGTGACTCCTGCACTTCTCAGAGAAAATCTGAAGGTGGGAACTCCGTGGGTTACCAAGATAATTAACATCGAATTTCTTCTGGATAATGTGAATAATGGTAAATCCGATACGCAGAAATTTCATCTGGCAACACATTTTTCCAATCTCCTCAAGGTCAGCGAACGTGTTACAGTTCGTCATAATGCCGGGAGAGGGCTGATAAGGATAGTGAAAACACTTCCTATGGAACAGATAAATGAGCTTGTAATTGAGCTTACTAAAGGTCTGGAGATAGGTGAATATCAGTTTTCAAAATATATTCCGGAGTATCTGGGTGAAATGGCTCTTTATCTGGAGCCGGGAGAGCTTAATGAATTTCTGGTTAATCTGGGTGAACTGATTGAGAGCACAAACGACAGAGTTGGATCGGTTGCTCTTGATACTGTCGGAGAAGTGCTGAAAAAGTATTCATCCTATAAATACAGGAATGATGAAACGGTGGAAGACTACAGCAACAGAAAGAAAAAACTGCTGGGTATGCTTCTGAGGGGACTGGCAACGTATCATGAAGTTGTAAGTCAGGAAGCATTTATGGTTATAGGTCAGTATATTTTTGGAAGCACAGAGCTTACACAGGATGAGAAATTTGATATTTTCAGACAGATTTATAAGAAGATGCTTACACTCATCTCTTCTATAAGGGAATACGATATGAATTTCTTTACAAATGCTGCTGCATTGAACCATATTTACAGATTCATATCTGAGTATGATTTCAACTGTGGACAGATGAAGCTGCCTGTAAAACGAGATATAGCGTTTTTCCCGGGAACCTTTGACCCATTCTCTCTGAGCCACAAAGGTATCGTGCAGGCCATCAGAGATGAAGGCTTTGAGGTGTATCTTGCTATAGATGAGTTTTCATGGTCGAAGAAGACTCAGGCAAGAATGATACGACGTCAGATAATTTCTATGTCTGTCGCTGACGAGGCAGACGTGTTCCTTTTCCCTGATGATTTCCCTGTGAATATCGCTAATCCGGAAGATTTAAGGAACCTGAAGAGTCTTTTCCCTGAAAGGGAAATATATATGGTGGTTGGAAGCGATGTTGTCATAAACGCATCTTCATACAAGTCAGAGCCTCAGGAGAATTCAATTCATACGATGAATCATATTGTATTCAGGAGAGAAACTCTCGAAGGGGGCTGCAAGGATGACAGTGTGCTGCGGGAGAATTACAGACGGATGTCAGGAAAAATCAGAGAACTGCAGTTGCCTGTGTACCTTGAGGATATAAGCTCCACCAGAATAAGGGAGAACATCGACCATGGCCGGGATATTTCCAATCTTATAGATCCGGTGGCGCAGAATTTCATTTATGATAACAGCCTTTACCTGAGAGAGCCTCAGTATAAAAACGTTTTTGAAATCAAAAGCATATCCTTTGAGGATCTCTGCAGTGCGGACAGTGCAATACTCGATGATGTCAGAGAAGATATGGAGGCCAGCGGAATAGATGTCAGGGTTATGAAAGCTTATCTTGATGATCCTCGTGTTGAAATGGCCGTTATACGTGACAGCAGTGGTAAGGTGGCTGCGTTTGCAGGAGTCAACCAGCTTGAGACCGGTCAGCTTTATGAGGAGTTCAAGGATGCTGAGATAGCTTCGTATCTGAGAACGAAAGCAACAGGAAAGATGATAATAGTAAGAGCATTATATTGTGCAGTTAAGGCTGATATGCGTAACCTTATCCAGATAATAATGACGGAGGTTCTGGCTCAGGCAGCGCAGAATGATGTGACATATGCTATTTTTCATCCGATAGACAGGAAACCTAACCATAGAATAAACGAAGTTCTGTCAAGACAGGGATTTACTGAAATTGTAATAGAAGGCAGACCTCAAGGCGTTTATGAGGTGAATATGAAAGAGCCGATTGCGATGATAGAAAATATGGACACTGTCCTAAAGGCTCCGTTTAATACTAATGCCAGGATACTTGATATTCTGGAGGAGACCCATGCTGATATGCAGAAGGCTCTGACACAGCTGAACCCGGGAAATCTGGTGCTTTCATTCAATGCAGGAATAATGCATCAGAAGATAGTTAATATGGTGACAAAAAACAATAATGTACCTAATTATCCTCTTCCTGTGCGTACGCTTGGAGAATGTATGTGTGTACCGTTCGGCAAGATACTCCGGGGTATGGCTGTGCCGAATACTGTAACCAAAACTCTGCATACCGAAAAGATGTTTTCGCCGACACTAGATAGCTTTACCATAGAAGAATATCCAATGTATGCAGGCATAGAGGATCAGATAAGAACAATAAAGTCATTTAACAGACCGGTGATACTGGTGGATGACCTGCTGCATAAAGGGTACAGGATTAAAGCGCTCGATCCGATTTTCAAGCAAAACGGTCTTGAAATCAGAAAGATGATAACAGGACTGCTTTCGGGTCATGGCAGAGATCTAATGACTATACAGGGCAGAGATGTGGAAAGTGCGTATTTTATCCCGAATCTTAAGGCATGGTTTGTTGAATCCACATTGTGTCCTTTCATAGGTGGAGATGGTGTACGAAGTGAAGAAAAAACCGAAGCCGGTCTTATACCGTCAATCAACTTGATTCTGCCGTTTGCGGCTCCTAAATTCCTGCATGATGCCAGCAGGGAGGCGGTGTTCGAGCTGTCAAGAGTAAGCCTTGAGAATGCCGCGAAGATATTCAGGGTGCTTGAAGACGAGTATCAGACTGTTTTTGAGAGAAAGCTGACGATAAAACGCTTGTCTGATGCTATAATATCACCGAGAATGCCAAATGGTTCGAATCGGGTGGCGGTAGATTTCAATCTGTCCCCATCGGTATATATGGAAGATTATATGGAAAGATTACTTAGATTGGAAAGTGCATTAAAATGAGATATTTAAATGAGCTGGTAAAGCCAGGTGCAGTTTGTGAAAAAAAGAACGGAAGTTTTTTGTTAAAGGCAGATAAAAAAAGGTGCGGCAGCATTTCCGGAAGGCTGTCGAGAGTCAATCTTCTGGCTCTTGGAGATGTAGGTGGTACCGTGCTTACAGGACTCAGGCTTATGGGAGGAGATACAATATCCGAAATTGGAATATATGATCTTAATGAAAAGCTGCTGAGAAGATATGAGAGAGAAATAAATCAGATATGGTTCCCTGACGGCAGAAGGCTGCCGCAGGTGAAGATACTTAATCAGCAAGAGCTGTTTGATTGCGACATGTTTGTATTCTGTGCATCAAAGGGTGTGCCGCCTGTAGAGGCACAGGGAGATGTCAGGATGGCTCAGCTTGAAGCAAATAGAGAGCTGGCTGCTGCATATGGAACAAAGGCGGCAGAATGTGGCTTTGATGGGATTTTTGCAGTAGTGTCAGACCCGGTCGATCCTTTATGTAAGGAAGTGCTGAGCTGCGGTCTTGAGTCTGATCAGGTGCAGGGCTACGGTCTGGGGGTTATGAACGGCAGAGCTTCGTATTTCGCAATGAGTAATCCGCAGTTCAGCCGATATCTTGAAGATGGAAGAGCCTTCGGACCGCACGGAGAAGATCTTGTCATTGCGGATAGTATTTCTGATTACAATCATGAAATTTCACTTGCACTGACTGATCTTACGGTAAAATCAAATATGGATACCAGAGCAGATGGATTCAAGCCGTATATAGCTCCAGCACTTTCATCGGGAGCAATATCTCTTATAGAAACTTTAAGCGGCGGGTGGAATTATTCGTCGGTATATTTTGGAGACGGATCTGACGGAGCTTTCATGGGATGCAGAAACAGGCGAACTTCTGCAGGAATACAGGTGGAGGATCTTCCTCTTGATGACCAGCTCTTCAGCCGTATCGAAAAAGCATATCGCAATCTGGAGAAGATCTAAAGGAGTAGCGGTATGAAAGAGCTGATTATTATCAACCCCTTCTGTCCGGAGGAAAATAAAAAAGAACGCCTAGAGAGCATAATAAAATACAGTACTGAAGGGTGTCACTGTAAAATACTGACAACGGTAGAGGAGGTAGAGACTGCGGATCTGAGAAATAAAAGGATTCTTTTTACCATTTCTCTTGGCAAATCAGGTATAAATCTCAGCTGGTACAGCATAATGAAGTATCTTAGACTTAATCTTGATGCGCTGGAGGGCTCAGCAGGCGGAGTTATTCTTGATGGGAACTGTGAATTTTATACAAAATCTGCCGGAAGAAGTCTTGTTTTTACTGCAAACAGAGCAGGGTGTTCTTTCCCAGGAAGGCCGCTTGTTGAAGGAACCAGAACTCTAAAGAATTACAATATTCAGGCGCATAACCTGCATACAGACAATATGGGCGCATATATGACAGCTGGCAGAAACCTTGTTGACAATATATTGAATTATGAGCCTGTAAAAAAGAAACACCCGAAGATACTGGCGCTTCATTCAAGCAGCAGCAGGACATCAAATACTCTGGCACTATGGAATATGGTCAAAAAACATCTGCCAGAATGTGAAATATCGGAGATTTCTCTGAGAAACGGCCAGATGATAGACTGCAGAGGCTGTTCGTATGAAACCTGCAGGCATTTTGGGGAAGAGGAGGGCTGCTTTTACGGCGGTACCATAACAGAGAAAGTATACCCGGCTATACTAGAATCAGATGCACTGGTTATGGTATGTCCTAATTACAATGATGCTGTCGGTGCTAATCTTACGGCATTTGTAAACAGAATGACGGCACTGTTCACTACGCACAGGTTTTACGATAAAAGACTGTTCGGAGTTATCGTTTCCGGATATAGTGGAAGTGATATTGTAGCTGAGCAGCTGATAAGCGGTCTTAACATGAATAAAACCTTTGCATTGCCGGGGAAATTTGCTATACTGGAAACGGCAAATGATCCGGGTGCTGTTATAGGTGATATGGACATAGAAAAGCGTGCGGAGGAATTTGCACAGAACATAAGAAAGCATATGATAAGTACAGATAAAGACGTATAAAAATATGAAAATCATTGAGAAAGGAGGCAATATCATGACTGAAACTATGGATATGGATGCTAAGAATCAGCAGTTTGATGAGGATCTTGAGAATATTCTGCAGCTGCTGGAGGATAAATCGTACTTTAAAGCCAGAGATGAGATATTGAAGTACAACGAAGTTGATATTGGCGAAATTCTTGAAGAAATACTGGAAGAGCTGGGAGTAGAGAAGACAATAATTATTTTCAGGATGCTTCCGAAGGATGTGTCGGTAGATGTTTTTTCGTATCTTCCGACAGATGACCAGCTGGAAATAGTATCAGGTATAACAGACAGGGAAATTTCGTATATTATCCAGGAGCTGGATTTCGATGACAAGATAGATGTTCTCGAGGAGCTTCCTGCAAATATTGTGGACAAGATACTTGAGAAAACTCCGAAGGAGGAACGTAAACTTATCAATACCTTCCTCAACTATCCGGAAACATGTGCCGGAAGCCTGATGACGCCTGATTATATCAGCCTGCAGGAGTCGATGACGGTGGCTGAAGCTCTGGCATATATTAAAAAGGAGGCAATGGACAGTGAAACTGTCTATACCTGCTATGTCAAAACTGGAGGACGAAAGCTTGAAGGTATCGTTTCACTGAGATCTCTTGTGGTTGCTGATGACGACAGGAAAATTTCAGAGCTGATGAACACTGATTATGTATATGTAAACGTTTATGATGACCAGGAAGAAGTATCGGAGATGTTCAAGAAATACGGTTTCCTGGCAATACCTGTAGTTGACAAGGAGCATAGACTTGTAGGAATCATCACAGTGGATGACATCCTTGATGTAATTGAAGAGGAAACCACTGAGGATATTGAGAGAATGGCTGGTGTTATGGATGATTCCGATAAGGAATATCTTGATATGGGAGTGCTGCACCATGTGAAGAACAGACTTCCGTGGCTGGTATTCATGACAGTTACATTGATGATAACGGGAAGCATAATTGCCAGATTTGAAGCAGTTCTGTCTCAGGTGATAATACTTGTGTCATATCTGCCTCTTCTGATGGGAACTGGAGGAAATACCGGAACTCAGGCTGCAACTCTTGTTATCAGAGGAATGTCTGTTGATGAAATTGATCTGAAGGATGCCGGAAAGGTACTGTGGAAGGAGCTGCGAGTAAGTATCATACTGGGTATAGTATTGAGTGCCTTTAATTTTGCCAAGGTTGTGCTTGTAGATGGGCAGGAGCCAATGATAGGGCTGACTGTAGCAGCAGCAATGATTGTGGTAATAATGTTTGCGAAGCTGCTTGGCGGACTGCTGCCTATGGCTGCAAGAAAAATAGGGATAGACCCTGCTCTTATGGCTACTCCTATGATATCATCTATTACAGATATGGTATCTGCAGTGACATATCTTCTGATAGCATCACTGCTGCTGGGAATAGCTATTTAATGATAAAGCAAAAGCACGTCGTAAGATAGAAGATGCTTTGGCTGCTTTGGAGATAATTATGGAAAATACAGGTTTAATTACCGAGGAATATGTAAATACTATAATCAGGGAACGGCCGGAGGAAATACATAAAGGTCAGTGCGGCAGGGTACTTGTGGCTGCAGGCTCTGAAGGAATGGCCGGAGCCGCAGTGCTGTCAGCGAGAGGCGCATTGAAATCCGGTGCAGGTCTTGTTACAGTGGCGGTGCCGAGAGAGCAGTTCTGCATCCTGCAGACAGCAGTCCCTCAGGCAACGTGCATAGACCGGAGTATTTCCGAAAAGTTCACCCAACGGTCACTTGAGATTTATGGCGCTGTTGCCATAGGACCGGGAATGGGGGATGATGAAAAGAATTACCTGTTTATAGAGAACATACTTAAAAATTATAATGGTACTGTAGTAATTGATGCCGATGGTATCAACAATATATGCCGATATGGGGATGCTGTACGTAATATAAGTGAAAGCGGTGCTTCTGTAATCCTGACGCCTCATCCAGGTGAAGCAGACAGGCTTCTTGACTCAATGGGAGAGGACAGTGTCAGTCGGCTCGGCAGGCGTAAAGCTGCTGAAATTATCAGCAGAAAAACAGGAGCTTATGTGCTTCTTAAGGGTGCCGGTACAGTGGTATCATATGAGGGTGAAGGCACATATATTAATACTACAGGAAACCCGGGAATGGCTACCGGCGGCAGCGGCGATGTACTGACAGGAGTAATCGCAGCTATTGCGGCATCGGGAATCAGAGCGTTTGATGCTGTCAGGACCGGAGCATTTATCCATGGGCTGGCCGGAGATATCGCCGCCGAAAAAGCAGGGCAGTGGGGAATGACCTCTGTCGAAATTGAAGAGGCGCTGCCGGCAGCATTCAAAAAAATAGTAGGAAAATAATAACCATATAAAAGGGAGTGAAGGGACTTGAGCATTAAAAAGGGAGACCTTTATTTTGCAGACTTAAGTCCGGTAATGGGCTCCGAACAGGGCGGTGTCAGGCCGGTCCTGGTAGTTCAGAATGATGTGGGAAACAAATTCAGCCCGACAATTATAGTAGCGGCAGTTACTTCAAGAAGAAACAAGGCAGATCTTCCTACACACGTTGAACTTGAGGCCGAGGATAACGGCCTTACCAGAAATTCAGTAGTATTGCTTGAACAGCTTAGAACTATAGATAAAAGAAGATTAAAAGAAAGAATCGGAACAATTGATAAAACCCGTTTACCGGAAGTTAATGAAGCGTTGAGCGTCAGTCTTGGTATTGGTGATAATACTATGTTCTGATAATAAAAGCTATAAAGCGGCTGCATCTGCAGCCCTTTACATAAAATAATATTTAACGGAGGATGATATGGACATAAAAGCTCTGGAAAAAACAGCAGCAGAAGTCAGAATAGGAATAGTTAAGGCTATACATAATGCCGGATCGGGACATCCGGGCGGATCGCTTTCTGCTGCAGACATAGTTACAGCTCTTTATTTTGATGAAATGAACATTGATCCGAAAAATCCTGGTATGGAAAACAGGGACAAGTTCATACTTTCTAAGGGGCATGCAGGCCCGGTGCAGTATTCCGCACTGGCGGTCAGAGGATACTATCCGATGGATGATTTCATGACTTTGAGAAAGATAGGCTCGAAATTCCAGGGACACCCTGATATGCATAAGGTTCCGGGAATTGAAATGTCTACAGGCTCACTGGGTCAGGGATTCTCTGTTGCCGGCGGTATGGCTATGGCAAACAAGCTCGACAATAACCCTGGCAGAGTATATGTTCTGCTGGGCGACGGAGAAATTCAGGAAGGTATAATATGGGAAGCAGCAATGTCAGCTGCACACAATAAGCTGGATAACCTTGTGGGAATACTTGACTACAACGGACTTCAGATCGACGGCAAGAATGAAGATGTCATGAATGTAGCACCTGTAGCAGATAAATTTGCAGCTTTCGGATGGAATGTTATCGAAATAAACGGTCATGACTTTGAACAGATACTTGATGCATTCAGACAGGCGAGGGAATGCAAGGGCAGACCTACAATGATCATAGCAGCAACGGTTAAGGGCAAGGGCGTATCCTTCATGGAAGGACAGGCTGGCTGGCACGGAAAGGCACCGGATGAAGAACAGACAAGACAGGCAGTAGCAGAGCTGGGAGGTGAAATGTAATGGCAGATAAAATGGCAACAAGACAGGCTTACGGCAAAGCACTGGTAGAACTGGGTGCAAAGAATCCGAATCTAGTGGTAATGGATGCAGATCTTTCCAAATCAACTATGACTGCAGAATTCGGAAAGGCATATCCTGAAAGATTCTTTAATATGGGTATTGCAGAGCAGAACCTTTATGGTGCTGCAGCAGGATTGGCTCTTTCAGGGAAAGTAGTATGCGCAAGCACTTTCGCGATGTTTGCCTCAGGAAGAGCGTTTGAAATAATCAGAAACTCAATAGGCTATACCAGAGCAAATGTCAAAATCTGTGCAACACATGCAGGAATCACAGTTGGCGAGGACGGAGCCAGTCATCAGACTTTTGAAGATATAGCGCTTATGAGAACTATTCCGGGAATGACTGTTATCAATCCTTCCGATGGTGTGTCTGCAGCCAGACTTCTCGAACAGGCTGTTGCAATGAACGGACCATGCTATGTGAGACTAGGAAGAGCTGCAGTTCCGGTATTTTATGATGAAAATGCGGAAATTACTCTTGGCAAGGCCAATACGGTGAGAGAAGGCAGTGATGTAACTGTAATAGCAACAGGTATCATGGTCAATGAAGCCGTGATTGCAGCCGAGCTTCTGGCATCTGAAGGTATTGATGTGCGTGTAATAGATATACATACCATTAAGCCGATAGATGAAGCTGCGATTATTAAAGCTGCTGAAGAGACAAAGGCTATCGTAACTGCTGAAGAACATTCAGTTATAGGCGGTCTGGGCAGTGCAGTTGCAGACGTTGTCGTAAAAAACAGACCTGTAAAAATGGCAATGGTGGGACAGAAGGATACCTATGGAGAATCAGGCAAGCCTGATCAGCTCAAAGAAAAATACGGCATGACAGCAAATGATATAGCTGAAGCTGTTAAATCCGTTATATAAATAATTTTTTAAGGTATAACGAACCCTCTTTGCTAATAAGTTCTATATATATGGACCTTATAGCGAAGGGGGTTTTTTATTGTGAAAAAGGAAAAAAAAAGAGAAAAAAAGTGCAGCAAACGCATTATTGCAGTATTAATTGTTCTTATTGCTGCCGCTGCCGGTGTATTTGCTGTATGCCTTGGATTTATCGGCGGTACGGATAATGTGCGTTTTGAAAAGGTTGGAGAAAAGGAGCTGCCGAATGAAATAACTGCAGATATAATCCCTGAGTACAAAACCCTTGAAAGGGCTCTGGCGTGTATGGTTGATGATAATGTTTATGTCATAGTGACGAGGGGAGAAAAGCCTACCTCAGGGTTCGGCGTATCAGTGAATAAGATTTCGTCAGAGGAGAAGGATGGCAGAACAAACCTGATAGTCTATGCTGTTTTTGATGATCCGCAAAAAGAAACAGCTATCTCTCATATCATAACTTATCCTGTTCAGGTGGTGAAAACCGACCTTCAGAAGCTGCCGGATTCTATAGAGCTCAGGATACAATATTGACTCTTTTCACTTCACAGAATCATCACTGAAAGATATTAATTGCCCCTGATATACTGCATATTTTGTCATAAAATGTTGAAATGAACAACTATATGTTGTATTATGTATGTGTATGTTTTGCAGATAGAAAGGGGCAGAATCCATATGATTGAATTCAAGAACGTGAGCAAGCACTACAAATCAAATGTAGCACTTGAAAATGTATCTGTCAGAATAAACAAAGGCGATTTCGTATTTCTGGTAGGACCCAGCGGTGCAGGTAAATCGACTTTTATTAAGCTTATACTTAAAGAAATTAATGCGGATTCAGGAAGCATCAAAGTAAGAGGAACGGAAGTAACCACCTTATCCAGAAGACAGGTTCCGCAGCTGAGAAGAAATATAGGTATAGTCTTTCAGGACTTCAGACTGCTGCCGAAAAAGACAGTATATGAAAATGTTGCCTTTGCCATGGAAATAGTGTATCAGCCGAAAAAACTGATAAAAAAATATGTTCCTCAGGTTCTCAGCATGGTTGGAATTGCAGAAAAGGCGGACAAGTATCCTGATGAGCTTTCGGCAGGAGAACAGCAGAGAGTAGCTATAGCCAGAGCCATAGTAAATAAACCCAGGATTCTGATAGCTGATGAGCCGACGGGAAACCTTGATCCTGACACTGCATGGGAGATAATGCAGCTTCTTGATCAGATCAACATGAGAGGAACTACAATATTGATGGTTACTCATGCCAAGGACATAGTGGACAAGATGGGCAAGAGAGTTGTTGCAATTGAAAATGGCAGAATAGTAAGAGATGAATTCGGAGCATACGGATTTGAGGAAGCGCTTGCCGATATTGAAATGAGTACTGATACAATTCAGAGTAAGCGTACCTTCAGATCAAAATTCAGGAGAGGAGACAGGCAGGAATGATAATAAAGAGGTTTTTTTATACATTGAAACAGGCCTTTCTCCAGGTTTTCAGAAACAGAAACATGGCTATTGCATCGATATTCGCAATTACAGCCATGCTGCTTATACTGAGCCTTTTTTTCATACTTGTTATAAATGTCAACACTGCAGCTCAGACGATAAAGAACGACTATGATTCAATAGAAATATTTCTTAAGGATGGTGTGACAGAGGAACAGGCTCAGATAATTATCAGCGATATATCTGCACAGGATGGTGTAGAAGAAGCCTTTTATAAAAGCAAGGAAACAGCAATGGATGAGTTCAGGCAAAGATGGGGAGATAATGCATATCTTCTTGACAGCCTGAAAGAAAATCCACTGCCCAACAGTGTAGTGATAATGATTTCTGATCTTGAGAAAGCAACAGCTCTGGCTGAACGAGCTGGAACCTATGAACAGACAGAGGATGTGAAATTCTATAAGGCCACAGTGGATAAGCTGCTTGATGCAACAAAATTCATACAGCTTGCAGCTGTTGTTGTTATGGTTTTCCTGATAATAGTTTCTATAGTAGTAGTATCAAATACCATCAAGCTTACCGTGTTTAACAGAGCCAGAGAGATAAGCATCATGAAGTATATAGGAGCCACCAACTGGTTTATCAGAGGTCCTTTTCTGGCGGAGGGTATTATCATAGGTGTGATTTCTGCAGGAATATCAGTGGGCGTTTCCACATTGCTTTATGATAAAATTGTGGAAACAATCGGTGATCAGGTATTTTCCATATTATCTATGCCGATGGTTCCTGTAGGATTCCTTGCATATAACTTCACATGGATATTTCTGGCACTGGGAATCAGTATCGGTTCATGCGGAAGTATCATATCAATGAAAAGATTTCTTAAAGCATAATCAATGTAGGAGAAGAAATGACGAAAAAACGTTTAAGTATTATAATTACAATTGCGCTGGCTTTCGCTATGTGCTTCACTACAGTGACTTCAAGTGCCAAATCTCTGACTGACATTCAGAAGGAGATAAAAGAAAAGAAGCAGGAGCTTGATAAAGGAGAAGAAAAAGCTGAGGATCTTGTAAATGAAATAAAGGAGCTTGAAGAATCAATTTCAAGTCTTGACGATCAGATCCAGGTAAGTGAGGAAAAGCTTGTTGTTCTCGAACAGGAGCTGGTAAAGGCACAGAAGAAAGTCGATGAACAGAATGAAAACCTCAGTGATAGACTGAGGGCAATGTACAAGAATGGAAGTATAGGTTTTCTTGATGTTATCATGAATTCCGGAAGTTTCAGCGAGTTCCTGACAAATTTCGATCTTGTACAGACTATATATTCCAGCGACAAGGAGGTTCTTGAGGATCTTCAGAAGGCTCATGATGAAGTAGAGAAAAAAAAGAACGAGGTTGAGACGCTTCAGGCCAATCTGAAGTCGTCAAAAGCACTTGCAAAGCAGGAAAAAGCCGAGGTTGAAAACCAGAAGGCTGAAGTTCTGAAGAACAACGATGCATTGGCAGAAAAGCTGGAAGATCTGGAGTCGGAGGCAGATGCCATAGCGGCAGAGCTTGCTGCCAAATCAAAGAGCGGCGCAATCAGCAGCAGCAGCACGTCTAAATATTCCGGCGGTGAGTTCTGTTGGCCTGTACCTTCAAGCTCGTCCATATCTTCAGGATATGGATGGAGAATCTGCCCGTTCCATGGCAATGAATTCCATCCGGCAATAGATATTCCTGCAAGCAGTGGCGCTGCAGTTCTTGCAGCATCAGGTGGAACAGTAATAAGATCATCATATAACGGGGGCTTTGGAAACTGCATTATTATAGATCATGGAGGCGGTGTTACAACCTGGTACAACCATTTGTCATCAAGATATGTTTCAGTGGGACAAACTGTTTCCAAAGGACAGCAGATAGGTGCAGTAGGCTCTACAGGAAGCTCTACCGGTCCACATCTGGATTTCAGGGTGTATGTAAATGGATCATCCCGCAGTCCGATGAATTATTTCTAAGGATATAAATGTGATTTAAGGAGAGTAATGAAGGCATCAGACAGAATTATCAATGAAATACTGAATAAACGCGGAATTACCGATGAAGATGAGATTCGTGAATTCATGTCGGATAAACCTCAGAAAACATATGATCCATTCCTTCTTTTGAACATGAAAGAAGGAGTGGATTTGCTGTTAAGTGAGATAAAAAAAGGCACAAAGATATGCATATATGGTGATTACGATGCAGACGGAGTCACTTCTGTATGTATATTGTCGAATGCTTTGAGAATGCTTACGGATAATTTCACATATTATATTCCGTCAAGGTTCGAAGAAGGATATGGCCTCAATAAGTCTGCAATCAAAAAGATAAAAGATCAGGGGACAGGCCTCATTGTAACGGTTGACTGCGGAAGTGTATCTTATGATGAGGTTGAGTATGCCAAGAAGCTGGGAATCAGGATGATAGTGACAGATCATCACTCGATAGATGATATTAAAGCTGACTGCATTCTAATAAACCCCAAGCAGGAGGGCTGCACTTATCCGTTCAAAGAATTGGCCGGATGCGGAATTGCTTTTAAGATGGTTCAGGCGATAAGAAAGAGGGAAAATCTCCCCAAAAGCGTAGTTACTGAAGTTCTGGATCTGGCAGCTGTAGGAACTGTAGGCGATATAGTTTCATTAAGGGATGAAAACAGAACCATTGTCAAATACGGTCTTAACAAAATCAATACGGGTAACAGAAGGGCATTGAGATGCCTTAAGGATAGAATATCTCTAAATGTGGTGACATCGGAGAATATAGCTTTTGGCATAGCTCCTCATATCAACGCAGCGGGCAGATTATCACATGCGTCGGAAGCTGCGGAGCTGTTTTTGACAGATGATTATGAAGTTATGTGTGAAAAAACAGAAAAGCTTGTACAGCTGAATGCTGAACGTAAACGTTTGCAGGAGGAGGCATACAGAAGATGTGTCTCCATGATATCAGGTACCGAAAATTTCATAGTGCTCAGAGTGGATGGAATTCATGAGGGAATTGCTGGTATTGTTGCAGGAAAAATTAAAGAAAACTATGACAGACCTGTAATTATATTGACAGTATCGGGCGAAGGATTTCTAAAAGGAACTGGAAGAAGTGTACAATCTGTTGACATATACAAGACTCTCAAGCGGCATGACGAACTGTTTGAACGTTTTGGAGGACACAGAAGTGCTTGCGGACTTCTCATGAAGGAAGAAAAGCTTGAAGAACTGAGAACTGCAATGAACGAGGAGATAGATGCAATGCTTGCTGCCGATCCTGATTTATTCAAACAAAACGTTATATGGGATTGTGAGATTTCACCGGAGGATATAACCATGGAGCTGGCTGATGCGCTGAATAAGCTTGAACCTTTCGGACAGGATAATCCCCGTCCGATTCTGCTTATGAAAAATGTCGGGATTAAAGATGTGAAGCTGATGGGCTCGGATGAAACCCATGCCAGATTCAATGTAGTATCCCAGAGTGGATATACAGCAGAATGTGTGCTTTTTCAAAGAGCACAGGAGCTGAGGAATATATTGTTCAGTAACGGGAAAGTGGATATTACAGGAACGATTAATATTAAAAAATGGAATGGTCGTAAATATCCGCAGTTTATTACAGAGGAGGTTTATCCATGCAGATAACAAAGAAAAGATTTGTGGCACTTCTAACAGTGACATTTCTCGCAGGGGCAGCTGTTTCGGCAGGGGTTGCAGCAGCGTTAAAGGCAGCGGATTCGGATAAATACGCTAAGCTGGATAAACTCATGGAGACAGCCGAAAAGTATTATTATTCAGATATCAATGAAGACGATATGATTGACGGTGCATGCAAAGGGCTGATTGCAGGACTTGGGGATCCGTATTCTACGTATATCACTGCGGAAGAATATGAGGCATTTGAAGCATCCGTGACAGGTGAATATTCAGGGATAGGAGTGACATTTACAGAGGATGACGATGGTAATTATGTAATAGTCAGTGTGGAAGATGGCTCACCAGCTGCTGAAGCAGGGCTCAAAGCAGATGACATTATTATGGCTGTAAACGGTAAAACCTATGATGATATGGAGCTTATGGCTGCAGATATCAGGGGAGAGGAAGGAACCGAGGTTGAAATCCAGTATATAAGGGATGAAAAAAAGAATTCAGTAAAGGTAAAGCGTAGTAAGATAGTCCAGCACAGCGTAAAGCAGAAAATGCTTGACAGTGATACGGGTTACATAGAAATCAGCTCATTTATTGAAAGTACGTATGATGATTTCAAAAAAGCATTGGATAAAACTGAAGCAGCAGGTGCTGACAATCTGGTGCTTGATTTAAGAGATAACGGCGGAGGCCTTGTAGAATCCTGTGTCAATGTTGCTGATGAATTTCTTGATGAAGGTATAGTGGTATATACCGAAGACAAAAACGGGAAACGGAGCGATATAAAAGCAGAAGATGGTAAGACAGAGCTGAATGTTGCTGTACTGGTAAACGAAAACAGCGCAAGTGCAGCGGAAATCCTGGCTGCAGCCTTGCAGGACAATGGTATTAAAATCGTAGGTACAAAAACCTTTGGAAAGGGTGTTATTCAGTCTACTGAAAAGTTGGATGACGGTTCAGCAATAAAGCTTACCGTTATGCAGTATTATTCTCCAAAGGGCAATGAAATCAACAAATTAGGTGTTAAACCTGATTATGAAGTAAAGAATACTGAAGACTCTTCGGAGGATAAGCAGCTGCAAAAAGCACAGAGTCTGTTTTAGGCAAAAATAAAGCGTACTGCAGACAGCTACATGGTACGCATTATAATATATGCAAGATATGAAGCATATAATACAAGGAGCAGGATACCCCACATACGTGTCAGCTCCTTTTTCTTTGCCAGAGGAATCAGAATGATAAGACTTACGGCAATCAGTATTATACAGTCATATATTGAGAACATGGTTGCTTTGATTGGATGTATTGTAACTGAAATTCCCAGAACAAAGAGCAGATTGAACAGGTTGGAGCCGATAACATTGCCGACTGCGATATCTGTTTCACCTTTAAGGGCTGCAACAACGCTGGTGACAAGCTCGGGAAGAGAAGTTCCCATAGCTACAATGGTCAGCCCTATAAGCGTCTGATCCAGACCGAAATCAGAAGCGATTTTTGTGGCACTATCAACGACTATATCGCCCCCTATAATTATTCCTGCTGCACCAACAACAGCTAGAACAGCACCCTTTATCGGGCTCATGGGCGATTCATCGGTTTCATCGGAATCATCGCAATCCGGAAGCTCCAGCCTTGATTTCAGGACACTTTTAACTGTCCAGAATATGAAGAAAACAAATATGGCAAGAAGTATGATACCGTCATATCTGGATAATAACAGCGCATTGCTGCCGGTTCCGATACACATGATTGCAATAACAGCTGCTGCAGCAATGGAAAGGGGATATTCGAATTTCAGCACTGATTTTGATACGGGACAGCTTTTGATAAGTGATGATGCACCAAGTACAACCAGAAGGTTGAACATATTGGAGCCGAGAACGTTACCAACTGCTATTCCGTTCGCCCCTTTGAGGGCGGCTGTAACACTTACTGCCGCTTCAGGAAGGCTTGTTCCAAAAGCAACTATTGTAAGCCCGATAACAAAAGACGGAATATTGAAATGCTTTGCTATTGCTGAGCTTCCTGAAACAAAGAAGTCAGCACCTTTTACAAGACATATAAAGCCTGCGATAAGTAATATGTAAACCATAAAATCTCCTTTTTTCTAAATCAATATATTATAAACCTGCATAAGGGATGTGTCAATAGAAGGCACTTTAAGACACTAAAGTAAATGTTGACTGAATTGTTTAACAATGATATAATTTTATAAGGATTTTGTTTATGTGGAAAGGAGTCATTTATGTCATACGAGTCCAAATTTAAAAGAGATGATATCGATGAACTGTTCAAGGCTGTTCTTTTGCTCGAGGATGAAGAAGACTGCTACAGATTTTTTGAAGATATATGTACAATCAATGAAATACATTCAATAGCGCAGAGACTGCAGGTGGCTAAGCTGCTGTCAGAAAACAAGACCTACAGCGAAATTGAAAGTATTACGAAAGCCTCAACAGCAACTATAAGCAGGATCAACAAATGCCTGGTATATGGAGCAGAGGGTTATAAACGTATTCTTGACAGAATGAAGGAAGCAGAAGAAAAATAATATACTTAAAAAACTGGCGGGACATTATGTGCCGCCTTTTTGAACGGATTATGGAGTTATATATTTTTGAAAACTACAAAGAAATATTTCCGGAGGTCATTGGCTCGGAGCTTACGGACAGGCTTATTCTGAAATCCCTGGAGATGTATGGGGCAGAGGCAGGCGAAGTGCTGCGTACAGATAAGGGCAAGCCATACATCGCTGATTCGGATATCAATATATCTGTAAGCCACAGCGGAAGCTGCTTCGTATGTCTGATAGACAGCCAGCCGGCAGGTGTGGATATACAGCAGGAACGCAGAGCCGGAACAGAGAAAATAAGCAGAAGATATTTTACCGAAGAAGAGTGTGATTATGTTACATCGGAAGGTGCAAAAGGCTTTTACAGACTCTGGACCAGAAAGGAAGCTTACAGCAAATATACCGGCAGAGGGCTGGAGGAAATAATAAAAGGCACACCAGTGCTGCATCGTGATGATGTTGATTTTTTTGATTTTCAGTTAGAGAAAGGACTGTATTGTTCATGCTGTACAAAAAAACAGAAAAAATAGAAATGCTGCCTGAGGAACAGAAAAAAGCGGACAGGAGAAAAGGGTACACGGCAGCTGTATGCTTTTCTGTTCTTGTAGGATTCTCATTTCTGGGAATCAAGGTGAGCCAGCCATATGCTGACAGTCTGGATATCCTGTGTTACAGATATGATTTTGCTTTTGCTGCTGTAATACTGCTGATGCTTTTCAGAATTATAAGGACAGAAATAAGGCAGAGACCTAAGAGTAAGCTTCTGCTTACAGCAGGATTTTATGTGGGATTCATGGCATTTCAGGTAATCGGCCTTGTATTTACCACATCGGTTGAAGGTGCAATATTCTTTGCGATAATCCCGATTATAGTGAAAGTGATTGCATCCGCATTTCTGGGAGAAAAATCAACCTGGAAGCAGAATGGATTTGTGGGACTATCAGTAGCGTCTCTTATTCTGATGATAGTAATGGGAGCCGGAACACTGGATCTGAAGCCGGCTGGAGTTGTGCTTCTGCTTATTTCAAGCTTTGCAATGGCGCTCAGCAACGTATTTATGAGATATGCCAGAAATGACTGCAGGCCAATAGAGATTACAGTAACTATTGTTATTATGGGCTTCATCGTTTTTAATACTGCGGCTGCAGTAAAAGGTCTAGCAAACGGTGAAGGATTTACTGACTACTTTGCTCCTCTGGCGAATCCTCAGGTGTTTATCGCGACGGCATATCTGGGGATAGGGTGCATACTCCTGTCAGCTCATCTGATGAGCTATATGCTAAGCAAGATGGAGGCTGTAAAGGGAACGATATTCGGGAATCTTTCAACGGCGATATCGATAGTGGCTGGTGTCGTGATACTGGGGGAACCACTCAGATGGTATCATGTGGTGTGCACTTTGCTTATTATCGCCGGGGTGCTTGGCATATGTTTTAGCGGAAGCAGCATAGAAAAAACAGATAAGGAGAAGTGATATAATATGAAGTTTGGATTTCTGGTTGAAAACAAAACCGATACTCCGGGAGTGACAGCAGAACATGGATTGTCCATATACATTGAAGCTGACGGAAAGAAGATATTATTTGATGCAGGAGCATCCGACATGCTGCTAAAAAATGCAGTTGCAATGAAAATTAAGCTGGATGATATCGATCTGGCAGTTGTCAGCCATGGACATTATGACCATACAGGAGGATTTCCTGCATTTTGCAGAATAAACAGCAAGGCATCGGTATATATTCACAAAAATGCCTTGAGAAAGTCATATGGCATGGAGAACGGCTGCCTGGAAAAGGTGTCCTGCGGTATACGGTGGACAGAGGACGAGATGAATACTATTCGAGAACGCCTTGTATATACAGACGGTCCTGTATACCTTACGGACAATATCGGTATTACAGGTACTGTTCCTTATGCAGAGGGCTTCAGACCTACAGAGAAATTTTATTATTATAATGAAGAAGGAGATCTTGCAGAGGATGATATGTCTCATGAGCAATGTCTGGTAATAAGGCAGCAGGAGGGACTTTATATTTTTTCAGGCTGCAGTCACAGAGGTGTGATTTCAGCACTTGAGGCAGGTAAAGCTATGTTTCCGGAAAAAAAGGTAGCTGTGCTGGCAGCCGGGATGCACCTTTACAGCGCATCTGATCAGAACAGAAAATATGTGGTTGAACAGGTGGCAGCGGAAGGACTCAGAAGAATAATGCCGGTTCATTGCACGGGTATAAAAGCATTGTGTGAGCTGAAATCAAGGCTGGGGGATGCATGCACCGCAGCAGCTGCAGGAGATATTTATGATGGATGTCAGAGATAGCGCAATAAAATACCTTAATGTCAAGCCCCGCACAAGGAAGCAGATAATCACCCACCTGAAAAACAAAGGCTTCAATGACGATGAGATACTTGATACGGTGAAGGAGCTGGAGGAGTACAGGTATATTGATGATGAAGAATTCTGCAGGATGTACTTTCAATACGGTTTCGAAAAGGGACGCGGTCTCGAAAGAATAAAGCGGGAGCTTGCAGAAAAAGGTGTAGCGGCAGATATTATTCAGACGGTATTTGAAGAACTCGAGGAAGTTCCGGATCAGCTGGAAGCGGCACTGGCTGCAGGTCAGCAGGTAATACGCGGAATAGATGTTGAGTCGCTTGATTATGATTCCAGGAGGAAGCTCCAGGCAAAAATCGGCAGAAGGCTGGTAAGCAGAGGGTTTTCGACTGAGATCGCATATAAAGTGATGAACAGGCTGGTGTAAACCGGACTGGCAGATTAATACAGGAAGGCAGCATATTATGAATCAGCAGTTTGCAAGAACGGAAATGCTTATAGGTCCGGAGGGTGTGAAAAAGTTGCAGGAAGCATCGGTTATTGTTTTCGGCATTGGCGGAGTAGGCAGTTATGTTACAGAAGGGCTGGCAAGAGCAGGAATAGGTTCACTTACCCTTGTGGATAAGGATGTTATCGATATTACAAATCTCAACAGACAGCTTCCGGCACTTCACAGCACTGTGGGTAAGTCCAAGGCAGAGACTATGGCACTTAGAGTAAAGGATATAAATCCGGACTGCAGAGTAGATCCCATCGAGTGCTTTTTTATGCCGGAGACAGCTTGTGATTTTGATTTCAGGAAATATGACTATGTTGTAGATGCTATAGATACAGTTACAGGAAAGCTGGCGATAATCGAGAAGGCATACAAAGAGAATGTTCCGGTGATTTCATCTATGGGAACCGGCAATAAGCTTGATCCGTCCGGTTTCAAGGTAACGAGAATAGAAAAGACAAAAGTATGTCCTTTGGCGAAGGTTATGAGGCGCGAGCTGAAGGCACGGGGCATAAAAGGTGTCAAGGTGTTATATTCAGAAGAGGAGCCGATAAGAACCCACAGCCATGTTCCCGGAAGCATTTCCTTTGTGCCGTCTGTGGCGGGTCTGATGATTGCAGGAGAAGTAATCAGGGATATAATAAATGTGAATACAGAGCTGTGACATTTTTGGTACATTGACTTTCATATAATACAACCATAAAAAGAAAGAAGGTGAACAAAATGTTAACAGCAGCTTGGATTTTTATGGGAATTGCTATTATAGCATCTGTAGCACTTTTAGGTGACTTGAAGAAGGAACAGGAGTATAATTATAATATTATGATATACAGCAGACGAACAGAGGGAGGTCGCTATGGAACACAAGAAACAGCTGATAGATATGACAGAGAAATTCTATATAGATGTAGTTGAAGAATTCAAGGAGAGCGAGCTTCAGATAATAGCTGACTCCAAATTCAGCAACCTTTTCAAAAAGAAGGATTATGACGGCAATCTGGCTCGTCTGAGAGCATGCAAAAAAACTGCTCTTTGTATTGATGTAAGAGAAATCAGTTTTCCTGCGGGGGATGAAGAATCGAAGGAGGTTGCCAGAAGACTGGAAAAATGCCTGGTGGTGTTCAACAATCTGTGTGATTCATATATACAGCTTCAGCTTGCATTAAAGAAAAAAGCAAACAAGGAGTCATTGAAGTTCTCAGAATACAAGGAGATTTTTCAGAAGGTCCAGACAGCCAGAAATACTCTTAACAGTGCTCTGCATGATCTTGATATTGTGTATACAGAGTATGCATTTGAAGATGAAGAGGAGTAGTCATTCGAATCGATGAGCAGAGGTGAGATAAAGAAGCTGTATATTCTGTATATACTGGAAATACTGCGCAAGTATTCGGACATCGATCATAAGCTGAAGCAGCAGGATATCATTGACTATATGAAGAAGGACTACGGTATAACCTGTGAGAGAAAAACTATTTCGAGAAATCTCGGAGATTTATCGGATGCAGGCTATGAAATAGTTCATGACAGCGACGGTTATTATTATGATGACAGAGTCTTTGAGGAAAGTGAACTCAGGCTGCTGATAGACAGTGTGCTGGCCTCAAGGTATATCCCCGGCAGACAGGCAGCTGCACTTATTGACAAGCTTATTGCTCAGGCAAGCGTTCATTTTAAAAAACGTGTAAAGCATGTGTACAGTCTGGATAATATGGAGCGTCCGGAAAGCAATGAACTGTTCTGGAATCTGGAATGCATAGGCGAGGCGATAGATGCCGGCAGACAGATTGCGTTCTTTTACAATAAATACGGAGCGGACAGGAAGCTGCACAGGACGACGGAGAATAAACATTTAGTAAATCCATATTATATAGCTGTCGCCAACGGCAGATACTATCTGGTGGGAAACAACGACAAATACAATGATGTTACACATTTCAGGATAGAAAGAATAAGCAATGTTGAGATACTTGATTCTGTCAGAAAACCAAAGGAGAAGCTGGTGGATTTCAAGGATGGTCAGGGATTGTCAAAGCATATGCTGGAGCATGTATATATGTTTTCGGGTGAGTCATCGAGAGTGATACTGAGGGTTCGTCCCGACGGCATCAATGATGTGATAGACTGGCTCGGTTTTGATGTGGGAATAAGGGATGATGGTGAATACCTGATTGTGGATACAGTGACCAACAAGCAGGCAATGAAATACTGGGCTGTTCAGTTCGGCGAAAAGGTGGAGGTGCTGGAACCCGCAGACCTTAGAGAGGCCATCAGAAAAATGGTGGATTCTATGCATGAAAAATACAAAGAACCACAATGACATATGAGCGACAATCAGGAAAGGAAAGGATTCGGAGATGGGAAGTATCAGTCTTATTTTGATAGGACTTTTTACAGTGATGGTGATTGCTGTAATACTGATGATAATCATAGTAATAAGATTTACAGGGAATAAGAATACAGGAGCGGGCATGTCAGAGCTTCGCAGTGAAATGCATTGTGAGATAGACAGATCACGGCGGGAAACCATAGAAACGGTGCAGAGCAGCATCAGAACTCTTGGAAATATGATATCTCAGAATCAGAGAGAAAGTGCCGATATGCAGAGTATGCGTCTTACGGAGCTTAACCGGCAGCTTAGTGAAACGCTGGAGCAGGTTACAGCCGGTATGGGTGAGATGCGGAACCTGGCATCCGGTGTTGGAGAGCTGCAGAAGATTCTGTCAAATGTTAAAACAAGAGGAATCCTCGGTGAGGTGCAGCTTGGAGCTATACTTCAGCAGATACTGGCACCGGAGCAGTATGAAGAAAACGTTGCTGTTTCAGGGGGAAGTGAGCGCGTTGAATATGCTGTAAAATTTCCGGGAGAAGGAGATTCCCCTGTATATCTGCCGATAGATGCTAAATTTCCTGCAGATGCGTATGTAAGACTTATGAATGCATATGATTCAGGGAACAGGCTAGAAATAAAAGCGGCATCGGATGGGCTTAAAAATGCTGTAGTAAAAGCAGCAAAGGATATAAGCAGCAAATATATACATCCTCCTGAAACCACGGAATTTGCCGTTATGTTTCTGCCTTTTGAAGGTCTATATGCGGAGGTTTTGCGATTGGGGATGATGGAAACATTACAGCGTGATTTCAGGGTAAGTATTGCAGGTCCTGCCAATATGGCTGCAATGCTTAACAGCTTTCAGATGGGGTTCAGATCATTCGCCCTTCAGAAGAAATCAGGCGAAGTTTGGAATACGCTGGCGCGGGCAAAAAGTGAATTTGATAAATTCGCGGAGGTTCTTGACAGAAGCATATTGAGAATGGAGCAGACGCAAAAAGAACTTGAAGCTCTGGTGGGAGTCAGAACAAGAGGAATACAGAGAGCATTGAAGAATGTTTCGGAGATGACTGATGATGAAATGGAGAAAAAGGAATAAATGAGCATATACGCTGCAGCCGATCTGCATCTTTCACTTGCACCGGATGTGGAAAAGCCTATGGACATATACGGTTCGAGGTGGTTCAATCACGTCGAGAGACTAAAGGAAAACTGGTATGCGCAGATAAAGCGTGATGATACGGTTATTATCCCCGGGGATATTTCCTGGGGCTTGAAACTTAATGAAGCTAAATATGATCTTGACTGGGTGGATTCTCTGCCCGGTCATAAAGTGGTTTTCAAGGGAAATCATGATCTGTGGTGGTCAGGAATAAATAAGCTTAACAGAATGTACGAGTCTATTACCTTTGTGCAGAATGATTTTTATCTGGCAGAGGATATTGTTGTCTGCGGCACAAGGGGGTGGCTTACTCCTGACAATGAAGATTTTTCGGAAGCAGATGAAAAGATATACAAACGTGAACTGCTTCGCCTTGAGAACTCACTTGCAAGTGCAAAGGATTATATGAAAAAAGAAAAGGCTGAATATGAGATTCTGGGAATACTTCATTTCCCTCCGGTATCGAAGCTGAACGCTTTTTCCGGATTTCAGCAGCTCTTTGAAGATTATGGTGTAAAAAAGGTACTGTACGGCCATATACATGGGGAGGAAGGTTTCAGATGTGCGATAAAAGGCGTACATTACGGAATAGAGTATCAGCTTGTTTCTCTTGATTATCTAAACTGCAGACCGGTTAAAATAAAGTAAAAATACAAACAGCTTGAACAATGACGAAGGGGTGATGACATGATAAAGAGAATTACGATAATAGTACTTGATAGTCTTGGCATAGGACAGCTGCCTGATGCAGCGAAATTCGGTGATGAGGGCACTGATACGCTGGGACATATACTGGATAACTATAAGCTTGACATTCCTAACCTCAGAAAGCTGGGCTTAGGAAACATTGATGGAGCTGCTGGAGGGAGAATGATCACAGAGCAGCCGCAAGGCGCATTCGGACGTTTCTGTGAGAAATCCAGCGGCAAGGATACCATCACGGGACACTGGGAAATAGCAGGTATCTATACTGACGTGCCTTTTAAAACCTATCCTGATGGATTCCCTCAGGCGCTGATGGAGGAGTTTACAAAGCAGACCGGCAGAGGTTATTTGGGAAACTGTACTGCATCGGGAACGGAAATAATTGAACAGCTGGGAGAGGAGCATGAGAAGACCGGTAAGGTTATCGTATACACATCTGCCGACAGCGTGTTCCAGGTTGCGGCAAATACAGATGTTGTTCCTCTGGAGGAGCTGTACGGTATCTGTGAAAAGGCCAGAGCTTTGTTGACGGGAGAATATTCATGCGGCAGAGTAATTGCAAGACCATATATCATACAGAATGGAACGAGAGTGAGAACTGCTGACAGACGTGATTATGCTGTGTCACCGCCGGAAGATACGATGCTTGATTTTGTAATGCAGTCAGGAAAGCATGTATATGCAATAGGTAAAATAAGGGATATATTTAACGGAAAAGGTGTGACTGAGGCGATTCATACCGAAAGCAATGATGATGGAGTGACAAAAACCATAGAAACGCTGGAGAAAAAATTTGAAGGTCTGATCTTTACAAATCTTGTTGACTTTGATTCAAAGTACGGTCACAGGAGAGATCCCGAAGGCTACGGCAGAGCGATTGAGGAATTTGACAGAAGGCTTCCGGAGATACAGGATGCCATGAATAAAGATGATATATTGGTTTTGTGCTCTGACCATGGCAATGATCCGGTTCATTCAGGTTGGGATCACACCCGAGAGTATATATTCGGAGTGATAACCGGTGAGCAGATAATAAAGGGGAAAGATTTGGGAACAAGAACGTCATTTGCTGATATAGGTGCAACGGTCACTGATATACTGACAGAAGGCAGGATGAAAACATCTATAGGAAAAAGCTTCAGGAGTCTTATTATAAAATAACGCAGAAGGTAGCACCGGGTACGAAGAGGTGAACATGAATACAATAGATATAATAACCAGAAAACGCAATGGAGAAGCATTAAGCAGAAATGAAATCGAATATATCATTATGGGATATACAGCAGGAGAAATACCTGATTACCAAATGGCTGCTTTTCTGATGGCAGTGTTTTTCAAAGGCATGAACAAGGAAGAAACCGTTGAGCTTACACAGATAATGAAAAACTCAGGTGACGTAGTTGATCTCAGCCGGATAAGAGGAATCAAGGTTGATAAGCACAGTACAGGTGGTGTGGGTGATAAGACCACACTAATTGCAGGTCCTATTGCTGCAGCCTGCGGTGTTCCTATTGCAAAAATGAGCGGCAGGGGGTTGGGATTTACCGGCGGAACCGTTGACAAGCTTGAATCCATACCAGGATTCAGAACATTAATGGCAGAAGAGGAATTCATCAATCAGGTGAACGAGAAAGGAATTGCTGTCATAGGGCAGACGGGACAGATTGCTCCTGCGGATAAAAAAATCTATGCGCTGAGAGATGTTACAGGAACTGTTGAAAACCTGAGTCTAATCACCTCAAGTATCATGAGCAAGAAGTTGGCGGCAGGTTCAGATGCCATCCTTCTGGACGTGAAATGCGGCAGCGGAGCTTTCATGAAAACACAGGATGAGGCAGAAACACTGGCGTCCCTGATGGTGGAAATAGGGCACGCAGCAGGCAAGGAAACAATGGCTCTGATTACAGATATGAGCCAGCCGTTGGGACATTCTGTAGGAAATTCTCTTGAAGTGGAAGAAGCTGTAGAAGTATTAAAAAATCAAGGCGAAGAAGACATAACAAAAATTTCTGTAAACCTAGCAGGACTTATGATATTTCTTGGTAAGAAAGCCTCAAGCCGGGATGAAGGTATATCCATGGCACGAAAAGCGCTTGAAAATGGCAGTGCACTTGAGAAGTTCAGAGACTTCGTTGAGGGACAGGGGGGAAACGGGAATATAATTGATGATACTTCACTGCTTCCTCACAGCAACTTCAGCGTTGCTCTCAAAGCATGGGATAATGGATACGTATCAGAGATTGATGCAATGCAGGCAGGTCTGGCATCTCAGCATACCGGAGCTGGCAGAATGACTAAAGAAGACAGGATAGATCTGTCAGCTGGTATCAGGTTCCACCGCAAGGTAGGGGATAAAGTAAACAAAGGTGATATAATATGTACAGTTTTTTGTAATGATTGTGAAAAAGCGCAAAAAGCATTGGACGAAATCAAAAAAGCTGTTAGAATAGAAGGTAATAGGCTTGAAATACCATCCTTGATAAAATCGGAGGTGTATTTTGATGAAAAAGACCGCTGCATTGTTCACCGCATTGATCATGATTCTTAGTCTGTGCGCCTGCACCGGTGATACCGATAAAATAGAGAATACTGAAATCGAAGGCTGTGAAATTTCTGTAATAGACAGTTCTCCGGAGATGAAAACTGGTTCAATAGCAGAGGATACCTGGAACAGTGTAATGAAATACGCTGCCGAGAATGGTTTGAGCTGTGATTATTTTAACCCGGATGAAGCTTCAGAAGATGGATACCTTAAGACAATAAGCAAGGCCGTTGAACAAGGTGCCGGAATGATAGTTCTGCCGGGAAGCTGTTTTGAGGAAACGGCATTTGAAGTCCAGAAACAGTACCCTGAAGTATATTTCCTGATACTTGACGGTGTGCCTCATAATAAAAAGGCATCTTATGAAATATCTGA
Organism: Bacillota bacterium; assembly: GCA_030526355.1. Classification (GTDB taxonomy): domain Bacteria; phylum Bacillota; class Clostridia; order Peptostreptococcales; family Anaerovoracaceae; genus Lentihominibacter. The sequence goes on along the minus strand of JAUNDC010000003.1, from coordinate 15,092 downwards.
GCGTACTACAGGTATAGTTTTTGCTGAAGAAGAAGCCGGATATCTGGCAGGATATGCAGCTGTATCTGAAGGCTTCAGCGAACTGGGATTTATAGGTGAAAGCAAAGCACCTGAATATAAACGATACGGATATGGGTTTATACAGGGAGCAGCGGCTGCCGCAGCTGAAACAGAAACCAGGTCAAAAATAAGATACGCATATGCGGATAGTAAGGCCTCAGAAACAGCTGCCGGTCTGGCCGAGGAATGGTATAGTGGTGGTACTCAGATAATTTTTGTATGTGGTGATGAGATAACTCCTGCTGTAATCAAGACCGCATCATCGTCATCTAACAAGGTCATCAGTGCTGATTCAGCAGGTAGTCAGTCTGATGATGCAGTGACAGCTTATGTAAAAAAAGGTATTGATGCAGCTGTTGAGAAGGTTGTTGACGGATATGCGGACGACAGGTTTATCGGAGGGACTGCATTCAATTATGCAGCCAAAAATGATGGAATAGGCCTTGTAATGAAGGAAGGCGCATTCAGCAGCTTTACTGATGAACAGTATGATGCTGTCTATGCTAAGCTGAAGAATGGAAAGATTCAATTAAAGAAAGATACCAATGTGAAATCAGAAGAAGAACTGGGGAACGAGTGGATTTCAATCGAGTAGTCGCGGAGGATAGAGATGAAATCAAACAAAACAAGAGAAAGAATTATCGAAACATCGCTTAAGCTATTTAATGAAAAGAAAGCATCTAATGTCAGTACTGTTCAGATTTCTGCAGAAATGCAGATAAGCCCGGGAAATCTATATTATTATTTTGCAAACAAAGAAGAGATAATCAGGTGTATATGGAAGGAACGGATGCTTGATGAAATAAAATCTCTTGCAGATAATTTTGAATGTGTAAAGAGTCCTAATGAGTTTTGTGAGCACATCAAAAAATGTTTCGAGCACTACGACAGATTTGTTTTCTTTTACTGTGAGGCATCGACATTGTTCCTCAATGACCCGGTTCTGAAAGAATATTACGACGAGAGGCTCGATATGACACTTGAGCAGATTAAAGCTTTTCAGGACAACTGGATCAGAGATGGTCTTATGGTTGAAATGACAGAGGCTAAAAAGCAGGCTGTTGCCGAAAACGTTTTTCTGATTATGAAATCATTTCTGATTAATCCAAGTGTAAGAAAAAACAGAAGATATGAAAACGTACTTGTTTTAATAGAGCCGTATCTAACAGAAGCTGCAGGCAATGAGATGGCAGAAATATTAGATATTTAGTGTATTACGGAGGTTAGAGATATGAAATCACAGAAAACAAGAGAGAGAATTCTTGATATATCAATACAGCTTTTTAATGAGAAGAAAGCATCCAATGTCAGTACTGTTCAGATTTCTGCAGAAATGCAGATAAGCCCCGGCAATCTTTATTACTATTTTGCCAATAAGGAGGATCTTATTAGGTGCATATGGGAGGAACGGATGCTTGGTGAAATAGAAAACCTGGTAGAATGTTTTAAGAATGTCAGAAGCTATGAAGAGTTGGATAATGCTGTTGATGTATGCTTCAAACATTACGAAAAATTCATCTTTTTTTACAGCGAAACGGCTACATTATTTGTAAATGATCCTTCTCTAAAAGAGCTTTATGATGAGAAGCTTGGAGGCTCACTGGATAAACTTGAAAATGTTCTCGACCAGTGGTATGAAAGCGGAATGATTATTGAGGTGCCTAATGAGATAAAAAGGGCTTTCACCGAAAATTTTATTATATTGATGAAAGCCTTCGTATACAGAGAGGATTCTGATAAAAAGCATTACAAGTCCAATGTATTGGCACTAATTCATCCGTATCTCAAGGAAAACAACTAAATATTTTAAACAGGAGCTATAGGGCTTGTCATACCAGATAAATGGTGATGTGGCAAGTCTTTTTTGTTGTACTTTCTGTCTTGTATTTAACGTATGTTTTACATAACCTTGACATGAACTTGATTAAAAATAGGGCTGTAATCAGTATAATATTCAGAGATTGATTAAAAAGATTATTGTTAAGTCTTATTTGCTGAAAGGAAGGTAGTTTGAATGACATATGGTGTAATAGATATGGGTTCAAATACTATAAGGCTGTGCCTCTACAGACTGGAACGAGGTGAGCTCATATCGCTGTTCAACAAGAAAACAACAGCTGGGCTTATAGGATACGTCGATGATGGGATGCTCAGCAGCAAAGGAATACGGAAGGCATGTGATGTGCTGAATACATATAAGAGAATGTCGGAATTTGCTAATGTAAAAGAACTGCATGTTTTCGCAACAGCATCGTTGAGAAACATTTCCAACAGCAGCGAGGCGGTCAGACAGATATATGAAGAAACAGGCTTTCAGGTGGATGTACTGAGCGGATATGATGAGGCCGTTCTCGATTTTGAAGGTGCGTGTCATGATGAGACGCTTGATGAAGGAATTATGGTGGATATAGGAGGAGGCAGTACTGAGATACTGTATTTTGACGACGGACGTATCAAAGATGCTGTAAGCTTGAATATCGGTTCTCTGTCTATGTACAGAGATTATGTAGGAAGACTTTTTCCCAAAAAGAGCGAGGCTGCAGCCATACGAAGGAAAGTGGAGGGTGAGCTTGACAAGGTGATGTTTATTGACGGTAAAAGCTTTCCGGTAATGATAGGTATAGGCGGTACTATCAGAGCTGTCAAGAAATTCAACAATGATATTTTCGGATTGTCCAGAGAAAACAACATTATCATATCAGGCAATCTCGAATACCTGCTGAATGAGCTTCGTGATGAAAAAAAACAGACACTAAACAAGGTTCTCAGGGTTGCGCCTGACAGAATACATACTTTGATTCCAGGGATGCTGATTCTACATACTATATTCAGCAGATGTAGCTGCAATGAGATACACATGAGCAGCTTCGGAGTTCGTGAAGGCTATTTATACAGAAAAATAGAGGTGTAAAATGAAGGAAACGATATATACACAGAATAGAGAGCTGTCATGGCTGCGCTTTAACGAAAGAGTTCTTGAAGAAGCCGTAGAAGATAATGTACCAGCATTAGAGAAGTTGAAATTCATATCGATATTCACCAGCAACCTGGATGAATTCTTCATGATACGTGTCGGGAGTCTCTATGATCAGACATTTCTGCCTGAGCCACAGATAGATAATAAAACAGGCATGGATGCAGCAGAACAGCTGGATGCTGTATTCAATGCAGTAAGACCGCTTTACAGAAAAAGGGATCAGATATATCTTGATGTAACAGGGCGGCTGGCGGACAACGGCATAGAATATGCAGATATTAAATTACTTGGAGAAAGTGAATATGATTATCTTGAGGATTATTTCTGCATGTGTGTACAGCCTGTTCTGTCTCCGCAGATAATAAACAGCCATCACCCGTTTCCTCACTTGATCAATAAAGCTATATATATAATTCTGCAGCTTAAAATAAGTGATAAGACAGCATTCGGCATAGTACAGGTACCGCAGGGAATGGAACGTATCAAGTGCCTGCCTGGAGATAAAACTCGTTATGTGCTTCTGGAGGATGTAATTTATGAGCATATTGACAAGCTGTTTGACAACTGCAAGGTGCAGGCTAAAAATATAATCTGTGTTACCAGAAATGCAGATATTAATACAAGCCGACTGGTGGATGAGGATGAGGATTTCAGACACCATATGAAAAAGGTACTCAGGAAAAGAGCCAGGCTTGCTCCTGTGCGCCTGGAGTACTATGGGAAAATCAATGAAAAGGTCGAGAAATTCCTTAGAGAAAAGCTTGAACTGAAAAAAGAACAGATTTTCGGAAGCCGTGCTCCCCTGGAAATGAGCTACGTGTTCCCTTTACTCGATAAACTGCCTAAGCGTCTGTTATCTGAAGCGACATATGAGCCGTTTACTCCTCAGCTCCCGTCATACCTTGTACCATGCGATGATATGATAAGCCGTGTTATGTCACAGGACATACTGCTGTCATACCCTTATGAACAAATGGAACCCTTTCTGCAGCTTATCAGAGAAGCTGCTTCAGATTCTCGGGTTATCAGTATAAAGATAACAATATACAGGCTTGCCAGCAGAGCCAAGCTGGTGGACTATCTGAGGACAGCGGCAGAAAACGGCAAAGAGGTAACTGTTCTTATGGAGCTTCGTGCCAGATTTGATGAGGCTAATAACATAAACTGGGCAGAGAGCCTCGAGGATGCCGGCTGCACGGTAATCTACGGTATACAGGATTACAAGGTGCATTCCAAGGTGTGCCTTATCACGATGATGGATAAAACAGGTATAAAGAGGATTACTCAGATTGGAACAGGTAACTACAATGAAAAAACAGCAGCACTTTATACAGATCTGTCACTGATGACAGCTGATCAGGAAATAGGAAATGATGCTGCAGTATATTTTAAAAATATGGCAATCGCCAATCTGAACGGTGAATATCATCAGCTGATGGTAGCTCCTAACAGCATGAAAAACAGAATAATATCCTTGATACGTGGAGAAACTGCAAAGGCTCATCAAGGCAAGCCGGCACATATTATGGTTAAAATCAATTCTCTCACCGACAGAGAAACTATAGATGCGTTGAAGGATGCTTCTCAAGCTGGTGTCAGAGTGGAAATGATAATCAGAGGGATATGCTGTCTTCTTCCGGGTGTTGAAGGTTATACAGACAATATACATATCACAAGTGTAGTCGGACGGTTTCTGGAGCATTCCAGAGTATACTGCTTCGGCGAAGGTGACGATATGCAGATGTATATCTCTTCGGCAGATTTTATGACGAGAAATCTAAACAGACGTGTTGAAGTTGCTTGTCCGGTTAAGGATAGAAATATCAGAAAGCAGATCATGGACATACTGGATCTTATGCTGAAGGACAATGTCAAAGCGAGACGGCTTCGATATGACGGCATCTACGAAAAACAGCCGGTATCAGGACCTTTGCTGGATTGTCAGCAGGAGCTTATAAACAGAGCATTGCTGGATGCAGTTGCACCTGTCTCTGCTGAAAAGCACATACAATCAGGAGCAGAGGGTGCAGAGGATATGAAAGAAAGAGAAAGCATCTGGCATAAGATTAGAAGGTTGTTCTAGGGCTCCATTGAAATAAATCCTGAATCATGTTAGACTTGTTGTTGACAAAACTATTGAATTCAGGGGTATATATTATGAACAACGACCAACAGAAACTGGCCACAGCCCCGGTGAGAGGGCTGTTGTTCAAACTTGCTCTGCCGGCAATAACTGCACAGATTGTGAATGTTCTGTATAATATGGTTGACAGGATGTTCATAGGTCACATAGAAGGAGCCGGAGCTGAGGCACTGACAGGAGTAGGAGTTGCAATGCCTGTAGTAGTTGCCATGACGGCATTTGCTGCGCTGGCAGGAATGGGCGGAGCACCGCGGGCAGCGATAATGATGGGAAGAAAAAAGCATCATGAAGCCGAGAAAATACTAGGGAACTGTTTCAGTCTGCTTATTATCACAGCTGTCATACTGACAGCTGTTGTTCGCGTTTTTGGGAAGCAGATACTGATGGTGTTCGGTGCCAGCAGCAACACCATAGGCTATGCACTGGATTATCTTGATATTTACTGTTTAGGCACAGTGTTTGTCCTGCTCGCTATAGGACTAAACTCTTTTATTTCCACTCAGGGCTATGCGGGTATGAGTATGCTGACAGTTGTAATCGGAGCTGTGATAAATACTGTACTGGATCCTGTTTTTATCTTCGTGCTTGGCATGGGCGTCAGGGGTGCTGCACTTGTAACTGTATTTTCACAGGGAATATCTGCACTCTGGGTACTTAAATTCCTGACCTCACGTAAACCTGCCGTGAAAATCAGGCTCAGAAATATGAGAATAGACCCGAGAATTCTACTGCCATGTGTTGCACTGGGGCTGTCACCCTTTGTCATGCAATTCACTGAAAGTGTGATAATTGTATGTTTCAATATTTCGCTTCTGAAGTATGGCGGAGATCTGGCGGTAGGGGCCATGACGATTCTGACAACTGTAATGCAGTTTGCCATGCTGCCGATACAGGGGTTTACTCAGGGGGCGCAGCCGATAATAAGCTACAATTACGGCGCTGGAAACTATGACCGTATAAGGAAGGCATTCAAGCTGACACTTAAGTGTTCCCTCGTGTATTCTACTGTAATGTGGGCAGTATGCATGTTTTTGCCGCAGTTTTTTATTCAAGCCTTTACACCTCATCAGGAGCTTGTTGATTACAGTGTCTGGGCTATAAGAATATATATGGCAGCAATGCTGCTCTTTGGTATACAGATATCATGTCAGCAGACCTTTGTGGCAATAGGCAATGCTAAAACTTCTGTTTTTCTGGCACTGCTGAGAAAGGTAATATTGCTTATACCTCTTATATTTATTATGCCGATGCTGCTTGAAGATAAAGCTTTTGCTGTTTTTCTGGCAGAGCCTGTCGCAGATTTCTGCGCAGTTATGACAACAGGAATACTGTTTTCAAAAACCTACAGGAAACTAAAGTCTGAGGAGAAAGTATAATGAAATTCATGCATTTATCGGATCTTCATCTTGGAAAACGTATAAGCGAGTTTTCACTTATTGAAGATCAGACCTATATTCTGGATAGAATAATTGAAATTACAGATGATGAAAAACCTGACGCAGTACTTATAGCAGGTGATATATATGATAAACCTGTGCCTTCCGCAGAAGCGGTAAGGTTGTTTGATGATTTCCTCTGCAGGCTTTCTGATCGTAAATTGCAGGCTTTTGTTATCAGCGGGAATCATGATTCTTCGGAGCGAATAGCTTTCGGAGCACGCCTTATGAACAGCAGCGGAATCCATATGTCACCGGTATATGAAGGCAGAGTGGAGCCTGTCAGACTGAAAGATGAATGGGGAGATGTATATGTATATATGCTGCCGTATATCAAGCCTGCGACAGCACGCAGGTTTTTTCCTGACGAGAAAATCGAGTCATATAACGATGCAGTCAGAGTCTGCGTTAAGAACATAGATATTGATGATAATTCAAGGAACATTATTGTCGCTCATCAGTTTGTAACAGGTGCGCTTCGTTCAGATTCGGAGGATGTTTCGGTAGGCGGCAGCGATAACGTTGATATCTCTATTTTTGACGCTTTTGATTATGTTGCTCTGGGGCATATTCATAGACCTCAGAATGCGGGCTCAGCAAAGGCACGTTACTGCGGGACGCCTCTGAAATATTCCTTTTCTGAATGCTCCCACAGCAAGTCGGTTACAATTGCTGAGCTTATACCCGGCAAAGAGCCTCAGGTCAGGATTGAAGAGCTTGTGCCTTTGCATGATATGAGAGAAATAAAGGGAAAGTATATGGAGCTTACTGACAGAAGCTGCTATGAAGGAACAGCTGTTGATGATTATCTGCACATAACGCTGACAGATGAAGAGGAAATTCCTGATGCCATAGGAAAGCTGAGAGCTGTGTATCCTAATATTATGAAACTAGATTACGATAATAAGAGAACCAGGAGCAATTCGACGGTGGATGCAGCTGAGGCAGTAGAGAGCAGATCACCAATGGAGCTGTTCGAGGAGCTTTATCAGCTGCAGAATAATTCGGCTATGAGCGATGAACAGAGAAACTTCTGCCTTGAAATAATAAAACAGATATGGGAGGACGAAAGATGAGACCCTTGAAGCTGATTATTTCTGCCTTCGGTCCTTATTCCGGCAGAACTGAAATAGATATGGACAAACTGGGAACCGGAGGTCTTTATCTTATAACGGGAGATACAGGAGCCGGTAAGACCATGATTTTTGATGCTATCACATTCGCTCTTTACGGAGAGCCCAGCGGCAGAAGCAGAGATGCAGGGATGCTGCGTTCCCGGTATGCAAAGGACGACGTACCGACAGAAGTGGAACTTACATTTGAATATGGCGGCAAGGTGTATTATATAAAAAGAAACCCTGAATATGAACGTCCTTCAAAACGTGGTGAAGGATTCACGAAACAGCGTGCCGAGGCTGAACTTTTGATGCCGGATGGTTCTGTAATAACGAAGCAGCGTGATGTAGATGCTGCAGTGCGGGATATCATGGGAATAGACAGAAATCAGTTTTCTCAGATTGCCATGATTGCGCAGGGTGATTTCCTGAGATTGCTTTTGGCTGATACCAGGCAGAGACAGGATATTTTCCGGGAAATATTTGGAACAGGATATTTCAGAGATTTTCAGGATAGGCTGGCAGCTGAAGCTTCTGATCTTGGGCGACAGGCAGAAGAGGCAGACAGGAGTGTAAAGCAGTATATAGAAGGCTCAATGTCGGACATTGAGGGTGCTGAGCTTCTGCAGCAAGCTAAGGATGGGCTGATAACTGCTTCAGATGCTGCGGAGGTAATATCTAGCATAATGCAGAGGGACAGATTTAAGGTAAAAGAGCTGGAACTTGGGCTTGCAAGGTGTGAAAAAGAACTCGAGGAAGTTAACGGAAGAATGCAGGCGGCTCAGGAATATGAAAACCTAAAGAAAGCTCTGACTTCTGCATGTAATGCTGAAAAACTGGCAGCTTCAGAAGCAGCAGCTGCAGGCGCATCAGTTTATGCAGAAAGAGACAGGCTGCCGGAACGTGAAAAGCTTGAGGAAAAGCTGGCATTTCTGGAAACTGAGCTTCCCGGGTATGATGAGCTTGAAAAAGTAGCTGAAGAAATAGAACTGACGAATAAGAGACTGGAAGCTCATACATGTGAGAAGGAGAACTCTGAGATAAAGCTTGATAAGCTGAGATCCACTCTGTCTGGTTTCAAGGAAGAAATGGCTGCTCTGGAAAATGCGGGTGTCCGCAGAGAAAAACTGAGCAACGATATTGACAAAGAGATTCAGAAGAAGAATAAATTCAATGTTGTTCTGGATAAAACCAAACTATGCATCAATTTAAGTAAAAAGCTCTATGAAGCACAGGAATTTTACCGCAGCTGTGATGTTGATGCACATAAGCAGCAGGAGACATATAACAAAGCTAACAAAGCTTTTCTTGATGATCAGGCAGGAATACTTGGTGAATTGCTTGAAGAAGGAAAGCCTTGCCCTGTATGCGGGGCTACGACGCACCCTCAGCCTGCTGTAAGGTCAGGAGCTGCCCCTACACAAAAAGAACTTAGAGAGTATAAAAAGAAATGGGATGCAGCAGCTGAGAAGGTCAACGAAGCAAGCACAGCAGCCGGTGAGATAAACGGGCGTCTTATTACCGTCAGGAATGATGTGGCCTCAGAGCTATCAGAGCTTCAGAATTTTTCGCAGAGCAGGAGCTTTTGCGGAGAAGAAGCAGAGCTTGCTGAAATTTACGAAAGGTTGAGAGAATATCTGACAGATACTGCTGGAAGGATAGAAACTCTGAAGAAAGAACTGTCAGATGAGGATAAACGCATCAGGAGAAAAGCTCAACTTTCAGAACTGATACAAGCGAAAGAAACGGAAATTGCAGGGATTTCTGTTTCTTTAACAGAGCTTGACAGAAGTGTTACAGAAGAAACAACAAGAGCCGCAGAGCTAGCCAGACATTCTGAAGCGATGAAAGCAAAACTCAGGTTTGATTCAAAGGCTTCGGCGAAAAAGGAGATATCAAATATAGCTGCCGAAATTGTTGAGATGAAAGGTGCACTGGAGGCTGCTGAAAAGAAGCTCGGTGAAGCCGAAAAGGTGCATGCAGAATCAAAGGGAAGAATCAGTCAGCTTGGAGAACAGCTCAGAGATAGGGAAGAGATTGATATTGAAGCCGAGAATGCTGAAAAGAGTGCACTTTCCATAAAAAAAGAAAAACTCAACAGAGAGATAAAGGAAATCACTGTCAGAATTTCAACTAATGATACTGCACTTGAAAAAATCAGAGAGATGTCATGCAGACTATCGGAGCTGGAGAAAAAATGGGGCTGGATGAAAGCGCTGGCTGGCACTGCCAACGGTAATGTTGCGGGTAAAGAAAAAATTATGCTGGAAACATATGTACAGATGACGTATTTTGACAGGATTCTTGCCAGAGCAAACACCAGGCTTATGGTTATGACCGATGGTCAGTATGAGCTGATACGACGCCGTGTATCCGAAAATAACCGGAGTAAAAGCGGTCTTGAACTGGATGTAATAGATCACTACAATGGTACAAGAAGAAGCGTCAGAAGTCTTTCGGGCGGTGAATCATTTAAAGCTTCTCTTTCGCTGGCGCTGGGACTTTCAGATGAGATTCAGGCTCAAGCAGGGGGAATAAGGCTGGATACGATGTTTGTAGATGAGGGCTTTGGCTCACTTGATGATGAATCATTGCAGCAGGCCATTAAAGCACTTGCAGGGCTGGCAGACAGCAATCGCCTCGTAGGGATAATATCTCATGTTTCTGAATTGAAGAGCCGAATAGACAAACAGATTCTTGTCACTAAGGAGCGCAGTAACGGCAGCCGTGTGGAGATTTTAGTATAATAGGAAAGAAAACGAAAGGCACTGTCCCTCTTAATATAATCGGACAGTGCCTTTAATTCTAATATTTAGTGACCAAACTCGTCTATATCACTGTATAATGCATCCTTAGTTCTGAGAAGTCCTACGATGGCACCAACGATACGGCCGCCAACGAAGGCAACTGCTACTGTGATTATCATACAAAGTATCTGAGTACCTGCGTTTCCGGTAATGATAATGGCAGACAGACCGCCAAGAAGTCCGGGCATACCATGAAGATTATGTACTCCGCATGTGTCTGCACCATGTATCAGCTTCTGAACTTTAGGTGCGATGATGCTGTATCCGACGGTACTGAGTATTCCTGCAGCAATACCTATGAGCATTGCCATACCCGGGTTTGCGATATCGCATGTTGACCCGATGGCAACTCCGCCTGCAAGGGAAGCATTGGCTATATCTTCTATATCTACTTTTCCTCTTATAAGTTTGGAACAGATATAAGTGGCTATAGTAGCGCCTGCCAGTGCAAATACAGTGTTGATAGCAGTCAGTACGACACGTTCAGGAGATGCAACAGCACTTGTAAATGATGGCCAGAATACCCAGAGCACGAGACTTCCCAGAAGTGAGAACTGATTGCTTGTGCTGTCGGTTTCACATGAAGGACCATTTTCAAATTTTTTGGCTGTAGTAGCAACCAGACCGAGGCCGAAGTATGCTCCGAATGCATGAATTACAACACTGCCGCCAGTGTCCTGAAAGCCCGTGAACATTCCGCTTTCGAGAATAAGCCATTCATTGAACAGGTAGACAGGGATAAACAGTATGCCCATCAGCAGATACTGATCCATTGTAAGCCTACCGAGCGGAGCCCCGATGGCGATAAGAAGACTTGCTGCTGCAAATTCGGCCCACATGAAGGCGTCTATACTGAGTGCAGAACCTTCTCCCATAAAGCTCTTGATGAGCATGTAGACAGGAATTGCAGTGCTGACTGCCAGCAGGGTAGCTGTAATTGAGCTGTAGCCGTGACCTCTGACAACAACCATCAGAAATCCGAAACCCAGCAGAAGCATTGCCAGTATATGAATCGAACGGTTGTAGCAGAGAGTATCGAATATCGTTCTGGCATCATATGACATCGAAGCCGTATCGATACTCTGTCCGGTAAGCTGTGCCATTCCTTCTGCAATATTTTTATTTACTGCAGGACAGAATGCAATCGCAATACCTATAAAAACGATAAGTGCAATGATGAGAAATACAGGATTTCTCGAAATGTTTTGAGGTTTTGTTGACATGATATTACCTTCCTCTTACGTCAAATTTCCTTATACCCCTTGTATAAAAATTGTAACACTGCCAATTATCATTGTAAATAATCTGGTAAATAGTTCCAATAGTATGTATAGTTAAAATAACTGCAATATTCGGAAAGTAGATAAAACCGGCTTTTAATTGCTGATTTTGTGATATAATCATATTTATTTTATATGAGGAGGAAATTTTATGGATACAGAGATTGAGCAGAGCGATAACCTAACAAATGATGAGTTTAGGAGAATAGTAAACAAAGCATCATTAGTAGCCATTACAGGGAATATTGTTCTCGCAATCGCTAAATTTACAGCAGGAGTGATTGGTCATTCCCATGCGATGATAAGCGATTCAGTGCATACAGCTTCCGATGTATTTAATACATTGATTGTTTTGGCGGGAGTAAAGCTGGCTTCAAAGGAAGCTGATGATAAACATCCGTACGGTCACGAACGTTTTGAATGCGTGGCGGCTGTGATATTGTCCGTTATTCTTGTATTCATAGGGCTTGGAATAGGAAGCGAAGCTCTTGCTCATATTCTGGGAGGAAACTATAACAATCTTACCGTGCCGGGCAGACTGGCGCTTATAATTGCTGCATGTTCTATTTTTACGAAGGAGGCTATCTTCTGGTATATGAGATATTGCGCTAAGAGAACCGATTCAAGTGCGCTTCTCGCAAGTGCCTGGCATAATCGGTCAGATGCGCTTTCATCGATAAGCTCATTTATAGGAATAGGTTTTGCAATGCTGGGGTTTCCTGTTATGGATTCGGTCGCAAGTCTGCTGATAAGTGTGTTTATTCTCAAAGTTGCTTTTGAAATTTTCAGGGATTCAACCGGTAAAATGGTGGATCGTGCATGTGATGATGTCATGATGCAGCAGATTCGTGATACGATAATGCAAAACGTACATGTGCAGGAGCTAGATGAGCTGAAGACTCGTGTATTCGGCAACAGAGTATATGTTGATATAGAAATAAGTGTTGATGGAAAGAGCACGCTAAAGGAAGCTCATAACACAGCTCATAGTGTTCAGGAGAGTATTCTGAGCAAGTTCAGCAAGGTAAAGCATGTCATGGTACATGTGAATCCTGCAGATTAAGGAGGATGTCAGATGTCTGATAAAACAGTAGTAAAAAACAGAATCAAGTTCATTACAATGGATATCACCGGTTTCGATGGTGATTGCATCGTAAATGCAGCAAACAACAGTCTGCTGGGAGGTGGAGGTGTCGACGGAGCCATACATCGTGCTGCCGGTCCTGAGCTTCTGCAAGAATGCAGAACATTGAACGGCTGCAGAACAGGAGAAGCTAAAATAACAAAGGGTTACAGGCTTAAGGCAAAGTATGTGATACATACTGTAGGACCTGTATATTCAGGTTCTCCGGAGGATCCTGTGCTTCTGGAGAGCTGCTACAGGAACTGCCTTGAGCTGGCAAAGCAGAGCGATATACATTCAATTGCCTTCCCTGCCATTTCAACAGGAGTATACGGATACCCCACTGAGGATGCTGCTCAGGTGGCACTTAAGACTATAAGAAAATGGATGAAGATGAATTCTGAATATGGCATGGATATCACAATTGCATGCTTCAATGAGCAGACAGAAAAGGCATATGAGAAATATGCTCAAGGTTTGTAATAAAACAAAGAAGGACCGACTTTTTCCTGAGTGTTACGCATACATTTAAGGAGAGAGGAGGTCTTTTTTTGTGAAAAGGAAATTAAGAAACTGGGAAAAAACTCTTTGTGGTGTTATGACGGCAGTGCTTTTATCTGCAGGAGGCTTCATGGGTGTACAGAACTTTATGCCAAAGGAAAGAGCGATTACCATAGTTGATGATACATCATCAAGCAGTGCCGTAAATGGAATTGAAGAAAACGCCGCTGCAGTATCAAAAACAGTACCGGCTTCGGCAGACAGCATGAAGATAAAAGCTAAAAGTGCAGTACTGATTGACGGCAGCAGCGGTAAAGTGCTTTTTGCACAGAATGAACGGAAGCATCTGCCTCCGGCTTCTGTAACAAAGGTTATGACTCTTCTTCTGATAATGGAAGCATGTGATTCGGGAAAAATATCTCTTGATGACAAGGTTACTGTCTCAGATCGTGCTGCTGGTATGGGCGGAAGCCAGATGTACATGGAATCTGGGGAGCAGCATACTGTAAAGGAGCTTCTGAAGGGCGTCATAATGGTAAGTGCAAATGATGGGTGTGTGGCACTGGCAGAGCACCTTTCAGGAAGTGTTGAGAGCTTTGTTGATGCCATGAATGAGAAGGCTTCTCAGATGGGTCTCAGAGACAGTCATTTCGTAAATACAAACGGACTTCCAGTAGCAGACCATTATTCCTGTGCATATGATATAGGTATGATATCAAAGGAGCTTATGTGCTATGATGAAACACATGAATGGTTCACTGCATGGCAGGAAGATATAAAGGTAGGGCTGCCGGGTAAACAGAAGAAGTTCACATTGACAAACACCAATAAGCTGATACGCAGCTATAATGGAGCGATTGGTGTAAAAACCGGATTTACTCAGGATGCCGGATACTGTCTGTCAGGTGCAGCAGAACGCGATGACACCAGATTTATAGCAGTAGTGCTCGGCTGCAAAACCAGCGATATCAGATTTGCTGAAATGAGAAGGCTGCTTGACTACGGCTTTGCTAATTACGAGACAGTTAAGGTAGCGCAAAAGGGAGAGAAAATAAAACAGATAAAAATAGACAAAGGGGACGTGGAAAGGATTTTTGCGGTTGCTGATACAGACGTAGGGCTTACCGTAAAAAAAGGAGCAGGCAAAAATGTTAAAACGAAAAAGATTATTGACGGAAGTCTGACTGCAAATATTAAAAAAGGACAGAAAATCGGAAGTCTGGTGGTGTATGATGGAAAAGAAAAAGCTGCTGAGTTTGATCTTGTATCTGACAGAGAGGTAAAGCCGGCAGGACTTATGACAATTTACATACGCATGATGAAAAAACTCGTGTAAAAACGGACAGAGGGGAGGAATCCCTTTGAATGAGAAGATGTGCTGCTTTAATTTTTCAGGATACTGTGCAGCTGCTGCAGCCTCGGAAATTCTAAATCGCGAGCACATAGAAAACAGGATAATAAAAGCACCTGTTTATATGAACAGAAGCTGTGGCTTTGCAGTCGTGATAAAAAAAGATGATGAAGAGAAAAGCTGCATTGCTCTGGATAGAGAAAGAATAAGCACTGACCTGAGAACATTTATATAACAATTTGAGAAAGGGGCTGTCGCGTTAACGGTATTTTACCGTTAGGGCGGCGCCCTTTTTATGT